>CADEDC010000041.1 GCA_902825985.1 uncultured Acidobacteriota bacterium | reverse complement strand
TGCTCGGCGTCGATTGCCGCCATGCACCCGGATCCGGCGGCGGTAATCGCCTGGCGGTAGACGTGATCCTGGACGTCACCACAGGCGAAGACGCCAGGCACGCTGGTCTTCGCGCCATCGTGCGTGATGATGTAGCCTGTCTCGTTCAGCTTCAGTTGCCCGGTGAACAACGACGTGTTCGGCGTGTGGCCGATCGCCACGAACACGCCGGCCACCGGAATCTCACTCGTCACGCCGGTCTCGGCGTGACGCACCACCATCGCCGTCACCTCGCCCTTGCCCGCGTCCTTGATTTCATCGACTTCGTGATTCAGCATCCACGCGATCTTCGGGTTGGCGCGCGCCTTGTCCTGCATGATCTTGGAGGCGCGCAGCGTCTCGCGGCGGTGGACGAGCGTGACCTTGGTGGCGAACTTGGTGAGAAACATCGCCTCCTCCATCGCCGAGTCACCGCCGCCGACGACGGCGATCTCCATGCCGCGGAAGAAGAACCCGTCGCAAGTGGCGCAGGTCGAGACGCCGTGACCGATGAGCGCCCGCTCCGAGGGAAGTCCCAGCAGCCGCGCCGAGGCGCCGGTGGCAATGATGAGGGCGTTGGCGGTATAGGCGGCATCGGCCGTCCTGATTGCGAAGGGACGCCGACTGAGGTCGACCTCGGTGACGTGGCTTTGCACGATCTCGGTGCCGAAGCGCTGCGCCTGGGCGCGCATCTCGGCCATGAGGTCCGGCCCCATGACGCCGTCCCGGTGGCCGGGCCAGTTCTCGACGAGGGTCGTAATCATGAGCTGGCCGCCCGCCTCCAGCCCCTCGATGAGCAGCGGTCTCAGATTGGCACGCGCGGAGTAGATGCCGGCGGTGAGACCGGCCGGGCCCGACCCGATGATGACGACGTTTCTGGTGTCCATGCGTCAGACGTGTTTGTCGAGGATCTTCTTGAAGTCCTCTTTTGGCGCCAGGCCGACGACCTGTTCGACCATCTGGCCGCCCTTGAACAGCAGGACCGCCGTGATGCTGAGGATCTGGAACTTCATCGCGGTGTTGGGATTGTCATCGACGTTCAGCTTGCCGACGGTCACCTTGCCCGCGTATTCGGACGCCAGCGCGTCAATGGTGGGGCCGAGGCGTTTGCAGGGGCCGCACCATTCGGCCCAGAAATCCACCAGCACCGGAACCCCCGCGCTCAGCACGGTCGTCTCGAAATTTCCATCCGTAAAGGTCTGCACGTTGTCGGCTGCCATCGGCTCCTTCTTTCTTCCCGGGTTGTGGCCGCGCTCCGCCTGCTGCACCAGGCGTCAGCGCATCCCTCCGGCCTGTTTGATCGCTCGATCATACATTTTGACGTACTCGCGCGCCGAACGGTCCCATGAATAGTCCAGCTTCATCCCGGCCTTCTGCAGCGCCCGCCATTTCGCCGGCTGGCGGTACAGGGCAATCGCCCGCTTCAATGCCTCCAGGAGTGCCTCGGGCGCGTACTCTTCGAAGACAATGCCGGTCGCACTCCGGCGTCGCGGTGTCCAGTCGGTCACCGTGTCCGCCAGTCCACCGACCGCCCGGACGATCGGCACCGTCCCGTACCGCAGGCTGTACATCTGGTTCAGTCCGCACGGCTCGAAGCGCGACGGCATCATGAAGGCGTCGGCGCCGGCTTCGATCAGGTGCGCCAATCCCTCGTCGAATCCGACCTTGACGCCGACGCGCCTTGGGTACTGCTGCGCCAGCCGGCTCCACATCGACTCGTACCCCGCATCACCGGTGCCGAGGATGACGAAGGAGGCGTCGAGCTCCGGCAGATGGGCGGCGTTGGCGGCGATGAGGTCGAGCCCCTTCTGATCGACCATCCGCGAGATCATCCCGATCAAAGGCCGTCCCAGCGTCTCGTCGTCGGCCTCGATCCCGTACCGTGACAGGACAGCCACCTTCGCGGCGCGCTTGCCGGCCAGATCGTTCGCGTCGAACGGTTGCGGCAGGTGAGGGTCGTTGGCCGGATCCCAGCTCGTCACATCGATGCCATTCAGGATGCCGACGAGATCGCCGGCCCGACGTTGCAGGATTCCCTCGAAGCCACAGCCGAATTCGCGGGTCTGGATCTCCCGCGCGTAGGTCCGGCTGACCGTCGTGATGATCGTCGAGTCGTTGATCGCGCCCTTGAGGAAACTGATGCGTCCCCAGAACTCCATCCGCTCGACCGAGAACAGATCCCATGGCAGGTCGAGACGGGGCAACCAGTCCGGCTCGAACAGTCCCTGATAGGCCAGATTGTGGATCGTGAAGACCGTCGGGGTGCCGCCGAGAATCGGATGCGACGCCAGCGACGTCCGCAGGTAGACCGGCGCGAGGCCAGCCTGCCAGTCGTGCGCGTGCACCACCGCGATGCGCTGGCCGCGCCGACCCGCCCATTCGAGCGCGGCGCGCGACAGCAGCGCGAAGCGACGGGGGTTGTCGGGATAGTCGACGTTCCCGATCGTGTACAGCGCCTCGCGATCGAACAGCTCCGGAACGTCGAGGAGGACGACCCGGACGCCGTCGGGCCATGCTTCCTCGTAGACGCCGACGTCGAACGCGTGCGCGCCGATGGCCAGCGTGAAGCGCTCGCTCAACCTGCCGGCGGCGACGCCCCGGTAACGCGGCGTCACGAGGGTCACCTGCCAGCCAAGCCGCACCAGCGCGGACGGCAGTGCGCCGAGCACATCCGCGAGGCCACCGGTCTTCGAGTACGGCAGCGCCTCGGACGCAATCATCAGGACGGAGCGGTTCGGACGGACGCGAGCAGGCGCGGGCATCGGGCGGTGACTCATTGTATCAAGCACGCTACAATCCCCACGTGTCCGACCGTCCCGATCGCCCGCCACGCCCGACCCGCGCCGAGCCCCGTGACATCCTCGAACTCCGGCAATTGAAGGTGGACCACCCGGAACTCGAGTCTGCCGTCAACCTGCAGATCGATCTCTCGGACGCGCAGCGTCGCGTCCAGGCGCGCGTGCCGTTGCCGTGGATTCAACCGGATCCGGTATGGCTGGCGGCGCAACAGAAAGCCGGCCGGCCAGCCGTCCGCTTTGCCGACATCCCGCTGGACTGGAGCGATCTCCGGCTGTCGGTGCGCCAGACCGCCGATATCCTGTGTCGTCACGAGGTCATCGATCGTGACGAGCACGCGCGCATCCTGACGCTGGCCCGCGACGGCGACGCGCTGCCGCCGGTCGTCACGGAATGGTACAACGCCACGTCAGGCGTCGATGGGCGCCGGCAGGCCGAACAACCGGCCGCCATGCCGAACCTGCACCAGGTGCTGGCCCTCGCCATCAAGCCGTTCCTCGCCCGCTCGGCCGAGTCGCTGATGCAGCGGGTCGACTTCTCCGGCTGGACGTTCGGCCACTGCCCCTTCTGCGGGTGGGAACCGGACTTCGCGACGATCACGGCGCACGGCGATCGCCGCCTGATCTGCGGGCGCTGTGCGGCACAATGGACCTACGGCGCGTTCACCTGCCCGTTCTGCGAGAACGCCGACCGTCAGCAGATCACGTCGTTCGCGACACGCGACGGCCGCTACCGCGTGTACGCGTGTGACGTCTGCCGGCGGTATCTGAAGGCCTACGACGGCAGGAACGCGCCACGGCCGGTGATCGCGTCCGTCGATTCCATCGCGACGCTGCCGCTCGATGCGGCAGCCATGCAGCGGGGTTACGTCGGCTGACCGGCCGGCGTCACGGCAGCGACGCTAATCCTGACGGACGGCGGGAGTGGCGGTCGCGAAGATCGTCGAGGCTTTCGCCGCGAACCAGTTGAACAGGTTGCGTGTCTCGAGAAAGCGACCGGCGTTCGAACGGGCGCCAAGCACCACCACGGCAACTTCCTGGTTGGTGTCCGGCAGGCGCAGCAGCGTCGCAAGGCAATAGCCCGACTTCGAGATGAACCCGGTCTTTCCGGCGAGGACATTCAGGTCTTCGCGTCCCAGCAGGTGGTTCGTGCTGCGGAACGTGATCGGACGCCGCGTCGTGTGCACGGTGTGCGACGACATCTGCATGATGGTCGAGATGCGCGGATCATCGGAGGCGTGCGTGATGAGCCGCGCCATGTCGAATGCCGACGACACGTTGTCCGCCAGCAGGCCCGACGAATCGGCATAGTGCGTGCTGGTCAGGCCGAGTTCGAGCGCCTTCTCGTTCATCCGCTGGATGAAACCCGGATAGCCATACGGCGACACCCGCGCCAGCACCCGCGCGGCGGCGTTGTCGGACGCGATGAGCAGGAGGTGCAGGAGATCGCCGGTCGTCAGCTTGTCGCCCGTGCGCAGGTGCGTCGTCGAGGCACGGAGCGTGTCGCTGCGCACGACAGTGACCTGCTCGCTGAGGTCAGGGTCGTTCTCGAGGAACACGGTGGCGGTCATCACCTTCGTGATGCTGGCAATCGACCGCTGATCCTGCGCGTGCTCTTCCCACAGCACCTCGTTGGTTTCGGGGTTGTAGACGATGGCCGCGGCGGCCCGGAGGTCGGGCACCAGATCGCCGCTCGCGTCCACCTTGTAGCGGGGCACGATCGTTTCGGCCAGTTCGCGCGCCATGGCGGCGGCGCGGGCGCGCGCCAGGCGCGTGCGGCGACCGGAGACGACGGCTTTCTTCTTCGCCGTGGCGGTGCGGGGGGTCGTCTTGGTGGCGACCGCCTTCTTCTTGGCGGCGGCCTGGACGGGCGTCGACGTCCCGCCACTGATGAGAATGGCGAGCACAACCGGAGCGATCCAAACGCTTGGTTTCTTGTTCACGAAGCCGTCCCGGGACAGAGTCAGACCGTCGATTGAACGACGGAATTGTAACAGACAATTTGTGACGCGCAAGCCCCTTAAACGCCTTCTCGCAACGATTTGCGGTCCACGCTGACGGGCCGGACCTGCTCCAGCTGTGCCACAATGAGCCGGCGATAATGCGTCCTGCGCTGCTTGTTCTGGTTATCGGCCAAACCTGGCCGCGCGAGAGTGGATGAGCGACATGAAGTTGCGAGAGATCGAGGAATACCGAGCCCTCCGCGCGACGATTCGAGAGCGTTCGACGACCCGCCTCTGGATCGCCGTCACCGGCGTCACGAGTTGGGCCTTCCTCACGCTGGCGACGGCGGCGTTCCTCGAACTCCCGGTCGCGAGCCTCGTGCCGCTGCTGGTGCTCGCGGCGGCCTTCGACGCGGTCTTCGCCATCCACACGGCGGTGGAGCGGATTGGCCGCTACATCCAGGTGTTCTTCGAAGACGCTGGCGAGGACCGGGGGTGGGAACACCAGGCCATGGAGTTCGGCCGGCGATTTCCGGGTGGCGGCGGCGACCCGCTGTTCTGTACCGCCTTCTGGTGCGCCACCGGGCTGAACCTGATCCCCGTTGCGATCGCGACGCCATCCCCCGGCCCGATTGAATGGTCGGTCGTCGGATTGGCACATCTCGGCGTCGCGGCGCACATCTACGCGGCCAAGCGCCGGGCGGCGGGTCAGCGTGCCCTCGATCTGGACCGCTACAGCCGCCTGAAGGCCGAGAGTGCGGCGGCGGCCGGCCCGCACCCAGGCCAACCGGCCTGAACCGGCCATTCACGGCCGTCCCTAGCCGGCGACCGCCGCCCGCCCGGCGGCTCATGGCTGGCTGAGTGCGACGATCGCCAGCACGACGTGTTGTGTCCCCTTCCACGACTCCACGGGGTTCCACGACTCGCCGATGGCGTGTGCGTCGGAGCCCTCACCTCCCCCACCCATCGCCACACCGGGAATCCGCAGACTCAGCGCAAGGTTCGCGTCGGTCGACCCTTCGCCGAGCGGCACGGCCAGGCCGAGCGCCCGGCCGGCCGCCTGCACCGCCAGAACGATCGGAGCGTTGGCCGGCAGCGCTCCGGCCGGTCGATCGCCGACCAGTTCCGTGACGACCGAGATCGGCGGCGACCCTCGCCAGCGCCGATTTTCGTCGTCGACCGCCGCCGCGATCGCCGCCTGAATTCTCGTATCGAGCGCCGCCAGGTGGTTGGCATCCGAGGAGCGCATGTCGATTTCCATCCACGCGTCGGCTGGAATCGCATTCACGGAGGTGCCGCCGCCGATGCGGCCGACGTTGAACGTGGTGCGCGGCTGGCTCGGCACCTGGATCTCGGCGATCTTCGCCACCGCCCGTCCGAGCGCATTCGCCGGGTTCGCCAGACCGAACGCACCGAAGCTGTGCCCGCCCGGCCCCTTGAAGGTGACACGGTAGCGGTGGCTGCCAACCCCGACGTTCGTCACGTAGAGACTGCCGCCGTCGATCGAGACGAAGCGGTCGATCTGTCCCTTGAGCGTGTCAGTGAACAACGCCTTGACGCCGCGCAGGTCGCCGAGCCCCTCTTCGCCGACGTTGGCAACGAACGTCACCGGACCGGCGGTCTGGACACGGGCGGCGTTCAGCGCTCGCACGGCGCCAACGATGACGGCCAGTCCGCGGCAGTTGTCGCTGATGCCCGGTCCACGGAGCAGGCCGCTCTTCTCGCGCGTGACCTTCACCGGCGTTCCTTCCGGAAAGACCGTGTCGAGGTGTGCCGCCACGACCAGGCGCGGACGCGGCTGCGTTCCCGGGCGGTCGCCGAGCACGTTCCCCACCCGATCGACCCGAACGTTGCGCAGCCCGAGTTCCTGGAACGCGTTCCTGACCAGTTCGCCGCGCGCCGCTTCCTTGAACGGCGGCGCCGGTACTTCACAAAAGCGCACCTGATCCTGGATGGTCTGCGGCTCGCTGCTGCGCGCCGACTCGAGCGCCGCCTTCACCGGTGGCTGCCCGGCGAGCCCGGCGACCGCCGCGGCATCCTGCGCCGGCGCTGACGTGGCGCAGAGGCTGATCAGCAGGCCTGAGACGATCGTCCGCCAGGCGCCCGACATGTCTGTCTTCACTGGTGGCCAGGTCCTCATGACAACACCCCGCGTCGCCACCCGTGCAGCGAGTTCACCACCCAGCACCAGCCGGCGCGGCGCAGCATCGCGATCGACACCGGCGCTTCGCGGAGCCGGCCGTCGTCGAGCAGCGCGGCGCGCATCGTGCCTGGCAGCAGACCAGACGAGAGCGGCGGGGTTATCAGACCGTCGGCGGACTCGACGACGATATTGCAGGTCGTCGTCTCCGTGACCTCGCCCTGCCGATTCCACAAGACCACGTCGTCCACCCCGGGACCAGCGGCCGCGCGGGCCCGATTGTAGGTGTCGCGCCGCGTCGTCTTGTGGAACAGCCAGACGCTGCTGACGTCGACCGGCTCCACGGCGAGCGACAGCCGTACCGTGGAAGCGGTGACGAACGGCACATGTTCGACCCGCACCTGACCGTCAGCCGACACCAGCAGGCGCACCCGGCGGACATCGCGCAGGCCGGCGACACCGCGGTGCAGCTCGTCCTCGACGCGCGTCCGGTCGAACCGGTATTCGAAGTAGCCGGCCGACTCCGCCATCCGGGCCAGATGGCGGTCGAGCCGCCGGAACCCCTCGTCTGGCGTCCACCGCAGGGTCTCCAGCAGATCGAAGGGCTCGCCGGGCGGTGCCAGCACCTGCGCCTTCAGGAGGCACTCGTCGTACTCGCGGTCCGCGTCGGAGTCCCAGACGATACCGCTGCCGACACCGAAGTCGAGCGTGCCGCGCACGTGGTCGATCCAGGCGGTGCGGATACCGACACTGAAGCGCGCGGTGCCGTCTGGGGCGACGAAGCCGATGGCGCCCGTATAGACGCCGCGCGGCTCCGCCTCGAGCGTTTCGATGATTTCCATCGTGCGAACCTTCGGCGCGCCGGTGACCGACGCGCAGGGATGCAGGGCGGCGAACAGCTCGGTCAGTGACCGGCTGGACCGCGCGGTCACGCGCGAGGTCATCTGCCACAGCGTCGGATAGCGCTCCTGGCGGAACAGCTCAGGCACGGCAACGCTTCCCGGCTCCGCCACCCGACCGAGGTCGTTCCTGACCATGTCGACGATCATGACGTTCTCGGCCCGCTCCTTGTCCGACTGCCGCAGGCGCTCCCGCATGTCGGCGTCCTCGGCGACGGTGCGGCCGCGCGGCGCCGTCCCCTTCATCGGCTGCATCACGATAATGCCGCCGTCACGGGAAAAGAAGAGTTCGGGCGAAACGGACGCGACCGTCCAGGCACCAGTCTGGACGAGGACGGCGTACTGACCGCGCTGGCGCTCGACGAGGTCGGCGAACAGCGAGGCGGCGTCGCCGGCAAACGACGCCGACATGCGAAAGGTGTGGTTGACCTGGTAGCTGTCTCCGGCCGCGAGGTGCGACTTGATGGTCGCGACCGCCTCGGCATACTGCTGCCGGGTCTGCGACGGCGTGCATGCGCCGAGCGTGTACGGTCCGCCGCGAACCGGCGGCCCGGTCCGCTCAGCCGAGGCGGCGCTGAAGACGGCGCACCACGCCAGCGGGACCTGCGATTGTTCATGACGCGTCCGAAGCTGAAAGGCCGCCCCTGCCTCGTAGGTGACGAAGCCGATGACGTAGGCCTGTTCCTCTCGGGCCATCCGTTCGGCCGCGGTGAGCAGCGGGGCGACGTCGCCGGGAGTGCGGGCGGCGAGAACTCTCTGGGGAGAGCGAAAGAGGAACCATTTGTCATCCGACAGGTGGACTCGGATGACGACCGGCTGATCGCTTCCGCCTCGGAGCGGCGCGCCGCGGGCGGCGACAGTGGAGGGGCTCACGACGGTGGCGTTCGATTCGTCGAACACGGAAATCCAATTCTCAGAAGATCGGAACCTATTTCGACGGCAGTCGCAAAATTTCTCCGCGCCGGCCGGATGACGCGATTCTACGATTGTTGAACGCGGAAGGAGCACTGCCCCCTCGGGCACGCGCCTTGCTGAGCTCGCGCTCGACGGCTCGCGGCGTTCACGCATGCTCGAGCGACAACACACGCAGCGGCGGCAATCCACTCGCGGACACGAAGAGGACAGCATGAGTCTCTTTCGGCTTCTTGGCTTCAGTACCCTTTCCTGCGGCTGCGTCGTCGGACGTTACCGCGAGGTGGCGACGAGCCGCGAGGTGCGTTACGTCGAGGAAAAGGGCAAGGCGTGCACGAGCCATCACCACCGGCGCAATCACACCGTGGTAACGGATCCGCTGGCGTCCGCCACGTCCGTGACGCTCACCTCCAAGGCCTCCTGATCGCCGGCGCCAACCGGGCCTCCCGTGCCCGGCGTCGACGTCGCGGACCCGTGCATTTCCCGCCAGGGGTACCGCAGATTTCAGATTTGTACTAGACTGCCTCACTAAAGTACACTTTCCGTCCGTCCGAAAAGACGCCCCAGTACATGTCTGCAGTCGCGAAACCCTTCGCCGTCGTTCCTGGCCGATCCGGCAGCTCGGCCCGCTTCTATCATGCCGACTGCCTGGATATCTTTGCGGGGATGGATCCCGGAAGCGTCGACGTGATCGTGACGTCGCCGCCGTACAACATCGGCATCCGTTACGGCACCTACCAGGACACCCTGTCCGCCGATGACTACATGGCCTGGACGGCCCGATGGGTGGCGGCCGCCGCGCGGGTCCTCAGGCCGGACGGGTCATTGTTCCTGAACGTCGGCGCCAAGCCGTCCGACCCGTGGACGGCCCTCGACGTGGCCCAGGCCGTCAGGCCCTACCTGCGGCTCCAGAACCTCATTCACTGGATCAAGTCGATCGCCATCGATCGGGAATCGACCGGTGCGGCGGCCGGGCTGACGAAGGACCTGGCAGTCGGCCACTACAAGCCGATCAACAGCGACCGGTTCCTCAACGACTGCCACGAGTTCGTCTTCCATTTCACGCCGGCGGGCGAGTCGCGTCTCGATCGTCTGGCGCTCGGCGTGCCCTATCAGGATCAGTCGAACACGGCGCGCTGGAAGGCCGGGAACGAAGGCGTCCGCTGTCGCGGCAACACCTGGTTCATCCCCTACGAGACCATCCAGCGCCGCGATCGCGACCGGCCGCACCCGGCGAGCTTTCCGTCGAAACTGCCCGAGCAGTGCCTGCGCCTGCACGGCCTCGACAGGATCCACGTCGCCATGGACCCGTTCATGGGACTCGGCAGCACCGCCGTTGCGTGCGCACGGCTCGGCATCGACGTCATCGGCACCGACCTCGACGCGGCGTACCTCGAACTCGCCGTCGAACGGACGCGCAGCGTGACCACCGTCGCCCTGCCGGGTCGCGGCGAAGCCCGGATGACCAAGGTGGCCCTCCGCGACCGTCGGCTGCGCCGCACTTCCAACGGGTGATACGCACCCTGCCGACGCGACACGTCGGTGTACACACAAAAGGGCAGGCCGCCCGAGGCGTGCCTGCCCTGTGTTCGATGGTCCCGGTGACCGCCGGGCGACGGCGGCGAGCGGTCGCTAGCGGTCGCTCGCCGGCTTCGGCGTCGGCCGCAGCACGTATTCGGACCGCGACACCACGTCGACCGCTTCCCGCTTCACCTTGACCTCGATCTTGCGGCGGCGCCGCGTCGGATCCGGGTTGCTCGAGTAGTACCCGAGGATGTAGTAGTCGCTCGACTCGGCGTCGATCCGCTTGAGCGCCTTGTCGAAGTCGTTCTGGTTGACGACCGCCAGACCGCCGGTCTCCTCCGCCAGTACCCGCATGCTGTCCTGCGTCTTGCGGACGAAGCGGTTCCACTCGCTGGGATCGACCTGTTCGTCGATGTCGGAGCCGGCGACCAGGCCTCGCGGGTCGATGGTGTAGATGGTGGTGTTGGCGCGATTCGCCGAGCGCGTGATGTCGCCGAGTTCGCTCACCAGGTCGGCGTCGCTGAACGTCTCGGACTGCTTCTGCATCTGCGTCATGCTGTCGACCTGCTGCGACGAGGTGCCATCACCGTTGTCGGGGTTGTTGGCGCGCATGTTCGACTGGTTCTGCATGAACGGCGAACTGGGATCGCGCAGTCCGAGGCGCGAATCCTGGAACGGGTTGAAGTCGTACCCCTCGCTGACCCAGACGAGCGCTTTGCGGCGGTTGTTTACCTTCTCCAGGTTGCGCAGGGCTTCGGACATCGTCGAGAACGCGACGTGGGCGCGGTGCCGAAGTTCCGCCGGACCGCCGGCTCCGCTGGCGCCGTTGATGATCTCGCTGGGTTTCAAGCCATCGCCGGCGATCTTCTTGATCGCGTCCTCCAGGCGGTTGCGGTCGTAGGTCATGTCGATGGCGATCGACGACGGACCGCTGGAGACGATGCCGAACAGGTCACCGTCGTGCAGCAGCGTCCGCCCAATCTTCTTGAACAGCTCGCGCACGCGGCCCGAACTCTGGAACTGCATGTGGAGGTCGTCGACGAAGAACAGGAAGATGCGCCCCGACGTGTCGTTCACACGCCGGACCGGCGGCAGGATGATGCCCTCGGGCGCAACGGGCGGCGGCGCCTCGAGCACATTCGTGACGCGGCCACCGTGGCTCATCGTCATCGACGTGATGTCCTGTTTGATTCCGTCCTCGAAGACCTCGAAGTCGTCCTTTGCGAGATCAGCGACGAACTGACCGCGCTCGTCCTTGACGATGACGTCGGTGGTCACGGCGTCCACCTGGACGCGGAACACCGGACTGCTCTGGTTCGGAGCCGCCTGCCCGCCCGTCGGCGCCTGCGCCGCCAGGCCGGCGGCCAGGGCCAGACATCCGACCGAGGACCAGAAACCGCGTAGTTGCAAGGTCATAGCAGCCCCGATTATGCCACGTACTGCCTACTCCTGCGGATCAGACGCCATCGGGGAAGATTCGGTTCTCGCGGCGGTGCCCGACACCCGGGGTTCGCCCTCTGCGGGACCGTCCTCCCCGCCATCATCGTCCCCGTCCGCCGCGTCCGCCAGACCATCGGCGGCTTGCGTCCCCGGCAACCCGGCTGCCGGGTCTCCCGGACCGACCTTCCGGCGTCGCCGTCCGCCCCGCCGCCGGCGTTTGCGGGGGCGCGTTCCGGAGTCGCCCGTCGCCGGCCCTTCCATCGGACGGTCTGCGCCGGCGGCGACACCCGCCACGTCGTCGGCCGCGCGCGGCTCCGCCGGTACCGGCGCGGCCTCTGCTCTGCCGACCGGGACGGGCACTTCGGCGGTCCAGGCCGGCCCCGCGGGTGCGTCCGCTCCGTCGGGATGGTCCGGACCCGCAGCCGCTTCAGGGCGGTCGTCGCGCTCCGCCGCCTGTCGCGCCTGACGGGCCGCCTTCTCGAGTCGGCGGCGTTCGCGCCAGTGCTCGACGTCCGGCGGCGGCGGTGGCGCGTCCATCAACCTGGGCCAGTCGAAGACGATGGAGGGGTACTGGAGTTCCAGCGCCTTTCGCACGTCGTCGTCGAAGGCGATACGTCCCACCTTGACGCCGGGCGGCGTGCGATACCAGTAGAGGATCCGGGCGGGGGCGCCCTTTCGGTTGCTGGCGTGGATCAGATAGGTGTGCTCGTAGCCACGCTTGTCGCGTGCGAACCTCAAGAACGGCACTGGCTATCGTCGCTTCTGGGCTCGGACCGGCGGTTTCTTCGCGGCCGCCTTGCGGGGCACCGCCTTGGCGCCTCGAACCGGCCGTTTGGGTTCGGCCGCCTTGCGGCGGACCGATGCCGGACGGGAGGCTGCCCGGACTGGTGTGGCGGCCCGGGCCGGGCCGGCTGGACGGGCGGCGGTCGCAGGCCGGGCCGGCGCCGCCGCGCGCACGGGCGTTGCAACGCGAGCAGGGGCCGCCGGTCGCTCAGGCTTGACGGCCGGCGTCGTCAGCACCTTGGCTTCCGGTCTGGCCGTCGACACCGGCTCCTTGCTCTTGTGGACGAGCGTGAACCGGGCCTCATCGCCGAAGAAATGGTAGCTCCAGAACTCGTGGACCAGGATCCGGTTGTCCTCGCACAGGCGCCGGGCCACATCCACCATGTGCGACGGCACGTAGAGGTGGAATGCCGCCCGCAGGCGGGCAAAATGGGCCCATTCCGCCAGTGCTTCGAGGTGATTGACCGACTCGCCGGTCTCCACCTCGACCACGGCCTGCAGCCGGTGCCCCCGCTCCAGCGACTGGAGCACGAGATCCGGGTACAGGGGGGACGCGCCGTTCGCAACGGCAGCATTCTGCTCACTGCCCGGATTCATGCCGACCTCGAACTTGCGCCGGCACTTGGTCTGAAGCAAACGGATAATACGGTCGTGCTCGAGCTGTTCGCGAACCGGTCGCACCAGGATGGGGCTCACCAGCGCCTCCGCGTGTGGGGAAACATACCCTACAAAACCCCTAACTCTAACATGAGTTTGTCAAGCTCTAGTTACCGTCCCGTCCGCAGCTACCCAGGATGGACCATCCTGACAGCGCGAACGGTCTGTTAAGATAGCCCCGATGTCAGCGGCGAGCACCGATCGCGCTCACGAAACCATCCTGATTGTGGACGACGACGAGGGGGTAACCCAGACGTTCGCCCGCATGCTGCGCATGGAAGGCTATCAGGTCCGGACCGCGATGAGCGCGGAAACCGGTCTCCGCGAAGCGGCCGAGCATCCGCCGGACGCCATCATCCTCGATCTCCGTATGCCGATGGTGGATGGGCTCGGGTTCCTCCGCCGCCTTCGTTCGCACGAGGCGCAGCGCGCCACGCCGGTGGCGATCGTCACGGGCGACTACTTCCTCGACGACACGATTTCGTCCGAATTGCGGGAGCTGGGCGCCGAGCTCAAATACAAGCCGCTGTGGCTCGAAGACCTCGTCGGCCTCGCGCGGACGCTTCTCAAGGTGACCCACTGAGCCAGCCCAATCGCCGCTTCCTCGACGCCTGCCGCCGTCTGCCGGTCGACGCCACTCCGGTCTGGTTCATGCGACAAGCCGGTCGTTACATGAGCGAGTACCGCGCGCTGCGTCAGCGGTACTCGCTGCTCGAACTCTGTCGGACGCCCGATCTCGCCACCGAGGTCACGCTTCAGCCCGTCAACCGCATCGACGTCGACGCGGCCATCCTCTTCTCGGATTTGCTGCTGCCGCTCGAGCCGATGGGCATCCGCTTCGACTTCATCAAGGGCGAAGGGCCGGCGATCGAGAACCCGATCCAAGACGCCGGCGACATCGCCCGGCTGCGCCGCTTCGAGCCGCGGGAGTCGCTCAGCCATGTGCTCGATGCGATCCGCCAGGTCAAGCAGGCGCTCGATGGCCGCGTACCGCTCATCGGTTTCGCGGGCGCGCCGTTCACGCTCGCCTCCTATGCCATCGAGGGCGGCCACTCGAACAACTTCGCCAAGACCAAATCGCTGATGTACGGCGCTCCCGACGCCTGGCACCGCCTCTGCGAGCTGATGAGTGACCTCGTCGCCGACTACCTGGCCGCGCAGATCGATGCCGGGGTCGATGCCGTGCAGGTGTTCGACTCCTGGGTCGGCCAGCTGAACGCGCGCGACTATCGCGAGTTCATCCTGCCCCACTCGCGGCGCATCTTCGACGCACTCACCCCGTACGACGTGCCGAAGATCCACTTCGGCGTCGGCACCGGGGCCATCCTGCCGGACATTCGCGAGGCGGGTGGCGACGTCATCGGCGCCGACTGGCGCGTCCCGCTCGACGAGGCGTGGGACCGCATCGGTCACGACCGCGCCATCCAGGGCAACCTCGACCCGACCCTGCTGCTCGGTCCCATCGACCGATTGCTGGATGCCGCCGACGATGTGCTCGCCCGCGTCGGCGGACGACCGGGACACATCTTCAATCTCGGCCACGGCATCCTCCCCATGACATCCCTCGAACACGTTCAGCTGCTCGCCGAGCACGTCCATCGCCGGACGACGCAGTAGCCGCCGGTGAACGCATGGCCGCGCACGTGTTGGTCGCCGGTGGCGGCATCGCCGGACTCGCCGTCGCCTACGAGCTGAACCGCCAGGGCATCCCGTTCACGCTCGTCGAAGAACGACGGCGTCCGGGCGGTGTCGTGCTCAGCGAAGAGATCGACGGCTTCGTGCTCGACGCCGGCCCCGATGCGCTTCTCATCCAGAAGCCCGAAGCTGTCAGGCTGTGCCAGGAGCTCGGCCTCGGCGATCGCCTGGTCCCGACACAACCGCCCCGCAACGCATTCATCCAACGCGGTGGGCGTCTCCATCAACTGCCGGCCGCCTCGGTGCTCGGCATCCCCACCGAGTGGGGCCCGTTCATCCGGACCGGCCTGTTCTCCTGGCCGGGCAAGGTGCGGATGGGGCTGGAGCTCGTCATTCCGGCCAGGACCGACGATGCCGACGAATCGATCGGCGGCTTCATGCGCCGTCGGTTCGGCGCCGAAGCCACCGACTACCTGGCCGAGCCGCTGCTGGCCGGCATCCACGCCGGCGACGTGGAGCGCCTGTCGATCCGCGCACTCTTCCCGCGCTTCGTCGAGACCGAGCGGATGCACGGCAGCCTCTTGCGCGCCTTCAGGCGTCCGCCCGCCGCCACCTCGCGGCCGGCTGGTGACACCGCCCCGGCGGCCGGGCAGAGGGGCGGCGATGGCGCCTTCCGCTCTCTGCCCGGCGGCCTGAGCGAGATGGTGCGCGCACTCGTCGCCGTCCTTCCCGCCGCGTCGCTCCGCTTCGGCCAGCGCATCACGGCGCTGTCACGCGATGCGCATCGGTACCACATCGTGACCGAGGCCGGCGACACGTTCTCCGGCGACCGCGTCGTCCTGGCGACGCCGGCCTTCGCGACCGCTCGTTACGTGCGCGCCTTCGACACGCGCCTGGCGGATCTGTGCGGCACCATCCCGTACGCGTCGGCGGCCACCGTTTCGCTCGCCTTCAGGCGATCGTCGATTGCGCATCCACTGAATGGCTCGGGATTCGTCGTGCCGAAGAAGGAGGCGACCGGCATCCTGGCCGGCTCGTGGCTGTCGTCGAAGTGGCCGCATCGCGCCCCCGCCGGGCACGCGCTGCTCCGGACCTTTCTCGGCGGCGCCCGGGATCCCGACGCACTCGATCTCAGCGATGAGGAGATGGTGGCGCGCTCGTTGCGGGCGCTCACGCCCCTCATCGGCATCACGGCGCCGCCGCTGTTCACGCGCGTCTATCGCTGGGAGAACGCCAACGCCCAGCACGAGGTCGGCCATCTCGGTCGGGTGCGCGCCATCGAAGAGGCGGTGGCCGCGCATCCGGGACTCTTCGTCACCGGCAGCGCCTACCGCGGCGTCGGCATCCCGGACTGTGTCGCCGACGGCCGTGCCGTGGGGCGCCAGCTCGGGCAGTCGATTCTCGCGACCCCAGCAACGTGAATCTCGAACCGGAGATGCGCATGGCCAGGCCCGTTCACATCATCGGCGTACCACTCGACCTCGGCGCGGGACGGCGAGGTGTCGACATGGGGCCGTCGGCGTTCCGCATCGCCGGTCTCGGCGAGCGCATCTCACGCCTCGGCTATACCGTCGTCGACAAGGGCGACATCCTGGCGCCGATACCGGAGAGCAAGTCGCCGCGCGACGAGCGCAAGAAGTACATCCGCGAGATCGCAAAGGTGTGCCAGCGGCTCTACGAGACGTCGTTGCAGTCGCTGACGGACGGCGCCACCCCGCTCGTGCTCGGCGGCGACCACAGCCTCGGCGCCGGCTCGGTGGCGGCGGCAGCGGTGTGGGCGAAGCGCGTGCACAACCGGCCGATTGGCGTCCTCTGGGTCGATGCGCACGGCGACATGAACACGCCCGACATGTCGCCCAGCGGCAACGTGCATGGGATGCCGCTCGCCGCCCTGCTCGGCGAAGAGCCGTCGGAGCTCGCCGACATCGGTGGGATGCGGCCCAAGGTGCTGCCGCAGCACACCGTCCTCGTCGGCATACGCAACCTCGACGACCGCGAGAAGGAAGCGGTGAAGAAGTCAGGCGTCCACGTCTTCACGATCAAGGACATCGATCGTCAGGGATCGGCGGCGGTGCTCGAGCAGGCGATTCAGCTGGCCGGCGCCGGCACCGCAGGCATTCACGTGTCGTTCGACATGGACGTCTGCGATCCGTCCGTGGCACCCGGCGTCGGCACACCGGTGAGGGGCGGTCTCGACTACCGCGAAGCGCACCTGGTGATGGAAATCATCGCCGACTCGGGGCTGCTGACCTCGCTCGACATGGTCGAAGTGAACCCGACGCTCGATGTCCGCAACGCCACCGCCCAGCTCGGCACTGAGCTGGCTTTGTCGGCTCTAGGCATGAAGATTCTGTGAGCCCGGCTCGCCGAGCATCTCTTCGAGGGTTTCAACGAGCAGCACCAGCGAATACGGCTTCTCGATCAGGCGGGTCCGGGGCCGCAGCTTCTCGAGCTCAGCCGATTCGGACGGCACGCCCGAAAAGATGATGACGGGCATGTCGGAGGGCGTCGCGACCACGACGTCCCGGCCCGAGCCGCGACGCAGGCGCAGGTCGACGACCGCCGCGATGAATCGCTGCCGCCGCAGCGCTTCGAGTCCCTGCTCCGCCGTCTCCGCGGTCATCACGGCGAACTCGTGCATCTCGAGGAACTTCACCAGAGGACGCCGCACCGAGACGTCATCTTCGACTACCAGCACCTGCCGGTCCGGGCTCTTGGTCACGCCTACGCAGTATAGCGTAGGCCCCTGTCGGGCTAGGCGCCCTCCGGTGTGTCAGGCCGGGGCCGGTCTGGCTGTCCGGCGGGCGCCGCAGCCCTGTCGGCCAAAGCGCCCAGGCCGTGTCTGGCTGAGGCGCCGTAACGGCGTCGCTCAGCGGACGGCAGCCGTCGAGGGCGCCGGCGAGAAGACATCGACGGCGCCGGCGGCGGCCATCAGCCGGTCCGCATCTTCCTGCAGCAGGAACCGGTCGGCGACCAGCGCCCGAGCAGCGTCCTGCACCGCGCGCACGAACCCCGGACGGTCGGTGTAGCGCTCCTGCAGCGACGGCCGCGGGTCGCCGCTCGCCTGCCGCTCCGCGAGGCTGCGGGCGAACGGCAGGTACGAGCCCGTGAGGCCACACAGGTCCGGTCCTCGAAATGCCGGAATCCGCGCGTTCCATCCGGTGGACGTCCCGAGCGGCACGCGGACCTGCAGCGGGCGTGTACCACCAAGGTCGAGGCCGTCCGCGTCGGGCTTCGGCACCAGCACCTGGTAGGCGTGCCCGGCACGCGGCGGTTGCGCCGCGAGGATGCCGCCGTGCCGGCCGAAGGCCGAGCCGAAGTCGAGCAGTTCGAGGTCGTTGGCCGCCGGCGGTACCGTCACGCCGGGAATTCTCGGAAAGGCGGCGGCGACGCGGGACGCGGGGATCAACGTGCCGTCCTCGACGCGCGGATAGTTGCTGGCGGGCGGTTCGATGCCGCGGTCGACCCACTCGTCCATGGCGACCAGCAGCGCCCTCTGGATTTCGCCCGTACCGGACGGCGTCGGACTCTCACAGCGGTCCAGGCGTCCGGGCGCCGGCAGGGACAGCCCGCCGGTCGTGAATCCGTGGCCGGTGCTCGACACGAAGTACAGCCGGACGTTGGATGGGATGGGCACGGTCCGGCCCTCCCCATCCACCGTGTTCAGCGACGCGCGCAGCTGCCAGAACTCGCTCGCCGAATCGATCTGAAAGACGCGCGGATCGGTCGCCGGCCGCGTCAGGATGCCGTCGCGGATGCCGCTCGCGCTGTCGGTGCTGACGCCATAGGTGAAGGGCGGGTAGGAATTCTGCAGGTAGTCCGGCGTGACGTCCTGGCCGGCGAAGACGTTCGGATCGGCGAACCGCGTGTTGATGAACACGCGCAGCGTGCCGGCGATGGTCGGGATGATGCCGTCGAATACCCGGCGATGCGCCTCGTCCTCGTTGAAGCCGTAGTACATGAAGTCGCGCAGGTAGGCACCGGTCTGCGACGCCCCGGTCGCGTAGATGCGCCGCACGTCAGGCGTCCCGCCCGGCGCCAGCGGATTCGCGGTCCCCGCGGCGTCCCTGGCTTCGTAGCGCAGGAACGATGCGACGTCGCGCGTCGTGGCGTGTCCGAGGCCCATCACGATCGGGTTCCTGGCGGTGTAGACCAGTTCGTAGAGCTTGTCGCGACGGAAGCCGTCGAAGAGGCAGAGGTCGGTGGCCGTCGCGGTCAGGCTGGCGCGGCCGGTGGGGCACCGGCCGAAGGCCCACCGGTCCGGCGACACGGCGGTCTTCGGTCCGCGGACCCGGTCCCGCACGGTGAGCGTGGCATGCGCGGGATCTGTGTCCGCGGCCGCGTACGAGGTGAAGGCCGGACTTCCCTCGAGGTTCAGCGTGAAGATGCCGTCCTTCGGGATGTTGCGGTCCGAGTACTCGTAGCGCATCCGCTCGACGATCGGGCTGCCGTCCGGCTGGGTGGCGATCGGCAGATCGGCCGCCAGCCGGGTTGCCGCCGGAACCAGATCGCCCTCCCATCCCGCGTCGGCAATCGTGTAGCCCATGCGCAACGGGAAGTCGTTCAGGCCCACGTCGGCGCGGGTTCTGGCATTCAGCAGCGGGTCGTTCCCGCGATTGTTCACCGTGTAGTAAATCTTGTGATTGCCGCGCGAGAGGTCGACCGGTTTGAGGATGAAGAACGGCGTCCGGAACTCGACCATGCCGCGGCGGTTGCGCGGCGCCTTGTCGATGTCGGTGATGACGCGATTCAGCGGGTCGCGCGGATCGACCTCGTGGTGTGCCACGCCGACCAGCCGCTCGTAGGGGCCGGTCGAGCCAAAGCTGACCCCTTCGGCGAACGGCGTGCGCGACTCGACCACGAATCGCACAACCCGGGCGTCGGCGCTCCGCGCCAGGCCTGCCGCGCTCAGCCCCAGTGACACGATGACCGCAGCGCGCGCGACCCGAAACATCCCGACCTCCACCGCCCGCGTGCTGTCGCCGGCGAGGCCGGATTATAGCCCGAACGGACACCGGGACCGTCGCATCGCCACCTGCCGTCGTCGCCCGATCGCCGCCGCCGACGACGCCTCCGGCGTCGATGTCCGGGCGGCGGTTCCGCGCCTCGCGCTGCGAGGCGGACGCCCGGGCAGCCGGGCTACCACCCGACGGCCTGGCCGTCCTTGCGGTGATCCGAGCCGCCGCGGTAGGTCCCGTTGATCGGCCTGGTGCTCGTCGGGTCGAACGCCGGCTCGGGCAGCCGCGGGTCACGTGTGAACAGAATCCCCTGATAGCCGCCGACCGCGCCACCGTCCACGGGCCGCACCTCGTGTCCCTTGGCCTTGAGCGCCGCCCCCACCAGGTTGAACAGATTGTGTTCGAGCGACAGGACGTTGCGGTTCTGGTTGTGCGTGAACCGGGCCGCGTCGGTCGTCATCTGGACGTTCATCCCGTGGTCGATGAGGTTGACCATGTGCTGGGCGTGGGTCTCCGGCTGCACGCTGCCCCCCATGTTGCCGAAGGTCATCAGCGGCGCGCCGCCCTTCATCACGAACCCGGCAATGATGCTGTGGAACGGCCGCTTACGCGGCGCGACGACGTTGGGGTGTGCCGGATCCAGCGAGAACGCGGAGCCGCGATTGTGCAGCACGAAGCCGTACGGTGCCACCGTCGCACGGCTCCCGTACACGCTGAACACGCTGTGGATGAGGGAGACCATATTGCCCCAGCGATCCGCCGTGGTCAGATAGATCGTGCCGCCGTCGGTTCCGCCGACCACGCCCGGCGCAGCGGCGCGTTCGGGGTCGATCCGGCGGCACAACGTCGCCGCGTAGTCCTTCGAGATCAGCTGCTGGACGGGGATGCTGGTAAACAGCGGGTCGGCGTTCCGGGCGAGCAGATCGGCATAGGCGAGCTTCTTCGCCTCGACCAGCAGGTGCCAGTACATCGGGTTCGACGGTCCGAGCGCGGCCAGGTTCATGCCGAGCTTCGGCACGCACACCTCAAGGATGTTGAGCATCTCGAGCGCCGCAAAGCCCTGCCCCGGCGGCGGCAGCTCGAACACATCGAAGCCGTGGTAGTTCGTCGAGATCGGCTCGGTCCACTCCGACCGGAAGGTGGCGAGGTCGTCGGCGGTCATCACGCCGCCGCCGGCCCTGACCTTTCTGACGATCGCCGTCGCGATATCGCCCTTGTAGAACGCTTCACGACCGCCGCGCTGGATCGCCCGCAGTGCGGTCGCCAGACCGGGATTGCGGATGATGCTGTACAGCGCCGGCGCGCGATCGCCGTCCAGGAACGTCGCCTTGGAGTCACCGTCGGCCCGCAGGCCGTTGAGGGCACCGAGCAGATCGGCATGGCGGCGCTCGGTAAGGCCCCACCCGTCGTCCGCCAGCTGGGCGGCCCGCTCGAAGGTTTGCGCGAACCCCATCGTGCCGAAGCGTGCCAAGAGCGCGTCGTAGCCGGACACGGCCCCGGGGACGGTGGCCGCGTTGACGCCGCTGTTCGGCACCGCCTTCGCCTTCAGCGTGCCGGTGAAGAACCCGGGGGTCCAGCCGGCCGGCGACCACCCGGCGGAGTTCAGCGCATACAGTTTCTTTTCCTTGGCGACGTAGACGAGCGCGAAGAGATCGCCGCCGATGCCGGTGTCGTTCTGCGACGTGACGTCGAGCACGGCGCCCGCGGCCACCGCCGCATCGACGGCATTGCCGCCCTGCCGCAGGATGTCGAGTCCGGCCTGCGCGGCGAGCGGGTCACTGGTCGCCACCATGCCGTGCCGCGCGACCACCTCGGATCGGCCCTGTGCCTGCCACCCCTGGGCGCGCGAGCCGGCCACCGCCGGGCTGTCGGCCGCCGGGTTCGGCCTGTCCTCGGTGGGGATCCCGAACGGCGTCCGCGACTGGGCGCGTCCGCTGGCTGCCCAGGCCATGAGCGCGAACGCGATCGAGGCACCGGCGAATCTGACCTGTCGTGTCGCTACCATGTCATCTGTGCTCCCAGGCGCACGAGGCGCCCCTGCAGGACCCGCGATGGCTGAAGGTACGCGGACGTTCCGAAGTCGGCGCTCCGAACGTCGAGCACCGGGCTGCCGTTGAACGCGTTGAAGACGTCGACCTGGCCCTGGATGCGCATGCGGCGCACCTGGAACCACTTCGCGAGGCTGAGATCGACCTGCTGGGTGCGATCGAGGAACTCGCGGCCCGGCGCGACCAACGGCACGAGCAGCGTTGTCTGCGTGAGATTGGGCACCACCAGCGTGCCGTCCGGATAGCGGGTGGTCTGGGTGATGCGCCACACGCTGGACGAGCCCGGCGTCGCATCGGCCAGCGGCCGTCCGGCATAGCTTTGAAAGACACCGGAGATTTTGATCCCGCGCCACATCGGATAGGTGCCAGACAGCTTCATCTGCGTCCGCCACGGCATCCCGAGCGCGCCCTGGTCGCAGAATCGCAGCGTATTCGGATCGTCCTGGCCGCTGAACGTGTTGCTCGGGAAGGTGCCCGAGCCACCGAGGTCGCAGGCCACCCTGACGGAGCGCTCGGTCGTCGCTCCGCCGAACACGGTCGCGCCGCCGGGCAGCCGCATGTTGAACGCGTACTCGATGCCGTCGTAGCGCAGCGAACGCCGGTCGTTCGGTGCGTTGGTGTCGTAGTTCTGCACCTGACCGGCCTTCGCACGACTGAGGTTGTAGACCGTGATGTTCTCGCCGTCCAACGGGCTGGTCACCTGCACCGGCGTCCAGTCCGACGGGCTCAGCAGCAGGTTGTGGCTCGCCGTCAGGTCTCTGAACCGGCGGTTGAACCAGCCGAGGTTCACCGACACGCGGGGCACCACCTCCTGCTGCACCTGCAGACTGAACTCGTTGCTGTACGTCCGTTTGATGTCCGGGTCCACCGAGCCGAGCGCACGCGTGCCGAAATTGCGCGGCAGATTGGTGAAGTTGATCTCGCTGTCCTGGGCGATGTCATCGCCGTTGCTGTCGCGCCACGGCAGCGTTGCGGTGACGAACGATTGCGGGTTGTACTTTCCGGGGAAGCTCGTCGTCATCTGATAGTAGTAGCGGTTGTAGCCCAGCTTCAGCGCCGTCTTCGCGTTGCCGAAGACGTCGTAGGCGGCGCCGAAGCGCGGCGCCAGGTTCTTCCAGTTCGGCAGATCACGCGCCTCCGGGAAGACGCGGGCCGGCACGAAGCGGCCGATGCCGGCATACGATTCCTGCACCGCGCCGTTGAGGTACTCCCACCGCAAGCCGGCGTTCACGGTCAGCCGGCTGATCGTCCACGCATCCATGCCGTAGACGCCGATGCCGGCCTTCAGCGCGTTGGTCAGGTAGATCGGCGTATTCGACACGATGACCGTATCCGGCGCACCGTTGAGATAGACCTGCGTCAGGTCGGCCTGGCGATCGCGCGATTGCGTCTCGGTCCCGTAGGTGTCCTGGACGCCGATCTTCACGTTGTGCGAGCCGGTGACGTAGGTCATCGACGCCTGGACGTTGAAGCGCTTGGGCTCGATCAGCTGCTGCTGGCTGATGGCGTTCCACGACGTCCCCTGGCCACGGTCCTGCTTCGGCGCCGTCGCGTACCATCCGGACGAGAAGCGCTCCTGCTCGCGACCCGGCTGTTCCTCGTTCGTGTAGGCCATGATGTTCGTCGAGTAGCCGCCTTCGAACATCAGCCGGCTGCTCAACGTGGACGTGTACTTGATCTGGCCGTTGTAGTCCAGCGGCTTGTTCCACACCGTGGCTGCGGTGGTCGCGTCGGTGCCGGCGCTCATGGCGTGGCCGCGATACTTGCCGGTTCGCGCGTAGTACGCCGCCAGCTTGTTGCGCGGGCTGATCTGCCACGTCAGGCGGGCGACGCCCGACCACGCCTTCTGATCGTCGACCGCCTGTGCGCAGACGATGGTGCGGCGGAAGCAGGCGGCCGTGCCGGCCGCCGTACCGTCGCTGTAGAACGTATCGGCAATCGGCGCGTCGACGCCCCAGTGCCGGAACGATCCGAAGTACCAGATCCGGTTCGTCGCCAGCGGGCCGCCCTGTGACAGGTTGAAGTCCCAGGTCCGGTCGACCTTGTCGACCGCCCGCATGCCGCGGGCGACGAGCCCCGCGGTGAGGTTGTCGGACGTCAGCCCCTGCCCTTGCCACGACGAGAACAGCGCGCCGCTCGTCTGGTTGCCGCCGTCTCGCGGGATGATGTTCATGCGAACGCCGCCGGCCGACGTGTCGGCGCCGACGCCGCTCGTCTGATAGCTGCTCTCCTGGATCATGGCGTCGTTCAGATGGGTCTGGACGGCGCCGTCCGACTGCATGCCGTTGATCATCATGCCGTCGACCAGCACGGTGTTGTCCTGGCCACCGCTGCTCAGCCCATGCACCGACATGTAGGTCTGCTGCATGCCGCGTGACCCGCCGACGTCCGGCGCGCTCAGCGACACCCCGGTGAGCACCTGGCCGACCGCCCAGATACTGCGTCCGGTCGGAATCGCGTCGAGCACGTCCCGCTTGAGGATCTGCGTCGTCGCCACCGTCTGGACGTCGACCACCGGAGTCGATCCCGAGACCGTGATCATCTCGTCCAACGCGCCAACCCGCAGTTCCACGTTGATCGGCACGACGACGCCGGCGGCGACCGACACGCTGTCGCGCTTGACGGTGCTGAATCCGGGCAGGGCGTAGGTCAGCGCGTACTCGCCCGGCCGCAGATCCACGATCGAGTAGCGTCCCTCCGCATCGGAAATGACACTCCGTAGCTTCTCGATGAGGACGTCGCTCGCGGCTTCGACGGTGACGCCGGGCAAGACGCCGCCCGAGCTGTCGCGGACGACTCCGGCAATCGTGCTTTGTGCGGACGCCGGTGACGGCGCCCAGAACAGCGCCACGAGGGCGATTGCGACCGGGACGAGGCGTTGAATTCGCACGTGTCTGGCTCCTTCGAACACACCGCGGCGGCGTGGTCACAGAGGCGCGCGGCAAGCGCACCGATGTTGTGCACGGGACGTGTCGCTGCAGAGCAAGCCACGTACCGGCCGAAGTCGCCGAATCGCACGCAGAACCCGGTGATTTCCCCGTTGTCGCACGGGTCGCGATCGCGGCAATCGACACTTCCGTCGCTCGCGCGCGGTGGCATGTCGACAACCGTGTTGGTTTTATCGGCGGCGAACCGTGGCCGCGCGGCGGCTGGCGACCGCGTTGTCGCCGGCGGGCGAAAAAGGCGACGGGAGTGTTGCTGTGAGATGTGAGAAAGCGGGCGGTGTCACGAGAACCCGGCGCGTGCCGCGGGCCAACGCCGCCGGCGACGTGCCGCCCGGCGTGCGCCGGTGGCCGGTGTGGCGCCGCTCGCCGGGCCGGCCGGCGCCCGTCGTCTCCACGGTGCGAGCGTCACGCCGCGGCCGGCACCAGGGCGCACGCCGCCCCGCGCGCCTGGACCGCCCGGCGCGCCGGCCGACGTCAGCCGGCCAGCGCCGCGAGACCGGCCGCCGCCACCTGGGCGTCCTGCGACGACAGCATCCCCGACACCCCGATCGCGCCAATCACCTGACCGTCGACAACGATCGGCACGCCGCCCTCGAGCGCCGCCACCCCCGGCATCGTGGCAAGCCGCAGCCCGGCGCCACCCGCCGCGATGGCGTCCTCGAACACCTTCGTCGGGCGGCGGAAGCGGATCGCGGTCATCGCCTTGGCGACCGACACCTCCATGCTCCCGAGTTGCGTCTGGTCGATCCGCTGGAACATCGCGAGGTGGCCGGTGCTGTCGACGATGGCGATGGCCATCGGCCACTGATGGGCATTGGCCTCACGCTCGGCGGCCGCCATGATGACCTTGGCCTGGGTCAGCGAAATCGGGGGACCATACGGTAACGGAAGGTTGGACGAGGGGGTCGTGGACATGCGGCATGCTGGACCGAACAGGCTCGGCAGGTCAAGCCGTCAGGCGCGGGCTGTACCGGTACGTCGTGGCGGGTCGACGGCGGCGCGCGCTCAGCGCGCCTGACGCGACGTGATCGACTCCAGGCGGTCACGGAGCCGCTCCTTCAGCTGCTTCTGCCCTTCCCAGAAGATGACCGGAATGTCGGCGATGTCGAAGGGGAGGTCGGTGCCCTTGAACGCCGTGACCACCACCTTCTTGCCAGCGCCCTGGGCGACGCCCAGTTCGTAGTAGACGTTGGGCCGGGCATCACTGACGTCCACGATGACGAAGGCCGCCCGCTTGATGCGCATCAGGATCTCGGGGACGATGCGATCGACGGCGTTGGCGCTGGTGATCCGGGCGGCATCGTAGCCAAGGCTTGCGCACACCAGCTGGATCGACTCATAGGCATCCTCGAAACGCGGGTCCTCGGCGAACGACATCGCCACGAACACCTGGCGCGGGGTCACGGCGTTTCCGGCCACCGCCACCACGTCCTTCGCCAGCCGCGCCAGATCCCCCGGAATCTGATTCAGCCGCTCGTACTCGGCCCGGTCGATCCGGTCGGCGTACTTCTCCTGGAACACCGTCAGCTCGGAGTCGTAGATCCGCGCCGCGGCGCCGCCGAACGCCGCCACCGGCACGATCGGCTTCTGCGCGATACGGCCCCAGTTGGCCGCGCACTCGGTCCCGTCGGTGCCGCCGACCACGAGGATGACGTCGCACTGCTGAATCGTCTCCGGCACGACGAGACCAGGCGACGCGAGCGACGCCCAGTTGGGGCACCGGGACGCGAGGATGGTGCCGACCTGGTGCACCGGTGCCGCATCGCGCACGTAGGAGGTGATGAACGCACTCGGATCGCCCCCCTTGGCCACCACCCGCTCGCCGGCGCTGGTTGCTACCAGCCGATCCAGCTCGTTGCGGCAGCCGTTCAGCAGTTCGTGCCCGGCGTCCGCGATCTCACGCCCCAGCGCCGTGGTGAACTCGCCGCATCGCGGCTCGTCGGCCTGGAAGGAGCCAATGACCAGCATTCTCGCCATGGCGACGGATTATAGGATGTCTCGGCATGGGTTCGCTGTCTCATCCCGCGCGGCGCTGCTCGCCGCCGCCGTCGCGGCGACGCCCGGACGACACGTCATCGAGCCGGCGGCGCTCGTCGGCTGACGTGCGGGCGGCTGGCGCCGCTCAGCTGACGGCGCGGGTGAACCGCCGCAGCGGAATCCTGTACAGATCGCGCTGCTCGTTGCCCACGATGAGTGTGTCGTCGTCGCGGAACGCCATCGCCTCGGCCTGCTTCAGATCGCGCAGGACGAGGCGTCTGGCGTCCGACTGGAAGAAGCGATCGCCCGCCGCCGTCGTGTCGAACAGCCAAATCGTCGGCCGACGGCCCACCGCCAGCACGGCGAGCGTCCGTCCGTCCGGCGACACGTCAGCGGCCGTCACGGCGCCGCCGAGGCTGGCATGGTGATCGACCTTCGTCAGGACGTTGGCCCGATCGCGGTGGCGCGTATCCAGACGGTAGAGATTCGCGTCGACGCCCAGTCTGCTCGGCGAGGTTCGATGCTTCGTGATGAAGAACAGGGTGCCGCGGATGACCACGATCGCCTCGCAGTCGAAGCGGAGGCCATCCGCGGTCGGGGGAAACGCCCGCTGGTCGGGGTAGGCAATCGGCAGCCAGGTGAATTCCGGGACCGCGACGGTCGACGATGGGTCCGGCTCCCTGACGGCATAGACGCCGAGGTCGCGGCGCATGTTGAAGTTGTTGCCGACGTCGGCGAGGTAGAGCGTACCGCCGTCGATGGCGATGTCCTCCCAGTCGATGTTGCGGGCTCTCGCGATGGCGATGCCCGACCCGCGCACGGCGCCGTCTTCGCGAATCGCGAAGATGCGTGCCTGATCGCCGCTGTCGTTGTGCGTCCAGTAGGTGTCGCCGTAGCGGCGGCTCTTCACGAGGCCGCTCATCTCGTTGACGGCCGCAAACGACACGCGCGCGTACGGGCGCACCGTCAGCAGGGTGGGGGTCGCGGTCGAACCCACCGCGACGACGGCAGCACCCGCCGCCACGATCAGCAACACCAACCGACGGGCCATGGCGTCTGCCATTCTACCGTTCGAACAGGTGCGCGAGGGTTGCCTGTTGGAACCACCACAGGCTGGGATAGCCGGCCAGCCAGATCCAGACGAAGCGGTTCAGGCCGAAGACGGCTGCGTTGATCAGGTGGAAGGCGAGCGCGACGACAAGCGCCGCCGCCAGGGTGGATCCGTGCAGCAACGCGAGCGGGAACAGGACTTCGAACGCGATCGCCAGCCACGCGACGGCACGGAGGACCCGCGGGGCGTCGGCCCAGGCGCGCAGCGCCTCGCTGACCGGATACACGGAAAACGCGAAGACGTCGCCGAGCGCGCGCCCGCTCCGCCAGTCCGGGTTCGCGAGCTTCACCCAGCCGGCGATCGTGTATGACAGCACGAGCTGCGCCGCCAGATACCCGAGGGCCGCACGCTGCCAGAACACCGTCGGGGCGACACGTGACAGCCACAAACAGGACAGCACGAGCAGCCGCATGCGGTCGCTGCCGCCGTTGTACGGCCCACGGAAGTGCCGGATCGTAGCGATGCTGACCAGCAACAGCAGCCCCTCGGACAGTACCGGTGCGACGCCCCAGGCAACGCCGAGTGCCAGCGTGACCTGCGCCACCGCCCACGGACGATCGCGGCGCGGTCCGGCCAGATGTTCCAGCCCCTGCTGCACGAAGGCAAGGGCGAGCAGGATCTCGGTCAGCCGCTGCGCGGTGTCGAAGGTCATCGAGCGGCCGGGCGGCTGCCACCCGCCAGCGGGCGGGCGTCGGAGACGAACACCACCCGCCGGACAATGCGCCCGTCCTGGCGCGTGGCCTCGACGATACGGATGCGTATGGACACGGCCGCGGCGTCACCTGGTGCGCCGTGCTCGGCGCGCACGATTTCGGCGACGCGCGAGCACAGCTCGTCGACCCGCTCGATGGTGGGATCGTCGAGCAGGCGTTCGGCGCAGCTGATCAGATACAGCCGCTCGTTCCAGCGCCGGTTCCAGAGCAGCCGGCCGACCATCGCGACCTGCGACACCCGCGCCGGCCGGGGTCGCACGTCCCGCCAGTCGTCATCCCCGGCCGCCAGGCTGTACTCGATCGACGGCGCCGGCCCGATGCGATCGAAGAACCGCCACGACGGAATCAGCGCCGGCAGCCACAGCGTCAGCATCGATGCGGAGCGTCGGCCGGCCGCAGGACCGGGCGGCAGGGACGAGCGATCACGAAACCGGAAAGCGGGCCGCTCACGACAGGAGCATAGCGCACCATCTCGGCGTGAGGCCTGACGGTCGGGTGCCGGGGTGGCCTCTCCGTCGTCCACGCCGATGCCGACGTGCGGCTACTGGATGCACCAGATGGTGTCCGGGGCAGCGCCGCCGGTCGCGCGCGTCACCACGCCGACCGTGCCCATGGGCGGAATCCGGTCGTCCAGTTCGGCGCACATCGTCTCGCTGACCACCGTGTAGCTGGTCGTGGCGTCGGTGAACGCATGGGTCCGGAAAGCACACCGTGGCGACGCCGGCTGCGACACGGGCTGGCTCTTCAGGAGGATCGCAGGCGGCGACGTGGCATGGAGTCCGGCCGACGGCATCCAGATGCGCAGCACCGCGCCACCGTCGCCATCGGCGGTGAGCGTCGCCCAGCGTCCTCCGCCGGCGCCGGCCATGGCGCAGGCCAGCAACGTCTTGCCGGCTGGCGGCTTCAGCGTGCCGTCGCCCGCACCGTTCACCTGGGTGATCCGCAGGGCGCCGTCCGGGCACGCGACGCCCTGGCAGCGCGCGAACCACAGTTCGCCATAGCCGAAGACGACGGCGGTCGGTGCGACGAACAGCTCGTCGAACTGCGCGCGCCCGACGGTGCGGCGAACGGCGATGGTGAAGATGTCGTCATAGCGTGCGGCGCAATCGGCGGCTGAACTCACGGGCCCCGACGGCTGCGGCAAGGGATAGGCGACGAGTGCGCAGACCGCGCGAGTGTTGCCGCTCGCCAGTCCGCTGCGGAGCGTCGCGAAGAACGCGCGGACGTCGGCCGGCTTCAGTCCGGCCACCTTTTCGAGTCTCGTTTCGATCGGCTCCTCCTGCGCGTGCGCGGTCGGCGCCGCCGCCATCACGACACCCAGGAACAGCGTTCTTCTGAACCATCTCATGCTGCGAGAATATCGCATCCGCCCCCGCTGATCTGCCGGGCGCGGACATCGTGAGCCGCAGTTCGAGCGGCGGCAGACGCAGCTCGACCTGCGAGTGTCGAAGCAGCTCGCGCTCGGCGGCCGCATGCGCCTGCAGGCCAACCTGGACGTCTACAACGTGCTGAACGCCAACACGATCCTGGCCATCAACAACACGTTCGGCGGACAGTGGCGCCGGCCGACGTCAATCCTCGATGCCCGCCTCGTGCAGATCGGCGGGCAGCTGACGTTCTGAGCCGCCGCGCTGGTGACCGCGCCGACGGCTCGACGCGGTCACCGCCGTCAGGACCAGCGCCCCGCGACCAGAAGCCGACCGCTCAGAAGCGGAAACCGGCGGACAGCCGCATCAGGCGCCCCTGGAGGATCGCACTGGGCCGATCGAGCGTCGGTCCGAACACCTGCAGCTGCGTGAGCACGGCGCTCGAGTTGAAGGCGTTGAAGACGTCGAGCTGCCCCTCCACCTGGGTCCGGCCGAGGCGCAGTGACTTCTTGAAACCCAGGTCGACCTGGTTCCACCGATCGCCGTACTTCGTGCCCGGCGCGATGAGCGGCACGTTCACCGGCTGTGTCCGCTGGCCGTTCGGAAACACCGCGGCGCCCGGTGTCCAGTCGACACGAAGCTGCGGGCCCGGGTAGCTCAGGATCGAGACGCTCACGCTGGTGCGGCCGGGCAGCGGATAGGAGGCGGCGAGCTTGTACTCGTTCAGGTAGGGGATGCCCGGCACCATGCCCAGGTCCTGCAGGCGCTCGCCGGTCTGGTCGCAGTAGAGGAACTGGTTCGGATTGCTGGTGTCGCACGTCACGGTCTGCGTCCGCTCGCGCATCCAGCCGCCGAGCGCCGTGGCACCGCGCGGCAGCCGCAGGCGGAAGCTGGCCTCGAACCCGGTGTAGATCCGCGTGTTCACATCGGAGTTGCGATCCACGAGGTCGACCAGGCCCAGCTTCGACGGATTGAGGTTGAACATCGTCATCGGCTCGCCGGTCAGCGGATTGCTCGTCTGGAAGGCCGTCCAGTCCGTCACCGGGTCGATGAGGGCGTTGTACTGCCCCTCGACGTTGTAGAAGGTGCGGTGATACCAGGCGCCGGTGATCGACAGCGCGGAGGTCACGGCGTGATCGACGCCGACGCTGTAGTCCCAGTTGTACTGTCGGCGCAGATTGGCGTCCGGACGGCGGCCGGTGGAGGTGCCGAAGTTGCGGTTGCCGGTCGGACCAATCTCGTTGTCCTGCGGGATGCCGTCGCCGTTGGTCGGCAGCGCCAGGCCGGAACAGGTGGAGGTGCCGACCCGCACGTCGCAGTCGAACCAGTTGCGTCGGTCGCTCTGCTGGGACATCGGGTTGTAACGGCTCACGATGTCGGTGGAGTTCTGGTTCATGTACTTGCTGGCACTCGCCCGCACTGCCGTCTTGGCATCGCCGAAGACGTCGTAGGCGAGCCCGAGACGCGGCGCGACGTCCTTCCATGTCGGCTGGTCGGGGATGAACCCGTCGAAGCGCCGTTCGGGCACGAAGCGGCCGGCACCGGCCGCCGTCGCCCGCGCTTCCGCGCTCAAGTACTCGAACCGGAGGCCGGGATTCAGCGTGAGGCGGCGGATCGTCCAGGAGTCCTGGACGAAGATCCCGAGGTCGGCGTTCAGGTACTGCTTGGCGTACACCGGCGCGTTGCGAACCGTGACGCTGTCGGCGACGCCGTTCCGATACCGCGCGTTGAGGTCGCCGTTCGTCGAGTCGACCTGCGACTCGACAGGGCCGAACCGCCACTGGATCCCCGCCTTCAGGTTGTGCGAACCGGTGACGTAGGTGACGGCGGACGAGACCGCGTAGGCCACCTGTTTCTGGACGTTCGCGGTGAAGTCCGACGCGCCGGTCAGCGTGCCGCGCAGGATGTCGATCCGCGGAAAGCTGGTGTAGAAGTCCGGCGAGCCCGCCGGAGCCGCGATGCCCGGCTGATAGATGATCGAGTAGTTGTTGATGGCCAGCGACAGCCCGTTCTCGACCAGCAGCTTGTTGCTGACCGTCGAGGTCCACTTCGCATAGCCGATGTAGTAGACCTTCGGGTCGCGCTTGCTGGCCGCCGTCTCGGGATCGATGAGCGCCGGCGAGACCTCGGCCGGGACCAGATCGGTGAAGTCGTGTCCCTTGCCCTTGAACGCGCGGTCCTTGTAGACGGTCAGGCGGTGCTTCGTCGACAGCTGCCAGGTGACCCGGGCGGAGGCACTGTCCACCCATTGATCCTCGATGGCGGGCCGGCCATCGGCGTACGTACCGCCAGGCCGCGTGTTCAGCACGAGACGCCGGTAGGAGCCAAAGAACCAGAGCGCGTCGCGCTTCAATGGCCCTCCGAACGAGGGGTTCATGTCGTACAGGTAGTCGGTGGACGTCGGCGACGGCAGCCCGCGCGTGCGGAGTGCGTCGGTGATGTTGCTGCTCTGCCAGGCGCCGGATGAGCCACCGGCGAAGAAGTAGCCCTGGTAGGCGTTCCCGCCGTCCTTCGGGATCATGTTCACCCGCACGCCGCCGCCCGACGTGTCGGCAGCGATGCCGGTGGTCTGATAGGTCACTTCCTCGACCATCGAGAAATTGGTGTAGGCCTGTGACGTCGTGCCGTTGAGTTTCACCGGCATGCCGTCGATCATCATCATGTTGTCGGCATGGTTGACCATGCCGCGCGAGACGGGATAGGCCTGCTGCACCGCCTGCGTGCCGCCGATGTCCGGCTTCGTCAGCTTGATGCCGGGGACGATGGCCCCGGCGGTCGTGTAGGTGCGCGACGTCGGCAGTGCATCGAGCAGGTCGCGCGGCAGCACCGCGGTTCGGGCAGCATTGCGCACGTCGACGACAGCGGCCTGCCCGGACACGGTGAGGGTCTCCTCGAGACCACCGACCCGGAGTTCGACGTTCACCGGCAGGGTGACGTTCGACGACAGCTGCAGGTCTTCGCGCCTGAGCGTGGTGAAGCCGCTCAGCGCGAACGTCACGACGTAGGTGCCGGGCCGCAAGTCGACCAGCGAATAGAGGCCCTGGGCGTCGGTGACCGTGGCGCGGACCTTCTCGATGAGCACCGGGCTCGTCGCTTCAATCGTCACGCCGGGGAGCACCGCCCCCGACGTATCGGTGACGACGCCGGAAATCGCACCCTGCGCGTGGACGATGGCGGGAATCGCGGAGAACACCATGCACGTGAACAGAACCAGCCTGGCGGCACGCTGTGACATCGTGAGTTCCTCGCTGTGGCGCAGGGACCGAATCTGCGTGACGGCGCTGACGCTATACCAGCCGGTCGCACGCGCCAACTCTTTTCGGCGGCACGGCGCGGCACGGTCGTCCGGCTGAACCAGCTCAAGCGATCCGATGTGGATGCGGCGGATGATGCCTGGCAGCGATGACGGACAACCGTCACGCCCTGGATCGGCGGCGGCTGGTGACCCGGGCGGGGATCGAACCCGCGACCCTCTGATTAAAAGTCAGATGCTCTACCACTGAGCTACCAGGTCACATCGTGGCGGGATCGCCATTGTACTACGCCGTCGCCGTGTCGCCGCCGGCTGCTACACTGCGGCGGTGACGATGTCGCAGCCCACGGCACACGAACAGCTCGCCGGCATCGCCGTCCGCGCCATGCGCGAGCGCGGCTTCGACCCCGAATTCCCCCACGACGCACTGGCGCAGGCGGCGGGCCTGACCGACGTGCCGGCCGACGGCGTCCCGTTGCGCGACCTGCGCGAGCTGCCCTGGTGCTCCATCGACAACGACGATTCGAAGGACCTCGATCAGCTCTCGGTCGCCGAGCCGCTCGCCGGCGGTGCGGCTCGCGTGCTGGTCGCCATTGCCGACGTCGACGCGGCGGTGGCGCGCGACTCTCCCGTCGATCGCCATGCGGCCGTCAACACCACGTCGGTCTACACGCCGGCCCGCGTCTTTCCGATGCTGCCGCCGCGCCTGTCGACCGATCTCACGTCGCTCAACGAACACGCCGACCGGCTCGCGCTCGTCGTCGACCTGACCGTCGCTGCCGCAGGCACCATCGAGGCCGAGGACGTCTACGCAGCCCGCGTCCGTAATCAGGCACACCTCGTCTACGACGACGTCGATCGCTTCCTGTCGGACCGCGGTCCGTTGCCACAGCCGGCGATTATCCTGGCCCAGCTGCGCCTGCAGGACGACATCGCCCAGGCCCTGAGCCAGCGCCGTCATGAGCTTGGCGCGCTCAACTTCGAGCTCGCCGACGCGCGTGTCACGTTCGACGGCGATCGACTGCGCGGCCTGCAGCCGGTGCTGCCGAACCGGGCGAAGGCGCTGATCGAGAACCTGATGATCGCCAGCAACGGCGTCGTCGCGCGCTTTCTCGATCGCCACGGTTCGGCGTCCATCCGCCGCGTCGTCCATGCCCCGGCCCGCTGGGACCGCATCGTCGCGCTTGCCGCCGCGCAGGGGACGCCGCTGCCGGCGACGCCCAGCGCGCCGGCGTTGGCCCGGTTCCTGACCGCCCGCAAGGCGGCGGACCCCGACGACTTCCCGGAACTGTCGAACGCGATTGTCAAGCTGGTGGGTGCCGGAGAGTACCTGGTCGACACGCCGTCCACCGACGCGCCCGGCCACTTCGCACTGGCGGTGAAGGACTACGCCCACTCGACGGCGCCCAACCGGCGTTACCCCGATCTGTTGACGCAACGATTGCTGAAAGCCGTCCTGCGCCGCGAGCCGGCGCCGTACTCGGTGGCGGCACTGACGGCGCTGGCGCGCCTGTGCACGCAGCGGGAGGACGACGCGAACCGTGTGGAGCGGCAGGTCCGCAAGTCGGCGGCAGCCATGCTGATCGTCGATCGCGTCGGCCAACGATTCCCGGCGATCGTCACCGGTGCGTCACCAAAGGGAACCTACGTGCGGACGCTGGCGCCGCACGTCGAAGGCCGCGTCGTGCGCGGCGAACGCGGGCTCGACACCGGCGACCGCATCATGGTCCAGCTGATCGACGTCAACGTCGAACGCGGGTTCATCGACTTCGCCTGCTGACGGCGCCGGTCGTGCGACGCGGTCACGGCGCGACATCGGTTCCGGCCGCCGCGCCCGGCCGGTTCATCCGCTCGATCTCCAACAGGAGCGCGCTGTGGTCGAGCTCCGCGCCGCCGTGCTGCACGAGCGCTTCATACAGCGTCGTCACGTGCGAGGCGAGCGGCAGGCGCAACCCCTCACGTTCCGCCGTGTCGAGGATGTTGTACAGATCCTTCAACTGCAGCCGGCTCGGACCACCCGGCTCGAAAGCTCGATCGATCATCCGCTGGCCGTGCACCTCGAGGATGAGACTGTCGGCGTAGCCGCCGGCGAGCGCCTCGCGAACCTTCGCGGGATCGGCGCCGCCCGCCGTCGCGAGCAGCAGCGCCTCGGCGACGGCGCCAATCGTCAGCGCCACGATGGTTTGATTACAGAGCTTCGCCAGCTGTCCGCAGCCGGACGGTCCGACCAGCGTCGGGCGGCCGAGATGCCGCAGCACCGCCTCGGCGCGGGAGAAATCGGCCGGGTCGCCGCCAGCCATGATCGCGAGGGTCCCGTGCTCGGCGCCACCCGGACCGCCGGACACCGGTGCGTCGAGATGGTGCACCCGCGTCGCCTGCAGCCGCCGTGCGTGGTCGCGCGCGACGGTCGGCGAGTTGGATCCCATGTCGATTGCCAGACTACCGGCCGCCAACGCCTGCGCGGCCCCCGCGTCGAACAGCACCTGCTCCGCGCCGGCGCCATCGGACAGCATCACAATCGCCACCGTTGCCTCCGCGCACGCCTCGGCCGGCGTCGCGGTGGCGACGGCGCCGCGGTCGACGAGCGGCACCGTCTTCTCCGGCGTCCGGTTCCAGACACGCAGCGGGTAGCCCGCCGCGAGCAGTCGGACTGCCATCCGGCTGCCCATGATGCCGGTCCCGAGCATCGCTATGCGTTCGTCCATGGCTCGCCTTTTCAAGTTGCCTGAGTTGGCCGTTTCCGACATGATCCGCCAGTTCCCTTCGAGGAAGGGCTGGAGGTTGCCCGCATGCCCGTGTCGGTTCGCCCGTCCATTGTCGCCCTACTCGCCGTCGCCGCCAGCGCCAGTCTCGGTGCGCAGACGCAGCCGCCGTCGTCAGGTCCCCGCAAGCCGCTGCCGGACGGCCCGGTGTTCCTCGACAGCACGGCCCGCGGTCCGAACGGCACGCAGATTCCCGGGCCGAAGTTCAAGGTCACCATCACGAAGGGGCTCGAGCGGCCGTACGCCATGGCCTTCCTGCCGGACGGCCGCATCCTCGTCTCGGAGCGCGCCGGCCGCATCCGCATCGTCGCCAACGGCGCCGTGGATCCGACGCCGATGTCCGGTGTGCCGGCGGTGCTCAATCGCAACCTGCGCGGCATGAACGACCTGGCGCTGCATCCGAAGTTCAGCCAGAACCGCTGGGTCTACTTCACCTATTACAAGCCGCATCCGACGGAGACCGACGCAGCCACCGCGGTGCTCGCGCGGGCGACCTACGATGGCGCCCACGGGCTGTCCGAGGTGAAGGACGTCTTCGTGGCCGATCAGTGGGTCACCGGCCCGTCGTCGGCCAAGATGCAGTTCGCGCCCGATGGCCGGATCTACCTGGCGCTCGGCATCCCGATTCCGGCGCGCCCGCGGCCGAACGTCGTGCAACCGATCGACGCGCAGAACCCGCAGAGCGTCTACGGCAAGATTCTGCGGCTGAACGACGATGGCAGCGTGCCGGCTGACAATCCGTTCGTCGGCAAGGCCGGCCATCGGGGCGAGATCTACGCGCTGGGCATCCGGAACTCGATGGGGATGGCGATACACCCGTCGACCGGCGAACTCTGGGAGACGGAAAACGGCCCGCAGGGGGGCGACGAGATCAACATCATCAAGCCGGGCCGGAACTACGGCTGGCCGGTCATTTCGTACGGCCGGGCCTACAGCGGCGACCTCGTCGGCGAGACCGGCCCGGTCGGGTCCCCGGCGGTGAAGGACGGCATGGAACAACCGCTGCTCATGTGGTCGCCGTCGCCGGCACTGACCGGCATGACCTTCTACACCGGCGACAAATTCCCGGCATGGAAGGACAGCCTGTTCGTCGGCACGCTGATCGGCGAGTACGTGCAGCGGGTCGTCTTCAACCTGCGGGGGCTCCCCACCCGCCGCGATCCGTTGATGGGAGAACTGTCCCAACGCATCCGTGACGTGCAGCAGGGTCCGGACGGCCTGCTCTACGTCCTCACGGACGAAGATGCAGGCGCCCTGCTCCGCCTCGAGCCGCTGCCCTGATCGCCGACGCCGGTGCGAAGGCCCGGCCGGCGGCCGCTCTACGGGCGGCCGCTCACGACGACATCGCCGTGCGCACCCCACGGCTGGTAGTCGTAGCGATCGTGTCCGGAATAGCGGATGGTGAATCCACCCGAGGCTGGACTGTACACCGCCACGTCGGTGACGCCGTCGCCGTCGTAGTCGCCGGGCGCCGGGATATCGCCGGCTTGACCCAACGCCACGGCAGCCGTCGTCTCGTCCGCATGACGGATGTACCAGGTTCCGTTCGACGGTCGGAACACCGCGATGTCGGCTCTCCCGTCGCCATCGTAGTCGCCAGGCGCCGGCAGATCACCGGCCGCCCCCCACACCCGGCCCCATCGCGTGCCGGTACGGATCGAATTGACATACCACGTGCCGTTGGACGGCCGATACACGACCAGGTCGGTGACGCCGTCGCCGTCGTAGTCGGCGGGCACCGGCACATCCTCGGATATCCCCCAAGCGACCCCGAACGCACCGCCGCCCGAATAGCGGACGTACCAGATGCCCTCGGACCGGCGGTACACGGCGATGTCGCTGCGGCGATCGCCATCGTAGTCGCCAGGCACCGGGACGTCCGAGCCGTAGCCCCACGACACCCCGAACGCCCCGCCACCCGAGTGGCGGATGTACCACGTGCCGTTGTCGCGAAAGACCGCCACGTCGGACCGGCCGTCGCCGTCGTAGTCCCCCGGCACCGGAACATCGCCCGGCGCCCCCCAGGCGACACCGGTGCTGTCACCGGTGGCGACGTGCTTGATGTACCAGGTCACGGTTGACGGACGAAACACCACAAGGTCGGTCTGCCGGTCGCCGTTGAAGTCGGTGCTCGCCGGGGTCACCACATGAGCGGCAACCGACATCGACGTTGCGCTCGCGCCGTGCTGACTGAGTGCCTGGATGACGTAGTCATAGGCGGCACCCGGTGCGATCGTGACGCTGCGATCGATGAAGCTGCTGGCCGATGTCGTCGCAATCGCGGCGAACGCGCCGCCGCGCCGCCGGCGCCAGATGCGATAGCCGGTCGCGCCCGGCGATGGCCACCATGCGAGGACCGGATGGTCGGTCCGGGCGGGATACGCGTACACCTGCACCGGCACCGGCGGGCCAAGCCACGCACGGAACAGCTGCGGCACGCCGCCATAGCTCGTCCCGTAGATGTTGCCGTCCGCCGTCTGCACGAGGGCGCCGCGCGGATTCGTCGCCTCGGGCTCGCAGAACGGATACGAGGAATCGGAGAACGACACCAACGGTTCGACCACCCCATCGAGCGTCGCGCGGAACACCGTCCCCAGCGAACGGCACGCCAGCGGTCCACCGTCACTGGCAGCACCATAGAGCGCCCCGTCACGCCCGAGCAGCAGCGGTCCATCGGGGTTCGCCCCGGCGTCGCCGCCAAACGCGTGCAGCACCCGGACGCCGCCGTTGGACTCGACGCGAAACAGGGTGCCTTTGGCGCCGGTGCCACCGATCAGCGTGACGCCGTACAGGACGCCGTTGCCGGCCAGCGTCAACCCAACGCGCGGCGCCGGGACGTTCAGGCCCGACGGGTCGAGGCCGTTGAAGTGGTGGAGGGTCGAGAGCGCGCCCTGGGGCGTGACCCGGAACATCGTGCCGGCGTTGTAGGCACCGGTGATCGGGGTGGTGCCATAGAGCCGGCCGTCCGCCCCCACGGTCAACGGTGTGTCCGGATGGCCGCCATCCATCCCGCCGGCAAACTGGTAGATGACCGCATACGCCCCATTTGGGGCGATGCGGAAGATGGTGCCGAAGTCCAGCCGGCCGCCGGCGGTCGTCGTGCCATAGAGAGCCCCGTCGGGTCCCCGGGTCAATGCCGCGCGCGGATACGCGCCGTCGCCGGCCCCGCCGGCGAACGTGTGCAGCGTGGTCAGGGTTCCTCCGGGCGACAGACTGAACACCGTGCCCCGGTTCGCGGCGCCGCCGAGCAGCGTGGTACCGAGCAGCGCTCCGTCCGACCGATGCAGGAGCGGACCGAGCGGCACCGCGCCGTCAGCGCCGGAGAAGGAGTACAGCGTCGACGTCTGCCGGTCCGTCGTTCGCCGGACGATGGCGCCGGCGAGATTGCGCCCGCCGTCGGAGAAGGTGGTGTACAGCGCCCCGTCGAGACCGAGCGACAGCGGTCGCAGGCGATCCCAGGTGGCCAGCTGCTCCAGGTCGCTGCGAACGATCGCCAGGGCGCCACCAGGCGGTATGCGGTAGAAAGTCTTGCGATAGCCGGTGCCGGACACCCCAAACGCCGCCAGCCCGGTCGTGCCGAAGAGCGAGCCGTCGGCCGCCTGCGCCAGCGTGCTCCAGCCGTAGCCGCCGCCAGGCAGCGGGAACGTCGCCAGGATCGTGACCGTACCGTCGGTCTGGAGCCGGTAGGCGCGGTGCTTGGTGCTCACGTACAGATGCCCGTCGCGCCCGGCGGTGAAGTTGGCGGCCGGCACCGGCCAGCCATCATTGCCGTCCGTGATCGTCTGAATCACCGGCAGCCCTGGTGGCGCGACACGGAAGTAGGTGCGGACGCCGGTGTCCGACGACGGTGAGGTCGCGCCGTACACCTGACCATCGGTGACCCGCACCAGCGGACAGGGGCACGGACCGGGTGTACTGCCGACCACCGAGATCGTGCCGGCGCTCGACATGGTGAAGACGATCGAGGCACCGATGGAGCTCGCGAATCCAACCGCGACGAAGACGCCCGGAGCGCCCTCGATCATGGCGCTGACGGAGTTCACCGGGTCACCGGCCCGGAACTCGCGGACCATGCTCCGGCTGCCGTCCGGCGCGAGGCGAAACAGGTAGGCCGGAACCTGGAAACCGATGCCGCTGAACGGTGGCACGATCCCATACAGACTGCCGTCCGCCGCCGGCACCAGAGCTTCCGGTGGACCACAGGACTGGCGCAGTCTGATGCAGCCGGGAAATTCCGAGAGCACGGTCACCGCTCCCGCCAGCGTCATGCGGAACACGCCCCAGCCGGACCCGACGCTGACGACCCCGTAGAGATGGCTATCCTCCGAAGCGATGAGGTTGCTGGGCGCCCGCCCCTCCTCTCTCTCGCCGTTGAACTCGTGCACGACGGTGAGGGTGCCGGCCGGCGTCAGCCGGACGATCGTCCCGGCGCCGAATTCACCGCCGGTGGGCGTCGCAGCGTAGACATTGCCGTCGGCCCCCGACACCAGGGTGGACGGCAGCGGAAATCCACCCGTGCCCAGCGACTGTTCCACGCTGAACGGCACCGGCGGGGATGACTGGGCGCTCACCGACTGGCTGGCGAGCCACAGGCCGAGAGCCGCACAAAGCGGCACGCGTCGAAGACTCTGCATCACGACCCACTCACACGCCGGGGGGCGCTCGAAACGTCATCAGGGCCTGGATCGCGGCGATTGCCGCTGCTTCCCTCGCCGGCCAATGTCCGGCAATCGAGACGACGGCGGCGCCGGCATCACGGAGCGCGTCGGCAAACTGTCCGTGCAGCCGATCACGATCCGTCGACGGCTGGCGGTTTCGTCCATCGGCCACCCACGGGACGTCGGCGGCGCACAGCAGATACAGGTCACCACGCCGCTCGACGGCCGTGCGCTCGACCCATGCCGGACAGTGTCCGTGATAGTAGCGGGCGTAGACCACGGTGCTGAGCAGGTCGGTGTCCTTCACCATCAGCCGGTGGCCCGCAGTCACGGCCGTCGCCCGAACGCGGTCTTCGACCTCCACCTGACCGTGCGCGATCCGCTCGACGTCATCGAACGTCAGGGCATGCCCGTGGTCCCGGACGTAGTCGCGTGCGAACTCCGGCGACGAGGCGCAGTCGAATTGCCGGACCAGGCGCCGCGCCAGCGTGCTCTTTCCGGTCGACTCCGGCCCGGTCAGCACGACGATGCGCGGAGCGTCGATGCCGACAGAGTCCGGCGCCATGCCATCCATCCCGTCACTGCCAGGACCGCGAACAGCAGATACAGCCCGGCGGTGAGATACAAGGACCGCAGGATGTAGAGGCCAACGTACACGAGATCGACGACAATCCACAGCGGCCAGTTCTCGATCAGCTTGCGTGCCTGCATCCACTGACCGACCAGGCTGAACGCTGCGGTCGGCGCATCCAGCCACGGCAGCGCCGCGTCCGTCTGGCTGAGGACGAGATACAGGACGGCGGATCCCGTGACGCCGATGATGAGGGCCGCCCCAAGCGTCCGGGCCGACGCGCGGCTCACGCGAACGGCAACGCCGGCCGGCGACGCCCCGCGCCACCACGCGTGCCAGCCGTAGGCACAGAGAACGATGTAGCAGACCTGCAGTCCGCTGTCGGCGTACAGCCGCGCGCCGGCGAAGACGACGGCGTAGATCGCCGAGCTGACGATGCTGGCCGGCCATCCCCATACGCTCTCGCGCGCGATGAGAGGGATCGCGAGCGCGCCGGAGATGACGCCGCACGTCTCGGCAACGCTCATTTCACAGCGAACACCCAGATCGATCCGCCCTCCGGCACCTCGGGATACCTTCCGGGAAAGGTCGCGTTCAGGCGCCCCTGCATCGCCCGCGCGTCGACGCCCCAGCCGGACTGCACGGCCACGTATTGCGCGCCGTCGACGGTGAAGGTGGTCGGCTGACCGATGACGCCTGACGGCGTCGGGTATTCCCACAGCAGCCTGCCGGTCTTCGCATCGAAGGCATGGAACCGCCGGTCGTTCGTGCCGCCACTGAACACCAGCCCACCGGCGGTGGCCAGCATGGGCCCCCAGTTCGGCGAGGTGGCGAAGGTGTGCGTCCACACACGCTTGCCGGTATCGACATCCCACGCCTGCACTTCGCCGAAGTGATCGGCGTTCTTGTCCGGAATGGTGGTCGTCGTCGCGCCGACATACGACGCACCCGGCTGGTACGGAACGTCGCGGCCGATGATCGAGGCGCAGATGTTCTCGTTCGCCGGCACGTAGATCATCCGGGTCTGCGGATTGAACGCAATCGGCGGCCAGTTCTTGCCGCCCCAGTGCGACGGGCAGAACTCGGCGAGCTTGCCGGTGCCTGGCTTGCGCGCCGGGTCGACGTCCGGCCGGCCGGTCTTCGGATCGATGCTGCGGAAGACGTTCTGCTTCACGTGCGGCGTCGCATCGACGTAGGCGATCGGCCCGGCCTTCGTCCGCTCGAGGAACCAGATGTAGCCGTCGCGCGCGACGTTGATGAGGCCGCGGACCGTCCGATTGCCGCGCCTGAAGTCGATGAGCAGCGGCGGCGACACCTCGTCCCAGTCCCACGACTCGTTCGGATCGTACTGGAAGTGCCCCTTGATGGTGCCGGTGCGAACGTCGATGGCCACGGTTGACGACGTGTAGAGATTGTCGCCGGGCCGCTTGTCGCCCATCCACGGCCCACCGTTGCCGGTGCCCCAGTAGGCGAGGTTCGACTCCTGATCGTAGTTGGCGGTCACCCAGATGGATGCGCCGCCGGTCCGCCACTGCTCGCCGCCGGCCGGCCAGGTTTCAGCGCCCGGTTCACCAGGTGCCGGCACCATGTAGGTCTTCCAGACCGGTTTGCCGGTCTCGACGTCGTAGGCGGCGACGAAGCCGCGGACACCCAACTCACCGCCTGACGCGCCGACCATCACCTTGCCGTCGGCCACCAGCGGCGCCAGCGACATGTAATAACCCTTGCGGTTGTCCTCCACGGTGGCCGACCAGACCTCCCTGCCGGTGCGCGCATCCAGCGCGACGAGCACCGACTCGGCCCGGGCGAAGAACACCCGGTCGCCATACAGCGCGACGCCGCGGCTGGTCGGGTGGAGCTGGATCAGATCGGGCGGCGCCGGATTGCGATAGCGCCAGAGCTGCAGCCCGGTCCGGACGTCGATGGCGATGACCTGGTTCTGCGGCGTCGACACGAACATGACGCCGTCGTTGACGAGCGGCGGCGCCTCGTGTCCCTGCGGCACGCCCGTGGTGAACGACCACACGGGCTGCAGCCGCGCGACGTTGGCGGGCGAAATCTGCGCGAGCGGACTGAAGCCCCACCCGTCGTAGGTCCGGCGGTTCATCAACCAGTTGCCGTCCTCGGGCTGCCGGAGCCGCTCGGCGGTGACCGGCTTGTAGGCCTGCAGCACGGCGGGAAGCGGCACCGATGGCGGCTGCGCGAGCACGATCGTCGTCAGGCCGCAGACAACGGCCGACGCAGCGAATGCGACAGGGTGGCGGGTGTACATGTTCAGTTCACGGTGACGCGGAGGTCGATGGGGTGAGTCTGCCCAGTGGCGCCCCTTGGCTGTGCCCTCACCCCGGCACGGTCGGGACATTCTAGCGCCAGCCCGCTGGAAAACTTCCGCGTTTCCGGCACCGCCGCCGCGGGGAATTCCGCCATCGTGCCGGGCTTTCAACCGCCGCCCTGCGACTTTGTTCGATTAACCGGCCTCGACGATAGGCGCGCCATTTGCTCTACACCTCAGCGTTCGCGGTCGGAGTCTTTGCCCAGCACGTTTCGGGCAGGACGTCAGCAGGCCTGGTGGGCCCTTCCCTCCCGCACGGGACCCGCCGGGCTTGCTGATGTACGTGCGCCTCCGCCGGCCGCCGCCGTTCGCACATGTGAACGCCTGTCCGTCGAAGTGTCCGAAAACCGTACGTCCGCCGCTGACCGACCGCAGAATTTGCGAGCGAACCTGCCGGTGCACCTGGCGCGGGTTTGGCAAATCTGCGCACCATGCATCTCGACACTCACACAGAGCGGCGCCAGCCGAGGATCGGCGTGGATGACCTGAGACGCGACCTCCGTGACGCCGACCGGGACCGTTTTCAGCTCCGGTCGCAGCTGGAGGACCAGCTCCGCGGCCGAACGACGTCCAGCCGCATTCTGGGCGCCCTGATCCTGATTGCCGGTGGCTTGACCTCGACGTTGTGGCTGACCCTGCCGGGCGGTGCACCCTCGCCGCAGCGAAACACCGTCGCCCTGCCACGGGAGCAGCCGGGGCCGGCGCTCGTCGATCGGCGACCGCAGCCGGCCGAGCCGACGGTGGTGACCCTCGACGGCCGCGCCACCGTGTCGGCCGGGGCGACGAAAACCTCGACGCCCGAGCCGGCCGCCGCCCGGCCGGCGCCCCGTCGGCCGCGCACGACGATTAGCCGCCCCCGGGCCTCGTCCGGTGCGGTCGGCGTCGCGCCAACGCCATCCGGGCGCAACGAACCGCAGCGGCCGCCGCGCCGCCCGCGTCCCCGGCCGCTCAGCCCAGGCGAGTTCGGCCGTCAGGCTAGGCTGTAACCGCCTTCCAGTTGCGGGCCAGATGCTCAGCCGTCCGCCACGACAGCGCCTGTGACGTGAGCGTCGGATTGCGGGCGCCGCTGGTGCCCATCACGCTGGCGCCCAGCACCCCGAGGTTCGGCACCTCATGCGAGAAGCCGAACCGGTCGACGACGTTGGTTTCGGGGTTGTCGCCCATCCGCGTCCCGCCGTAGGCATGGGTCGTCGGCACCATCGTGCCGCCGACCGGCGCCCGGACGATGTCGATGGCGCCGGCGGCGCGATACCACGCCTCCATCTTGTCCTGGGTGTACGCGGCAATCCGGCGTTCGTTCTCCTTGTACTCCGCGGTGATCCGGATCACCGGGAAGCCGAGCGGATCCTTCACCGTCGGATCCAGGTCGAGGTAATTGGTCTCGTACGGCAGCGTCGACTTCTGGATGTATGCCGAGTTGGACCGATCCGCGTTCTCCTTGATCCACGCCTTCCACGCCGCCCCCCAGCCGGGCACGCGGTTGAACGTGTTCATGTTCGCGGCGCCGATCGGACGACGATCCGAATAGACCCAGAGGTTGCCGCCACCGATGAAGTCGAGTCCAGCGTGGTCGAAGTTGTCGTCGGCGAAATTGTCGATACCGACCCCCTGCGCCGGCAGCCCGTACCAGGCCTTGAGGTCGTAGGGGAACAGCGCGGTCACGCCAGCGCCCTGGTGGTGGCTCAGGTAGTGTCGGCCGACCTGCCCGTGGTTGTTCGACAGACCGTTGGGGTACGCCCGCGACTTCGACAGCAGCAGGAGCCGGACGTTCTCATACGTGTAGCTGGCGAGCAGCACCGCCTTCGCCGGCTGCACGTACTCCTGGCCATCCATCACGTAGGTGACGCTCTCGACGCGTCCCTGCCGGTCGACGTCGATCGACGTGACGGTCGCCCGGCTGACGATTTTCAGGCGTCCGGTCGCTTCGGCGCGCGGGATGGTCGTGACCGCCGTTGAGTTCTTCGCGTCGGCATGACAGCCGCCGCGATTGCAGAAGCCGTGATACATGCAGCCCGAACGGTTCTGAAAGGACCGCGAGTTGATCGCCGCAGGACCGGGGAACGGGTGCCAGCCGAGGCCGCGCGCCGCCTCGGCCATCTTCTCGATCCAGCCGGTCCAGCGCAACGGCGGCATCGGATACTCGCGCCGACGTGGCGCTTCGAAGATGTTGCCGCGTGGATCCTTCTGGCCGTTGACGTTGCCGGCCTGTCCCGAGACGCCGACCTCCCACTCGACCTTGTCGTAGAACGGCTCGAGTTCCTCGTAGCCGAACGGCCAGTCTTCGACAGTCGATCCGGCGGGGATGCGGGCCGAGCCGTAGCGCCTGGCGGTCTCGCTGACCACCTTGAAATCCCACGGGTTGAGCCGCCAGCTCTGCGCCCAGTAATGCAACGAGGTGCCGCCGACGCCGTTCATCATCGGATGGCCGGAGAGGCGCATGGTCGGCGACTGGGCATTCGGCCGCGCCGTCGGGACCTCCTGGTTGGCCTTCTGGATCGCCATCGGCCAGTCGCGCACGTTGTTGCGAATCTCGTCCGGCGCGAAGTCGCGGCGCGTGAGGACGTTGCCCGCCTCGAGACCGACCACGTCGAGGCCGGCCTGGGTCAGCGGCAGGACGGCAACGCCGCCGGCGGCGCCCAGTCCGATGACCACGACATCGGTGCTTGCGAGCCTAGTCGCCATGGGTCAGCTCCCCCTGTTCGTACGGATGCACCTGTGCCAGGTCGTCTGTCGGATCGTCCGGCATCGGGCCGGGACCGTGATCGTGATCGTGACCGCCGCGAGCGGTCGCCTTGTTGAAGCCGTCGAAGTCGTAGGCCGAGCGATGATTCGGCGGCAGCTGGTTCCTCTCGAGCCGCTGCTGATCTGCCGCCGTCACCATGGTGCGGACCCCGGGATACCCGAGCAGATCCCAGCCGACGAAATCGGCGTTGCCGCCGTAGTAGGGATCACCGAACATCCCCTGCCACGTGTGCTGCTTCACCATGGTGAAGAAGGCCGCAGAACTGCCGGCGAACCCGGCGCCCGTCCCGGTTGCGGCGCCGCTCTCGACGTCGATGAGGACGGAATCCTGGTCGCCGGGTGGCAATTCGACGAACGGCTTGCCGCGCGACATCCGGCAGTAGCGGTCGAATGCCGCAAAGCCGGCGCGATACGCGTCGATCTCGGCGTGCAGCGCACCAGCCAGCGAACGGTCGATGTAGTGGGCGGCTCGTGCTTCGATGGCCCCTGGACCGTTGGCGTCGCTCGGGATCAGCCGGGCAACGATGGCTTCCAGCATGTCGGCCTCGCGCGCCGTCAGCGTTTCGTACGCCTCGCGCGGCCGTGCGGCAGCGGCAGCGGCCGCCGCCGGCGTGGCGGCCGCGGCCGGCGCCTGCGCGGCCGCTTCACCGCCGCCCGCCACCGCCGCCGCGCCAACCGCGCTCGCGGTCCGCAGCAGATCACGACGCGAAATCACCCTGGGAGTCTCAGACATAAGGCACTCCGATCGCTCAATCGATCCATACCGGCGCAACGACTTCGGGTGGCCGCCCGCTCCGGCCGGCCGACCCGCGCCCGGCGCTACTCGGCCGTCCGCGGCACCCGCCGCTCGTAGACGGGAACGACGTCCCCCTGACCGAGGATGTGACCCTTCATCGCGTCGAGGAGTTCGGCGCGCGTCAGATTCGGCTTCAGCTTCAGGTCGGCGTCGAGGGCGTAGACGGTGAAGTAGTAGACGTGGGTCGTGCCGACCGGCGGTGCCGGACCGCGGTAGATGGCACGCTTCCAGCCGTTCAGCCCCTGCGTGGCGCCAGCAATCGCGGCCGGCATCGGCACGGCGGGATCGATCGGCACCGCCTCGGGCAGCCCCTTCGCGGTACCAGGTATGTTGTAGATGACCCAGTGCACCCAGGGTGGCGGCAGTCCGGCGCCGAAGTCGGCACAGACGACGGCGAACGCTTTCGTGCCTTCGGGGACGTTGCTCCACGTCATCGCCGGCGACACGTTGCGACCGTCGGGCGTGAAGTCCTTGTGCATCGGCTCGCCGCTCTTCAGCCGCGGGCTGTCGACGACCAGCTTCGCCGCCGGGGCGACCGCTTGCGCGAACACCGAAGCGGCGACCGGGCCGGCCAGCAACGCCGAGCCGAGCAGCAGCAAGCTCAGGAAGTGCGTCATGGTCGGACCAGTCTAAAGGAAGACGGGGCGGCGGCGCATGCCATCCACCGGGTGGCGCTCGTGACGATGTTCCACCCGACAGCGGCGCCGCGGACCGGCCGACCGGCCGCCGAGAAACCGCCGCCGGCCGCCCGACGTCCGCCGTTCGGGCACGGACGGTCCGGCCGCCCGGATGCTAGAGTAGGCCGTTATGCAACTGACCCGTCTCGTCACGACAACCGTGCTGGCGGCGACGACCGCGTTTGCGGCCCATCTTCATGGCCAACAGCCGGGCGAGGGCGGCACGGCCGGCCCGGCGGTCGCATGCTCGGTCGCGGCCGTTCAAGCGAAGGCGCCGGCCGACACGACGATCACGGCCGCGCAGGTGGTCGAAGCGTCCGCCGCGGTGCCGCGTCATTGCCGGGTGGACGGCCACGTCCGGGTGCCGGGCAACGAGGTGAACTTCCGCATCGGCCTGCCGGAGCAGTGGAACGGCAAGTTCCTGTTCATCGGCGTCGGCGGACTCGGCGGACAACTCGGCAACCTTCGCCAGGGACTGGAGCGCGGCTACGCCACGGCGACGACCGATACCGGCCACCTGGCGAGCGATCCGGACTGGGGCGCCAATCGCGCCAAGGAGGTCGACTACGGCCATCGCGGGACGCACGTCACCACGGTCGCCGGCAAGCAGCTGACCGAGTCCTTCTATGGCCAGCCGCTGCGCCAGGCGTACTTCAACGGCTGCTCGAACGGCGGACGCCAGGCGCTGATGGAAGTGCAGCGCTACCCGGCCGACTTCGACGGCATCATCGCCGGGGATCCGGCAACCGGGACGCCGATGCAGATGGGGCGCGGCCTCGTGTTCCAGAAGATGCTCGCGTCGCCGGACGCGTACCTGCCGGCGGCCAAGACCGAGCTGCTGTCGAAGGCGACCCTGGCGGCGTGCGACGCCCGCGACGGACTGAAGGACGGGCTCATCACCGACCCGCTGAAGTGTGCCTTCAAGCCTGAGACGCTGATGTGCAGGGGCGCCGACGGTCCGAACTGTCTCACCGCGAAGCAGCTCGAGGTCGTGAATCAGATTTACCGCGGCTTCACGCTGGCGAACGGTGAGACCTACGCCTACGGTTTCCCGTTCGGGCACGAAGGCGGCACCAGCGGCTGGCAGGCCTGGATCAACGGTTCGGTTCCGCCGGTCCGCCAGGCTGATGGCTCATTGGCGTTCGCCGAGCCGCTGCCGAGCGGGTATCGGCTCTCGGACTCGAACTTCAAGTTTCTGACCACCGACGAGGACGACCCGGCGTTTCATTGGCGGACGTTCAATCTGGAGAGAGATCTGCCACGGCTGAAGGTGATGAGCGACATCCTCAGCCCGCTCGACGCCGACCTGCGGCCCTTCAAGGCTCGCGGCGGCAAGCTGCTGCTCTATCACGGTTGGTCGGATCCCGCGATCAGTGCGCTCGGCACCCTCGACTACTTCAACAAGGTCGGCAAGATCGTCGGCTCAGCGCAGGAGCTGACGTCCTTCGTCAACCTCTACCTGGTGCCCGGCATGCACCACTGCTCCGGCGGCCCGGGACCGAACGAGTTCGACATGCTGACCGTGCTCGAAAACTGGTCGGAGAAGGGGTTGGCTCCCGGACCGGTCGTCGCGACGCACAAGACCAATGGCATCGTCGACCGCACGCGCCCGCTGTGCCCGCACCCGCAGGTGGCGACCTACACCGGAACAGGCAGCGTCGACGACGCGGCGAACTTCGCCTGCCGCTGAACCCGCGCGGGTGGCCCACCCGGCCTACCCGCCCTACCAGGCCTACCCGGCCTACCCGGCCTACCAGGCCTACCAGGC
>CADEDC010000040.1:41375-51171 GCA_902825985.1 uncultured Acidobacteriota bacterium | reverse complement strand
CGAGCGATCGTTCTTGAACTTCTGCACGCCGACCGTCTTGTCGATGTGCCACGGCGGCATCTGTCGGGTCGAGACACGCTGCCTGATCGAGCGCGCCCATGGACGGACTTCGGCGTAGGTCTTCAGCGACATCGGCGCGATGGAATCGGGCCGGTGGCACGCTTCACACTTCTCCTGGAAAATCGGCGCGATGTCCTTCGCGAACGTCGGCGCCTTCGCCGGTTCGGCGGCCGCGGCCGCGGCCGGCAACGCCAGCGCCATGCCGAGTGCCCACGCGCTCAGCCTCCGCACCCTTGCCTCTGTCATCACGTGCTCCTTTCGGACCTCTGGGGCCCGCCACCCGCCGGATGTCATCAGCCCGGTCCGCTCGCCCGGCCCGAAAACGCTGAATCCTCCGAAACCATTCAATAGTAACCCCTTGACGCGCCGGACGACAGCGATAAAACGGCCGTGAGGCGGCCCCGGCGACTGGCTACGTGATCGTCACCTTGACGTGGACGTTCGTCCAGCAGCATTGGAACCCGCCGCCCCCCTCACCCGAGGCATCGTTCAGCTGGATGCGGATGATGTACTCGCCCGGGGCGCTGAAGGAAGCCGTCGCCGCGACGGCGCCGGTGTCGCGGTTGGCCAGGGGCCGATCCGGTGTGAAGGTGACCGCCCCCGGGCCCCGGAACTTGTGCAGCGACACGGTGAACGGCAGCGCCATGCCGCCGCGGCCCCGGCCGGCGGGGCTTTCGAGCGGACCACGCTGGTCGGCCCCGGTGAACGCGATCGCCACCGGCTGGCCGACCGTGCCGGTGAGCTCGCTGGCGATGCCGATCGGCGGTCCGGTGAAGACCGGGCCACCCTTGGTGAACGTCAAGGTCGGCGGCGTATTGCCCATGCCCGATTCCTTGTACGGCTCGACCTCGTAGTTCTTGTGCAGCGTGAACGGAATCGCGTTGGTCTCGCCGTTGGCGGTGACCGTCCAGGTGAGTTTCTTCGTACCGAAGTCCTTCGGCACCTTGATCGAGAAGACCCCCCAGTTGCGCCGCGGCTCGAAGTACGTCGGCTGCCCCATGTCGGGACCGCCGGGGTCCATCCGGTTGTTCGGACCTACCGGGATGTCGAGTGCCTGCTTCACATTGCGGTTGAAATAGCCGACGAGGATGGTGAAGCTGCCATCCTGGTTGGCAAACCACCCTTCGTAGGCCGGCGTGATGCTCGCCCCGCGCTCCCGCGTCGGTTCGAGCGGCAGCGGCACGTTCCCGCCCTGCTGCCGCGGCGCCTGTCCGGCCCCGACCACGACCCAGCTGGCCACGATGGTCATCAGGACCACGGCCGCAACCGCCGACGTGTTCGATCTCATTCCCGATCTCCCTGTTGAGCGCCGGGCGACAGGATGGGCTGCCGAGCCGCGCGCCAGCGCTCAATGTTACCCCGGGAGCTGCGAGGCGCGGCAGCCACGACCGCCGGCGCCCGCCCCCGGAGTTCAGGCCGACGCCGGCGGCTTGGTCGGCGGTTTCGCCAGCGACAAGGCCCCGAACGCAATCAGGGTGAAGATCGACGCCGAGAAGAACGCGTAGCTGTAGTCGCCGAAGCTCGTGTAGACCCGCCCGGCAATCCCCGGCCCGAGCGTCCCGGCCGCTCCCCAGGCGGTGAACAGCACGCCGTAATTCAGCCCGAGATGACGCGTGCCGTAGAAATCAGCGGTGGTCGACGCGAACAGTGACAGCTGCGTGCCGTAGCACCAGTAGACGGCGGCAATCAGGATGAAGAACGGCACCGCCTGTTCGCGCAGCAGGTAGAGCGCCGGCATCGCCACCGCCGACACGACCAGCATGATCTTCAGGGTGCGCAGGCGGCCGAGCGTGTCTGACATCCAGCCGGACAGGATGCGGCCGCCGGCATTGCCGAGCGAGCTGACGATCAGCGAATAGGTGGCGATCGTCGCGCCGAGCCCCGCATACCGTGCGAACGGCACCAGCTGGCTGATGGTCATCTGCCCGGCGGTCGTCCCGAGGCAGAACGCGATCCACAGCAGGTAGAAGGTCGGCGTGCGGAGCATCTCGGCCGTCGAGAAATCGGTGTGCCCCATGGCGACGCCGGTCGGCGGCGTCCACCCGGCCGGGCGATAGCCGGCCGGCGGGTTCCTCAGCAGCAGCGTCCCGGTCATCGTCATGGCGAAGAACACGCCGGCGAGCAGCTGCAGCGTCGTGCGCCAGCCGAAGGTCGGGATCAGATAGGCGCTGGAGATGGTGCCGAAGATCGCCTGGCCGCCGCCGTAGGCCCCCACCATCAAGCCGATGACGAGCCCGCGCTTGTCCGGGAACCACTTGGAGGCGACCGGCGTCGGCGTCGCGTAACCGAAGCCGTTGCCGATGCCGACGATCACGCCGAAGAACACGTAGAGCGTGAACAGCGAGGTCGTGAGGCTGGCGAGGAAGAACCCGAGGCTGACCAGGGTGCCGCCGAGGAAGGCACAGAGCTTCGGCCCCCTGAGGTCCTGCAGGCGGCCGGCACCGATGAAACTCAGCGCGAAGCTGATGATCGCAATCGTGTAGACCCACGAGGTCTCGGCGCGGGTCCAGCCGAACTCCTGCTCGAGCGGCAGGACGAAGACGCTCCATGCGTACAACGTCCCGAGCGCGAGGTTCATCAACATGCCGCCGAGCACCGGAAGCCAGCGGTTGGTATCCGGACGGTCCGAAGTCGTCATCCCTGCTCCTCTCCGCACGATCGGGTCCCGGCGAGCGATCCCGACCGGGGACTCGACACCAGCGGTGAACCCGTCGGCCCCGAATCGCGGGTGAGTATACAGGTGATTTCGCCGCCGGACCTCAGAACCGCAGCATGCGGTTCACTTTCACGACGAACGCCCGGTTCTTGAGCCGCGGCACGCTGGTCGGCAGGGTCGGGTCGCGGTCGTCGGTATAGACGACGAACAGCTCGCTGCCCGGGATGTACTCCCAGCGGAAGCGGATGTTGCTGCTGAAGCTCCGGTCGCTGGAGTTGTACTGCACCAGCGCACTGGCAAAGCGGCGCGGCGAGAAGCCGTAATCGCTGCGCAGGCGATACAGCCGGGTCGTCACGTCGGCTTCGGGCAGGCTGATCTGGTTGATCGTGACGCTCGGCTCGATCGAGAACTGCTTGAGGATGGCGACCCGCGCCCCGGTGATGCTGAGCGTGCCGATGGTGCCGTTGTAGTAGTCGCCGAACGCGTAGCCGACGGTGCCGGACACCGGGCGCTGCTGGCCGAACGCATAGGAGACGTTGGCGTCCCGGAAGTCGTAGCCGCCGATCGGGACGCTGATGCCAGGCACCGGCGCGAACGGCCGCAACAGGCGCTCGAAGTTGTCGTTCGCCTCGATCTGGAGCTGGTCGCTGTTCTGGAATTCGACCGTGAAGCGGCCGGTCTGGGTGCGCGTCTCGAGCACGTCCTGATTGTTCACCAGGTACTCGAGCGAGCCCTCCAGGGTGTACTTGCGCACCCGTTTGCTGCCGCGCGGCCGCGGGCTGAACCGCAGCGAGCCCCAGCCGCGGCGGAAGTTGTCGCGCCGCACGAGCCCGACCTCGGGATTGAAGTTGTCGCCGACCTTCAGGTAGTCGAACCGCACGCCGTAGCGATCGTGGAGGTAGTCGAAGCGGCCCTGATAGCTGTCGCTGTCGCTCGTGACGCCATCGTTCCAGGTCTTCGCGTAGTAGCCGCCGAAATTGACGTTCTGATAGAAGGAGAACGTCCCGTCGGCGCCAAGCACCTGATTGGATCCGCGCCCGGTGAAGCTCGCCGAACGGTTCGACGCGAAGACGCCGACGCCGCTGCGCCGCAGCAGATCGCGCTTCACCCGCGCCACCGTGAAGTTGGTTGCCGGCGAACTCGCCAACGGCTCGTCGCGCGTGCCGATGTTCATGAACGCGACGTTGTACTTGCCGGCCTTGCCGGTGACCCGGCCGCCGACGTCGATCGGCACCTCGCGGCCGTTGTTCAGGCCGATGCGCCGGGTGTAGAGCAGCAGCGGCGCACTGCTCGCCGGTCCGCCGCCCCCACCACCGCCGGTGGTGGTCCCGCCGCTCCGGGCGAACTCGAAGATGCCGCGCCCCTCGAGGAAGAAGTCGCGCTTCTCGGGGAACTGCAGGGCGAACCGCGTGAGGTTCACCTGCTGTTCGTCGACTTCGACCTGTGCGAAGTCGGTGTTCACCGTCACGTCCGCCGTGAGGTTGGCGGTGATGCCGTACTTGGCGTCGATCCCGACCTCGTTCGCGAGATCGTTGTCGATGGCCGGCGCCCGCAGCCGGTCGGTGGTGAGCCGCGAAATCGCATACGGCTTGATTTCGATGTTGCGGCTGGCCGTCGGCAGGTCGAGGCCGGTGAGGTCACCGGCGGCCGACACGCGAAAGATGCTGGTCGACCCGCCGGTCGCGGCCGGAACGAACGTCAGGTGCGTCCATTCGTTCTTGCGCCGGATCGACCGCCGGATCTGGATGCCCCACACCTGGTTCTCGCCCGACCGATAGCGGATGGAGCGGAAGGGGATGGCCATCTCCACCGTCCACCCGCCGGCGAAGCGGCCGGTCCGCACGTACCACACCGGATTCCAGTCGGCGTTCGGATTGCCCTCGTCGCTGATGATCTGGTCGGCCATCGCGCCAAGCGGATTCGTGTAGAAATTGAAGCCGTTGCGCTTGTCGTGGTAGGTGTCGATCATCAGGCCGAACATGTCGTTCTGGCGCAACTGGCCGGTGTCACGCCGCAATTCGTTGGCGGTCCATTTCTCCGGCGGCTCGGAGTCCCAGCAGCGGCACGACACGTAGAGATTCCGATCGTCGTACGACACCCACGCTTCGGTCCGCTCGGTGGACGGCGCGCCCTCGTTCGGGACCGTCTGGATGAACCCCTCGACCGACTGCTCGCGATACAACGCCTCGTCGAGCTGCCCGTCGACCCGCAACGGCGCGGTCAGGTGAATCGCGCGCACCGTGGCTCGCTGGCCCGACTCGTCACGTGACAGCACGTCCGGCGCCAGCGGCGGCGGCGGATTCACGACCGGCTGGCGGGCACCGCCGCCCGCGCCGCGCCGGCCTTGCGCCGACGCCGGGCCGACGAGGCCAAGCAGGCTGCCCAGAAGGACGAGGGCGATCGATGCCGCTCGCGACACACCACGACCGCGCCGGACCCTGGTCCGGCCGCCACTGACCACGAACGTGCACGACATGCGTTCTTGAATCCGTCTGACTGACAGGCACGCGACACCGGGCAGCCCAACCCGCCACTGGCATCCCACTGCGCTTACGGTTGTCGGTCGATGTGCGTTTACACCCGGGCGGCGTCGACCGGCGGATGCAACGGGCGCGGTGAGAAACCGGCCGGGATGCTCCCCAGACGGTCGACTGACCAGCCTCACGAGTGTAGCGAATTCCCGTCCGCCCTGTCAGGCGGTTTCTCGACCCCGACCGGCCGCCGGCCGGGGTCGCTGCCCGCTACGGGCGCGTCGCTGCCGTCGGGCTGCCCGCCCCCGGCTTCAGCGTGAGCCGCTGGACCCGCCAGTTGTTCATGTCGGCTGCCCACAGCGTGTTCTCGGACGGGCACGCAATCGCGTGCAGCCAGTTGAACTGCCCGACGTTGTGGCCCGACTCCCCCAGCACGCCGACGATCGTGCCGTCGAGCGTCAACTTGTAGATGCGGCCCGGCTCGGAATCCGAGGTGTAGAGATACTGCGTCGGGCCGTTCGTGATGCAAATCGTCCACGGCTGCGTCTCGTCCGGCGCGTTCGGGTTGACGTTGCCGAGCACCGGCTGGCGCCGCTTGTCATACCGGACGTTCACCAGGATGAAGCGCTGGAAGTTGCCGTCGCGATCGAACACCTGGATCCGGCGATTGTTGCGATCGGCGACGTACACCCGGTTCTCGCGGTCGATGCCGAGGTTGTGCGGCGTGTTCAGCTGGCCGGGATTCTCGTTGCCGTGGGTGCCGCCACTCCCGCGGGTGCCCCACGACTTGATCCAGTTGCCCGACTTGTCGAACTTCGCGACCCGCGAGTTGATGTAGCCATCGGTCACGTAGATGTTGTCGTCGCTGTCGAACGCGACATCGGTCGGCGCGCGGAAGTAACCATCCTGGTGCATCGGCGCCGGCTTCGGTTCGCGCCCGAGGCCGTTGCCCTTGTACCACTCGGGCTCGTCCGGCCCTTCGGGACGACGACCGAGATTGAGCGTCACGTAGCCTGCGGCGTTGAACCGCATCACCGAATGGGTCCCTTTGTCGACGACCCACAGGTTGTCGAGCCGGTCGAAGCGGATCGAGTGGGCGTAGCCGAAGCCGTACACCCCCTTGCCGATCTCGCGCACGAACTTGCCGGTGGTGCCGTCGAACTCGAACAGTTGCGTCGACGCGTTGCCGTATATCGGACCGGTCGTGCCGCTTCCCGGATGATTCAGGACGACGATGCGGCGGCCGTTCGAGCTGACGGCGATGCCGAGCACCTCACCGAGATTCATGTCGGCGGAGTACTTCAGGAAGTCGGGCACCGCGTCGAATGCGATCGTGGGAGCCGTGACCGGGGCAGGCGCCGCCGCCGGCGCGGCCGGCGCCTGGGCGTCGAGAATGGGTGCGGCGGACGGCAGCCATGGGACCGCGACCGCGATCAGTCCAGCCACCGCACACGCGAACGTGACGAGTACAGCACGTCTCACAAAGCCTCCGCAGAGAGTTGGTCAGAACCGCTCGCGCGGCACGAAGGGCCAGTCTAGCAGACGGGAAAGGCGGGGAGACACGCGGCGGGCGCGCCGCGACGGCGCGCCCGTGACTGAGCGGTGAAACGCCGGGGGCCGGCTCAGTGCCCCGACTTCGAGCCGAGACTCTTTACGTAGTTCACGAGGTGCCAGAGATCCTTGTCGGTCATCCGGCTCTTGTAGCCGCGCATGATGAACTCCGGACCGGCGCCATCGCGCAGCACTGCGTAAATCTCGCCGTCGCTGCCGCCGCGCTGCCAGTCGGCATCCGTCAGGTTGCTGGGATGGCTGTCCTTGGGCTTCATCGGCCCTTCGCCCTTGCCGTCCGCACCATGGCACGACCGACAGTTCTTGGTGAACAGCTCCCTGCCCGCGGCAAGCGACTGCGCCGTCGCCTCGACCGGATTCTTCAGCTTGCGCGCTTCCGCGTTGCCGCCGTTGCCATGAGACTGGGCCTGCAGCCCACCCACGAACGCGCATGCCAACGCGATCCCACAGAAAACACTGCTCGAAGGACGGCTCATGGTCACACCGCTCTCCCTCTCCTCAACTTGTCCGTGCAGGTTTGGACCGAACGGGCCGAAACCCCAACCCCACCCCTTGGGCAAGAGGCTTGCTCCGACGAAGATTCTTGCACACCAACGGGCCGGCTTCAACTCGAAATACCTGAAAGGAGTTAGAAACAAAAATAGTGACACCTCGACTGAAGAGCCGCCTCGGCCGGGCCTTTTCGGGCTCGCGTTATACTCCGCACTGGCAGCACTTGGGGAGAAAGGCGCAGACATGATTACGCACGTGGGTCGATGTGGGGCCGCGCTCCTGGCCGCCGGGTGGTTGAGCCTCGCGCCGATGTCTGTCGCCGCCCAGCCACCGCGTCCGCCGGTCGAACCGAGCGACCCGGCCGCCGAACCGGCCACCGTCGATACGCCGTCCACCCGACTGCTGCAGGCCGCCATGCTCGGCCGCATCGATGAGGTGCGCGGCGCGATCGCGGCCAAGGCCGACGTCGACGAGACGACGCCGGCCGGCAGCACGGCCCTCGCCGCTGCCGCGATTCATGGACACCTCGCGATCGTCGAGGCACTGCTCGTCGCCGGCGCCGATATCGATCTGCCGGATCGGACCGGTGCGACGCCGCTCTACGCCGCTGCATCGCAGGGTCACACTGCGGTCGTCGCAGCGCTCGCCGCCAAGGGCGCCGACGTGAAGGCTGCGGACAACCAGGGCATCACGCCGGCGATGGCGGCGGCGTCTGCCAACCAGGCGGCGACGGTGACGTTTCTCGCGACCCACGGCGCCGATCTCAACACGGCCGACAAACAGGGTACGACGGCGCTGATGGCAGCCGCCTTCGCCGGCCACCTGCCCGCCGTCCAGGCGCTCATCGATGGCGGTGCCCGCATCGACACCAAGGATCAGAACGGCCGCACGGCACTGCATGCCGCCGCCATGGGCGGCGATGCCGGCATCGCACGCGCCCTCCTCGCCAAGGGTGCCGATCTGAATGCCGAAGACCAGGGCGGGCTGTCGGCCCTGGCATACGCCGCGTCCAGTGGACACGCCGGTGTCGTCCAGGCGCTGCAAGGGGCCGGGCTGAAGAAGGGTGCCGACATGGCGCTCGCCTACGCCGCGCGCAGTTGCCACGAGGACACGGTCAAGCTGCTGCTGGCCGGGAAGGCCGACGTCAACGCCAGGCCGGCCGGCAAGCCGGCCCTGTCGATGGCGGCGGCAGGTGGTTGTGAGATCGCCGTGCGGCTCCTGCTCGATGCCGGCGCCACGGTCGACGCCACGGACGACGAGGGAACCACCGCGTTGATGGAAGCGGCCAACGTCGGCCTCCTGCCGATCGTGCAGCTGCTGCTCGACAAGGGCGCCGACCTCGAGGTGCGTAACAAGAGCGGACAGAACGCCTGGCTGCTGGCCGCGATGGGGCAGAAACTCGACGTCGTCGAGCTGTTCCGCAAGCTTCGCGGTGAGCCGAAGCCCTAGCGCAGATCGGCGCTCAGCCGCGCCACCGCCGCCGTCGTCACTGTCACCGTGTGACGCTGCTCACCGTGATCCGGGTGACGCAGCACCACCTCGTGCGTCCCGATCGGCAGCGAGAAATTGCCGATCGGCGTCTCGCCGACGCGTGCTCCATCGATCCACACTTCCGCCCATGGCAGCGCGTTGACCGCCGCGAGCCCGTTGGGCACCTCGACGACGACGGACGCCGACCTGCCGGACGTCACCGTGACCGTGCGCGTCGTCCGGTAACCCAGGCTGTCGTTTCGCAGTGTCAACTCGTGGGTTCCCGGCGGCAGCGCGAGGCGTCCGGTGCCGCTGGATCCGATCGATCGACCATCCGACTCGACGACCAGCTCGATCGGCGACTGCACCGCCAGCCAGCCGGCGGCCGGAGGCGGCGGTGCCGGAACGCTCGCGGAAGCCGGGAGCGGACCAGGGGTGCCAGGGGCGGTTGTTCCTGGCGCCGCCGTCGCTCTATCAGCGGGCGGCGCCGCGGCGACGGTTGGCGATGCCGGCGGCGCGGCGGTTGGCGCCGCGGCCGGCATCTCGATGTACTGCTCGACTCTGGCGCCACCGGTAATCGTCAGCGGCACCGTCTTGACGATGCCGGCGCTCAGCAGTTCCAGCGTGTGCGGCCCGGCCGTCACCGTCGCCGACAGAGGTGTGGTGCCGAGGCCGCGGCCATCGAGCACGACGGTCGTGCCCGGGTGGGGGGTGGTGACCACGAGGGTGCCCGTCGGTACGGCCGCCGGCGCCGTCCGGAACTGCCGTGCAATCGGTCCGGCGGCGACAGCCAGGAGCACGAGCACGACGCCGAGCGCCACCGCCACCTTCCATCGTCCGCCCGACGATGCCGGCTCGGTGGCAAACAGATCGCGCGCCTCCGCCAGCGGTGTGGCACGGTCGCCGTCGATCGCGGCTGGTGCTGCAGCCGCCGCGCGGGTCGGTTCAGGCGACACGATCGGGGCCGGCTCCGGTGCGGGCGTCGGCACCAGGTCCGCTGTCGGCACCAGGTTCGCGGTGAAGTTCGACGACCGCGACCCGGGGTCCGCCGTCGCTACCAGGTTCGCCGTCGGCACCA
>CADEDC010000040.1:0-41275 GCA_902825985.1 uncultured Acidobacteriota bacterium | reverse complement strand
ACCAGGTTCGCCGTCGGCACCATGTCCGCTGTCGCCACCGGGTGTCGCACCGGCTCAGGCCGCGCGACCGCGGACGGCTCTGGTGCGAACTCGTGCAGGGACGGGGCCGCCGGTTCCGGCCGGGCGATCCGCGGCAGGTCCTGCTCGGCTCGGAACTCGTCGATGGGACGCGGCTCGCGCGCCGCGATGCCGGCCGGCGACATCGCCGCCGCGAAATCGGCTTCGTGGTAGCGGATCAGAAACGCTTCGACACTGGCCGGCAGTCCGGGATACTCGATCTCGGCCAGCACGCGCTCGAGCTCCTCGTTCGCTTCGCCGGCGGTGTGGAACGAATGGCGGACGTCCAGCTGCAGCGCCCGCATGAGCCAGGTGCGCAGTCCCGGCGGCAGCGATTCGAAACCGCCGCGCGGGGCAATCGCCTTCGCCGAGTTCACGACGTCCACGATGCGCAGCGGGTACTCGTCTTCACGCAACGACCGGCCGAGAATCAGCGACAGTGCGATGACACCGATCTGCGTCACGTCGGTCCGTGGATCGAACGGCGGCAGCCCGGCCGAGCGCGGCACCGCAATCCGCAGTTCCCGCCAATAGCGGTCCTGCGAGTAGTGCAGCTGTTCGAGGGCCGCTCCGAGCACGTACTCGGTGACCATCAGGCGTCCGGTGGACGTCAGGATCACACGCTCGGGTCCGAGCGCGCCATGGGCGACATCGCGATTCGCCTCGTGGAACCGCGCAATCGCCGGCACGATCTGCCGGATGAGGCAGACTGCGGCATTGATGTCGAGATTCAGTCCCCGCGCCGCGGCGCGTGTGAACAGTTCCGAGAGACGGAAGCCCTCCAGCCGGTCGGATACCAGACCGAGCGTGGCATCCCCGTCGACGAGCCGCTCCACCGCCCGCGCCTGCGCGAAGTACGGATGGCGGAACTCCGAAAGGCGGCTCACGCGTTCGCGCAACGCGAACTCGAAGGCCGGCACCTGCGTGAGATCGGTGCGGATGCGCAGGAGTTCGCGCGCGACGCCCGTCGCGTCGGTGGTGCGCCGACGTTCGCCGAGGCCATCACGAAACGGCGGATCGTCGAGATGAGGTACGGAGGCGGCCGCTCGGTCCATGGGTCTCCGCTCGCGTGTGCGCGAACCGTGCCGGAACCGGCCCGCGGACGCTAAGCGTCTGGCCGACCAGAGGTTCGACACCGCAGAACGCGCGGACGCCGGGCCTGCCGGCCGGGCGCCGGCTGACAGTCCCGTCAGTCGGGCGGCAAAACTGTAATGGCGGATCGCCGGGCTAGGGGCGTCGCAGGTCGGCGCTGACGCGCGTCACGCGGTTGAGGGAAATCGTCACCTGCTGACGGTGATCGCCCAGCTCGGGATGGCGCAGCACGATCTCGTGGTTGCCGATTGCGATGGTGAGGTCGATCGGCGTCTGCCCGACACGACGACCGTCGACCCAGACTTCGGCCCACGGCAGGGCGTTCACGGCCACGGTGCCATTGGGCACGCTGACGGACACCGTGGTCGACTTGCCGGCCGCGACGGCCACCTGGCGCGTCGTCCGGAAACCGAGGCGATCGTTGCGCAGCGTCAGGGTGTGCGCTCCGACGGCCAGGGTCAGACGCCCGGCGGCGGTGCTGCCGATCAGCCGCGTCCCTTCGTAGACCTGCAGTTCCACGGGCGTCCGCAGCGTCAGCCAACCGGTCGTCAGTACCGGCTCGTCCGCCGGCGCCATTCGGGCGTCGGGCAACTCGATGTACTGCTCCACCTGGGCGCCTGGCGCCATCGTCACCATGAGCACGCGCGGTGCGCCGTTGCCGCGCAGTTCGATGGTGTGTCGCCCGGCAGCCAGGGTCAGTGTCAGTGGCGTGGCACCGACGGCGGTGCCGTCGACCAGCGCCGCTGCGCCGGCCGGAACGGTGTTGACGATGAGGACGCCGGTCGCCGGCGGCGTCGGCACCAACAGTCGGCCGGCGGCGACCACCGTCAACGCCAGCGTGACGATGGCGAGTCCGGCGGCGGCGAACCGCCAGTCCCTCATCCACCGGCCGGTCACCGCCGGTGATCGATGCGACGAGGGCACCAGGGCCGCGGGCTCGGCGATCTCGGGCAGGGGGGCGTTCTCGTCGAACTCGGTCGCCGGCGACGGCACGAGTTCGAAGTCGGCCTCGGCCTCGATCGCCCTCGCCGGCGGTGGCGGGGGGTCGGCCTCCGACTGGAAGGCATCGAGGCCACTTTCCTCTCCGGTCGGGACCACCGGAACGCGTGACGGCGGCGCAGGTGGCGGCGGCGGCGACAACGGCGGTTCCGGCATCGCGTCCTCGATTCGGACTGAACCGGGCGGTCGCGCCATTTCACCGGCGCCGGCCGGGAGGTGGGGCAGGAACTCCGGCTCGATGAACGGCTCGACGACCAGTGGCAGGGATGCGTCGATTTCGGCCGGCACCGGCTCCGCCGCGCGGTAGCGGGCGAGCAGGTCGTCGACGCTCTCGGGCGTGCCGGGATAATCGATCCGCTCGACCAGGGATTCGAGTTCGGCCTGCGCCGCGATCGCGGTCGGAAACGACTGCCGTCCCTCGAGCTGCAGGGCGCGCACCAGCCACGCCCGCAGCGGCGGCGGCACCGGTTCGAAGCCACCTTGCGGCACCACCGCCCACGCGGCGGCGACCACGTCACCGATGCGGGTGGGGAACTCGTCTTCACGCAGCGTGCGACCGAGGATGAGCGCCAGCGTGATGAGGCCGCATTGCAGCACGTCGGTCCGTTGATCGAAGCGTGGCAGCTGGCCCACCCGGGTTACCGGGAGGCGGAGTTCACGCCAATACCGATCCTGGGTGTAGCGCAATTGCTCGAGCGCGGTGGCCAGGGTGTACTCGGCAATCATCAGACGGCCGTTGGCCGCAAGGATGGTGCGTTCTGGTCCGAGCGCACCGTGCGACAGCTCGCGATACGACTCGTGCATCCGCGCCATGGCGGCGACCAGTTGGCGGGTCAGGTAGACGGCGGCGTCGAGGTTGATGCGGATGCCGCGCGACGCGGCGCGCGCCAGCAACTGCGACAACCGGATGCCGTTGTACCGGTCGGACAACAGGCCGAGCGGGACGGCGGCATCGGCGACCCGTTCGACGGCGCGCACCGCGGCGAAGGCGGGATGCGATAGCCCCGAGAGGCGGCCGACGCGCTCGCGCAACGCGAACTCGAACGACGGGACGCGGGAGAGATCGGCGCGGATGCACAGCAGCTCGCGCAACTGGCCGGTCGCGTCGCGAATCAGCCGGCGATCGCCAAGACCATCGCGGAAGAAGGCTTCGCCGTTCGGTTGTGCGGAGGCTGCGGCTGGGTCCATGCCAAATTCGGGAGCACCGCCGCCGGTCGCGCCGGCGCCCGGCGGTCGAGCTTTCCTGGCAAATGATAGACCGGATCCGTGTGGGAACGGGAAGGACGGGCGCCAGGTTTCGTGGCGTCGACGCACGATTGGCCGCCGGCGCGTCGCCGGTGCGGGCGCGGTCGGCATGGCGGCAGGCGACCGGGCGTGTTCCAGCCCGGCCGCTCGCGCGCGCGATTATTCCGGTGAGATCGAGGTGCGACCGCAGTCGTCGCAGCGCAGATAGAGGACCGGATGGGATTCGGACCGGCCGATGACCCGGGCGCTCGGCACCCCGCACCGCGGACAGACGACAGCACCTGCTGGGTTCCGTTTGGCCATGAGTGATTTCTACTCCTTACACTCGATAAGACGACGCACGTGTCGGAATGGTCCCCATTTTACTGTCTTTTTTTCGGGGATCTGCCCTTTATTTCACGCTGCTGCGCGTCCCTGGCACGAAGCGAGTCGATCAGGCCGCGCAGATCGGCCGGCAGCGGCGCCTCCAGGGTCAATTTGCGGCCGGTGACGGGATGTTCGAAACTCAGCCGCCAGGCGTGCAGCGCTTGCCGTTCGAACGCCGCTGCCCCGGCGGGAACCCCGATCGTGTACATCTGCTCGCCGAGCAATGGGTGACCACGGCGCTGCGCCTGCACACGGATCTGGTTCCGCCTCCCGGTGACCAGCGTGATCTCGATGAGCGAGGCGTTCGCCCGCTGGAAGACTTCGCGGACGACATAGCGGCTGCGGCTCTCCTGCGCCCGAGGGTCGTGGCGCTCACTGACCGTCTGGGCCAGTGAGCTGCCGTCCCACGCCAGATAGTCGTGCCATTCCCCGGCCGACGGGTCGGGCACGCCGGTCGCCACCGCCAGATAGATGCGTTCCGGCCGTCGCCGGAGGAACTGCTCCTTCAGCACGTGGTGCGCCGCCGTGCCGGTCGCGAAGACCACCAGGCCCGAGGTGTCGCGGTCGATCCTGTGGACGACCAGCGGCACGCGCTTCCCTTTCGTCCGCATGTGGGCCGACAGCTGCTCGAGCACCGACGAGGCCTCGGCCCGGCGCGCCAGCGGCACGGTCAACAACCCCGGCGGCTTGTTCACCACGATGACCGCATCGTCCTCGAAGACGATCTGCAGCCCGCCATCGGGGTGATCGGCGCGGCGCAGACGCGTCCGTGCGCTGCCCGGCCGGTCCATCCACAGCCTGACGCAGTCGCCGGCCGCGAGCCGCCGACCGCTGTCTCCGGGTCCGGCATCGGCACCGTTCAACAGCACCTTGCCGCGCTGCAGGGCCCAATTCGCCCGGCCGCGGGAGCCCAGTCGGCCGGCTCCGGCCAGATAGACGTCGAGGCGCAGCGCGGCCTCTTCCGGCTGGACCGTCCATTCCGTCGCGGCGGGTGCCGCCGCGCGGTGAGTGCGCTTGGGAACCATCACGGGCTTACCGGGTCGGGGCGGAAGGCGGCGGGTCGGCAGCGGCACGACTGTATCAACAACTCGCCAGTATACTGGGTCGCCTTGTTTCGGGACCTTCCTGTTCGTGCCCGGTACTACATTGTCTCCGTAATCCTGCTCGGATTCGGGACGTTCGTCGTCCTGCTGCCACGCGCGCCGCTGACGCCCATCGTCTCTCTGGGGTTCCTCGTCGCCCTGTCGTCGCTGACCTCGGCGTTCAAGGTCCAGTTTCCGATCGCGAGCGGCTCGAACATGTCGGTCTCGTACGTGGTCGACATTCTGGCGCTCATCCTGCGCGGACCGCACCCGACGATGATCGTGGGGGCGATGAGCGGCTGGGCGCAGACCGTGCTCGGCACGCGCGATCGGAACCCGGCCTATCGCACCCTCTTCAACATGGCCCTGCTGGTCCTCACGGTCCAGGCCGCAGGACAGGTCTATCAGAGGCTCGGCGGCTCGCCGGAGATGACCATTGCCTCGACGGTGCCGCTCGTCGGCATGGCGCTCACCTACTTCCTCGTGAACACCATTCCGATCGCCTTCGCGATTGCGCTCACCACCGACCAGAACGCCTGGGTCATCTGGAAGTCGGAGTTCGCGCCGACGGCCCCGAACTACATGCTCGGCGCCGGCACGGCGGCGGTCGTCATCGCGGTGGTGGAGCGCAGCGGCTACGGGCTGACGGCGCTGGTCGGCGCGCTGCCGCTCTACCTGACGCTGAAGCTGTATCGCGCCAGTGTCGACAGCGAGGCCCGCCAGGGCGCCATCCTCGAAGCCGCCAAGGACGCCATCATCTCGGCCGATCCGGAACTCAAGATCCGTGAATTCAATCCGGCCGCCGAGCGGATGTTCGGCTGGGCGCGCATGAGCATTCTTGGAAAACGGGTCGACATGCTGATGCCGCCGGCGTTCCGCGAGGAGCAGCTCAGGGCCCTGCAAGGGTTCATGGCGACGGGCGGCGGCATCCTGGCCGAGGGCCAGGTCGAAACGATGGCCATGCGCGACGACGGCACCGAATTCCCGATCGAGCTGTCGCTGTCGCGCGTCGGCGAAGGCAGCCGCGCCCGGCTCACCGGCTTCGTCCGCGACATCACCGAGCGGCGCGCTCTGGAAGAACAGCTGCGGCAATCGCAGAAGCTCGAAGCAGTGGGCCGGCTGGCGAGCGGCGTCGCGCACGACTTCAACAACATCCTCATGAGCATCGTCGGCTCGGCCGATCTGATCATGATGGAACTGCCGGAGTCCGAGCCGGCGCGCGCCGAGGCATCGGAGATCAAGGTGTCGGTGCAGCGCGGCGCCAGCCTGACGCGGCAACTGCTCGCATTCAGCCGGCGGCAGGCCACCAGCCCTCGCCTGATCGCGCTCGAGGACATCGTCAGCGGCATCGAGGTGATGCTCGGGCGCCTGATCGGCACCGAAGTCGAGTTCGACATCATCCGCTCGGACACGCCGACACTGGTGGTCGCCGACCCGGCGCAGATCGAACAGCTGATCCTGAACCTCGTGATCAACGCTCGCGATGCCATGCCGGAAGGCGGCAAGCTGACCATGCGGATGGAGTCGATGGACGCCGACGATCCCACCGCGGTCGCGCACGTCGAGGGCCGTCAGGGGCGCTTCGCCCGCCTGACGATCAGCGACACCGGCACCGGCATCGACAATGCGGTGCGCGCCCGCCTGTTCGAACCGTTCTTCACGACCAAGGAAGAGGGCAAGGGCAGCGGCCTCGGTCTGTCAATCGTCTACGGCATCGTCAAGCAGAACGGCGGTTACGTCGCGGTCGTCAGCGAGCCGGGCGAGGGGGCGACGTTCCACGTCTACCTGCCGCTGGCGAGCGCCCAGCCGCCAGCCGCCTAGCGCGCCGGTTCGGACTCACTGACCTGGTAGCCGACGCTCAGGATGATCGTCACGACGAGGAATCCGGCAGCCGAGAGGTACGGCATGGCGTCGCCGAAGCGCTGCAGCGACGCATTCCCCCAGACCGGCCCGATGGTGCGCCCGAGGCTTTCGATGGCGCTGGCCGCGCCCTGTACCCGCCCCTGTTCGTCCGGTCGGGCGGCGCGACTCACGAGTGTCGAGATGGTCGGATGGCCGAAGCCGATGCCGAGCGCCAACGGCACCATCGCGAGCGCGAACGGCAGCACCGAATGGGTCAGGGTGGCGGCGAAGAGGCCGAACGCCGAGCAGCCGAGGCCGACCATGAAGGTGGTCTTGTCGCCGAGCCGGCCGACGATCGGGCGGATGAGCGCCCCCTGGACGACCGCACCGAGCAGGCCGAAGCCGGCGAACAGATAGCCGGTCTGCGCCGCGTCGAAGCCGAAGCGCCGCGCGACGAACAGCGCGAAGGTCGTCTGGAAGATGGCGAAGGCCAGCCAGTAGGCGAAATCGATGACCAGCACGCGTCGCAGGTTGGACCGGCGCAGCATCGCCCCCATGGCCCGGAACGGCAGTCCGGTCGACGCCGCGGCGCGGTGCACGGTCTCGGGCAACCAGAACACGGCCATCAGCGTCGCCGCCGCCGTGATGGCGGCGGCGGCCCAGATCGGCGCCGTGTACCCGATCGGCACCAGCAGCCCGCTCAGCGCCGGTCCGAGAATGAAGCCGAGTCCGAAGGCGGCGCCGATGATGCCGTAGGCGCGCGAGCGGTCCTTCGGTTCGGTGATGTCGGCGACGTAGGCGCGCGCCGTCGAGATGTTGCCGCCCGACAGGCCGTCGACGATGCGGGCGACGAAGAGCATCGCGATGCTCTGCGCCATCGCCAGCATCACGAAGCTCACAACCGTGCCCGCCAGGCTGAAGATGAGGACGGGCCGGCGGCCGTAGCGATCGGACATCTCGCCGAGCACCGGCGAGGCGATGAGCTGGCACAGCGAGAACACGCCGAACAGCAGCCCGATGGTCAGGCCGGAGGCGCCGAAGCGTTCGGCATAGAACGGCAGCAGGGGCACGATGATGCCGAAACCCACCAGATTGACGAAGATGGTGAGGAAGATGACCAGCAGCGGTCGTGTCACTCGCGCGTGCCCTTTCCAGCTCGTGGACCGCGATGGTCCCGCACCGGCGGGTGATCCAGGTTGGCCAGCCGCGCCCCGGTCTCATAGACCAGCTGCGTGATCCGCGTCATCTTGTCGAACTCGATGCGCGACACGTCGTCGGTGTTCGCATGGTAGTCCGGATGCAGACCGGTGGTGAAGAAGATCACCGGCACGCCCTTGGCCGCGTAGCTGTAGTGATCGCTCCGGTAGTACAGCTGCTCGAGGTCACTCGGGTCGTTCAGTTCGTAGTCCAGCGTCAGCGGCGCCGGCAGGGCGGCGTTCGCGGCGCGGTTCACGTCGTGCAATTCGGAACTGATACGGTCCGAGCCGACCAGGTACACCGTGTTCGATTGCGCCGGGCTGTCGTCACGGTTGCGACCGATCATGTCGAGGTTCAACTGCGCGACGACCTGCTCGAGCGGCACGGTGGGGCGATCGGCGAAATAGCGGGACCCCCAGAGGCCGCGCTCCTCCCCGGCGTGCCACACGAACAGCAGCGACCGGCGCGGCCTCGGCTCGCTCGTCGCGAACGCTTTGGCGAGGGCGAGCAGCGCCACGGTGCCCGAGCCGTCGTCATCGGCACCGTTCCAGATGCGATCACCGGCGGCGCCGGGCGTCACCCGCCCCGGTGCACCGCTGCCGTCCGCGCCCAGCGGCCGGTCGGCGTAGCCGACGTGGTCGTAGTGGGCGCCGAACGCCACATAGGTGTCACGCAACGCCGGGTCGCGGCCGGGCACGATGGCGACGACGTTGTGCGTCCGCTGGGTTCTGACCACCGCGTAGTCCGCATCGATGGTGAACGTCAGCGAGACGTCGTCGAGCGGAAACACCGGCAGCGGTTCCTGTGCGGCGGCTTTGCGTTTCAGCTCCGCATAGCGCACGGGGGCGGCGCTGAACAGGAACTCGTAGACCTCGTCGGCGACGGTGATGGCCGGCGCCACCGGCCGGTCCAGTCGCTGTGCGGTGGTGAAATCGATGGACCGGCGGCCGGCCGGGCGGGCGGGTACCGCCGACTCGCGAGCCGGGCCTGGACGCCCGGCACCGGGCCCGATGGTGGCGGCGCCGCGAAGCTGGTCCAGCACGTGACGGCTGCGGCCGGCGAGCAGCCGCCGGCCGCGGCCGGCATCCAACGCGCGCGGCCCGGTGTCGCCGAGAAACACGACCGCCGCGCCGGCGACCCCGGTGCCGCGGAAGTCGTTGTGGTCGATTCCGGGAGCGTCGAGACCGTAGCCGGCGAACTGGACGCGGGAGAGCGACAGCGTGCGGCGGCCGCCCATCTCCCTGGGGAACGTCACCCCGTGCCCGTCCTTGAAGGTGCGCGTGTGCCGGCCGACCCGCACGGTCACCGACGAGCGGCTGGTGGTCTGCACGCCCAGGACGCTGACCGACTGCAGGTAGCTGCCACCGTCGCCGGCCGGCGTCACCCCCCACTCGGCCAGCTGGCGTTGGAGGTAGCCCGCAGCCAGGCCGAGGCCGGCGCCGAATGTGGCGCGGCCTTCAAGCTCATCCGAGGCAATATAGGTCAGCCAGGTCCTGAGATCGGCAGACTCGATGGGCGGCCCGCCAGCCGATGCGGCGGGGCCGCCGGTGAGGAGGCTGCACGCAACAAGCGAGGCGAGGGCACGACGGACGTTCATTCGCTCCCCCTGATGCTTTACTATAGCTCTCGAGCTAACGCTTGCCAGCATCCGCGACTTACGGTAACGTTTTGCCACTGGATTCGGCTGCCCGCGTGTGCCTGCGCCCCACCCTCGCGTCCTTCTGCACCCAAGTGCCAATTTAGGAGAGAGTTGATTGGCTGTCCGTCTGTTCGTCGGCAATCTTTCGTACAGCACTACCGAGGCTGACCTTCGTACGCACTTCGGGAGTGTTGCAGCGCCATCTCAGGTTGTGCTGCCGGTCGATCGGGAAACCGGTCGCCCGAGAGGGTTTGCGTTCGTGGAATACCTCGACCGCGCCCATGCCGAGCAAGCGATTCAGAAGTTCAACGGACAGATCTTCAACGGTCGCCCGCTCGCCGTGAGCGAAGCGCGCGCCCGCGAAGACCGTGGTCCCGGCGGTCCGCGGCCTGGCGGTCCGGGTGGCGGCGGCTTCGGCGGTCCGCGCCCCGGCGGCAGTGGTGGCTTCGCGCCACGTCCCGGCGGCGGCGGCTTCGCGCCACGCCCGGGTGGACCCGGCGGCGGTTTCGCGCCGCGTCCCTTCGATCCCTCGTCGCCGTCGCCGCCGCGCAATCGCAACTTCGGACCGGACGCCAAGCCGCAGCGCGGCGGCAACGCGAAGGCCAAGAAGAAGGAATCCGAGCGGCCGCGCGGGCCGATTCCGCTGAAAGCCACCGGCCGGTCGTTCTCGCTCGACGATGACAGCGTCGATGAGTCGCTGCCGGATATCGACGACATCGCGACGAGCCTGCCTCCCGACGACGGCACCGACGAGTAGCGCTGGGTGGACAAGCGGCATGTCCTCGGCTGACCTCAATCTCTGGCAACGGGTCCTGCGGCGCATGGAGACGCAGGTCGACCCGGAGGAGTTCCGGCGCTGGTTCGCGCCGACCAGCTACGCCAGCGATTCCGGCGACCTGGTCACCGTGTGGGTGCCGACCGAGGCGATTCACCGGCACCTCGCCGCGCACTACTCCGGCCAGATCGATCGCGCACTCCGCGCCCTGCGCCCGCACTGCTCGATCCGCTTCGTCGTCACCGGCGTCGCCGACGACGATGACGAGGACTACTGACCCGCTGCTGTGAAAGTTCTGTGACGCCGGCCGCCGGCGGCTGAAACACGGTAGCGTGGTGCCGTGCCGGCGCGTTGGTATCGCAGCCTCTACTGGCGTATCGCCCTCGGGTTCGTGCTCTGTCTGGCGGCGATGCTGGCCGTCCAGGCGCTGCTGCTCATCCTCGTCGCGTCGCGCTCGGGCCCGACGCTGCCCGGCCTGCCGCCGGACCGCTTCGCGCGCAGCGTCGCCCAGGACCTGTCGCAGGCGCTCGAACAGGACGCCGGCCTCGACGTCGGCGCCTTCCTGCGCGACCAGTACGGCCGCGATGCGCACCCGCTGATCGTGCTGCTCGCCGATGGCCGGCAGTTCACCAACGGCGCCGGCGCCGTGCCGGAACCGCTGCTCGCCGCCGCCCGCGAGCGGCTGCGGCGCGGCGCCTTCGACCGCGCCGAACGGCGCCGCGGTCCGCCGCCCGGCTCGCCGGACGCCGATCGACGGCCACCGGCCGGCGCCGGCGACGGCCGCCGCCTGGCGCCACGCGACGGGCGGCGTCTCGACGACGATGGCGCGCCGTTCGGCGGCCGCGTCGGGCCGCCGCGGCCGGTCCGGCCGGTGCCCATCGTCGTCAACAGCCAGCTCGCCGGCGTCGTCATCGTCCCGCCGCGCGCGCCATTCTCGTTCCTTCTCGCCCGCTACGCACCGACGATCGGGCTCGTCAGTCTCGGCGCCCTCGTCCTCGGCGCGCTGCTGACGACGCTGCTCGTCTTCGGGCCGGCACGGCGGCGCCTGCGCGCGCTCGAACTCGCGGCCACGCAATTCGGCTCCGGCGATCGGACGGCGCGCGCCCCGGTGCACGGCGGCGACGAAGTCGCCGCCGTCGCCACCGCGTTCAACGCGATGGCCGACGACCTGGCGTCACGGGCGCAGGCACTGGAGACCTCCGACCGCCTGCGGCGGCAGCTGCTGGCCGACGTGTCGCACGAACTCACGACGCCGGTCACGGCGATGCGCGGCTATCTCGAAACCCTCACGATGCGCGACTTCCCGCTCGACGAGGCGACGAAGGCGCGCTACCTCGGAATCGTGACCGACGAGACCGGTCGACTGGAGCGCATCATCGGCGACCTGCTGGAACTGGCGCGTCTCGAGGGCGGCGGCGGGACGCTGGTGGTCAACGATGTGGCGGTCGCCGACCTTTTCGCGCGCGTCTGTGCCCGGCACGAACGGACGGCGGAATCGGCCGGCGTCGCCCTGACGGTGACCATCGAGCCGGACGCCGGCGTCGTGCCCGGCGACGCGGACCGGCTGGAACAGGCGATCCAGAATCTTGCGGCCAACGCGCTGCGCTACGCGCCGGCCGGCAGCCGCGTCGAACTGCGCGCGCGGCGGCTCGGCGATCGGATCGTCCTGCAGGTGGTCGATCACGGTGCCGGCATCGCCCCGGAACACCTGCCGCACCTGTTCGATCGGTTCTACAAGGTCGAGGCGTCGCGGGTGACGACACCGGGCCGGCCGCCTGAGGCAGGCGGGCACGGTAGCGGGCTGGGACTGTCGATTGTGAAAGCGATCGTCGAGCGCCACGGCGGGACGGTCGGCGTCGAGAGCACCGCCGGGCAAACGACCTTCGAGCTGCGGCTGCCGGCCCGACGGCCGGCGTGAGACGCGGCTAGCTCGGCGCGAGCTGCAGCTTGCCGCGCACCTCTTCGAACGCGCCAATCAGCTCCTGAATCACGCGCGGCACGCGGTTCGTGCGTGCGTACACCCAGCCGGTCTCACGGACCAGCTCGACACCTTCGATCCGCGAGCAGAAGAACTGCCCGGCGCGCACCTCGCGCGCCACCGCTTGATACGGCACGATGCTGATGCCGAAACCGGTCTTCACCAGCGCCTTGATGATCTCGACGTTCTCGGTCTCCATGACGACCTTCGGCTCGATCTTGTGCGAGACGAAGAACGAGTCGATCACCTGGCGGGTGGCCGAGCCCGGCTCGAACTGGACGATCGGCTGCCCCGACAGGTCGTCCGGCGTGATCCGCTTCTTGCGCGCCAGCGGATGCGTCGGCATCGTCATCAGCAGCAGTTCCTCGCGCAGCACCGGGACGGTTTCGAGGTCGGACTCCTCGACCGGCAGGGTCAGCAGGCCGGCATCCACCCGCCCCGAGCGGATCTCCTCGAGCGAACGGCCCGCCGTCGCCACGGTGAGGCGGATTTCCAGCTCGGGATGGACGCGCATCAGGTGCTTGAGCAGCGGCGGAAAGGCGTAGAGGCAGACGGTCATGCCGCCCGACAGCCGAACCCGACCGCGCAGCGCGCGGGTGTGATCGGTGATCGCCGCCACCGTCTCCCGCACGTCCTGGAATACGCGTTGACCGAGATGGACCAGGGTTTCGGCGGCCGGCGTCATCCGGACCTGGCGCCCGACGCGGAGGAACAGCGGCTCGCCCAACTCCTCTTCGAGCAGCGAGATCTGGCGGCTGATCGCGGACTGCGAGACGTGCAGCTTCCGGCCGCACGCCGTGAACGAACCGGTTTCCGCGATCGCCTGGAGAATTTCGAGTTGACGAAGATCCATCGCGGATCAGGATATGGCAGTTTGACGCCGGGCGACGGCGGATCGATGACTGCCGGGCGCCGATGCGGCGGTCGGCACCCGCCGTCAGTCGGCGGCGTCGCCGGCCAGCAGCAGGTCACGGGCTTCCTTCTTCCAGCCCTCGTCCCAGGTCGGCCGGGCCGAACGGCGGGCGCCAAGGCGCAGGCGTTCGAGCATCGCCTGGTCGCCGGGATAGCCCTCGAACAGGTCGAACAACAGATCGGACAGCTGTCGCGCCGTGGAGAACAGCAGGCCGTTGTCACTGTGACGCACCCGCTCGGCCAGGCAGGCGCCGTAGTCGATGGCGCACACCGGCACGCTGGCGCCGAACAGGTCGGCGACCTTCATCGGGATGTCGAGCCCGGACGTCGAGCGGTGGAGGCACAGGCCGATGTCGGCGCTGCCGACCACCAGCGGATATTCGTCCGGTTCGAGCCAGCGGGCCCGCAGGTGAATGCGGCGCGCCGGCAGGCCGGCGAACCGCCGCTCGAACTCGGCCCGCCGCTGACCGTCGCCGGTCACGAGAATGATCAGCTGCGGGAACCGGCGGCGCGGCTCGGCCGCTTCCCAGCCCCGGATGCGCTCTTCGAGCCGCACCACCGCCTCGATGACGACATCGAAGTCCTCGTCCTCGGTCCAGCTCGAGGGGCAGACGATGAAGCCGGTCGGGCCGCCGACGACGCCCATGCGACCGAACAGCCCCTGGCGAAACCGCTCGCGTGCGGCGCGATCCATCGGCACGAAGGTCGAAGCCGGGCGGTCGTACAACACCTGCACGCGGCGGGCGCTGAACTTCGTCTGCAGGAACGTCCCCATGCCGCGCGACACGCTGAGACTCGCGTCCACTTTCTGGGCGTGCCGGCGCTCGAACCAGCGCGCGATACGGACCGCCGGGTGCCAGCGGCCGAGCCGCCGCTGCAGGAGCGAGTAGCCGAGATTGTGCCAGTCGATGACGAAACGGACGCGTCGACGACGCAGCGCCAGCCGGGCGACCTCGAGCGTCGGAAAGGCTGGCGGGTTCTGCACCAGCACGAGATCGGGCGCCGGCAGCCGGCGAAGCTGCCGCCATAGCCGAAATCCCAGCCGCAGCGCGTCGCCGGTGGCAATCCCCGAGTAGACGACAGCGGCGCCCTGCCGAAAGCGCGAGGTCGACGGCTTGAGCCGGTGGACGGTGATGCCGCGATGCTCGGCGATGCCGCGCGGCAGCGGCGTCCCTTCGAGGCCGACGAAGTGGACCTCCACGCCGCTCTCCGCCAGCGCGTGCGCGTGGTACTGCATGCGCGCACAACGCCCCAGATCGGCCAGGGCTATGACAACGGCTCTCATCAGGTCGGGTAACGGGCGGGGGTCCGGCCATTCTACTTCGAGATGCGCCGCCGCGCCGCCGGACGGGACGACGCCGCGCCCGGCGACCGCGCCAGACTCCGCGAAATCAGCGCGACCACCGCCGACTCTTCCGGCGATAGCCGATGCGGCAGGCCGCGGGCGGCGCGCCGCGCTGCGCTCGCGATTGTCGCGCCGTCGAGATACGCGTCGAGAATTGCCGGATGGATGTAGCACTTGCGGCACACGCTGCGCGTATTCCCGAGCCGCCTGGCGACCGATTCGATGGCGGCCACCACCTTGTTGCGGCCGTCGCGCGGCGAGCGGCAGGCGCCGCCGGCCGCGAGCGCCTGCGCCGCGAGCACGGTCCCCGCCCATGTACGGAAATCCTTCGCCGAGAAATCGTCGCCGCCAATCGCCCGCAGGTAGGCGTTGACGTCGGCTGAGTCGACGGCCTGGCGCCTGCCGTCCTCGTCGACGCACTGGAACAGCTCGTATCCCGGGAGTTCTCGGCACGCTCGGACGACGCGCGCCAGGCGCCGATCGTCGAGATCCACAGCGTGCCGGATGCCGCTCTTGCCGCGGAACTCGAAACGGACACCATGCCCCCGGACCTTCGCGTGGCCATCTTTCATCGTCGTCAGGCCGACCGACCCGTTGTGGCGCGCGTACTCCTCGTTGCCGACCCGAATCAGCGTCTTCTCGAGCAGCCGGACGACGGCGGCGAGCACCTTCTCGCGCGGCAGGCCCGGCCGCGCGAGGTGGCGGTCGGCGGCAGCGCGGATCTTCGGCAGGGCCTGCGCGAAGGCGATCAACCGGCCGTACTTCACTTCATCGCGGATGCGCCGCCACGCCGGATGGTAGCGATACTGCTTTCGGCGGCGGGCATCGCGACCGGTCGCCTGGATGTGGGTATCCGCCGACGGGCTGATCCACACGCGTGTCCACGCCGGCGGAATCGCCAGGCTGCGGATCCGGGCGATCGTTGCCGTATCGCGGATCACCCCGCCGACCGGATCGACATAGCGGAAACGCGGTGGGCGGCCCAGGCGGCGGATGCCGGGCGTCTGGTCGCTCGCGTAGCGGAGACCGACGAGCCGGGCGGCACCCACGCCATCCGGCGGCGTGCCGGCGTGGGTCGCGCGGCGGACGATGGCCGTCGCTCGCCGCGTTCGCCGCTCGGCACGCGCGAGCCGTCCCCACGACTCGGGAAGCGTTTTCCTCACCCAGGGCCCTCCTGCCGGCGCGGACCGGCCGGCACCCCAGTTCTAGCAAGGAACCCTCCAGGCCACGAACCTTCAGCGACCGCGACAGCGGGCATGGGTCAGCTCAGGGGTGTGGCGGCTGCCGGTCGGAGGGACCGGGCGGCGGTCCGGTGATGAGTCTCACGCGACGCTGAAACGTCACATAGGCCCACGCCCATTCGGAGAGCACGGCGACACGATTGCGGAAACCGATCAGCCAGAAGATGTGGATGAACAGCCAGATGAACCACGCCGTCACTCCCGACGCCCGGACGCCGCCGATGTCGGCGACCGCCGCGCCGCGACCGACGGTCGCCATGTTGCCATAGTCACGATACCGAAACCGTCGCAGCGGCTGGCCTCGGGTGGCGGCGATGATGTTGCGGGCGGCGTGCGCGCCTTGCTGTTTCGCTACCTGCGCCACGCCGGGCAACACCGCACCGTCCTGCTCGAACGCACAGATGTCGCCGACGACGAAGATCTCGGGACGCCCGGGCACCTGCAGCGTCGGTTCTGCGGCCACCCGTCCGACCCGATCGAGCGGCACGCCGAGCGACCGGGCGAGCGGCGACGCCGCGACGCCGGCGGCCCACAGGACGGTCTGCGCGTCGATCCGGCCGGGCGTGACTGACGGTGCCGCTCCGCCAGTCACGCGGTCCGACGGCACACTCGACTGCCACGACACCCCGCGGTCGTCCACGGCGGTGACCACCGAGCCGGTCAGGACCTCGACACCGATCGCGATCAGCGACGCGCGCGCCGCCGCGCGCAGCGACTCGGGAAATGCCGCCAGCAGATGCGGGCCGCCCTCGATGAGGACGACGCGTGCCGACTCGGGCTTGATGGCGCGGAAGTCCTGCCGGAGGGTGCGGCGGGCGATCTCGGCCAGGGCGCCGGCGAGTTCCACACCCGTCGGTCCACCGCCGACGATGACGAACGTGAGCAGGCGACGCTGCTCGATGGCATCCGGCTCGCGCTCGGCGGCTTCGAAGGCCAGCAGCACACGTCGGCGGATTTCGAGCGCATCATCCAACGTCTTCAGTCCGGGCGCCCGCCCCGCCCACTCGGGGTGGCCGAAGTAGGCGTGCGCCGCGCCGGTGGCGACGACCAGGTAGTCGTAGTCGACCGTCTGCGACGGCGTGCGATGCTCGGGCGCTTCGTAATCATCGACCGGCCCGGGCCCGAGCGTGATGCGCCTCGCCTGCGGGTCGACCGACTGCGCGTCGGCGAGCAGGACCTTGACGTTCGACTGCCGGCGCAGAATCCAACGGATGGGCGACGCGATGTCTCCGGGTGACAGTGACGCCGTCGCGACCTGATACAGGAGCGGCTGGAACAGGTGATAGTTGTGGCGATCCACCAGGGTGACACTGAGCGGTTGGTCGGCGAGCGATCGCGCCGCGTCGAGCCCGCCGAATCCGCCACCGATGATCACCACGTGGGGGCGTGAGTCGGAACGCATGACGCTTCTGCTATCGTAATCCATGCCCTCCGCACGAAAGCTCGGCCGCGACGACGCGGCGCTCGGCGGCGCCACCACCGTCGTCGAAACCGCGTGCCCGCTCGACTGTCCCGACTCGTGCACGCTGTCGGTCACCGTGCGGCAAGGCAAGGTGCTGTCGCTCGACGGCGGCGCCGTCAATCCGGTCACCAAGGAATTCATCTGCGCAAAGGTCCGCCGCTTCGGAGAACGCGTCTACGGACCGGACCGCCTGCTCCATCCCGCGGTTCGGAAAGGCCGGAAAGGCGACGGACGATTCGTCCGGGTGTCATGGGACGAGGCGCTGGGACTGATCGTGGACCGGATGGCACAGGCGATTGCCCGCTTCGGCGCCGAGGCGATCCTGCCCTACAGCTACGGTGGCTCGAACGGCCTGCTGACCCATGACGCCCTCGATGCGACGTTGTGGCGGCGGCTCGGCACGTCGCGTCTCGCGCGTACCGTGTGCGCCGCGCCGACCGGCGCGGCCAATCTGGCGCTCTACGGGAAGATGGCCTCCGTCACCTACGACGACTATCCACGGGCATCGCTGATTGTGCTGTGGGGCGTCAATCCGTCGACGTCCGGCATCCACCTCGTGCCCTACGTCCGTGAGGCGCAGAAGAACGGCGCCCGGCTGATTGTCGTCGACCCCCGGACGACGCCACTGGCGAAGTCGGCGGATATCCACCTCGCGGTCCGGCCGGGCACCGACGTCGCCGTCGCGCTGGCCATGCATCGGCATCTGTTCTCGAGCGGTGGTGCCGACACCGCGTTCCTCGAGCAGCACACGACCGGAGCGGATCGACTGCGCGAACGGGCCGAGCCGTGGACGTTCGAGCGCGCCGCCGAACTGGCCGGCATCGACCCGTCCCTGCTGGCACGGGCAGCTGAGCTCTACGCCAGCAGTTCACCGGCGCTCGTCCGCTGCGGCTGGGGGCTCGAGCGCAATCGCAACGGCGGAAGCGCCGCCATGGCGGTGCTCGCGCTGCCGGCGGTCGGCGGCAAGTTCGGCGTCCGCGGCGGCGGCTACTCGATGAGCAACTCAGGCTCGTGGAAGATCACGACCCCATGGGTGAACGCCGACGAGCCGGGCACACGGCTCGTGAACATGAACCGCCTCGGCCGCGCGCTCACCGAGTTGCGCGATCCGCCGGTCGACGTGCTGTTCTGCTACAACTGCAACCCGGTCGCGACCGTGCCGGATCAGTCACGCATCATCCGCGGTCTGGAGCGCGAAGATCTCTTCACGGTGGTGTTCGAACAGGTCATGACCGATACGGCGATGTTCGCCGACGTCATTCTGCCGGCGACGACCTTCCTCGAAGGCTACGACATCGCCAAGGCCTACGGCCCGCTCAGCCTGCAACTCGCGCGGCCGGTCATCGAAGCCGTCGGCGAGGCGCGCCCGAATGCCGACGTGTTCGCCGAGCTCGCCCAGCGGCTCGGCGTCCTCGAGCCGCACGAGCCGGCCGGCGAACTCGATCTGCTGGTTGGCGTCATCAACGGTTTGCCGCCGGCCATCGCCGACGCCATCCGCGCCGGCACCCCGCCGGTGGCGCCGTGCGGCGCGGCGCCGGTGCAGTTCGTCGACGTCTTCCCGCAGACCGCGGATGGCAAGGTACACCTGTTCTCCGAACCGCTCGACTCGAGCACGCCGGCCGGCCTCTATGCCTTCCAACCGGATCCGGCGACCGACGCGTATCCCCTGGCACTGATTTCGCCGGCCAGCGATCGCACCATCAGCTCGACGCTCGGCGAGCTGCCGCGACCCGACGTGAAGCTGACGATGCATCCGGACGATGCGGTGGCCCGCGGCCTGGACGACAAGGACCTGATTCGGGTCTACAACGCGCTCGGCGAAGTCCACTGCCCGTTGTCGGTGTCGCCGTCGGTGCCGCGTGGTACCGTGAGCCTGCCGAAAGGGATTTGGCGGCGCAGCACCCAGAACAACAGCACCGGCACCGCGCTCGTGCCAGACACCCTGACCGACCTCGGCGGCGGCGCCTGCTTCAACGACGCCCGGGTGCAGGTCGCATCGGTTGCCCGCGCGTAGCCGCCGATCCTGAGCAGCCAGGCGGCCGATCCTCAGTAGCTGAAGAAGAAGATCATGTCGGCCCCGGTGCTCTGGTTGCGTCTGAACAGCGATTGCTGCGTCGTCGATCCCTGCACCACCTTCGTCTGCAGCCGCAACCAGTTCGCGAGCTCGTACTCGAGGACCAGGTTCGTGGTGCTCTGATCGCCAATGCCCTGCTGCACGCGGACGAAGAGCCGGTCGCCGACCTGTTGTCCCAGGGTGACCTGCGGTCCGCCGCCGGCTTCCGGCGCCACCTGGATCTCGAACGTGTCGAGGTTCAGGGCGTTGCCGATCGACTGCGCGAGCTGGCCGGCCACTGCTCCCGTGGCCAGCGCCTGGGCGCGGGCGGCCAGCGACGTCTGCTGGCCTTCGCCGAGCTGGTTGAGCGGCTGGTTGAAGACGATGAGCGACAGGACGTCGGCCTGCTCCAGCGGCGGCGTGCTGCTCAGTTCGATCTCCGGCTTCGTCAGCGTGCCGCGGATGTTCACGCGGGCCTCGACACCCTGAATCGTGCGCTGCGTGCGCAGGTCGAGCGTCGGGTTCAGCTCTTCCAGACCGACGAAACGAATGGCACCGTCCCGCAGGATTTCGAAGCGGCGGCCCTGGAAGTCGTAGGTGCCGCGAACCGTGTTGACGCTGCCGACCAGACGGATGGTGTCGCCCGGCTTCTTGGTGGCACGCAGGTCGCCGCCGAGCGTGAGCAGCAGCGCCCCGAGACCGACCGGTGAACCGGGGGGCTGCAGGTTGTCGCCTTTGACCACCAGCGCGTCCGGGATGCTGAGCGTGACGTCGATGGTCGATTCGGCGTACGGGCCGGTGGTGGCCGTCGCCTCCTCGGGCGTCGCCTCGTCCGAACCGTCAGCCGGAGCGGTCGGATAGGGTGACGTGCCGGCGACCGCGATGACGTTGTCGAGATTCACGTCGCCGGCGATGCTCAGATAGCCGCCGACGAACGGCGCCCGCAGGTCGCCGCCGATCCCGAGGCTGCTCTGCAGCCGGAGGTCACCCAATTCGTTGTCGACAATCTGGAAGTTGCTGGCGTCGACATAGAGCTGCACCCCGCTGACCCGCCTGGCGTCGATCGCCACGTCACCGGTCAGCGACATCGCGTTGTTGCGGCTGTCGAGAACGGTCACCTGGTCGATGTGGACCCGATCCGGCTGCAGCTGCACCGCGGCGGAGATGTTGCGGTACTCGGTGCCGGTCGGGACGACGGTCAGAGCGCCGTTCTGAATCGTGACGCGGCCTGCCGGCTCGGGCAGCGCCGCCGTGCCGGTGACCCGGATGTGGGCCTCGGCCACGCCGGTCACCCCGGTCACCGCCGTCGTGAAGCCCTGCACCAGCCCGAGGTCGACCGGGCTGCTGTCGATCGTCACATCGATCGGAGCGTCAGCCGCAGGAGCGGAACCGCCGTCGGCCCCGGACGCATCGGAACTGCTGAACACGGCCGTCGGCACGAACCCCTTGGCGGTCAGCCACTGCATCGGGTTCTGCTGCAGACGAGCGTCCAGGGTGATGCCGGTCGGCTCGTAGGCCACGGTTCCCCGCAACGACTCATAGCGGAACTGGCGAAAGCCGCCGTCGTCCACCGCGAACTGCCCCTCGACGCGTGGTGCCTCCCTGGTGCCGGTGATGGTGCTCGTCGCAGCGAAGCGACCGGACAGCTGCGGCTCGCGCAGGAGCAGGGCATCGACGGTGGCCAGGTCGGCGTTGGCAATCGTGACCGTCAGGGCGCCGTCAGGGCTCCCGAAGGCGCCGTCGACCGACAACTCGGCCGTGCCGCTGGTCAGCCGCAGATCGTTCACCTCGACGACCTCGCCGCCGTAACGGATTCTCGCGTCGGCGCCTGGCGCCAGGCCGAGCTGCACGCCGCGCGACTGCAGGCCGAAGCTGCGCAGCCGCAGCTCCTGCTGCTCTGGTGCGAGGCTGAGCGAGCCGCCGGCCGAGAGCGAGCGGTCGGGCTGCTCGGCGGTTCCCTCGAACGTGACCTCACGCTGGTCGTAGGCCGCCTGCACCGTCAGTTCATTGACGTTCTGCCCGGCGACGGTCACGAAGGTCGCCGACGTCTGCACGTCGGCCGACGCACGCTCGGCCGCCAGGTCGGGCACCCGAACCGAAAACGTGGAGGTGGAGGCCAGGGCACCGTTGTCGTTGTATTTGACGCCGTTGCCGGTCAGCGTGCCGGTGGCCTGCAGTGCCGTCCGGTTGCCGGTGACCGTCGCATCGACGCGGGCGATCCCGTCGACAGGCACATCGAAGAGCGCACCCAGCGTGCGCAGCCGCGGCGTATCGGCGTGGACCCTGAGGTTCGACTGGCCGGCGTCGTCCAGCGCCAGCGTCCCATCGGCGGTGACGTTGAGATCGCGGCCCACGACCTCCAGACTCCGGATGTCGGCGGTGCGCGGGCGGTAGCTGACGTCCGCGCTCGCTCGTTCGATCGCCAGGCCGCCGACGGTGGACGGGGCCAGCGTGAGCCGTCCCGCGCCGGTGATGGTGTCGGCCGTCACGCCGCCGGACAGCCCGCTGACGGTCACATCCACATCCAGCGCGCCGGCCACGTCCCCGGCGATCTGCTGATTGCCGCTGACGGTCGCCGGATTCACCTCCGCCATCTGTCCGGACGCCGTGACGTGGGCGGCGTCATCGGCAACGGTGGCCGTGAACGAGAGCGCCGGGATGCGGCTGCCCATGATGGTGGAGTCGCTCATCTCTCCCGCGGCGCGAAGGTCGAGCACGGCCAGCTCGGTCCCCGACCCTTCGGCCTGCAGCCTGAGGTTCAAACGCGAGCGATACTGCTCGTCCTGCAGGGCCGCCACGTCGAAGGCGCGTCCGAGTTCGACCAGGTCGGCATCACGAACCGTGGCGTCGGCAGCGTACGACAAGTCGTCGCCGCGCAGGGTGACCTGCGCCGTGCCGCCATCGGCCAGAACGGCGCCCGGGACCGTCGACGACTCGAATGACAGATCGGCGGTGACGCTGCGGGCCGGGGTTCCGCCGGACTCGGCCGCGACCAGGCTCTCCTCACCGCGCGCCCGATAGCGGACGTTCAGGTCGGTCTCGACGCGTGGCACCGCGACAGACGGCGGCAGGTGTCGCAGGTTGATCCGGCGCACGGCACCGCTGACGTCGTAGGAGAGGCGGCCGCGCGGCGGGTTGCCAGGCGGCAGCGTCGCCCGGCCGGCCGCGGTGACGTCGATACCGTAGGCGCGGGCGTCTGCCTCGACGGTGAGAGCGCCGCGGTCGAGCGTCGCATCCACACGGGCCCGATCGACGACATATCCTGCACCTTCGATGCGATCGGTCTGGAGAGTCACGTTCCCGATCAGGCCCTGGACATCTGAGAGCGCCTCCGGGCTTCGGAGATCGGCGGTGACGCCGGCGGTCAGATGCGTCCTGGGCTGATCCGGCAACACCGCTGAGAGATCCAGGCCGCCGATCCGCAGTTCCCCCTTGACCGCCTGTCCCGGCTCAACGAGATCGGCCACCAGCGTACCGGTGACCCGGCCGGCGGCCGAGCGAACGTTCATCGTCACGCCGAGCCGGTCCAGTGCCCCTTCGACGGCCAGTTCGAAGGCGGGCTGCAGCCGCACCCCGGCCAGAGCCGGAACGAGGCGTGCGACCTCGGGAACCGAGAACGTGTCGGAGGTGACCGTGAGGTTGAACACCGGCGTGGTCAGGTACTGCCGCACCGCGCCGGCAATCGACACCGAGCTCTCAGCCGTGCGCAGTTCCACCTGTTCCAGGTACACGGTATCGTCGTCCACCGCGATGCCGCCCGATAGTGCGTTCAGCGCGAACTGCGGTGCGACGGTGCGGAACGACAGGTGATCGATGGCAACGGAATAGCGGACCGGTTCGTAGGCGAACGACAGACGTGCGTCGATGCGTTCGACCCGCGTCGGAACGTCGACCGCCGACTCGCCTTTTCCGGCGATCGCGGCGGTGCCAGCCGTCCCGACGGGAGCCGCGGCGGCGAATGCGTCATCGTCGATCACGAGCGTGGCGTCGCTGATGCCGATGGCATCGACGACAATCGGCGAGCCCGGACCCTCGCGGTCGGCCTCCTGCGCCTGCTCCTTGACGAGCCGTGCAAGGGTCCAGGTGTCGCCATCGCGAGTCAGGTGGATGGTCGGCCGGGTCAGGCGCACCTCGTCGATGCTCAGCCCCTGTGTGACGAGTTGAAAGAGGTTGTAGCGGACTCCCAGGTCGTCGACCGACACGACGTCGGCGCCGTTCAGCGAGATATCGACGTCCTCGAGTTCGACGCCGAAGAACAGATTGCCGCTCAGGCGACCAATGGTGAGGTCACCGTTCAAGTAATGATCGGCTTCGCGCACGATGTAGCCGCGCAGCCACTGCTTGAACCACGCCGTCTGGGTCACGATGACGGCGGCCGCCGTCGCGCCAACGATGAGCGTGAGAACGATGAGAACGGCGTGCAGGAGCCGTCGCGCCAGGGACATGGACAACCACCAGTCGGGGTTAGGAGCCTCGACCGGACGGCTGCAGGAATCTGGCCATTCGGCCATGGCGAAGGCCGGCGCGACCCAACCGGAGCCGGGTCGTGCGCCGCGTGCAGGAAGCGCGCCTAGAATGCCTGCCCGATGCTGAAGTGCATGCGCCAGCGGCGCTGCTGCGGCTGTCCGTTGACCTGGAGGCCGGGAATCGGGTTGAGCTGGTAGCCGACGTCGAAACGGACCGGGCCGACCGGCGTCTGATAGCGGAGGCCAACGCCGGCGGCGTACCGCAGGGCGCTCAGTTCGACATCCGTGACCTCGGTCCAGACATTGCCGCCATCGACGAAGAGCACGCCACCGAGATTGCCGGTCAGCGCCGCCCGCAGTTCTGAACTCAACGCGACGAGCGAGTTGCCGCCGATCGGCAACCCGGAGCCGCTCACCGGACTGACTTCGAACCGACCCCAGCCGCGGATGCTGGTGGCGCCGCCCAGGAAGTACTTCTTGCCGAATGGCACGTTCCCGGGGACATCGGCTATCGGCCAGATGGCGCCGACCTGCGCGCGATTGGCCCACACGAGCCGGCGGCTGACCGGCAGGTAGTGCCGGCCATCGCCCGTGGCGGCGTAGTAGTTGAACGTGCCGGGCAGCAGGCGGCCGGCCTCCTCGGCATGGAACGTCACCTGATAGCCGCGCGTCGCGTTGAGCAGACTGTCGGCCGTCGACCGTTGATAGTCGAAAGCGACCGCGTTCAGCGTCCCATCCTGACGCCCGGTCGTCGGGTCGAGGCCGAGGGCAATCAGGTCGTCGCGCAACGTCAGGTCCAACAGCGCTTCCGGCTTGATGGCGCTGCTGTTCCGCTCGCTGATCATCGAGACCGACCACGACACCTGAGGGTTCGGGCGCCGCGTCATCGTCACCTTGCCGCCGGTCACCAGCGATTCGTACGCCGGCACGATCGTCAGCCACTGCTGCGCGTCGGCACTGAGCGCATTGCGCGGGCCGAAGAAGTACGGCTGGTTGAAGTCGAGGCGGAGACCGCGATCGAGCGAGGACCACCGGGCATGCACGCCGGCCGACCGGGCGCCGCCGAGGAAGTTGACGTGACGGTACTGGCCGTCGGCGCGAGCCTTCTCCTCCGTCCCGTAGCCGATGCCGAAATTCACCCGTTGATGCTTGCCCTCTGCGACGGTCACCCGCGTCCTGACCTCCGCTTCCTGCTTCTCCGGGTTCAGTGTCTCGACGTTGACGAACTGGAACAGCTCCATGCCATAGAGCCGCCGCTGGCTGTTCTGGACGACGCTGCGACGATACAGATCGCCAGGCCGAAACGTCAGCTGGCGCTCGATGACACCGGCGCCGACGCTCGAATTGCCCGATATCTCGACCGCTCCGAAGTGCGCCAGTGGCCCCGGCTCGGCGCGAAACGTAATCGTCGCGTCCTTGCCGCTCTGGCCATCGTTCTCGTCCGTCGCTACTCTGGCGTACGGATAGCCGACCTCACGCAGCTCGTTGACCGCCTGCTCGTGCGACGCGACGACCTGCTGCCGATCGCGGGGCTGGCCGACCTGCAGCGGCACCGCCTCGCGCAGGGCAGTGAGCCGTTCCGCCGGCACGACGTCGAAGCCGTTGAAGTTCACGGCGACAACCGTGACCGGACGGCCTTCATCAATCGTCAGGGTGAGATCGACGGCGTCCTGCTGGTCGTTGAGGTTGACGTCGAAGCTGGTGACCCGGGCGTCCGGGAACCCGCGGTCGGTGTAGAAGGCCTCGATCCGCTTGAGGTCGGCATCGAAGCGGCCGCGGTCGAAGAACGCTTTCCGTCCCCATGGGATTCTCGAGCTGACCCGGGTGGCCAGCGCGGCGCGCAGCCGGGCCGCGTCGACGGCCCCGACCCCCTTGAACTGGAGCGACTTGACGCGGACCGACCCGCTTTCCTTGCAGGCGCCCGCGACGAGCGCGAGGACAACGGGGAGACAGACGACCAGGCGAGGCAGCATCCGGATTCTGCTTGAACCATACCGCATGCCACACGGCACTGCCCAGCGATTCGTCGCGCTCCGCGGCGCCGCCCCGCGCGGCGGGAGACGAGCTCAGACGTTCTGGACGCGCCGGGGGGACGCCGACAGCACGGCCAGCAGAACGCCCAGCAGCACGGCGCCGGATGTGCCGATGAAGAGCCACGACGACGGCACGCGCTGGATGACGCCGGCATTCCACAGCACGACGGCGGCACCGGCAATGAGCAGGAAGTAGATCAGGAGATAGATGTGGATTACACGCATGCGGCTCGGCCTGTGCTCCGAGGTTGGCGGGACGAATCGCCGGCGCCGCGTGCGGGGGCACGACGGCGCCGGCGAACAGTCGACTAGCGCGTCAGATTGACGACGAGCGCCGCACGACGATTGAGACGTCGCGTTTCTTCGCGGGCGTTGTCGTACTTCGGCCGTTCCTCGCCGTAGCTGACGGTGCGGAGCCGATCGGCCGAGACGCCGCGGCTCACCAGGTAGTCGCGGACGGCGTTGGCCCGACGATCGCCGAGCGCGAGGTTGTATTCGGCCGTGCCGATGTTGCAGGTGTGCCCTTCCACCTCGAGCCGCAGGCGGTCGTCCTCGCGAAGGGCCGCCACGGCTTCGTCGAGCAGCCGGGTCGCCTCCGGACGGAGCGTGTAGCGGTCGAAGTCGAAGTGCACGTCCTCGAAGGTGTACGCCTTCATGGGTGGCCGGGCGACCTGGATGTTCACCGAGTCCGACGCCGTTCCGCCCTTGCCATCGTCAACGGTGACGGTGACCGGAACGGTGCCTTCCTGCTGGGGCGCCGTCCATTGTGACTGGCGCTCGGCAGGGGTGGCGAGCGCGCCGTTCGGCGTGCTCCAGCGATAGGTCAGGGTGTCGCCATCCGGGTCGTTGCCTTCCGCCCGCACCGTCGAATTCGCGCCAGGGGCCACCGTGCACGGATCGCACTGTGCGCGCACCGTCGGCGGACGATTGGCCGGCGGCGGCGGCGGTTCCGGAGCGGGTGGGGGTGGCGGTGGCGGTGCGACGTAGACACGAGCGCCCGGGTGGAACCCGACCCGCACCTGCCAGTCGACGAAGTCACCAAACGGATCGCTGTCGGCGACGAAGCCGTCGCGGCTTTCGCGCGGCACGTTCCAGCTGACGCCGCCGCCGACGAAGAACCCGTTGCGATGCTGCCAGGTCAGTCCCGCCGTCGCGCGTGTCAGTGCCTGTACGTCGGACACCAACGGCGGCAGGGTGTTGTCGACGGCTGCCGTACGCGGGCCGGTGAACGTCACCGCATCCTGCGACGGCACGATGCCGTTGAGTTCGAGGACGCCGCGCAGCGGGCTGCGGGACGGGAACGCCGCGCCGCCGCCCCAGCGGAAGGCGCCGGATGGGGCGTCGAAGTCGTCGGGTTGCCCCCGGAACTCGTAGCCGGCGTAGCCGGACACATCGACCAGACGCGCCGCTTCCTTGCTGGCGATGAAGTCGACCAGGAAGTCGGTCTTGCCGGTGCTGACGCCGGCGTCTTCGTTGCCGGTGGGCAGCTTGACCAGACCGCGTACCGCCAGCGCCAGCGGCCGCTGCTGGTACTCGGACCACAGGTTGACCTTGCCGCCGACGAACAGGTCGCCGACGTTGTCACCACTCCAGCCGGAATTGATTCTGGGATAGCGGTCGAGGACGCCACCGACGCGACGGTCGTTGGCGTTGAACAGAGGCCGGAGATCGCGATCGACGCGCGTGTCGACCAGGAACGAGACGAAGACTTCCGCCCGATCCTTGATTCCGACCCCGAACGTACCGGCGATGTCGCCGACGTTGGTGAAGCCCTGCACGTAATTGGTGCCGCGGCGGTAGCCGCTCACGGACCACTTACCGTGTGCGAGGACCTCCGCGGTCGGCACATACCACAAGCCAGTGTCGCCGTAGAACGTCGTCGTCGCCGGCCGCGTCTCCTGTGACGCGGCCGAGGACGATGGCGTCGCTGCCGACTGATTCTGCGCCGTGGATGTCCCTGAAGAACCGCTCTGCGCGTTCGCGCTGGCCGCGACGGCCAGTGCCGCGACGCACAACGCGGCGGCTCGTCTCAACATGGTCTTTGCTCTCCACGCACACCGGACGACGGACCAGGGACAAAACAAGTCCGTTCGTCTGGTGTTTCACTGGATATCGCCTTCGGTGGTCGGCGGTGTCGTTGGTTCGGATGTGATCAATCGGCCGCGACCGCCGCGGCTGACCTGCCCGCCCTTGCGGCCGGCCAGACGGGCCTCGTCGGCCGTCCACTCGTGCGCGGTGCCTTTTTCGTGAGCGGCGCGCCCCCCCTTGCTGGCGATCTCACGCTGCTTCTCGGGGGACATCGACGCAAACCCACGGCGTTCCTTGCGTTCTGTAGTCACGTTGACCTCCGCTTGTAGTTACGGCGTTCGGTGTCCCGGTCCTCTCGGCTGGGGTCGCCCCACTTGATTAGACCGGATTGGCCAGTGTTTGGTTCGGCGCTACCCCGGCGCACGAACGACGTAGGGGGCCTTGCCCCCCGGCTCCACTGGCGGATCTTCGACGTGCGGCGGCGCCGGCTCGTCGAGAGGCGTCTCAGGTGCCTCGTCTGGCTGATCGTCGTCGTCCTGGCGATCGTTCGGGTTCAACTCGGATCCGACGACGGCAGCTGACTCCATCTACCCCGGCATTTACAAGAACGGTGCCACGAGCCCAGCGGAGGGGCCCGCGTAACTGGCTCTGTTTGCTGGCGTTGCGAAATGGCCCGTTCGGGGCTGTTCGCGCCGGTTGCAGTGGATTACTACAGAAGGGCTTGATCGCAGTAGCGATTACAGTCAGGACGAGGTAGGCGGCGAGAGCGGCCAGGCCTCGCCCTGCTCACGCGGTGGCGCTCAGTGTTGCGGCTTGTACTCAGGCGGTAAGGCGCTTCCTTCTCCGAAGAAGAAGTCTTCCATGTGGCGGGCGACCAGGTCCTGCGCTTCCTTCTGCCAGGGCATCAGCCGGTACTCGTTGAGGATCATCTTCATCCGGTCTTCCCAGAGCTTCCAGGCGTCGACCGAGACGTTGTCGAAGATCCGCTGGCCCAGTTCACCCGGCCACGGCGGCGCGTCGAGTCCCGGGAGCTCCTTCTTGAACTTCACGCAGAGGACGGTACGGGTGTCAGCCATGGTCGGATTGTAGCACCCTGTCACCATCCATCCTGGCCCCGCAACCGGCCTTGGATTGCCGCATTCCCAGGGGGACGGATGCACGTGCGCGTCTGCTAGACTCCGACCATGAACACAGCCCAGCCTGGCAGTGCCGCCGCCACCGGTTTCCCGGTCGCTGCATCCGAGGATCGCGCGTTCTTCGGGCACCCCCGCGGACTCTCCACGCTGTTCTTCACGGAGATGTGGGAACGGTTCAGCTACTACGGCATGCGGGCGTTCCTCATCTTCTATATGACGGCGGCGGCGACCAGCGGCGGCATGGGCCTGGATACCGCGACCGCCGCGGCGATCTACGGAACGTACACGGCGATGGTCTACCTTCTGAGCGTCCCGGGCGGCTGGCTGGCCGATCGGGTGCTCGGCCAGCAGAAATCGGTGCTCTACGGCGGCATCGGGATCGCGCTCGGTCACTTCGCTCTGGCCGTCCCCTCGCCCGGCTTCTTCTACCTCGGCCTGACCCTCATCGTCCTTGGCACCGGCCTGCTCAAGCCCAATATCAGCGTGATCGTCGGTCAGCTGTACGGCGCCAAGGACCCGCGCCGGGATGCCGGTTTCTCCATCTTCTACATGGGGATCAACCTCGGGGCGTTCCTCGGTCCGCTCATCGCCGGCTTTCTCGCGCAGGACGAGCGGTTCCGCGCCATCATCGCCGGCTGGGGGCTGAATCCCAACGACGCCTGGCATTTCGGATTCGGCGCCGCCGGTATCGGCATGACGCTCGGCCTGGTGCAGTACCTGGCCGCCGGGCGACATCTCGGGACCGCCGGTCTGCGACCCGGGGGCGCGTCGACGCCGGAACTGGCCGCGAGGTTCAAACGCCAGGCGATTACGTGGGTCGGCGTCGGTCTTGGCCTGCTGGTCGTCGTCGGCCTGCTCGCCGCCACCGGCACAATCGCGATCTCGCCGACGTTCGTGCGCGACATCGCCGGCTATTCGTTGACGATCATCACGGTCCTGTTCTTCGCCAACCTCTTCAGGGATCGCAGCTGGACGCCGGACGAACGCAGTCGGCTGTGGGTCATCTTCGTCTTCTTCGCCTGTGCCGCTGTGTTCTGGGCGGTGTTCGAGCAGGCCGGGTCGACGCTCAGCCTGTTCGCCGACCGCAGCACCGAGCGGCAGATCGGCGGCAGCCCGTTCCCGGCCAGCTGGTTCCAGTCGCTGAACGCGGTGTTCATCGTGACGTTCGCCCCGGTCTTCGCCTGGCTCTGGATGACGCTCGGCGATCGCCAGCCGTCAGCACCGACGAAGTTCGCCATCGGCCTCATCGGCGTCGGCATCAGCTTCATCATCCTCGTGCCGCCGGCCCGCGCGGCACTCGGCGGCACCCTCGCCAGTCCGCTGTGGCTGGTCCTCGTCTATCTCGTGCAGACCTACTCGGAGCTGTGCCTGAGTCCGGTCGGTCTCAGCTCGATGACGAAGCTGGCACCCGCCCGTATCCAGGGATCGATGATGGGCGTCTGGTTCCTCGGCGCTTCGGTCGGCAACTTCCTGGCGGGACAGACGGCGACGTTCTACGAATCCATGCCGCTGGCAACGCTGTTCGGGGCGGTCAGCGTGATGCCGATCGTCGCCGGCATCGTGATGCTGCTGATGCGCCGGCGGTTCACGGCCATGATGGGGTCGGTGAGGTAGTCGCCGGCCGCCTGGCACGGTCGATGCCTCGCGAGACCGAGCCGCCGGGGTGACGCACCGACGACCGCGCGGCCAGGGGATCCCGATGGCAAAACCGCTCGACGAATACAACCGCAAGCGCGACTTCACGACCTCGCCGGAACCGCCGGGCCAGGTCGCCGCCCGCGAGGGACGCGAGCGCTTCTTCTGCGTCCAGAAGCACCTCGCCAGCCATCTTCACTACGATTTCCGCCTCGAACACAACGGCGTGCTGCTGTCGTGGGCGGTGCCGAAGGGTCCATCCCTCGATCCGAAGACGCGCCGGCTCGCGATGCAGACCGAAGATCACCCGATCGACTACGGCCAGTTCGAGGGGGTCATTCCCGAAGGCTACGGCGCCGGCATCGTCATGCTGTGGGATCAGGGGACATGGACGCCCGAAGTCGAAGACATCGACGCCGCGATGAGGAAGGGCGATCTGAAGTTCACGCTGAACGGCTACAAGCTGAAGGGATCGTGGGTGCTGGTGCGCACCAGCGGACGCTACGCCGGGCGAACCGGCGCCGGGGCGGACGGCCGCAGCTGGCTGTTGATCAAGCACCGCGACGAGTGGAGCGGCGAACTCGACATCACCACGTTCGCGCCGCGCAGCGTGAAGAGCGACGGCGACTTCGAAGACATCCTCGCCGAGGATACGCCGGCGCTCTGGCTCTCCAACCGGCCGGCGAAGACGGGCGACACGGGTGCCATGCTGACGCAGATTCTCGAACGCGTCGCGCGGCTCAAGGCTGGCGCGCCATCGGCCGCGGCCGCTGATGGCGCAGCGGATGCAGAGCGGCGCGCGGCACCCGCCGGTGCCGGGACGCCGCGGGCGAAGCCGGCCGGAACGAACAGGCGGAAGACCGCGCCGACGAAGGAGGCAGCGGCGACGGCCCGTTCGGTCAAGAAGAAGCGGGTGAAACCGTCCCGCTGAGATGTGCCGCCCGCGCCCCGGCGTCGGCTTACGACGTGAGCAGGCGGCGTGACAACACGGACCAGATCGCATAGGCGAGACGCAGGCGATCGTGCCGGGCGATCTCACCGCTCCAGAACGCCCCGCCCACCGGCTCGCAATGGTCGGGCAGGGATCCGGTCAGCAGCGGTTCCTTGTGCTCCATCGCGTACCTCGCAAGCACGGCGGCTGACGGCCACACCTCGTTCGTGACGACGACGTCGATCGGGCGCTGGATGGCGTCCTCGATGCGCGAGACGGCGTCCGCCGCCGTGAACCCGAGCATGCCACGCCCTTCGGTCAGCAGGTTGGCGACGAGGATGATCGGCCCGGGCATCTTCTGCAGCGCTTCGGAGACGCCGCGCACGAGGAAGATCGGCATCAGGCTGGTGTAGAAGCTGCCCGGGCCGATGATGACGGCGTCGAACTTGGCAATCGCCGACGCGACAGCCGGGTGAATCGACACCGGCGGCTCCAGCCAGGTGCGTTCGACGAACCGGCCGGACGACTGACCGGCATCCACCTCGACCTCGCCGCGGGTCATCGACCCGTCGCCGTACTGGGCGCATACCGACGCCTGCTGCACGCTGACCGGCCAGACGCGTCCGCGGCAGCCGAGCAACGCGCGCAGGCCGTCGATGGCGTCGAGGAAGTCGCCGCTGTAGCGCTGCATCATCGACAGCAGCAGGTTGCCCCCGGTGTGACCGCCGAGCCGCGCGTGCTCGAGCGTCGGCAGCCGTGCCAGCAGCACGCGCCGCGCTTCGCGCGGCTTGCGCGAGAGCGCCAGCGCGCACTTGAGGATGTCGCCGGGCGGCAGCACGCCGAGTTCATCGCGCAGGACGCCGGAACTGCCACCGCTGTCGAACATCGTCACGACGGCGTCGGCGTGCACCCACGGGTTGCTCTTCAATCCGCCGAGCAGACTGGGCAGACCGGTCCCGCCGCCGAAGCAGCCGACGTTCAGCACTCGCAGATGCATCCGGTCTCATTCTAGTGCGTCAGCGCCTACAATGGACCCGATGGCCATCCCCGACGGCGTTCGCGCGCTCGAACGCGATCTTCGTAACATCTTCGGTCCGCGGCTGTTGTCGCTGGTCACCTACCGTCCTGCGGCCCGTCTGCCAGGTGCTTCCGTGCCGACGCTCGCCACCGTCGTGCAGTTCGCCGACGGCGATCTGCGGGCCTGCGCGGAACGGGTGGCCGCCTGGCACCAGGCCGGCCTGTCGACGCCGCTCATCCTCACGGCGCCGGAGTTTGCCCGCTCCCTCGATGCGTTTCCGCTCGAATTCGGTGCCATCCTGGCCGATCACGAGGTGGTGGTCGGCAGCGACCCGTTCGCCGGACTCACGGTCGGCGAACACGACCTGCGCCGCGCCTGCGAAGTCCAGGCGCGCAGCCATCTGCTGCATCTGCGCGAAGGCTTCATGGAGACACGCGGCCAGGCCGCGGCACTGGCCGAACTCATCACCGACTCGGTGGCGCCGCTCTCCGGCCTCGCGTCGAGTGTCGCCCGCCTGCTCGGTGAGCCGGCGCCGACTCCCGAACAGGCCGTCGCGGCAATCGAGCGCGCCGCGCAACTGGCGCCCGGCAGCCTCGGCGACGTCCTCCGTCACACGCCCACGAGCGGGCTGCAGGCGAAACAGATCTTCCCCGTCTATCTGGCGGCCGTCGAACAGCTCACCCACTTCGTGGATCGGTGGAGCCGGCCGTGAATCGCCGGTTCGCCGCGCCAGCCCGCACGTGGCGTCATCTCGTGCGAGCCGGCCTCATCGTCCCTGCCCTCGTGCTGGTCACCGGTGGCGCACTGCTCCCGCGCCCGGCGCTGGCACAGGCGGCCGGCGAACTTCCCGTGCTGTCGGCGCCGGTCACCGATCTCGCGGGCGTCGTCGACGCCGCATCGGCGGCCGCGATCGACCGCCTGAGCCGATCGCTGCAGGGGGCGACCGGTGACGTCGTCATCGTCGTCACCGTGCCGACCGTTGAACCGTACGCCGACATCCGCGAGTACGCGGTGAGGTTGTTCGAGAACCATGGACGCGGCATCGGCACGCGCGGCCAGGACAACGGTCTGCTCATCCTGCTGGCGGTCCGTGAACGGCGCGTCTGGGTCGAGGTCGGCTACGGTCTGGAGCAGTGGATCACCGACGGCTTCGCCGGGCAGACCAGCCGCGAGGACATGGTGCCGTCGTTCCGTACGGGCCAGTATGGGCCGGGGCTGGCCAACGGCACCGCCCGCATCGTCGAGCGCATCGCCCAGGGTCGGAACGTCACGCTCACCGGCGTGCCGCAACCGCGACGCCGCGTCGCACCGCCGCAGGGGCTGCCGCTCTGGTTGATCGTGGTCGCGTTCGTGATCGTCGTCCTGCTCAGCCGGTCGGCCGGCGGGCCTGGGGGCGGCAGCGCGGTCCGGCGCTGGGGCCGTCGGGGTGGTTGGTCGAGCGGCGTCGGACCCTTCGGCGGCGGATTCGGCGGCGGCTTCAGCGGCGGTGGCTGGGGCGGTGGCGGCGGCTTCGGCGGCGGCTTCGGTGGCTTCGGTGGCGGTCGCTCGGGCGGTGGCGGCGGCGGCGCGGGGTGGTAGGATTTTCGTATGCAGATGACCCGTCGATCGGCGGTCCGCGGAATGCTCGTGCTGCTGGCGGCCCTGTCAGTGAGCGGCTGTTCGTACAACCGCTTCGTCACCCAGGAAGAGGCCATCAAGGCGCAGTGGGCGCAGGTGGAAAACCAGCTGCAGCGGCGCAACGACCTCATTCCGAATCTCGTGGAGTCGGTGAAGGGCTACGCGGCGCATGAGGAGGGGGTCTTCAAGGACATCGCGGAGGCCCGCTCGCGCCTGCTCGGCGCCCGGTCGCCCGAAGAAACCATCCAGGCGGCGAATCAACAAACGGCCGCCCTGGGACGCCTGCTGGCGGTGGTCGAAAGCTATCCGCAACTGCGGGCCAACGAGCAGTTCAATCGGCTGATGGACGAACTGTCGGGCACGGAGAACCGGATTGCGACCGAGCGCATGCGCTACAACGAGCGGGTGCAGGACTACAACACCTCCAGGCGGCAGTTTCCGGCGAACGTGACGGCCGGGATGTTCGGCTTCAAGGCGTACCCGTTCTTCGAAGCGCCGGCGGAGGCCAAGCAGGTGCCGAAAGTGAGTTTCGGCAAGTCCTGATCGGCGGCTGCCGGTGTGCCGCGCGCCGGCCCGCGGCCCGCGTCCCTCACTTCGGCACCAGCGCCAGCCGCGCCTCGGCGACCTCCTCGATCGCCGCCTCCGAGAACCGCAAGGTCGCGCTGTCGCCGCGATACCAGAGCCCGGCGAGGTCGGCGAAATGCGGGCTGTCGGGAGCGGCCGACTGTCCGGGCGCCACTACCGCCCGTGAGGCGTCCCAGTTCGACAGGTCGAACACGTATTCGAACGTCGGCCCCACCGACCGCTCGGCGGTGGCGCGCGCCGTGGCAAAGAGGGACGCGTGATAGCCGGCCACCGGGAACGGTCCGATGTCGTAGCGCCGCTGCGCCTGCGGCGAAATCGCCAGCGGATGCCGGAACGTCAGCATCTGGAACTGTCCCCAGACCGCCGCCGCATCGGCCGACGTCCAGCGCCGCTCGTCATCAATGGCGGCGGTCAGCGAATCCACCAGCAGGGCGTTGCGTCCCTTCACGACATCACCGTCGAACCAGACGCTCGTCGGGGCGACGAGCGACGGCACCAGCACCCGCTCCGACCGGATGACGAACTCGTCGAGCAGGACGGACGGAATCCGCATCGAGCCGAGCCGACGGCGCAACGCGTGCTCCCAGATCACATACAGCAGGGCGTCCGGCGAATCCGGCGTCACCGCCCGGTCCCATCGCAGCAACCGCTGGCGCGCGCCTTCCACCACCGGATCGCTGGCCGACACCGCGGACAACAGCGGCACGAGCTGACCGGCGTTCCACGAGAGGACATCGCGCAGGGCGGCGCGGGCGCCGGCCGGCGTCGTGCTGCCGGCGAGACGCTCCGCCGCGCGCTGCGACCGCGCCACGCTGCCGGGCGCCGCCACGAGCACACCGTCGCGCCGGCCATCCGACGACGGCAGCCGATCGGCCGGGAGCCAGCCGCGCCAATCGGCATCACGCAGCCAGCCGGCGGACGGCAGACCGCCGCGACCGGCCGGACGGACCGGCACGAGCCCGGCGGTGTGGGTCGCCACCCGCCCGTCGACATCGGCGTAGACGAACTCGGCGGTGGGCATCTTCCAGCGCGACAGCGCGACCAGGAACTCGGGCCACGACTGCGCGCGGTCGATACCCGGCGCCGCCATTTCGGCCGCGGCCCCGCTCTCGACGCCGCTCCAGCGCAGCGTGTAGGCCAGGTGGCGCTCGCGGTCGAGGGCGATGACGATGCCGTGCGGGGTGTACTGCTTCTCGTAGACGAAGGGCTCCTTGCGCCCCTTGACCGCGACAGACTCCGTGACGATGGTCATGTCGCGCCAGCTGCCGTCCGGCGCCTCGACCTGGTGCGGATTCGCCGGGTTCAGCCGCTCGACGAAGATGTCCTGCGTGTCGAGCGGCGACGGCACGAAACTCCAGGCGATGTGCTCGTTGTGACCGATCGCCACGCCCGGACGCCACGGTGCTGTCGCGCCAATGACGTTCCAGCCTGGCGCCTGCAGGTGGACGAGGTAGCGTCCGGCCGGACTGTCGAGATTCGCCGCCACGGTGCCGGCGACCAGTGGCGCTCCGCTGGTGCTGCGCGACGGGGCGATGGCAACGGCCAGCCCGGACATCGGATGCAGCGGCAGCGGCAACGGCTTGGGAGAGGCGGGCGGCGCCGGCCGGAGTGCCCCGGGTACCGGTCCTGACAGTCCGCTGAAGAACGGCGTCGTGCCGACCCGGCGCAGCATGTCGCCGACGTAGAAATTGATCGCCTGCAGATCGACGGCCGGCGCCGCCGCTGGTTCGGTCGCCCCGAGCAGGCGCCCGGCCAGCGCCGGCCCGACGACACCTGCCAGACGGGCCCGCAGCAGTTCGTCATCGGCGCCGCGGCTGCCGAGAAACGCCTCGGTCCGGTTCAGGAGGTCCTCCGGCGCCCAGGTCTCAGGCGCCCAACCGGCCAGGGCGAACTCCTCCGGCAGCTGCTGGCGCGCCATCGCCACCCAGGCGTTGATGCCCCGCGTGAAAGCGACCGCAATGGCTCGTGCCTCCCGGCCGTAGCTGGCCCACTCGGCCTCCATGGCACCGCGGTACTGCATCCGGCGCGTCATCGCGTCGCGCTCGATGAAGTTGGACCCGAGCACTTCGGACAGCCGTCCCTGCACCGAACGCCGCCAGAGATCCATCTGAAACAGGCGATCCTGCGCCTGCACGAAGCCCTGGGCGAAGAACAGATCGTCCTGATTCGTGGCGGTGATGTGGGGAATGCCCCAGGCGTCGCGCGTCACCGTGACGCGCGCCGTCAGCCCCTCGACGGCGATGAGCCCGGTCGTCTGGGGCGGCGGTGGCGCCGGCAGGGGTGGGGGTGCGGGCGGCGCCGCGGGCCTTCCGCACGCGAGCGTCGCAGCCAGCAGCACCGGGGCTATCGTTCGGGTTGCGCGACCGACCATCGACCGGGCCCCGTCTCAATGACCGGCGGGTGCGGCATCGCCGGCGAGCGCCGCCGTGCCGGGGCCGTCGACCACGACGGGGCTCGTGCGGCCTGCCTCGTCCGGGTCGCGGCCATCGAGAATGGCGGTGGCGCGTTCGAGGTTCAGCGCACCGTCCCACTTCGCGATCACCATGGTCGCCACGGCATTGCCAATGAGATTGGTGATCGCCCGTGCCTCGGACATGAACCGGTCGACGCCGAGCAGCAGCGTGAGGCCGGCCACCGGAATCGCCGGGAAGGCGGCCAGCGTCGCCGCCAGGGTGACGAAACCACTGCCGGTGACGGCGGCGGCGCCCTTGGAGGTCAGCAGGAGCACGCCGAGGATCCCGAGTTCCTGACTGAGGGTCAGGTCGACGCTGCTGGCCTGCGCGACGAACACCGCGGCCATGGTCATGTAGATCGACGTGCCGTCGAGATTGAACGAGTAGCCGGTCGGCACCACCAGTCCGACGACCGGTTTCGCGCATCCCAGGTGCTCGAGCTTTGCCATCAGCCGCGGCAGCGCCGACTCCGATGACGAGGTGCCGAGCACGATCAGTATCTCCTCGGCGATGTAGCGGAGGAACTTGAAGATGTTGAAGCCGGCGGCCGCGGCAATCGCGCCGAGGACGACGAACACGAAGAAGGCGCAGGTGATGTAGACGCCGATCATCAGCTTGCCCAGGGAAATCAGCGACACGATGCCGTATCGGCCGACCGTGAACGCCATCGCCCCGAAGGCGCCGATCGGTGCCAGGTACATCACCATGCCGACCACCGCGAAGAGCCCGTCCGATGCCAGCTGGATGACGTGGACCAGCGGCTGGACCCGCGCCCCCATCTGCAGCAGCGCCAGGCCGAAGAGCACGGCAAACAGCAGGACCTGCAGCACCTCACCGCGTGCGAAGGCGCCGACGACGGTGTCCGGAATCACGTTCAGCAGGAAGTCGACGGTGCTCAGATGCTGGGAGGCGCTGGTGTACGACGAGACCGCGCTCGCATCGGCGGTCGCCGGATCGAACCCGACGCCGCTGCCGGGTTCGAGCAGTGTGACGACGACCAGGCCGATGACCAGCGCGACGGTCGAGACGACCTCGAAATAGACCAGCGCCCGCAGGCCGATACGCCCGACGTGCTTCATCTCGCCCATGTGCGCGATCCCGACGACCACCGTGGTGAACACGATCGGCGCGATCAGCATCTTGACCAGCTTGATGAAGCCGTCACCGAGCGGTTTCATGGCGGCGGCGTTCTCCGGCGACAGGAAGCCGAACAGGACGCCGATGGCGATGCCGACCAGCACCTGGACGTAGAGGCTCTTGTAGATCGGGCCCTTCATGGTGGGCACCATCTTACCGGGTACCGGCTCGGTATAATCGACGCGGACGGATCGCCCGGCCTCCGGGCGGATCCTGCGGCGCATGCCTGAACCCATCCCTGAGTTCGTTCCGCGGCCGTCGCTACGCGGCGGCCACACGATGACGTTGTACAGCTGGGGCAACCCGCGGTCGTTCCCGCGGCTCCCGGCACCGGTGCGACGCTATTTCGACATCGAACCCGAGGCCCGCGTGCTCGCCCACTGCCACTGGCAGCCGCGTCCATGGGAGCATCCGACGCTCGTCGGCCTGCACGGCCTGAACGGCTCGAGCGACGCTCATTACATGCGTGGCATCGCAGCCAAGGCGTTCGCCCGCGGGATGAACGTCGTCCGGCTGAACCAGCGGAACTGCGGCAACACCGAGCACCTGTCGGCCGGCCTCTTCCACTCGGGCCTGACCGCCGACGTCAAGCATGTCATCGACGAGCTGAGCACGGTCGACCGGCTGCCGGCCTTCACTGTCGCCGGCTACTCGCTCGGCGGCAATCTCGCCCTCAAGATGGCCGGTGAGTACGGCGGGGCGCCGCCGTCGACGCTGAAGGCGGTCGCGGCGGTCTCCCCGATTCTCGAGATCTCGGAGTGCGTCCACGCGCTCGAGCGGCCCGGCAACTGGATCTATCAGTGGAACTTCGTCCGCGAGCTGAAGGCGCGGATGAAGCGGAAGGAGACACTGTGGCCGGGACGATTCGACCTGTCGCAGTTGCATGCGGTGAAGACCGTGCGCCAGTTCGATGACATGTTCACGGCGCCGCATTTCGGCTTCGCGAACGCCGAGGACTACTACCACCGAGCCAGCGCCATGCGGGTGATCGATCGCATCGCGGTGCCGGCGCTCGTCATCACGGCCGATGACGACCCTTTCGTACCGTCGCAGCCGTTCCGCGATCCGCGCGTGATCGGCAACCCGCACATCACGCTGCGCGTGTCGTCACACGGCGGCCACTGCGGCTTCGTCGCCCGCCGCTCGCCCGATCACGCGGACGATGACGACGGCTACTGGGCCGAACGGCAGATCGTGCAGTTTGCGATAGGCCACTCCCAGTTCTAGGTCCTGATCTGTCCGCTCCGGATGGATGCCGCCGAGTGCGGCGCGGTCCTCGACGTGCAGTGGTTCGAGACCGGGTTGCGCTTTCGCGCGGCCGTTCCTCGCCCCTCCTCGCTGACTCCGCTTGAGGCTCGAACTCTTCCCGTGGGCAGACTTCGACGATAGAAGCCATACGACAAAAAAAGACTCTCTCCACGTGTGCTCCCGTGTTGTAGCGTTAGCCTCATCACAGTCAGCCGAAACGGAAATCCCGGCCAAGGTGCGATCTGCCGCGGAGGGCAATATGGCGAAGCGCGTAGCAACCACGGTGCGTCGTATGGCACAGGGTGTACCGACATCCGCGGTCATAGCCTTTATGACAATCGTGGTGAGCGCGTCCCTGGCCGGCTGTGCAGCCTCGGCCAAGCTGTCGGTCACTACACCGCTGGCGTCTCAACGGAGTTTTGACTCAGTGCTGCTGCTAGTGAATGTGGAACCCGATTTCAACAAGGATATGGAGCTCGCCTTCGTGGACGAACTCCGCGGTCGCTCGGTCAAGGTCCAGGTTGCTCACCAGATTTTCGAAGAGTGGCCGAGTGACGCAGAGCTCAAGGCAGCTGCGATAGACAAAGGCCTTGGCGGAATCGTTTACATCGACGGTCGAGGCCGCAGTGAGCGAAAGATTGCCCGTGTCGGGGATGCTGTCGGTCCTGGCGGGGTGTACAAACAGAACGCGGCATACGGGGCGGTGTTGTGGGATGCAAAAGCGGCCTTTCAGACAGCCTGGGCGGGATACATCACGGGTGGCTCTGGCATGCTCTCCGGATTCACAAAGACTCAGGAGTACCGCGCAGTCTGCATGAAGGCTGCTCGACGAGCCGCCCAGGAGCTCATTAAGGCAGGAGCGATCCGATAGCCTACTGGCCTGATAGGGAATGACCGGTTGTCGAGGGCCCGTGGTAGCTGTTGAAGAGGGTGCTGTCGTGTTCCAGACGCCGGCGGGCGCGTTTCCAGCGTCCCGCCGCCGGGGCGGAATCTACAGACAGGGAGCGGGCGCGCTACCAAGGTGACGGACGACATCGGACGCCTCGACGCGACTCACGCCTGCGCACGAAATGCCGCGCGGCCGCCGCCTCGTGGTCACCTCTTTCATGACCGGCTCCTATCGGCGTGACTCTGGCGCCGCGAAGCGCCAACCCGCGATTTCAGTGGTGCATAGGCAGCGTGGACGGAGGTCTGATGGACGTCGACACATCTGAGTTGAAGGGGCCCTACAGCGACGGGGCGATCTTGATCACAGGGTACTCACCCAACATTGGCATCTGCCGCGGCATGTTGATCACTGAGGCGGAGGTGCTCTACGTCGATGGGCCAGCGCCTCCGACCAGACAGAAGGAGTTCTGGATCACCACCGTAGGCCTCCTCTTCCTTTTTTGGCCGGCCCTTCCGTTCGCACTCTGGAAATACTCGGGCCGCGCCAATAGCCCGCTTCTCCAGGAAGCATGGGCGATGCTCAACGCCAAAGACCTTGAGGGTCTGCGGTCATCGGGCGTCTGCAGAGTGTTCGACCTCGACACGGTGAAGCGGACCAGCCCGTGGGTGCGCATATGCACGCCGAAGGCATCCCGATTCTTCTTTCGTGCCTCCGGGGGTGACGGCCGAGCGCGTATCCTGATTCGCAGGCCCCAGCAAGAGATGGCATCCATCCGAAAGGCCGCGGAGCGTCTGGGTGACCCGATATAGGGGAT
>CADEDC010000039.1:46296-52860 GCA_902825985.1 uncultured Acidobacteriota bacterium | reverse complement strand
TCTCCACGAGACCTCTTGAGGCGTCTGTCGCCGCGATAGGTCAGGCCCCTTCAGCCGCGTGCTGACCGTCCGCCGCCGGCAACGCCTCCACCGAGGCAGCCACCCGCCGAGGACGACCAAGAAGCACTGCTCCCCAGACTAGGCCATGCGCTCTATCGTCCAATAGATCGCGACACAGGCAATCAACGTCGAGGCGGGAATCACGACGCGCTCGCGATACCAGGCGCGCGACGCCTGAGCGCCCACCAGCAGAGCCGCCGCGCCGACCACGGACAACTGCGCCGCCTCGACACCGATGTTGAACGACAGCAGCGCCGTGGTGAACTCGCCACGCGGCAGTCCGAGCTCGCTCAGCACTCCGGCAAAACCGAGCCCGTGCAGCAGTCCACAGCCGAACACGAGCGCCACGCGCCACGTGGTCAGCTCCGCCAGGAACAGGTTCTCCAGTGCGACGTAGGCAATCGACACTGCGATCAGCGGTTCGACGATGGACGCGGGGACAGAAACCAGTCCAACCATGCTGAGCGCCAGTGTGATGGAGTGCGCGACCGTGAAAGCGCTCACCTGCGTGATCAGCGGTCGCAGTCGACTATTCAGCAGGAACAGGCCGAGCACGAACAGCACATGATCGAGTCCGAGTGGGAGGATGTGTGTGAAGCCGAGGCGGAGATAGCGGCCCGCGGTGTCCATCCAGGACGCCGGCGGCGAGGCCACGACCGGCTGTGGTGCGCTGACGACGCCGCCTTCGAGCCATTGCACCGCTGGGGCGCCGGTCGGCGACGTTCGCACGATCAATGCGTAGGAGGCAAACGTCCAGCCGTACTGCCACGTGAATTGGCGCGCATCGGGCGGGCGGAGTCCGGACAGCGTGACAACCGCCAGTGCCGGACCGCCCGCGTCGGCGGCCGGCGTGACACGAATCGTCAGGTCAGGACGGGACGGCTCGCCCTGGAAGGACAGTCCGACGCGACTCCGCCACACCTCCTGCAGTGCACGCAGCCGGTCTTCGAGACGCGACGCGGCGGCGTCGGTCGGCGTCAGCGCCTCCGCCGGCACGTCGGCCAGTGTCTCCAGCTTCTCGACCAGCGCCTGCGCATCGGTGACGACCTCGACGGCGTACGACAAGTCGGCGTTGAAGGTCGCGGAGACACGGGTGGTGCCGAGTTCATGGGCGACCCCTCGCTGTGGCAGCAGGCACAGGCCTAGCGCCAGCAGGGAACGCGCGAGGAGTCGGGTCATGTCAGGTTCTCGGGTTCGAACCGAACGTCAGCGACGCCCAGTAGCTTGTGAAAGCAGTGTCCGAGCCGGCCGCGTCAGGCATCAGGTGGACCGCCTTGATCAACCAGGTGCCACCTGCGACGATTCGGAAGCGGACCCGCCCCTCTCGGTCAGTCCTCGCCGACTGCCGCTCAGCCGGGTTCAACTTGTTCAGCGCCACGACCAGCACGCCGGCCATCGGTCGCCCTTCGTAGGTGAGACGTACCGGCAGATCGGACGATGCGCCGAGTGCGTACGGATTGCGCTCGGCCACGAGCTCCAGAGGCAGGCCCAGCACGCGATCCGCCTGTGCCGTGGTCGGCGCCCCGGCCAGCACGAGCGCCTTGGCGCAACGGATGAACGTGTCGCGAGCCCCGCGATCGGTCGTCCTCCGTGTCGCGCGATCGGCGGCAATCGCATCGAGCCCTTCCTCGCGGAGGTACTGGTTGAACTTGTCCGCCGTCAGGTCGACCACGCTCGGCGTGCTGTGATAGCCGACGACCAGCAGTCCAGGCGACGCCGCCCGAACCAGCCCCGCCGGATCACTGCCGTCACGGCCGACCACCGGCCGGCGGCCGTCCGTGTCTTCGACGACGAACTCGCGAACCAGGCGGGCATCGCGGGCGATGGGATCGCCAAGCAACGCCTCACCGACACGCAGCCGCAGCGCGACGACATCGCCAACGTTCGGCGTAAAGCGGGCCGGCTCGATCCACATGTCGTGCGCCGACAGCGACATGCCCGCCAGCGATACCAGCACGCCCGTTGCAGCGAATACCATGCGGCTCACTCGAATCACGGTTGCAGCCTTTCAGTCGGGACCGCCAGATGGGAGAACAGAGAACAGTGGGCGGAATCGTGCTGTTCTCTGTTCCATGCGGTCTCAGTTCGTGGGGATATTCGGCTCGGTCGGCACGTTGATGCCGCCGTGGCCCTGCAGCAGACCCTGGTGCGCCGGCGCGAGGAACGGAAAGCGATCGAGGTAGTTCTTGTCGTTCACCTCGACCCCCCTGGCGAGCCCGGCCGCCGGATCCCCCGCGACGATCAGGCTGATCAGCACGCTGTTCACGTTCACCTGATTGCGGTTGGGCGCCGTGCCACCGCCGAGGCGGCGGCCATTCGGGAAGCTGGAGTCGGTGGCGGCGTCGAGTGTGATGACGTCGCCGGTGAAACCGTCCGCGACCGGTATCGGCCGACCGAGATTGACCGCATTGATGATGTCGAGACGCGGCCCCTTCAGCGACGCGACGGCCGCATCCGGCACGCCCAGCGCCTTGTAGATCCCGAGGACTTCGGCGTCACGCACCAGCACCGGGAAGAGAATGTCCGCCCCGAAGCGGCTGACGTCCTTCATCGGGCTCGCGCGCAGGTACTGGGTCTGGCGCTGCGTACCGACGAGACCGGCGTTGAACAGCGGCAGCGCGTTGCGACCGACCTGGACGAACGGTCCGACGCCCCTCAGGCCGGTCATGATGTTGCTCGCATCGACAATCTGCGCCTGACGACGCATGACGCGTGACCAGACGCGAATCAGGCTGTCGGTCGAATCCGTCTTCAGCGTGCCGTTGTGCGGAATGCCGTGCGGGAAGATGTCGGAGATCGGCACCTCGAGGGCGATCGAGAAGACGTTGAAGCCGGTGAAGACGTCCTCGATGGGAGTGCGCCGTGCGCCAGGGATGCCGCCGAGGTCACCGGCGCCAAGGTTCACCAGATCGAAGATCCCCTTTTCATCGAGCTGGTACGGGTCATCGAACTGCCCGGCGATGATCCGGCCGCCGTTGTCCAGGGCGTGAATGTAGCGGTCGACGAACGGCTGGTCGTAGAGACCGGCCTCTCGGCTGGTCGGGTCGCCCGACTCATAGCCGCGGAACGGTCCCAGCCCATAGATCAACCGATCGGTCTGCGGGCCGTGGTTGTTCGGCAGCACCGGCAGGTCGCGCCCCAGCACCGTCACGTCGTCCTCGTCGTCCCAGTCCTTGCCGGGGTGGCGGGCGTCCATCTCTTCGGCGGTCAGACGCGTCACCTTCATCGTCTCGGAACCGCCCGTGAGTTGCCAGAGCAGCTCGTTGCCGCCACCGACGGGATCGGCGGCGCTCGGCGCCGCTTCCTTTGCCAGCTTCTTCGTGAACTCGATACGGTAGACGACCTTGTCCTCGAGGCTGGCGCCCTTGCCGATGTGAAACTCGTAGCGATAGCCGTCGCAGGCGCGCAGCCCCTGGTTGCCCTGTCCCGGTTCGTGAAGCGGGTTGAAGTTCATGATCAGGTACAGCTTGTCGTGGGATGTGTTGGACACCCAGGCGTAGGTGTCGGTGTTGTCAGCGCACGGCTCGTTGAGCACGGCCAGCGCTTCACGGTGGCTCGACGCGTTCAGCGTCGCGCCGGCCGCGGCGAGCAGGCTGGCGGCGACAAGGCCGTGGGTGAGTCGTTTCATGTCCAGTTCCTTTCGGCGGTGAGAGACCGCAGTGGGTGCTGCTGATCTCTCTACGCACGCCGCGGCGAACTGGATGTCTCAGCTGGGCAGGTAGTCGGCGATCGCGGCGACGAGCAGCACTTCCGCTGCCTCGATGGCGAGGATCTCGCCGTGGTCGGAATCCGGGTCGGCGTGATGGAAGTCGCCGGCGTTCAGGACGAGGTTGCCAACCGCGATGCGGCCGGAGACGACGTAGCACTCCTCCGGGGCGGAGTGGTGATGCGACGGGTACTTTGCACCCGGTTCGCCGCGCAGCAGCATCGTCACCAGACCGCGCGCCCGATCGACCGCGAGAACCTTGGCCGTGATGCCGGGGATGCCCGACTCGTCCCACGCCTCGGCCGCCTTCACGGTGTACTGCGCCGGCACGTGCGTCGCGGCCAGGACGCGTTCGCGAACATGCGGCGGCGGGTCATGCGGCTGGACCGAGGCGGCGACCGGCAGGACCGAGTCGTACAGCCGCGCCACGGCGTCCTGCTCAGCAGCCGGCAGGGTGGCCAGCCGGGCGTGGAGGTCGCGCTGCTCCCCTTCGTCGAGCGCCCCGATCGCGTCGGCCAGCACCCGAGCTTCGAGTTCCTCTGTGATCATACGGCGTGTGCCAGTCGGCCCTTCAGAGCCAGAAGTCCTGTCCGGATACGAGCTTTGACGGTGCCGAGCGGCACGCCGAAGCGTTCCGACAGTTCGGAATGTGTATAGCCGTCGAAGAACGCGGCTTCGATGAGCACGCGCTGCGCTTCGGGCAGTGATTGAAGCGCGTTGCGTACCAGACCGGCCGTCATCGACTCTGCGAGCAGCGCCTCGGGAGTCACGGTGGTCGCCGGTTCCGTCGCCTGTACGGCCTCGGGATGGTCCGACGCAGGGACGACGACGGCGTCGACATGCTGGCGGGCCCGTTTGGCGCGGATGCGATCGATGGCGCTGTTGCGGGCGATGCGTGTGAGCCACGCGACCGGCGAGCCGAGCATCGGCGCGAAGCTGTCGGCGCGCGACCAGACGCGGACGAAGGTTTCCTGCAGGACCTCTTCGGCGTCAGACGGCGTACGCAGGATTCGCAGGGCCACGCTATACACCAGCCGGCTGTGGCGATCGTACAGCAGTGCGAGCGCGCGCTCGTCGCGGCGGACGATCTGCCGCAGCACATCCGGATCGGAGAGTTCCTGAATCGCAGTCACCAGTCGACAGCATCCTGCCACAGCTCAGAATCGCGGAACAAGATGTGTTTCACGGGGTGCTGGTCGTGGCGGCTCGGCGGCCGACATCCAATGTCCCTCGCCCCCCGTAGTGACGCATGTGATGACAAGGCCCCACCACCACAGCACCGGGCGCGCGCACGCCGTCGTGCTCGGCGGCAGCATGGCCGGGTTGCTCGCCGCCCGCGTCCTGTCGGACCATTTCACGCATGTGACCCTCGTCGAGCGTGACGTCCTGCCGCATGGCATCGGCCAGCGGCGCGGCGTCCCCCAGGGACACCATACCCACGGCCTGCTCGCCGGCGGCGGACAGGCGCTCGATCGTCTGTTCCCTGGCCTGACGCACCAACTGGTGACCGACGGCGCGGTGCGGGCTGACATCCTGGCCCGCACGCGGTGGGTGTTCGAAGGGGCGCCGCTGGCGCAGGTCGCCAGCGGCATGGACGGGGTCATGTGCACGCGGCCGTTCCTCGAAGCCGCGGTGCGGACGCGCGTGCGCGCACGGGCCAACCTGACGTTCCGCGAAGGCAGTCACGTCGTTGGGCTGCGTTCGGATGACGCCGGGCGGCGGGTGACCGGCGTGACGTTGCTGAACGGCGACGTCGTGGCCGCCGACCTGGTGGTCGATGCGACGGGTCGCGGGTCGCGGATCTCGCAGTGGCTGCTGGCGCTCGGATATCCGGCACCAGGGGAGGATCGTGTCGAGGTGGGTTTGAGCTATACGACCCGCCTGTTCCGGCGCGAGCCACATCACCTGGGGGGCGACTGCGGCGCGGTCGTGCCGCCAACGTCAGCCGGCAAGCGCGGCGGCGTGCTCATCTCACAAGAAGACGACCGATGGACCGTGACGCTCATCGCCCACTTCGTGCCGGGGGCCGGCGAAACGCCCGACGAGTTCCTGGCCTTCGCGGCCCAGTTGCCTTGTCGCGACATCTATGACGTCGTCCGCTCGGCGACGCCCATCGGGGAGGCCGCCAGCGCGCGGTTCCCGGCCAGCATCCGCCGCCGATTCGAGCACCTCAGGCGATTCCCCGAAGGCCTCGTTGTGATGGGCGACGCCATCTGTAGCTTCAATCCCATCTACGGACAGGGCATGTCGGTGGCCGCACTCGAAGCGGTCGCACTCGGTTCGGTACTCGAGAGCGGCGAACCGTCGGTCGGCAAGCGGTTCTTCCGCCAGGCCGCGCGCATCATCGACACGCCATGGACGACCGCCGTCGGTAACGATCTGCGGATGCCAGAGGTCACCGGGCCACGCACGGCAGTCGGGACGCTGATCAACGCCTACATGGCGCGGCTGCACCGGGCGGCGCATCGTGACGCTACCCTCGCGATCACGTTCATGCGGGTCGCCAACCTGTTGGAGCATCCGGCACGACTCTTTGCCCCCGGTATCGTCGCGCGCGTACTCCGTGGCGCGCTGCCACTCCGACTGCGTCGAGCGGTCGAGAGAGCGCAGGCACCCGCCGGGCTGGATTCATCTCGCGAAAACGTGGCTCACCACTCCTCATGACGCTCGGAGTGGTTTCGTCAGGCCATAGCCCCTTCCGGCCGCGCAGCCCTGCCTCCGTCGCGCCGCGCGATCACTTCCTGCCTCGGGTAGCGGCCGGTCACCGGTTCTTCGAACGCCGGTCGCCCCAGCGGACC
>CADEDC010000039.1:25098-46196 GCA_902825985.1 uncultured Acidobacteriota bacterium | reverse complement strand
ATGCGAGACCGTGCTACGCTGCACCCTGCGGAAGGGGCGAACAGCGCGGAGTGTGCTGCGCGTCCCGATCCCGACGCGCATGACAGCGAATCCATCGACCGCCGCTCCTGACGCCGCCCACCCGCTCCTGCGGCTGACCCTCCTCCCGGTGAGGCACGTGGCGATGCTGCCGCTCGCGTGTGCAGCCGCACTGGCGTTGCTCGGCCTGCTCGATACCTCCCACGGCAGCGAAACCGTGCGGTGGTCGCTCCTCGGCGCCGCGGCCGTATTGGCCGCCGCCGACGTGCTGGTCGTCGCCTCGGCACGGCGGTCGGGGCGAGTGTTGTCGATCGATGTGGCGGCGCGACGTCAGCACTACCTGCAGGCCTGCGCCCAGGGCTCCGTGCTGCTCTACTGGGGCTGGCACTGGCGCGAGGTCTATCACTGGCTCGATCTGCTCGCCGTGCAGGTGATCTTCGCCTACGGCGTCGACATGCTGATCGGCTGGACGCAGCGCGACCGTTACACGCTCGGCTTTGGGCCGGTTCCGGTGATCTTCAGCATCAACCTGTTTCTGTGGTTCAAGCCGGACTGGTTCTACCTGCAGCTGCTCATGGTCGCGACCGGCTTTGCCGCGAAAGCGTTCATCACGTGGGAGAGGAACGGCCGGCCGGCGCACATCTTCAACCCGTCGTCGTTTCCGCTCGCTCTCTTCTCGCTGGCGTTGCTCCTGACCGGGACGAGCGACATCACGTCGGGACAGAGCATCGCGAGCACACAGTTCTATCCGCCGCACATGTACGCGATGCTGTTCCTCATCGGACTGCCAGGACAGTTCTTCTTCGGCGTCACCACGATGACGCTGTCGGCGGTGCTGGCGACCTATCTCTTCGGGCTCGCATATTTCGCCGCCACGGGCGTCTACTTCTTCCTCGACTCCTACATCCCTATCGCGGTGTTCCTCGGGATGCACCTGCTCTTCACCGATCCTTCGACGTCGCCGTCATCGGAGCTCGGGCGCATCCTCTTCGGCGTGACCTACGGGCTCAGCACCGTTGCCCTCTACGCCCTGCTGACGGCCGCGGCGATGCCGGCTTTCTACGACAAGCTGCTGCAGGTGCCGTTGATGAACCTCTCGGTCCGGTGGTTCGATCGGCTGGCACGCGCGCCGATGCTGCAGCGGTTCGATCCGTCGGCGCTGGGCCGCCAGCTGACCCCGCGCCGCAGGAACCTCGCCTACATCGGCGTCTGGGCGGTGGTGTTCATCGCGATGACGGCGGCTGACGGGGTCGGCGACAGCCACCGCGGACAGTGGCGGCCGTTCTGGCAGGAGGCCTGCGCGGCGAATCGCGCTGGCGCGTGTTCGTACGTCGAGCGCCTCGACACCGGATACTGCGACAGCGGATCGGGATGGGCCTGCAACGAGCTCGGGCGCACGAAGGCGCGTCAGCGCAACTACCGGGAGTCGGCTGACGCGTGGCAACGGGGGTGCGCGCTTGGCTTCACGGCGGCGTGCGCGAATCGGAACGCGAGCAGCGCGGAAGGCGATCTTGCGACCGCGCCGCCGACGCTGAACGATCTCCCAGTTCTGGTCCGCGGCAGCAAGGGTCCGGTGACGGAGCGCGACCGGCCCGCCCTGCCGGCGCGCGCCTGCCGCGCCGGCTGGACGAGTTTCTGCTGATCCGGCGCTACTTTCTCGTCGGGTCGAGTTCGTACGGGGCGCCGGTGCCAGACGACCCGAGGAACAGCGTGCGGCCGTCCGCCAGCTTCAGGTCGCGACCGTTCGCCCGGTGCGACCCGTCCTTGGCCTGGTAGCCGTCGACGGTGACTTCCATCCCGACCTTGACCGCCTCCTTGGTGACGCCGCGACGGAACAGCACGTTCGGCGTCCCGGCCTCGAAGGCCCATTTCTCCATCTTGCCGTCCTTGGCCTTCACCTCGAGATGTATCCACACGTGCGGATTGGTCCACTCCATCCTGGAGATCGTGCCTTTGAACGTCACCGGCTTGGTGGCATCGAACTCGGCAGCGAACGCATGATGCGCCCGGAGTGAGACGCGCGCTCCCGCGAGGACCACGGCCATGACGCCAATCACGACGCAGAGTTTCCTTCTCATCGAATCTACCTCCTGGCGATGTCGCCGTGTCTGCTACCGTCGATACCACTCGTAGAGTGCGTCACCCGCCGGCACCTTGCGAGTGATGTCGATTTTCATGGTCTCGCCCTCCCAGTGCGTCACCAGCGGCGTCTTGCGGAGGTTGCCGAACAGGAACTCCTCGGCGAACTCGACGCAGCGGTACTCGAGCACCTGGGCGTTCGCCTCCATGCGGCGATAGATCGGCATGGCGATCGTCCAGGGGCGGGTGAACGTGTCCGGGTCGTCGATGGTCGCTTCGTAGTGGATGACGTCCGGCGTCTGCAGCGTGTAGCGCTCGGTCACGTGCAGCTTCTCGCTGTGGAAGTTGCCGGCCCGGTCCAGCCAGTTCCTGCCATTGAAGTCGGTCACGTCGACGACGAGGGTGTCGCCTTCCCAGTGAGCGACCGAATGCCCCATGTAGGTGTCGACCGGCGGTCCGGTCACCTTGCTGAAGTGAATGGTGCGTGAGGCATTCGAGAACGCGAACGCCATCTGCATCTGCTGGTCGCCCTGCACCACCTGGAACGGGTACGGCATGTACATCGCCCGCGGCGTCCCCGGCAGATAGCACTTCAATTCAGGGTCGCGATCGATCCAGTTGGCGCCATTGGCCGTGCGGATGGCGGCGGCTTCCGGTTTGTACGGAATCTCCCCGTCGCCTTGGACGACGCCCAGCGATGCCGGGACGCCGGCGGCGGCGCCGAGCGCCAGGACCGGCGCCGCTGCGACCTGCGCGTATTCGTAGGGATAGACGCCGGGCTGTGTGACCATGCCGGCGCGCGCCCCATGTGCCTGCAGATCCCAGTAGGCTTCGTTGTTCGCCTGCCAGATGCCGGTGAAGTCCGGCTTGCCGTCCGCCGTCCGCGGCGACGATCGTACGGTGTCCCCGGCGTTCTGAGGCGCGGCGGTCTGGCAGCCGATCGCGACGGCCGCGGCGAGGAGCAGGGGGACCCAGGACACTACGCCGGGTGTGACCCGGCCGTTCTGCACGCCGGGTGTGATCCGGCCGTTCTGAAGGATGCGCATGACGTCTCCTGATCGCTACCGCAACGGGTTGGCGTCGTCGCCTTCGTCGGCGAAGCCGCCGGCGAAGCCGCCGCAGGCGCCGAGACAGTGGAAGGCTGGGTTCGGCCCTTTGCCGGCGGCGAACTCCCTCTCCTCCTGCCGTGCGCCGACCAGCAGACCGGCCATGCCGTGGTTCCCCTCGTGGCAGCGCGGCTCCGGATAGATGCGGTTGTCGTTGTCGCTCTGCTTTTTCATGTCGTAGGTCACGGTCCACGGTTTCGTCCACACCGTCGGATCGGTGATGGTCACGGTGTACCGGAGCGTCTCGGCATCGACGCGCTCCCACTTCTCGACCAGGTGCAGGTTCTCGTGCGCGCCCTGAAAGTTCGACTTGGGCGAGAAGTTGGTCACGTCGACCACGAGGGCGGCGCCTTCCCAGCGCGCCCGCGAATCGCCCCACCACAGCTGCACCTGCTTGGGCGCGTGCGGCGCATTGGTGATCGGAACCGAGCGGATCCACCCCTGGCCCTGGCCGACATCGTAGAGGATCGAGATCTGATCCTTTGCCTGAACGATGCGGCGGAAGCCGCCGAAGTCGGGCAGCGCCGCCGACATGCACCGTTCGCCATGGCCGCGATCCTCGGGACCATCCGAGCGGCTGATGGCGCCGCCGCCGCCGCCGAGCAGGCTGTTGAAGATGTACGAGGGCGGCGGCTCGTTGCGACGGGGCGACGCGGCCGGGACGTACTTGCCGCCAGCGCAGGCCGGCAGGCCGCGCTTGCACTCGTCGGTCGCCTGCATCAACGCCAGCGAGTACTCACGCATCGCGGCGCGCTTGCTCTGTTCCTCTGGCGTGGGCGCCGGAATCCTGCCGTCCGGCGGATCCACGATCATGGACGTCCGCTTGCCGGTGCGCAGGTGTGAGGTGTAGACGGCGGAGTTGTAGGCGCCGGCGACGTCCTGCTGCGTGCCACGGTCGCGGCGGTCCTCGCTGGCCTCGCGGCCGACGATGTCGGCGATCTGCTTGTCGATGGCGGCGCGTTCCTCGTCGGTGAATTCGACCTTGTTGGCGTACTTGGCCGGCCGCTGCAACGGTTCGTCCGAGTCGCGGGTCCAGATGCCCTGCAAGTCCGGCGTGCCCCACGCCGTCGCCGGCGCCGGTCCCGCCTTGGCGGGCTCCGGCGTCGCGCTCTGGGCGCTGACCGGCGCGCCGCCGGTCTTCACCAGCAGCAGCGCGACGACCGCGAGCATCGCGACAACACCGAGCGTCTGCACGAATCCTCTGCGCATGTTGCGTCTCCTATCAGAAGCGCGTTCGAAGGTGGCTGGCGTTACGGTCCGGGTCGATTCAGCACGAGCGCCCGGCGTGCGACGCTGGAACCGGGTGACATCATACGCCGGTCGACGCGCGACCGCCAGTCGAGGTTCTGGGACGCCGCCCGGGGGGCAGGAGACGGGGCGGCAGCGCGACCGGGGAGGAGGCGGCGGAGCGATGCCGGGGGGCGACGGACTCGCGGCGCCGCGACGCGCCTGCGTGGGAGCGGATGGATGTGCCGGCGCCGCCCGCTGGCTCGGGTGGCGCCGGTGCGGACCTCAGTGGTTGCCGGATGACTTCTTCGCCGCTTCCTTCTCCTGGTAGCGGTGACCGCGCAGCATGCCTTCCATTGCCTCGTTCGCCTCGTGGCAGGCGTACTCGAAGATCAGTTCGTCCTTCAACTTCAGCGGGATCATCAAGGTCCACGGCCGCGTCCAGGTCGTCGGATCCTCGATCGTCACCTCGTAGTTGAGGATGTCGTGCGCCACCCGCGTGAAGCGCTCGACGAGGTGCAGGTTCTCGTGCGCGCCGCGGAAGTCGCTCTTCGGCGAGAAGTTGGTCGTGTCGACGACGAGCGTGTCGCCCTCCCAGCGGCCGATCGAGTCGCCGCCCCAGAGACGGACCGACGCGTCGAGGTGGCCGCGGCCGCCAATCGGGATGACCCGGGCGTCGTGCGCCATCTCCGCCATGATCGTCACGTAGCCCGGTGACTGGACGATCTGCGAGTAGCTGTTGTAGCCGGCCAGCAGACGGGGAATCCCGAAATTCACGCAGCGCTCGCCGAGATTGATCATCTCCGGGTCTTCGTAGGCATGCTCGCGGCGGTGCGCCCGTTCCGCCTCGATCCGCGTCTGACCGCCGGGCGTCAGCGGCGGGATCCTGCCGTCGGGTGGATCGGTGATGAGCGACGTCCTCCGGTCGTGCCAGTCGCGACCGACCAGCCAGAACTGGTTGTAGTTGCCGGTGAGCTTGTCCGATGACTTCGGATTGGTGAGCTTCTCCAGCACCGCGAGGATCAGCCCGTCGCCGAACTGCGCATCGCCGTCGTTGTCGTAGATCTGGTTGGCGGCCTGCTGCAGCTCCGTGATCTCCGCATCGGTGAGCGTCGTCTTGCCCTCCCACGGCTTCGGCCGCTCGAGCGGTGTGACGGTGTTGTTGGCCCAGACGCCGTGCAGGTCCGGATGCCCATCGGCGAGCCGTTCAGGAACCCACTTCCGTGCCGGTGCCGGTCCTTGCGCCGTCAGCGTGGCGACGCCAGCGGCGAGGAGCGACGCCAGGGCAAGGGACTTGATCACGCGCGCGACAGATCGAACCATGGCCACCGTCCTTGAAAGCACCGCAGGTTGCCACGACACCCGGCTCGGCGGCCGGGCGGCGAATGGGGGCATACTGCGCCTCCTGGCGCCCCGAGGTCAAGCGCGCGCCCTGATCGCCGCGCGGCCGAGTCAGCGCCTGGCCCTGGACATCGCCCCGGTGAGTGTTTCGACAACCAGGCGCTTGGCAGTCCGTCAGACCTGCGATGCACTTGAACATGCTTCTTGCCAGAGAGAGAATCTGTACCAGTGCCTTCAGGAGGTCTGCCGGGACCTTGCACGGTCCCGCGTGGTGCCGGCTGATTCGGCGTCGGCGTCGGCGAGACGACAGAACGGACTGGAGGCCGCCGTGGTATTGCGTGCGAGCGCCGCAGCGTGTGGGATGGCGGTTGCCCTGTCGGCAGCCCAGCCCTCCACCAGCACCGAACTGACCGTCGCCGTTCCTGGCGCCACGCTCGTCGCGACGTCGTGGGGTGCGGGCGAACCGGTCGTGGCGTTGCCGGGCCGTGGTATGGACACCACATGGTTCGCCGCCGTGGCACCGCGGATCGCCGCCAGCGGCTATCGGGTCATCGCCATCAACCCCCGCGGCATCGGCGGCAGCACCGGACGTCTCGAGGCCATCGACCTCGACTCGTTCGTGGCCGACACCGTCGCCGCGATGGACGCGATGGGCCTGCCGCGAGTCCATCTGCTCGGCTGGGCGCTCGGCAATCGTGTTTCACGCGCCGTCGCGGTCGCGCATCCGCAGCGTGTGGCGACCGTGACGCTGCTTGCCGCCGGGGGCAAGTTCCCGCCGATCCCGCTGGATGCCGGGCAGCAGGCGGCGGTGGCGCGATGGGGCAGTCAGCCACAGCGGCAGGACGCCCTCGCCCGCTACCTTCCCCTCTTTTCGCCGCACTCGAATCCGTGGTCGCTGATGGGTGCGGCTGCGGTGCGCGCGTGGCCCGAGGCGGCAGCCGCGCAGGGCCCGGTCGGCAGAGCACCGCTGGAGCGCTGGTGGAGCGGTGGCGCCGCGCCGATGCTCGTGGTGCAAGGGCTGGATGACACCACCGCCCCACCGGCAAACGGCCGCGACCTTCGCCGAGAACACCCGGCGCGCGTCGCACTCGTCGAGCTCGAACGAGCCGGCCACGCGCTGCTGCTCGAGCGGCCCGCAGAGGTTGCCGCCGCAGTGGTCCAGTTTCTCGAGTCGCATCGACTGGACCGGTAGCGTCCGGCGGACCGCGGCACACCGGGCAGGCATGCTCGACGCCGCCGGGCACGGCGTCACCGCCGGTCGAGCCATGGGCGCAACTCGACCGCCGTTTACGGAGGGACGGCGGACGATCTCGTCCGCTACAGATGCGCCTGAAGCGGCTCGTGCATCCGGCGGCCGTGCTCCAGGGTCATCAGGACGACGTCCGGCGTCACCGGAGCGCGACGGAAGGTGTCGACGCCCACCGCGCTGGCAATGGCGTTCATCACCGCAGCATAGGCGGCGCCGACCGGCGGTTCGCCGACCCCGCGCGCCCCGACCGGCGTCTCCGGATCGGGCAGGCCCACCGCATCCGACCGCATCGCGTGTGGCACGTCGAGAATGGTGAGCGGCTTGTTGTTGTGGAAGCGCTTCGCCAGCGGCACACCGTAGTGCGGGTCGTACACCCACTTCTGACACAGCGCATGGCCGATGCCGAGGCAACTGCCGCCGAGGATCTGCGCGTTCATGCTGCGCGGATTGATGACCGTGCCGACGTCGCCCATGCCCAGGTAGTCGACCAGCGTCACCTTGCCGGTTTCGAGATCGACCTCGACCTCGGCGAAGCCGGCGACGAACGAGTACGTCGTGCCGTCGTGCGTGTAGACATCCTTCGCAACGCCCATCAGTCCGCGTCCGGCCAGCGAGGTTGCCGCACCCTTCGTCGTGGCGTGGATATCGGCCGGCAGCTCGTGCCCGTCATAGCGGCCGGCCAGCGCAATCGCCCGTGTCGCCGCCTGCGCATACGTCAGGCCCCGTCCTGGACGGCCGCGGCGGTAGACCCGCTCACCCCCCAGTTCGTAGTCGTCCGGCTGGCCGCCGAGATCGTGCGCGGCAATCTCCTGCAGCTTCCGCCGCGCGTCCATCGCCGCCGCATGGTTCGCCCGGGTCATCGCATGCGTGGTCTGGCTGCCGACGGAGAGGCACGAGTAGGGAAGTCCCTTCGCGGTGCTGCCCCAGATGATCTCCACCTTCTCCCACGGCATCGCCAGGATGTCGGCGGCGACGCGCGCGAGGTCGAACACCGAGTGGGTGCCGAGATTGCCGACGCCGCTCTGGACGTAGAGCCTGCCGTCCGGCCGGATCGTCATGAGGCCGTCGTGCCCCACCGATCCCGCCGTGTGGGTCCCCACTCCGACGCCGACGCCACGCACCGTGGTGCCGTTGCGGTTTCCGGCGCGCGCCACACGCTCGCTCCAGTTGAAATCATCGGCGCCCTGCGCGAGCGCTTCCTTGACGAACGCGCTGGTCGTGTAGCCACGCTTGCCGTTGCGCGCCGGGCCAAACGGCGCCTTGCCCGCCGGCGCGTTGATCGATCGCAACTGCACCTGGTCGATGCCAAGCGCGACGGCCGCCTTGGTCATCGCCTGTTCGACGATGGCGATCCCCTGCATTTCGCCGGGTGAGCGCTGGAAGAGGCGCGTCGGCGTATTGGTGAGCACGTTGATCGCGCGCCAGCGCATCGTCGCCGGCTGGTAGAGCAGCGACACCGCCTGGCCGGCGGCGCGATGATCGCCACGCTGGCCGCGGGCGCCGTTGTCCTGGACGATGAAGAGATCGAGCGCGGTGATGCGGCCGTCCGGGCGGAAGCCGACGCGGGCACGTCCCGTCATGTTGGTGCGGGCGTGGCCGATGTAGTGCTCGTCTTCGCGCGTGATGCGCATCATCACCGGCGCGTTGGCCTTCTTCGCCAGCAGCGCCGGGATGCACATCGAGACGGCGCCGCCGCCCTTGGCGCCAAAGCCGCCGCCGGTGTACTCGGAGATGAAGACCACGTCGGACGGGGCGATGCCGACCCAGTTCGCGACGCTCGCGTGCGTGCGCATCGTGCTCTGCGTCGAGCCATGGAGATACAGCTTGCCGTTCTGCCAGTAGGCGAGGGCGCTGCGCGTCTCCATCGTCTGGTGGCTCGTCGCCTGGACGACGAACGTCTCGTCAACGACGAGCGCGGCGTCCTTCAGTCCGGCTTCGACGTCGCCCACCGTCCACGCTTCCGGCGCCTCACCCATCGGCAGCTGGCCGACAGGGGCAGCGGCGAAGTCGGCCTCGGTCCACTTGATCTCCTGCAGCTCCATCTGGTTCGCGACGGCGCCTTCGAGATCGCGTGTCGCCGGCCCCTTGGACGGTGCGAGGACGTTGCCGCTCGTGGTGGCGTTCGGACCGGTCGGGCGCAGACTCTCGAGCGGGTCGGTGACGAACGGCAGGAGCTCGAGATCGAGGTTGATCCGTTCGATCGCCTCGGTTGCGGTGAACTCGTCGACGGCGGCGATGGCCAGGATCGGCTCGCCCTCGTAGCGCGGTTCATTGGTCAGCGCCGGGATGTCGCCGCGGGCCGCTTCCGGCAGGTCGTCGGCGGTGAGGATGGCCTTGACGCCCGGCATGGCCAGAGCGGCCGTGGCATCGATGTGCCGAACCCGGGCGTGCGGCATCGGGCTGAGGAGCAGCTTGCAGAAGAGCATGCCGTCGACGCGAAAATCTTCCGCGTACTTGGCCGCTCCGGTGACCTTGGCCACCAGGTCCGGCGGCGTGTAGTTACTGCCCACGAGCTTCGTATCAGCCACGTCGCGCCCCTCCGGAATCATCGGTCCCCGCGAGATGGATGTTGACCCCCTCGACCGGCCGCTGTCAAAGGGACAGTCGAACCGCAGCACTCCCTGGCGCCCACTCGACCGCGGCGCCCGGCGCGCCGCTCCCGCTGGCGCGACGCATGTCGACACGGCCGAGGTGCCAACCGCCCCGGGCGCCGCGCCGTCCAAAGGCAAGTGCCGCCAGCCGGCGGCCGAGGAGGGGTCATGCAGGTTTCGACGTCCGTGTTGTGCGCCGCCGTGGCGCTCACGCTTGGCGCAGGGACGGCGGCAGCGCAGGAGCCGCACGCTGTCCAGGTGACGCCCTACGTGGCGGTCGGCACGCCCGGTGCTGCTCCAGTCGGGGTTGCGGCGACGTTGCCGCTCACCTCGAGGCTCGATCTCGAGACCGACCTGGCCTATCGCCGCGGCGAGGGGCGCATCCATGCCTTGAGCGCGAACGCCAGCCTCCTGTGGCTGCTCCCGCGCATCGGTCAGGCGACGCCGTACGTCGCTGCCGGCGCCGGCGTGTCCCAGTACGGATCTCCCGTCTTCGGATCGGACGGCCCCCCGATCGGCACGCAGCCGCGCCTGGCGATGACGATGAACGCCGGCGGCGGCGTGAAGATGCCCGTGACTGGCAGCATCGGCCTGCGGACCGATGCGCGATGGTTCAAGTCCGTCGGCTCACAGGGCGCGGAGCAGTTCCGGGTCGCGCAGGGGATCTCGTTCGACGCCGGAAGGCGGTAGTCGACGGGGGAGGGCCGGGCCAGCCGGTCGAATGTGCCTATCCGGCCCAATCCGCCAGCGCCGCCGTCAACCGTCCATGCCCGGTGCGGCTCACCGGGATGCGGGCGCCGGTGGTGAGCAGCGCCAGGTGGTTCCCGCGGTCGTCGACGTCGACACGGGCGACGCGGTCGAGGTTGATCACATACGAACGATGGACGCGGACGAAGCGCGCCGGGTCGAGTGACGCCTCGGCCTCGGCCAGCGTCTGCTCCTTCAGGTGCTGCTGGCCATCCGCGTGGTAGGCGACGTAGTCGTCCTGCGCCTCCAGGTAATCGAGCCGATCGACGGGGATGACGTGCACGCGTGCCCCGTCGCGGATGAGAATCCGATTGGCCGTTCCGCCCTCCGGGTGCGCAGACTTCGCGAGCGCCGCCACCGGCAGCGCCACCCGCGTCGCGATCCGTTCGCGCGCCCGCGCCAGTGCCTGCGCCAGCCGGTCGGCGCCAAACGGCTTGAGCAGGTAGTCGACCGCGTGCACCTCGAAGGCGCGGATGGCGAACTCGTCATGCGCCGTGGTGAAGACCACGGCGACGTCGCGGGACACCAGCTCGAGCACCTCGAAGCCATTCAGCTTCGGCATCTGGACGTCGAGCAGCAGCAGGTCCGGGCGCAGTTCGGCGACCGCCTTCACGGCCTCGAAACCGTTGGCGCACTCGGCCACCACCTCCACCGCCGCCATCCCATCCAGATATTCGCGCACCACTCGACGCGCCAGTTCCTCGTCGTCCACGATCGCAATACGGAGCACGTCAGTCCTCCACGGCAGGGAGATGCACATCGACCCGAAACCGCGGACCGTCGGCCATCGCCTCGACCCGCCCGCGGTCGGCGAACGCCGCCTGCACCCGCCGCCTGACATTCTCGAGCCCGACGCCGCCGCGACGCCTCGGCACCACGTCGGGGTCGCGCGGGTTCTCGACCCGGATCAGCATGCGGGCCTGCTCCCGCACCACCTGCACGCGGACGATGCCGCCGTCGACCAGTCCGGCGATGCCATGCCCGACCGCGTTCTCGAGCAGCGGCTGCAGCAGGAGTGGCGGCACCCGGCAGGCAAGCGCCGACGGGTCGATGTCCCGTTCCACCGCCAGGCGGCCGCCGTAGCGCACCTGCTCGATCTCGATGAAGGCGTCGACCAGCGACAGCTCCTCGGATAGCGGAATGCGGTCGAGCGGGCTGACTTTCAACGTGCGGCGAAGGAACTCGGCGAGCAGGAGGCACATGCGGCGCGCGCCGGCCGGGTCGGCGGCGGTCAGGGCGCTGATCGAGTTGAGGCTGTTGTAGAGGAAGTGCGGATTCAATTGCGCCCGCAGGGCGCGCAGTTCGGCGTCCCGCGTCAGGACCTGGAACTCGAGCCGCTGGTGCTCCACCTCGCGGGCGTGGATGGCCCCCAGCGCCACGTGATGGACCGCCACCGCCAGCAGGTACAGCGTGACCGCCATGGTGAGCAGGAACGGCACCTGCGCGTCCACCGCCGCGACGACGGCCGGCGTGAAGCCGCCGGGACGCATGACCGAGAGCAGGCTGCGCCAGGCGCCGAACAGCGCCAGCCACATCGTGCCACCGGCCACCGCCGCCAGCGCCGCTGCGGCGACGACGGCGGTGAGGCTGTGCGACGCGGTGGCCGGCACGGCGCGGCACACGAACAAGGCCGACAGGCACACGAACCCGTAGGCGAGGAAGGTCGGCGCGACGACAATCACGGCATCGGCGACCGGCACGCCGAGACGGGCGACGACCAGCGCCACCAGCCACGCGACGACGAGCCAGGCGCTGACGTAGGCAGCCAGCCGGTTGAACCGCAGGAGAATCGGGTGCATCAGCGGATCGTGACGCCACCCAGCATGACGAAGCCGCGCAAGGTCAGCCGCGGTGGCGTCGAGCGCCGGTCGGCTGCGTCGACGACGCCGGCGGGCGCCACCAGACGCTGGTCGTCGACGCCGCCGAGAACGGCGATGATCGGCGCCGACACGACCCACTCCGCCGGCACGAACAGCTCACAGCCGCCGAGGATCAGCAGCATGTCGATCACCGCCTCTTCCCCCGGCCCGAGCTGGGCCCGGCGCAGATCGAGCTGCGTGCCGCCCATGACGCTGGTGATCTCGGTCCCCTTGAACGCCACCGCGTTCGCGACCCGCTGCACCCCGCTCAGCACCGCCACGATCGCCGCATCGTCCACCTCGCTCGCCCCGTCATGCCGGTCGCGCGACCGCAGCATGAGATGGGCGCCGACGACGATCAGCAGGGTCGGCCAGATCAGCTGCCAGAGGCTGACGCGCAGGACGCCGAGGCTGCTGAGGAGCAGCAGACCGCCAATCACCGTCCACACGATGCCGTTGACGCGGACGACGCGGACGCCGGTGCTGGCGCGGGTCGCCGGCGCGATCAGTTGTTGCAGGCCGACAGCGACCAGCAGCAGCGGCCAGAAGCGCAGCACGTATTCGGCGTCGACGAGCCCCAGCCGGTCGACGAACAGCACGAAGCCGAGCACGACGAGGCCGATCCCCCAGATCGCGCGGCCGCTGGCCAGCGGCGTCAGGTCGAGTCCGTTCATCGCCGGCGCTCCTCGGTCCGGTCTTCCGTCGAGCGGATGTCGACGCGGCCGAACACCAGCGCACCCCGCAACTGCAGCCGCGGCGCATCCGGTGCCGGTGTCGTCGACGTCGCGTCCGCCGGCATCGCGGTCGGCGACCGCCCGGTGCGGCGGTCGTCGACACGACCGAACACCGACAGGCTGTTCAGGTCGACGTTCCATCCGGCCGGAACATAGAGGACGCTGCGCCCCATGATGGTGATGCCGTCGATCACGATCGACGTGCCCGGCGTCACCGCCGCACGACGCAGATCGAGGGCGTTGCTCCCCATCACCGTCACGATGGTGCCGCTCGCGACCGGTTCGTCCGCCAGCACATGCCGGGTCGCACCCATGATCGAGACGACGCGAAAGCCGCCGTCGCTGGCGGTGAAGGAGCCGATGCGGTCGCGGCTGGAGAACAGCGCGCCGGCGAGGATGGCGATGAGTACCAGCGGCATCAGGCCGGTCTCGCGGGTGCCCGGCGTCCATGCGCGGTGCGGCTGGCGCGGCGCCGTCACCGCCTGCAGCACGACCGCGGCCCCGAGTCCGATGATCAGCAGCGGCCAGGTTTGGAGCATCGAGATCCAGCCGGCCAGCCCGGCGTACCACCACAGCCCGGCGATGACGAGGAACAGCCCCTGGCGGCCGTCGCGGGTCGGGCGCAGCAGGGAGGCAACACCGAACACCATCAGCAGCACCGGCCAGATGGCCGACCGCCATTGCAGCGACAACAGGCCGGTGCGTTCGGCGAGCATCCCGGCGCCGATGACGACGAGCAGGGCGCCGGCCAGCATGGCGCCCCACCGGCCGGACGGCGTCGCTGCGGTGCCGGGTTGCCCGTCGACGGTGGGGCCGATTGAGCTGTTGGATTCGATCACATCAGTATCCTTGATCAGACGAGTGAGCGCAGCAGCGTAGCGAGGACGTCCGGATTGATGAGCAGCCAGGCACTGATCGCCGCGACCACCGTGCACCCGATACCCGCCAGGGCCATCGAGGTCAACGCGAAGTCCTGCCGGCGCAACGACGGCTTCGTGAGTCCCATCCCAGGTGTGAACGTAGCCCGACCTGCCGACCGCCGCACGCCGATTCGGCGAATGGCAACTGGAACCCGGTGAATGGCGGATGGCGGCGGGCGCTCTCGCCAGGCGCCACCTCCGTCCAGTCGGCTCAGACCGGCGGCGAAGCGGATGTCGCACGACCGGTGTAGGATGTGCCGACCATCCACCTGCGGACTGCGAGGCGCACACCATGCCCCGACACGCGACGCACAGCTCGAAGCCCCGATCCTCGGAACATGTCTCCGTTCAGGCGTCGTCATCCGCATCGGCGCTGGCGCCGGGCGGCATCGACAGCAGCCCGACAGTGGTTGCCCAACGGATACGCCTGAAACGGCTGTTCGGTGAAACCGCCAACCTCGGCCCCTCACCGGACGGGCCTGCGGTCACGCGTCACACCACCGGATTGCCGGAACCGTTGCGCGCCGGCGTGGAGTCGCTGTCCGGCCACTCGCTGCGCGATGTGCGGGTGCACCACAACTCGGACGCTCCGGCGCGCGTCGATGCCGCCGCCTACGCCGCCGGCCGCGACATCCATGTCGCGCCGGGACAGGAGCAGCATCTGCCGCACGAAGCGTGGCATGTGGTGCAGCAGCGGCAGGGACGCGTCCGCGCGACACACCGGTCCGCCGCCGGTGCGCCGATCAACGACGACACCGGCCTGGAACACGAAGCGTCGGCGATGGGCGCCCGCGCACTGGCGCTGGCGCCGGCCGCCGCGGCGCCGATCGCGACGCCGCCCGTCACAGGTTCAACCGGTGCCAGCCCGATCCAGCGCGTCAAGGGCAAGAACCGCGGCAAGCGCCAGAAGAAGAAGCTGGCAGCACTGGCCGGGCAGGGGATCGAGCGGGAAACGCTGCCGAGTCGGTCCGAGCGGCGTCGCCAGGGCCAGGCAGCCGACCTCCGCGAAGCCGTCGCGACGCTCGAACGTCGGACCGGCTACATCGCGCACGAAAAGCGGGTCGCGGCAGCGGACAGCCGGCGAAAGACGCAGGAGTCCCGGCATGAGACCCAGCGGAGCACGCGCGCCGCCCGTCAGGAACGGCGGGCCGCCGCGGCCGCCGAAGCGCAGAGCGAGCAGGACGCCATGACGCGGCGGATGTCGAAGTCACGGAAACGGACCGAGGAAAGTGCGATCCAGGCGGAGGTCGCCGCCGCACTGCAGTCGGGGAAGTCGGCCGCCGATCGCAAACGCACGCCCGCGCCGCTGGGGCCGCCGACCGGCCGTCTGGCGCCCGCCGACCAGTTCGAGGCGGACTTCCCCGAGGCGGTTCACTTCAAGCCGCTCGACGGCATCAAGGCCGTTCTCAGCCGGCATCCGAATGGATCGGAATTCGAGGATCACCAGAACTTCATCAGCTCGACGTTCAAGACGCCGTCGGCGAGCCTGCCGCGCTTTGCCGGACAGACGGTCTATCACGACACGCAGGGTGGCAGCGGCGGCGGCTTCGCCATCTTCGGCGTGATGATCGGCGACGATCGATTCCTCGTTGCGCACGGTCACCACAAGGGTGCGGGATATCAGATCGACTGGAGCTGCGTCCCGGGCGACCCGGTCTGGGGCATCGGCAACGACATCGGCTACGGCACGACATAGCACGACAGAGTACGAGCAGCGCGATCGCGCCGCAGCGGGGCGTTCGGCTCCGGACTGTCCGGCTTCGCTCGAGGTGCCGCCGCAGACACGCTCGGATGGGCTGGCAGTTGAGCAATTTCGTTGGCGGTCACGGCACGGGTGAGTAGACTGGCGTCCCGAATCTCTCGCCACTGCGGAGTAGTGGATGATTGCGTGTGCCCCCTGCAACTTGATCGGCGGATCGCCTGCGTTCCTCGCTGGACTCGAATTGATTCGCAAGTACGCGACGTGTGACTTTGCCGTCCTCATTCAGGGCGAGACCGGGACCGGCAAGGAACTCGCGGCGCGCGCCATTCACTACCTGAGTGCCCGCCGCGATCTGCCCTTCATCGGGCTCAATTGCGGCGCCCTGCCCGACAACCTGATCGAGACCGAGCTGTTCGGCTATCTGCGCGGCGCGTTCACCGATGCCAAGGAGACCCGCATCGGGCTCGTTGCCCAGGCCCGTGGCGGCACCCTGTTCCTCGACGAGGTGGAGGCGATGTCGCCGCGCGCCCAGGTCGCCCTGCTCCGTTTCCTGCAGGACAAGGAGTACCGACCCATCGGCGGGGCGCCCGTGCGCAACGCCAACGTGCGGATTCTCGCGGCGAGCAATGCCGACCTGACGACGCTGGTGGCACGCGGGGTATTTCGGCGAGACCTGTTGTACCGCCTGGATGTACTGTCGCTGCGTCTGGCGCCGCTGCGCGAACGAGCCGGCGACGTCATGCTGCTGGCCGAGGCCTTCGTCGCGCGGCTGAACCAGCAATCGAACGGTCCGGCCAAGGCCCTGCATCCTGCCGCGACGTCGGTGCTGAATGGCCACGCCTGGCCGGGCAATGTCCGCGAACTCGAGAACCTGATGCAGCGCGAGTATCTCCTCGCGGCAGGACGCCTCATCGACATCCCGCAGTTCGCCGATCACCGGGCGGTCGCGGCGAACGGTCCGGAGCCGGAGCCGTTCGTCATCGCCAAGGCGCGCGCGGTGGCCCAGTTCGAGCGGGCGTACCTGTCGGCCCTGCTCGCCACCGCCAGCGGCAACCTCAGCCTCGCGGCGCGCATGGCTGGCAAAGACCGCAGCGACATCGGCCGCCTGCTGCGGAAGCACGGCATCAGCCGCACGGCCTTCCTGGCCACCGACGGCCCTGTCGCATCGGAAGCGTCGCGCAAGTGACCCGGGTCGGGCCCTGGGGGAGATCTCCCACGGAGTGAGGTGAAAGCACCTCGCCGCAATACCCGGCAAGCCGGGCTTCCTCCGCTGCTGGCGTGCGGTGATTTCACCGCACGGCCAACCCATCCGTCCCCCATCCTTGCGCAAGTCCCGAGCATTCCTGCACGTTTCGGCGCGGTGCCACTCTGGTACCGCAGTTGCCACGGACAGGACCGACCTTCGACGGTAACGACCGTCGTTCAATGCCACTTGAATCCGACGCAGCGGCGACCATCGCCGAGGAGATCGTGCGGTACCTGACTGGCCACCCGAAGGCAGCCGACAGTGCCGAGGGGATCCGTCAGTGGTGGTTATCGGCGCGCGGCGGGCACTACTCGATACAGCAGGTGGAAGCGGCTCTGGAATGCTTGCTCGATCGTCGACTCGTCCAGCGCGAGCTGATGCCGGATGGCCGGACCCTGTACGGCCGCGTCTCGCCGGAGGACAGCGAACTGTGATGACTGACGTGTGGCCGGTGGTCGTGCGCGCGGAGCTCGTGTGATCGCGACGGCCCTCGGGTTCCTGAAGAATCGCCTCAATCGCACCTTCCCGCGCGATGCCGCCGGAGGTGCCGAGGATCTCTTCGTCTACCCGGTCGCCGGCAAGGACGATGCGGTGAGCTTTCCGGCCAATGCGGTCTCGCTGCTCCTCGTGCGCCTCGAGGAGGACGCGGTGCTGCGCGACGCCGATCGCTTCGTCCTCGCCGCGGAAGACGGGGTGCGCCGCCGCGTCGAGCCCGACGTGCGGATGAACCTCTACGTGCTGTTCGTCGCCCGCTTCCCGGAGGACTACGGCCAGTCGCTGCAGCAGCTGTCGCGGGTGGTCAGCTACTTCCAGCAGCATCGCGTCTTCACGGCGGAGGATGCGCCCGAGCTGGCGCCGCGCATACCCAGGCTCCTCATGGAGCTGATGACGCCCGGCCTCGCCGAGCAGAACGAACTGTGGGGGATGTTGCGCGTCTCGTACCAGCCGAGCGCGCTCTACCGGCTCAAGATGATCGTCTTCCAGGACGACGACGGCGTGCCGCTGATGCGGACGACCGAAGTGATTCCGCACGTCGTGCAGATGAAGTAGTCGCTGTGTGTCGGACGCCACGCGTGTCACGCGCGTGCAGAGGATAAACCTTATGGCCACTTATCGAACGCCCGGGGTCTACGTCGAGGAGATCGCCACGCTGCCACCATCGGTTGCCGAAGTCGCAACCGCCGTCCCCGCCTTCGTGGGGCACACGCGGCGCCTGCCGGCGGGTGTCGCCGCGCCGGCGGTCGTCCGCATCACGACGATGCTCGAATTCGAGAGTACGTTCGGCGGCCCGGCGACCGTCGACTTCATCGTCACCGAGCCGGCCGATGCGACGGCGGCGCCGGGCGTCGCGATCGTGCCGCCCACCCACCGCTACTCCCTCCACCACGCCATCAGCCTGTACTTCCGCAACGGTGGCGGCCCCTGCTACGTCGTCTCGGTCGGCGACTACAGCACGGCGCCGACCAAGGCGCTGTTCTCGGACGGGCTCGCGGCGCTGAACAGCGAAGACGAGCCGACGCTGCTCGTCCTGACCGACGCCGCCTGCCTGCTGGGTGCCACCGACTACTACGCGTTGTGCGGCGAGGCGCTGATGCAGTGCCGCGACCTCGGTGACCGGTTCACCATCATCGACGTGGTGAACGGCGACTGGAAGGGCTTCCGCAGCGACGCCAACGTGGCCGCCAACCTGATGTACGGGGCGGCCTATCACCCCTACCTGCAGACCGTCCTCAGCCAGGCGTACGACGATGCGGGCGTCCACATCGTGCGCCAGGGCGCCGGCGCCGCCACCGACAGCGGTTCGCTGACCCTCGGCGGCGCCGATGGACTGCGCGTCGGCTTCAGCGGGCCCGGCGGCAGCTCGGCACGGGTGGCGGTGGTCGCCGGCACCAAGAGTGGGGCGGTCGGCTTCACCATCGCCGCCGGCACGCTGACGATCACCAACGCCAACGGCGAGACCGGGACGGACGTCGCCGCCGCCTGGACGACGTTCGCATCGGCCAACGCCGCCGCCGGCTTCGACCTGCAGGCCGCCGGCGACGGCAGCGGCGTGGTGACGAACACGAAGGACATCGCCGAGACGGCGATCCCGCTGACGTCGAGCGCCGGCAAGGACACGCTGGCGTCGATCCGAAGCACCCACACGTCGCTCTACAACCGGACGCGGGCGGCGCTGGTCGAGCAGCGGGTCGTGCTGCCGCCGAGCGCCGCGATCGCCGGCATCTACGCCCGCGTCGATCGCGAGCACGGCGTCTGGAAGGCGCCGGCCAACGTCGGCGTGCTGGCCGTGATCGGTCCGCTGACCCGGATCACCAATGACGACCAGGATCAACTGAACGTCGATCCGACCGGCGGCAAGTCGATCAACGCGATTCGCGACTTCACCGGCCGCGGCACGCTGGTGTGGGGCGGGCGGACGCTGGCCGGCAACGACAACGAGTGGCGCTACGTCTCGGTGCGGCGGCTGTTCCTGATGATCGAAGAGTCGACCCGCAAGGCGACGGCCTTCGCGGTCTTCGAACCGAACGACCAGTCGACCTGGCTGAAGGTCAAGGCGATGGTCGAGAGCTACCTCTACGGCCTGTGGCAGCAGGGGGCGCTCGCCGGCGCGAAGCCGGAGGAGGCGTATTTCGTCCGTGTCGGCCTGCGCACCACGATGACCGAGCAGGACGTGCTCGAAGGACGGATGATCGTCGAGGTCGGCGTCGCCGCCGTTCGCCCGGCGGAATTCATCATCCTGCGCTTCTCGCACAAGATGCAGACCGCGTGATCGCGCAGCCGCGCACCGCGTTAACCCCGATTCCACGAGGCGGACACGATCATGGCATTGACCAAAGAGCAGATTAAGGGCAGCTACCCGCTGCCGGTCTACAGCTACAAGGTGGAGATCGACGGTCAGACCGTCGCGTTCTCCGAGGTGTCGGGTCTGAGCATGACCTATGACACGACGCTGTACGCGGAGAGCCCGACCACCGGCATCGGGCCGCAGTGGTTCTACATGCCGGCGCAGATGAACCCGGTGACGGTGACCATGAAGAAGGGGGTCGTCGTCGGTGTCAGCGTGTCGACGCTGTTCGGCTGGATCAGCTCGACGCAGCTGAACCGGGTGGCCAAGAAGGATATCTACATCCGGCTCTGTGACGAAACCGGGGCCGCGGTCATCAGCTGGAAGATCATCAACGCCTTTCCGACCAAGCTCGAAGCCCCCGGCTTCACCGCGAACTCGAACGACGTCGCGATCGAGAGCCTCGAGCTGATGGCCGATTCGCTGGCCATCGAGCAGGCCTGACGCCCATGGCCGACTCGGCGGCGGTCCAGGCGGCGAGGTATCCGCTCGCCGTCTACAACTTCCGCGTCATCGCCGGCGAGGTCGACATCAGCGTCGCCGAGATCACCGGGCTCGAGCGCGAGTACCCGACGCTGACCTACCTCCACGGCCTGAGCGCGTGGGAGGGCGAGGACATCGTCCGCTACCGCATCGATCGCTGGCAGGCGTTGACGCTGAAGAAAGCGGTCGTGACCGGCGCGACCGCGTTCTACGAGTGGCTCGAGTCGGGCGAGAAGCGGACGCTGGCGGTACGGCTGTGCGATCACACCGGCACGGCGGTGGTCACCTGGCGGGCGAGCGAAGCGATGGTCGTCAAGATCGTGGCGCCGGCGTTTCAGGCCAGCACCAACGAGGCCGCGATCGACACGATCACGCTGATGGCGCTCGGGATTGGTATCGACCATGACTGACACACGGACGGCGGGGGAACGGGTGTGAGCGAGCCGATACTCGGCATGCGCTTCGCGGTGCTGTTTCTCGCCGCCGGCATCGTGCCGAACCCGCTGGACATCCGCTTCCAGAAGGTGTCCGGACTGTCGATGACGGTCGACACCACGCCGTTGCCGGAGGGCGGGCAGAACCTCTACACGCAGCAGTTGCCCACCGGGATCAGCCACGGCAACCTCGTGCTCGAGCGCGGCATGGTGGTCGGGTCGCCGCTCGTCCTGGAATTCGAGGCGACGATGTCCCTGTTCCGGTTCGCGCCGTGCAACGTGCTGGTGTCGCTGCTCAGCGAAGACAAGGTGCCGCTCGCCGCGTGGCTGTTCCTGCGGGCGTTTCCGGTGAAATGGTCGACGTCCGACCTCGATGCCGAACCGGCCATCCTCATCGACACGATGGAACTCGCCTACGGGCGAATGCAGGTCATGCGGGTCTGACGAATGCCGATCGAGATCAAGGAACTGGTCATCCGGGCGGTCGTCAGCGAGCCGCAACCGCAGCCGACGGACG
>CADEDC010000039.1:0-25088 GCA_902825985.1 uncultured Acidobacteriota bacterium | reverse complement strand
GGGCGGCGGGCGACACCCGCGCGGTCGTCGACGAGTGCGTGCGCCAGGTCCTGCGCGTCCTCAAGCAGCAGCAGGAGCGGTGAGATGTCGCTGCTGAAACTGTTCAAGCTCGAGAAGCTGACGATCGAGGCCTACCGCGACGCGACGCGCAAGCGGCCGGCGTCTCCCGACAGCATGGAGGTGATGTTCAATCCGGCCACCTACACGCGCTCCCACCGCGTCTCATACGAAGGCGTCAAGGCGCAGGGGCTGAACACGCCGGGACGGCCGGCGCGCTACTCCTACACGCCACCGGCCGACCTGTCGTTCACCCTCGTGCTCGACGGCACCGGCGTCCACGAACTCGGCCCGCGACCCGGCAGCCTCGGCCACAGCGTCAAGAAGGACGTCGCCACCTTCGAGAAGCTGTGTCTCCGCATGAACGGCGCGATTCACGAGCCCAACTATCTGATCGTCCGCTGGGGCGACCTGGCGTTCTCCGGCCGCTTGAAGACGCTCGACATCACCTACACGCTGTTCGACCAGGGCGGCGACCCGCTGCGGGCGGAGCTCGCGGTGACGTTCGTCGAGGACAAGACGAGCAAGACGCTGATGCGCGAGGCTGGCAAGAGCTCGCCGGACCTGACGCACCTCCGAGTCGTCCGCCACGGCGACACGCTGCCGCTGCTGTGCCGTGAGATCTACGGGTCGTCCAGCCACTTCCTGCGCGTCGCGCGCGAGAACGGCCTCGACGACTTCCGCCGTCTGGTCCCTGGCCGCACGCTGGTCTTTCCGCCGCTGCCGCCGGATGAGCGCGAGGGCGGGCGATGAACGGCACGGCGAGCGGCGACGGCGTCGTCACGGCGACGGTCAAGGTGAACGGCACGGCGATCGACCCGGCGTGGGAACTGCTGTCGATCGACGTGCGCCGCGAAGTCAACCGCATTCCGACCGCCAGCCTCGAGTTCCTCGACGGCGACGCCGCCACCGGCACGTTCGCGCTGAGCGAGCACGCCAGCCTGGACCTTGGACACGAGCTCGAGATCAAGCTGCGGTACGAAGGCGACCCGGCGAACGAGAAGACCGTGTTCAAGGGGCTGATCAACCGGCAGCGCATCGAGGCCGACGGCTCCTCCTCGCGCCTCGTCGTCGAGGCGAAGGACAAGGCGCTGGCGATGACCCAGGGGCGCCAGACGACGGTCTTCGTGAAGATGTCGGATGCGGACGTGCTGAAGCGTCTGGTGCAGAAGGCCGGCCTCAAGGCCGGCAAGATCGATCCGACGGAGCCGAAGCACGAACAGCTGACGCAGTTCTACTGCACCGACTGGGACTTCATGGTGACCCGCGCCGAGACGGCGGGACTGCTGATCGTCGTCGAGGATGGCCAGGTGTCGGCCATCGCGCCGCCGCTGGGCGGGCAGCCCAGATACAAGCTCGAGCACGGCATGTCCTTCATCTACGACTTCGCATTCGAGGGGGATGGCACGCGCCAGCTCGCCGGCGTCACCACACGCAGCTGGGTCGCGAAGGACATGCAGGCGAAATCCGCGAACGCCAACGTGGCGGCACCGCGGTTGGGCAACTGGAAGCACCAATCGGTGGCGAAGCAGCTCGGCTTCCCGCCGACCGTCCTGGCCCAGCCGATCGACCTGCCGGCCGCGGAAGTCGCCGCCTGGGGCAAGGCGCGGCTGCTGCGCCGCCGGCTGGCGCTGGTCCGCGGCCGCGTCTCGATGCAGGGGGTCGCGGATCTGCGGCTCCTCGACTGTCTCGACCTCAAGGGGTTCGGGAAGCGCTTCAACGGAAGCGGCATGGTCACGGGGCTGTCGCATCGCGTGGCGGAAGGGACGTGGCGCACCGACGTCCAGTTCGGCCTGGCGCCGGAAGGGACCGTGGCGATCGACGCACTGGCAGACGCCCCGGCGGCCGGCACGATTCCGCCGGTCAGCGGTCTGCAGGTCGGCATCGTCCGCGGCTTCGAGGAGGATCCGGGCAAGGCGCTGCGGCTCAAGGTGGCCCTCCCGGCGTTCGGTGACACGGTCGAGATCTGGGCGCGCCTCGCCGCCCCCGATGCCGGCAAGGACCGCGGCTTCTTCTTCAGGCCCGAGCCGGGAGACGAGGTCATCGTCGGCTTCCTGAACGACGACCCGCGGGCGCCGGTGGTACTCGGCTCGGTGTTCGGAGCGAAGAACGCGCAGCCGAAGCTGTTCGGCGCGCCGGCGAAGGCCAACGAGAAGAAGGGGCTCGTCACCCGCAGCGGCATGGCCATCAGTTTCGTCGATGCCGAGAAGCCGCAGCTGTGGATCGAGACCCCGGCCAAGAACAAGGTCTGGCTGGACGACGACCAGAAATGCATCACGGTCAGCGATCAGCATGGCAACACCGTCACGCTGAACGACAAGGGGATCACGCTGAAGAGCGCCAAGGATCTCATCATCGATAGCAAGGGCGACGTCAAGATCACCGCGAGTGGCAACGTCGCGATTCAGGGAGCAAAGGTGGACGTGAAATGACCAAACCGACGCAGGAACTGACCCTCACTCTGTCGATCGACGACGTGAATCTGATCTTCGAAGGGCTCGGCAACCTGCCGTTCAATCGCGTCTACACGCTGATTGGCCGGTTGCAGGAACAGGCGGCACCGCAACTGCGCGCCGAGGCGCCGGCCGAGTCGGCGGCCGCGCCGCTCGCGATGGTCGCGTCGCGCTGAGGCGTCATGGCAGGCGACGCCTCGTTTCTCGGCACCGGCTGGAGCTTCCCGCCGACGTTCGCGGCCGGTGGCGGCGACGTGGAGATGGTGTCGGGCACCGACGACATCGAGCAGAGCCTGGCGATCCTGCTCGCCACGCGGCGCGGTGAGCGGGTCATGCAGGAGGAATTCGGCTGCGATCTCGGCGAGTTCCTGTTCGCCGAGATCAGCCAGGGCACGATCAGCCGGCTGCGCAGCGTCGTCGCTGACGCCATCCTGCACCATGAGCCGCGGATCGATCTGAACGAGATCGACGTCTCCGACAGCCAGGCGCAGGCCGGCCTGCTGCTCATCCGGATCGACTACACCGTGCGGGCGACCAACTCCCGCTACAACATGGTCTATCCGTTCCACCTGCAGGAAGCGGCCGCCGAAAGCGGTGGCTGACCATGAGCGACTTCGTGCTGATGGACGGCGACCAGGCGATCTTCATGCCGACGTTCGGACCGGCGGTGGTGGTGGTCCGTCCGGGGCGGCTGGCTGGCAGCGGACCGGGCACGATCAACGGCAAGGCGATCTGTGTCGACGGCGACGAGTCGAAGGTGTCGGTGCCGGGGTGCATGTACTTCGCCGGCGCCTACTGCGTGCCGGGTGTCGGCACGCTCAAGATCAAGCAATTGGCCGGCAACCAGAAGGCGACGAAGACCAAGTCCGGCAGCAAGCCGATGCTGCTGAAGGGCGGGACGTTCGTGGCCGAGTTCCAGGTGACGGCGCCGGCGCAGCAACCGACCGCTGCGGGTCCGGTACCCGACGCAATGACGCAATACATGGGCAGCGGATCGTTTCTGACCACGAATATGAAGTTCACCGGCAGCTAGCTGATGGCGATGGCGACCGACTCCACGCACTCCACGGCGTCGTTCCGCGACGGTACCAGCCAGGCGACCCGCCAGCTGGCGGCGCTGCAGCCGACGTTCGCCCGCGTCGAAGAGCGGAGCCTGCCCGACCTGCTGGCCTTCGCCCAGGCGTTCGCGCGCGAACTGGCGTACTACGACGGCGAGGATGCGGAGCGGCCGCAGGGGGACTGGAGTCAGTTGCTGGCGGGGGCGGCGGATCTCGAGCGGGCGGGCGCGTTCGTCGGCGATCCGGCGAGCGTATCGGCGGCGGATGCGGCGACGTTCAGCCGGCCGCACGTCGCGCTCCTGCTGGTTGTCTTGCAGCTGATCGAAGGCACGCGGGCGCGAGCCAACGATCTGACGCGCCGGCACCTCGAGTACTTCTACCGCGACGTCCTGCGGATGACGCGCAAGCCGGCGGTGCCGGACCTCGTGCACGTCCTGGTGACGCCCGACGTGCAGGTGGATCGCCTGGCCCTGCCGGCCGGCACGTCGCTGCTCGCCGGCCGTGACAGCACCGGCGTCGACCTGCAGTACCGCACGACCGGCGAGCTCATCGCCAGCCGCGCCAGCATCGCCGACATCCGGAGTGTGCACGCCGAGATCCGGGTTGCCGGGGTGGAAGAAGCGAGCCGGCGATACCTGACGGCCGGGACGCGGAACGAGGCGTTCCTCGCGATGTTGCGGATGGCACTCGGCGAGCCGCGCCCCGGCGACCCGTTGCCGGTGCCGATCTATCTCAACGTGCCGCCGCCGAAGTCGGCGCCGTCGCAGCCTGAGCCGGCGGTCACCTTCGACGTCCTCATGCAGGTGGCGGCGCTGCTTCGCGTGCTGCCCGAGCAATTGTGGATGCCGTCGTTCGATGACTTCCGGCTGCTGATGCGGCTCACCGCCCAGCGGGCGACCGGCGACGCCGGCGACTGGGGTGTCATCAACGGGATTCTCGCGAAGGCGGCGCGGACGCGCGACCGCAACGCCGCGTTCTCGACGCCGCAGCCGATGGCGTTCCTGACCAACCTGCAGGCTGCCATCGGCGTCAGCGCGCGCGACTACGCGCACCTCTACGACGGGCTGCCCGAGGTCAAGAGCATCGAAGATGCCTACGAGGTCTACGGCCGACGCCCCGACGTCGCCGCCTTCGTGCCGGCCCGCCTGTTCCTCTCGCTCGACGACTTCCGCACCCTGATGCAGACGCGCGTGCGCATGGAAGGCGAGTGGAACGAGATCGACCGGCTGTTCGACGAGGCCGGACAGCGCCGCCGCAACGACGTGACGTTCCGGTTGCCAGCAGACGTGCGAGCGGCGCGCGCCATCGCCCCGAAGTTGGCTGCCGCGGTCGGCACGCCGGACCTGCGCGGCGCCGGCTCGCTGGACGGCTATTTCTCGGCGCTCCAGGCCGTCGAGCGCTACTTCTTCATGTCGGCCGAGCAGGTCGCCTTTCTGCTGGAGACCGCCGGCGGCGGGACACCGCCGGACCGCGATGCGCGCGAGTGGGTGACGGTGTACGACATCGTGACGGCGGCGCACCGCGAGAAGATCTACGCCGGGCGGCGTGCCGAATTGGTGGCACTGGCGGCCGCCGACGTCACCGCCGGCCGCACGGCGCGCGCGCTGGCGGTTGCGGCATCCGCCGCGATCGAGACGCCGTCGTTCGATGGTGGCGACCCGGCCGGTTTCCTCACGAATGTCTGGCCGCGCCTCCAGTCGTTCGGCGTGAATGTGACCGAGCTGACGTACCTGCAGCATGCCGTGGCACTGCCGTCGTCATCGGTCGACTGGCCGCGGGTGATGGCGGCGCTCGAGATTGCCCAACGCAATCGTGAGGCGCTGCCGCCTCCGGTGCCGAGGACGACCGAATGGCGCAATCTCTATCCGGCCGCGGATGCCCGTCTGGTGGTCAGCGGGAGCCCGGCCGGCCCGACGTCCGCTGGTCCGCGGCGCTGGCGGACGTTCGGCCCACGCGAGGAGGCGCGGGCGCCCGAGCCGACGCCGGCGCCGTCGTTCGGCTGGGCGTTGACGTCGCCGCTGCTGACGCTCAGCGAGGGAGCGCGATCGGTCGACGTCACGCTCGGCGTCTCGCCCGACCTGGATCGCTTCGACCGCCGCCGCCTGCTGGCGGCGTTCAAGCCGGCCGATGCGGCGGGTCTGACCGCCAGCGAGAATCCGTTCGTCGTCACCGTCAGTACCGCAGACGGATGGGACGAGCCGTCGGCGGTGACGCTGATGTGGGCCAATCCGCAGATGACCGGCTATCCGGCAGTCGCCGGTGTCGACACCTCGAAGCTCGCCGCACTGACATTCCGCCTGTCGTTCACCGAGGATCGACCGCCGCTGGCGACGCCGACGCTCGCGGTCCACGGGCTGCTGGCGCCGGCGCCGGTCGTCCGCTTTCTCCTGCGGCCGATCTGGGTGCCGGCGGACCGCGCGTATGTGACCGCCTATGAAGCGCTACGCGCCCTGACGATTCAGCGGGTGCGGGTGACGGTGGGCGTGCAGGGACTGAAGACGCTGACGCTGCGGAACGATCAGACCATTCTCGACGCGAAGCAGCCGTTCGAACCGTTCGGCAGTACGCCGTCGGCTGGCGCCCGCCTCTACCTGGGGCACCCGGAGCTGGTCAGCAAGCGGCTCGATTCCATTGTCGTGCGAGCCGCCTGGAAGGGCGTGCCGCCGACCCTGAACACCCACTACGCGAACTACCCGTTGGCCCCGGCCAACAAGGCGTACACCGCACGAGTCGCCCTCGTCGACCGTGGCCTGCAGCGCGACTTCACGACCCCGCTCGCGCTGTTCGATCCGGCCGATGCCACGGTCGCGGTGACCCGGACGCTCGCGCCGCCCGCCGACCAGGGGCGCTGCGACGACACGGATACCCGGTCGGCCGACGTCAGCGAGTGGAACCGTCACCTCGTGTGGGAACTCGGCGCGCCCGACTTCCAGCACGCGACCTATCCGCCACTGGCGCTGCAGAAATCGCTCGAACTGGCGGCAGCGGTTGCCAATCAGACGCCGAAGCCGCTCAACCCCGCCGCCTACCAGGTCAACGCGCCGGTGACGCCGGCGATCAAGAGCCTGCGGCTGGACTACACGGCCTCTGCCGAGCAGGCGTTCGACCGCGGGCTGCCGGATGCGGCGCTGGTGCGCGTGTTTCACATCGAGCCGTTCGGGTATGCCGAACTGGTGCCCCAGGGGCCGGAGCCGGGCTCGTGGCTGTTGCCGCAGTACGACGACGAAGGCGAGCTGTACATCGGCCTGCGTGACGTGTCGGCACCGCAGCGTGTGTCGCTGCTGTTCCAGATGGCCGAGGGGAGCGCCGATCCCGACCTTGTACCAGAGCCGGTGTGCTGGAGCGTGCTCAGCGGCAATCGCTGGGTCACCCTGCACGACGGCAGCCTGCTGGCCGATGGCACGCACGGCTTCATCAACTCCGGCATCGTCGAACTGCAGCTCACGCCGGTGCAGCCGAGCACGCGACTGCCGGGCGACCTGTACTGGCTGCGGGCATCGGTGAGCCGCTCCGCCGCCAGTGTCTGCGACACCGTCGACGTGCATGTCAATGCCGTCCAGGCGGTGTTCGCCGATCAGGGCAACGCACCGGCGCACCTCATGCAGCCGCTGCCGGCCTACAGCATCACCGAGACGCTCGAGCCGTTGACCGGTGTCGCTGAGATACGGCAGCCCTATTCGTCATTCGGCGGCAAGATGGCCGAGCAGGATGCCAGCTTCTACGTCCGCGTCAGCGAACGCCTGCGTCATCGCGAGCGGGCGCTGACGCCGTGGGACTACGAGCGTCTCGTGCTGGAGAAGTTCCAGCGCCTCTACAAGGTCAAGTGCCTGCGTGCCGACCAGCAGGCGCAGCCGCGATCGCCCGGGCGCATCGACCTCGTCGTGATCCCGGACATCCGCAGCCGGATGCCGTTCGATCCGTTCGAACCGAAGGCGCCGGCCGACCTGCTGCGCGACATCGATGTCTTTCTCCAGGACAAGATCCCGCCGTCGGCGAGAGTGGCGGTGCGTAACGCCCGCTACATCCCGGTCAAGGTGCGTTGCGGCGTGCGCTTCGCCACCGGCCACGACGACAGCTACTGCCGGCGCCAGTTGAACGACGACTTGAATCGCTTCCTGTCGCCCTGGGCGTACGACGAAGGGGCCGACGTCATCATCGGCGGCCGCGTCTACGCCAACAGCATCATCGATTTCCTCGAGCGGCGCGACTACGTCGACTACGTCGCCGAGTTCAAGCTGTTTACCAGCGACGACAACGGGCAGACCTTCACGCACGTCGCCGAGACCGACGACTACCACGCCGGGGTACCGGGTCCCGATTGCGTGCTCGTGGCGGCCCGCCAGCACCAGTTCGACGTGATCGGTCAGGCCGACTATCGCGTGGAAGTCTTCTACGGCATCAATTACATGCAGATTGGGCTCGACTTCGTCGTGAGCTAGTGGGCGGACAGGAGTAGCGCATGGATATCAGGAAGGCCGATCGTACCGCGTTGAAGTCCTACTTCGTGAAGAATGCCATCCCGACGGAGAGCAACTTCGCCGAATTGATCGACGCCGGGCTCAATCAGAAGGACGACGGCATCGCCAAGCTGCCGGGCGAACCGCTCAGCCTGCAGGGCGAGGGAGCCGACACGAGCCTCAAGAAGGCGCTGAACTTCTTCAAGTCGTTTGCCGACCAGAAGCCGGCGTGGACGCTCAATCTCAACCCGCGGGTCACGCTCGGGAATCCGCAGACGGCGCGCCCTGGCTGGAGCATCGGTGACGGCGACGGGAACAGTCGCCTGTTCATCGACCAGGGCACCGGGCACGTCGGTCTGGGCACCGTCGAGCCCGGCGTCTACCGCCTGCAGATCGCCGGCCCGGCCTTCGTCAACGGCGCCCAATTGCATGTCGTGGCCGAGAACGCCGGCCGCCTGCGGGTCGGAGCCGCGTGGGGCATGCCGGGGATCTATTCCTCCGACGACGGGCCGAAGCCGCTGGTACTCGGCGTCGCCGCCGGACAGAAGGTGTATCTCGGCGTCGCGAGCAACGACGCCTGGGTCGAGGGCGGCACCGGGCACGCCTACTTCCGCGGCAACGTCACGACCGGCGGCACGCTGGCCACCGGCGGCAACCTCACGGTGGGCGGCAATGTCGGCATCGGCATCCCGGCCCCGGCCGAGTCGCTCGACATCCGCGGCCGGCTGCGGGCCGCCGTGCTGTCGGTGGGGCCGTGGCCGGCCAACGGCAGCTACGGGTTCGTCGGCGTGAACACACTGGACCAGGCCAACCCGATCAACTACGCGCTGCTGCAGGGGTCGACCGACGGACCGGGGCGCACCTACCTGAACTCACCGGTCGACATCCGGTTCCGGATCAACAACGGCGACCAGATGATCCTGGCGAAGGACGGGAGCGTCGGCATTGGCCACATGAGCCCGGCCGGCAAGCTGCACGTGCACACAGGCGGGGCGGGCGCCTGGGACAAGTTCGTGGTGAACACGACGAAGCACTGGGGCGACAACGACAACCAGTACGTCACCATCGGCGAGGGGGGTGCCTCCGGCATCATGCTCTACAACCCGCACGTCGTCTGGTACGCCCCAGAGTCGCGCGCCTCGATCAGGTTGGGGCGCAGCGGCGGCGTGGCGACCGGCCACTACTGGGATGTCGGCGTCCGCGGCGGGAACGAGTTCTCGATTCTCAACCCGCAGACCGGTATTGCGCTGTCGATTCTCCAGGACGGCCTGGTCCGGGTCAACGCGGTGCAACTCGGCACCAAGTTCCGTCTGTCCGGCGTCGGCGATGGGCTCGGCAACGACGAATGGCTGCGGCAGACCGAAGCCAGCGGCAAAAACTACGGCGGCGGATTCGCGGCCGGCAAATTGTGGACGTTGACCGGCGCGCTGACCGGTTCGGACGTCCGCTTGAAGAAGGACATCACGGTCCTCGAGGATGCCACCGCGTCGCTCCTCAAGTTGCGGGCGGTCCGCTTCCGCCGGCGGGACGACGCCGACGATGCGGCGTGCATCGGACTGGTGGCGCAGGAGGTGGAGTCGGTCTTCCCCGAGGCGGTGTCGGAGGGGCCCGAGGGGATGAAGGGCATCGACTATGCATTGCTCGTCGCGCCGCTGATTGACGTCGTCCAGCGCCATCAGGCGCAAATCGAGGTGCTGCGCGCCGAGATGCAGGCGCTCGGCGCCCGGTGAACGCGGTGGACGAGACGCCGCTCGAATTCGCGCCGCTTCGCGAACGCGGTATCGCGCTGTTGCAGCGGCTGACCGCCGAGTGGACCGACCACAACAGCCACGACCCGGGGATCACCATCCTCGAGCAGGTCTGCTACGCATTGACGGATCTCGGCTATCGGACCGGCTACAGCGTGCCAGACCTGATGGCCGCCGGCGATCGGACGGCCGACGACACGGTCTTCACCCCGGCGGCGATTCTGCCGAGCGGCGCCGTCACCCGGGACGACCTGCGCAAGATCGTCCTCGACGTACCCGGTGTCAAGAACGCCTGGATCGAACCGGTGGACGATCGCATCGCGACGCACGACGGCGTGACGCGCGAGGTGCGCCATGCCGCGGCGAGCGACAACCCGGGGGTGCCGCGGAGCCCGAATGTGACGGACCTGCGGCCGCTGGGGCTGTATCGCGTGTGGATCGAGAAGTCCGATCTCATCGACATCGACGGCAGCGAAATCCGCCGGGAAGCTGCCCGCCGGCTGCACGCGCACCGCAGCCTCGGCGAGGACTTCGTCGCCATCGACATCCTCGACATCCAGCCGGTGTACATCGACGCGGCGATCGAGATCGCGGCGGGCGGTGACGCGGTGGCCCTGCTGGCCACCATCTACGAGCGGATCGCCGCATACTGCTCGCCGGCGGTGCGCTTCCGGACGCTGGACCAGATGCTCGCCGCCGGCCGGCGGGTGGACGAGATCTTCGAAGGGCCGCTGCTCGATCACGGATTCATCGAGCCTGGCGACCTCGCAACCGTGGTCCGCCACACGACCCTGCGGATCTCCGATCTCATCCGCGAGATGACCGCCATCGCCGGCGTCGTCGCCGTCAAGAAGCTGCGCTTCATCGTCAACGGCCAGGCGAGTCCGGACTGGCTGCTGACGGTCGAACCCGATCGATCGGCCCGCTTCGATCTCGACGGCTCGACCGTACGGCTCGAGCGCCGCAGCCTGCGGGTCGACTCCGATGCCTTGCGCGTGGCGGCGCGGGCGCTGTTCGTCAGGCGCGCGCGCGAGGCGGCGCGACCGGAGGTGAGCCCGCTGGCCGAGCGCGACCTCGCGCCACCGCCAGGACGCGATCGCCAGGTCGCCAGGTACGAATCGATTCAGCACCACTTTCCGATGGTCTACGGCGTCGGCGCCGCCGGTCTGTCACGCGAGGCGCCGCCGCGCCGGCGGGTGCAGGCAAAACAGCTGCAAGCCTACCTGCTGTTGATCGATCAGCTGCTCGCCAACCAGTTCGCCCAGCTGGCGAACGTCCGGACGCTGTTGTCCACCGGTGACGAGTCGACGGTGTCCTATTTCTCCCAGCCGGTGCCGGACGATCTCGACGCACCGCTCGGCCTCGACGCCCTGCGGCTGCATCGCGCCACGCATGCCGAGACGTTGCAGCGGCTGACCGAGGATCCGGGCGCTGCCGCCGACGGGTCCGCCGTCAGCGCCTCCGGGGTGGCCCGCCGGAACCGGCTGCTCGATCACCTGCTCGCCCGTGTCGGCGAGCAGTTCAGCGACTACGCGCTGCTGCAGTTCGGGCTGGAGGCCGGCGCGCCCGGCCTCGCGGCGGCGCACGTCGCCCGGGAGAAGCGGGCCTTCCTGCGCGACTACCCGCGCATCGGCCGGGATCGCGGCATCGGCTTCAACTATCTCGCGCCGGCCGCCTCCGGTTCGTCGGAACTGCTGCCGGGCGACTGTGTGGATCCGGTGATGCTGGCCCGCCGATGGGCGGACGTGGCGCCCGACCCGGTGTCGGCGTTCCTCTGGTCGCGGTGCACGGTGGACGAGCAGGCGGTCCTCGGCGACCCGCAGGCGACGCCTGAAGGGCTGGACCGCGTCCTGTGTGCGGTGTTGAATCGCGTGCTGGATGAGCCGCTCTACGATGCCGCCCGCTTTGCCGCGGTAGCGCGGTCACCCGAGGCCGAGCAGTTGCTGACGACGATGGCTGGCGGCGCGGCGGTCGAGCGGCGCCGTCTCAACCGGGTGCTGCTCGAGGACGCCTATCCGTCGTCGATCGCCCGCAGCCGCAACGACGAAAACATGTCCGGACTCGAGCTGCTGCTGCGGCGGCGACTCGGGATCCGGTCGGCGGAAGAACGATTCCACGTCGTCGAGCACATCCTGCTGCGCCCGGTGGCCGGCGACGCTCGCCAGCAGGGCGCGTTGTTCAAGGATGCGCTCCGCGTCGACCCCTACTCGCTGCAGGTCAGCCTGGTATTCCCCGATTGGCCGGCGCGCTACCAGGATCCGAGCTTTCGGCAGTTCGTGGAGGAGACGGTCCGCGATCAGGCGCCCGCCCACCTGGCGATCTCGATCCGCTGGCTCACGCCCGACGAGATGCGCGGGTTCGAGCAGGGCTTCGCGGCGTGGGTGCACAACTGGCGCAACCAGCGGCGGGCCGAGGTGGGGCTGTAGCGATGGCACGCTCGTTCGATCACGTCGCCGCACGAAGCGCACGCAACCGCGTCATCGACGCCATCCGGATTGGCGACTGCTACCCGCTGACCGATCTGAACATCGTCGCCGACCGGCTCAAGGTGCCGTTCGGCGGGACGGTGAAGATCCCGATTGTTCACGCACAGTCGTCGGTCCACTACGAGTTGTGCGATCCCAAGGGGCAACCGCTCGGCGCCGCTTTCGCCGGTGACGGGCAGGATGCCACGCTCGTGGTGGAGACGCCGGCCGTTCAGGAAGACGTCACCTACCGGATCCGCGCCACCAAGCCGGCGCGGGCCGGCGGACCGCCGCTCATCCGGTTCCTCGAGGAGCCGGCGCCGGTCAAAGTCGGTCTCGACACGAGCCTGGTCATCGAGGTGGGCGACGTCTGGCGTCCTGGCGCGGCGACGGCGGCCGCCGCGGCGCTGCTCGACGTCACCGCGTCGACGTCGAGACCGGGCGACCCGCGTCTGGTCCCCTACGCCAGCGCCATCGACGTCAAGATCGACCGCAGCCAGGAAGGGGTCGAGTACTCGCTGATCATCGACGGCAATGACGTGCCGGATGTGATGCGAATGGGGGACCTTGGCACCATCCTGTTGCGGACCCCGGCGCTGCACGAGGATTGCGTCATCCAGGTCCGCGCGACCAAGCGGTTTCTCGCCGCCGACAGCCGATCGCCGGAGACCAGCCCGCTCGATCGGCGGCTGCTGGTGAAGATCGAGCCCAACCCGTCGATCGCCGTGGCGGTCGCCGGCGGACCGATCGTCGACTTCGCCGCCATCCCGGCATTGACCATCGCCGACAGTCAGCCTGGCGCGATCTACCGGTTCTACCTGCGGTCGATTCCCGACAGCGCCTTCATCCACGGACCGGCCGCCGGCGTCGCGGTCACGACCGTCGACGTTCCCGGCGAGCCGTCGGTCCAGGTGTGCGCACCGGATGGTAGCGGTGGGTGGGTCGTGCCGGATGACTACCGGTCGGTCGGAGAGTCGGACATCCAGGGGACCGGCGGCGACGTCACGGTCCCGCTCGGCCCGCTGCTGCTGGACGATTCGATGGTGATCGTGCAGGCGGCGAAGATGCACCGCGTCAGCGAAGACGCCGGCGACGACCGGGTTGTCCGATCGGCGATCCGGCTCGATGCGGCAGTCGTCATCCTCGTCCGGCCGGATCCGCGGCGACCGCTGGCATTCCGCGTACCGACAGACGGATCCCGCATCGTCGGTGACGTGCGCGTGACCGAGGGACAGCCGGGGGTGATGTACCAGCTGAGCGACAAGGCGACCGGCACGGCGGTCGCGCGTCCCGCCTACTTCCACAAGCGCGACGCCGCCGACGCGACGCAGAACAAGGGTATCGGCCAGCTCGCCGTCGAGGTCGATCTGGTCGTCCCGGCACCGGTGGGGGCCACCGTCGCCGCCGCCACGGAGCTCGATCGCTCCCGCCAGATCGCCAGGCCGCCAGAGTTGACGCTGACGGCGGACGCGGTCGACGTCACCTGGCGGGTGTCCGGGAGGAAGGCGCAGACCGGCGTGGGGATCGATCTGGAGCGCGAGGCGGTCGTCGGTGCGCCGCCTGCAATCCGTCCGGAATCACCGGTCGTCGATTCCGGCACCGCCACCGGCATCATCATCGAGAACGGCCGGATCGGAGAGCGCTACCAGCTGTTCGCCAACCGTGCGGTCATCGCCGGTCCGGTTGACGGCTCGGGCGACGCCCTTTCGCTGTCGACCGGTCCATTGACCGCCGACACGGCGTTCGAGCTGGCGATCAGCCGTTCTGATGATACGACTGCGGCCGTGCTGCGGGTCGTGTCGTTGTCGGTCACCGTGCGGCCGGCGGCACCATGAGCCAGGGGCGCCACCGGATTCATCGCCAGATCCTGCAGGTGGAAGGCTGTCCGCCGGAGTCGGCGGCGCGACTGCAACAGCGATTTCGCGATGTCTTCCACGCGCGATTGCTGCCCACCGTCGACCGGCTGTGCACCGCCGTACCGGATGCCCGCCGGCTGCGCCGCATCGAGCGGCTCGAGATCGATCTTGGAACGGTACCGCTGGCGACGTTCGAGGCAGCCGTCGCCGATGCCTTCGACAACACGTTCGGCGACCGGTTGATGGCGGCGCTGCGCCAGCACTCTGGGGATGCCGCCGGCGTGCCGTCGTCGCCGGCCGGCGAGCCGGACGCCGACGGTGACGAGACCGCGCTCGACCTCGTCGCCGTCTTCGTGCTCACCGGTACGCTGCCCTGGTGGGCCGATCGCGGTGAGCCGTGGATCGTCGAGGCGGCGCTGGCGCACGCCCGGCGCGACGCCGCGGCCGAATTGCGCGTCCTGTTGCAGCAGCTCGCCGAGCCGTGGCTGTCCGCGCAGGCCGCCGGCATCCGGACCGCATGGCCTGCCGGCCGACGCCTGACGTCGGCCTGTCGGGAACCGCAGCTGTCGGCACTCGTCGCGGGGCTGCTTCCGGCTGCGGAGGCGACCGCGGTCGATGCAGTGGGACACCTGGTGCAGCGGCTTGTCGCGCTGATCGTGGCGGCGGTGTCGGACCTCGGTGGTCCCCTGACGCGAGAACGCGTGTGGCAATGGCTGATCGCGGCCGCCGCCGTCACCACACCTGCCGCCGCCAGACGTGACTTCGTGACCCGCGTGGCAGACATCCTGGTCGCGCATGTCGACGCCACGGTGACCGGGCAGACGCGGGCGGATCTCAGTGCGGTGATTCGTGCACGCGGGCTGGCGAACGGATCGCCGACCGAGCCGTGGCTGGACGAGTTCGTTTTTGCCGTTGCGCGCCGCCGCTCCGCCGCGCCGGCAGAGCGGGCGGTCGCCGCGGCGGCCGGCTTCACGTCTGCGACACGCGGCGACGGCGCTTCGCCGTTCGCGCCGCCCGCCGCGGTCGCTGGCGCTGCGGCGGCCGGGCCGGCCCGCGCCCGGCACCCGGACACGCCTCCGGGTGCCGGTGGTATCGAGCCGGCGCCGCGGCGTCACCGCCCGATGCGAGTCGTGCCGGTGCCACGTGAGCCGGCGTCGGCGCCGCCAATCGTCGGCCGTCTGCGTCCGGTCGCCCGGTCCGTCGACGTGCTGGCCGTTGACAACGCCGGGCTCGTGATCCTGTGGCCCTTCCTCGAGCGGTTGTTCACGCGCCTCGGTCTGCTGGAGGGCCGCGCCTTCACCGACGACGCAGCGATGCAGCGCGCGACCGCAATCCTTCACCACGTGGCGACGGGTGACGAGGAGACGCCGGAATTCCGGCTGCTGCTCGAGAAGGTCCTGTGCGGGGTGACGCTCGACGACGTGTGCGAACCTGGCCCGGCGCTGTCGCAGGAAGAACGCGAGACGTGCCGGCAGATGCTCGAAGCGGCGATCGACCAGGCGCCGGTTCTGCGTGCCATGTCGGTTGCCGGATTCCGTGCGAGCTTTCTCTGGCGTGAGGGGCGGCTGCAGACCCGTGACGGCCGCTGGTTGCTGCACGTACCGCGCGAGACACACGACATCGTCCTGGACCGGTTTCCATGGACGTGGTCCGTGTTGAAGCTGCCGTGGATGGCCGCCCCCCTGCAGGTGGAGTGGCGATGAACGCCCCCGACCTCGAGCGCGAGCTCGAGTGGTTCACGCAACGGCTGGACGGCCGATTGACCGCCTACTTCGGCGCGCCATTGCCTGCCGGTGGCAGCCTGGCCGCCGATGCCGCCCCTGATCTGTCGTCGTCGGACGCACCGTACGCGGAATTCGTGCGGCGCCATGGGTTGTCGACGGCCGAACGGCTGGCCGTGGTGCTGGCGCTGGTCCCGCACGTGCGGCCGCAATTGCTCGACGTCTTCCTGACCCGCAACAAGACCTTCGACCGGCCGTTCACCGAGTTCGGCTGCAGGCTCGATGCGGCAGGTGAGGTCGTGCCGACCGGCGGCACGTTGGCGTTCGTGCTGGGTGGGACGGATCTCGCCGTCCGCTTCGCCGTCGAGTCGATGTTCTCGCGCGACCATCTGTTCGCGCAACAGGACGTTCTCCGATTGGTCCCGGCGTACGCCGATCAGCCGCTGCTGAGTGGCACCCTGCGGATGGCGCCGGAGTACGTCGGGTTGTTGACGTCCGGTCGTCCCTACCGGCCCGACAGCAGTCCGGATTTCCCGGCCCGGCGCATCGAGACGGCGCAGGCCTGGACGGACGTCGTCCTCCATCCCTCGACGCTCAGTCAGGTGCAGGAGATCGAAACGTGGCTGCGCCACGGTGACACGCTCATGGGCGACTGGGGGATGGCACCCAAGCTGCGGCCCGGGTATCGTGCGTTGTTCTACGGTCCGCCCGGCACCGGCAAGACGATGACCGCGTGTCTGCTCGGGCAGTCGACCGGACGCGACGTCTACAAGGTGGATCTGTCGCTCATCGTGTCGAAGTACATCGGCGAGACCGAGAAGAACCTCGGGCGTGTGTTCGATCAGGCGCAGCATCGGGAGTGGCTGCTGTTCTTCGACGAGGCGGACGCGCTGTTCGGCAAACGGAGCGAGACACGTGATGCCCACGATCGGTATGCCAACCAGGAAGTGGCGTTCCTGTTGCAGCGGATCGAGGCGTTTGACGGAATCGTGATTCTCGCGACCAACCAGAAGGACAACATCGATCGGGCATTCGCGCGACGCTTCGAGTCGGTCATCTACTTCCCGGTGCCGAGGCGCGAGGAGCGGTTGCGCCTGTGGCAGCAGGGCTTCTCGCCAAAGGCCGCTCTCGATCGCGGTGTCGACCTCGAATTGGTCGCCGCCGAGCACGAGCTTTGCGGCGGCGCCATCATGAACGTCATCCGCTACGCATCGCTGCAGGCGCTGGCGCAGGGCGATGGCGTGGTGACCGCCGACCTGCTGCGGCGCGGCGTGCACCGCGAGCAGGCCAAGGAAGGCCGCAGCGCATGAGCCGGATCGCGCTTCCGGATCCACAGCTTCGCGGCCACCGCCTCGGGGCCATGCGAAAGGGGGTGAGCCCGACTCGGGACGAGCTCACCGGTTCGAGATCCGTTGTCGAGGAGATCGTCTGAAGAACGCCGACGCGCGACCTACCGCCCGGGCACGCGGCAGCAGGTCTGGCTCGCACGCAGGCTGGCCGAACTGCCGCTGTTGTTCTGTGCCGAGCAGATGCCGGTATGGAAGTAGACGAACGGCATCTGCCAGGTGCTGGACTCGCAGTTGGTGGCGGTGGCCGTGTAGCCGGTCGGACAGACGGGTGCCAACGCATTCCCGGACCCACCGGCGGTCACCGTCAGGATGGTCTCGGCGGTGTCCTGGCACTGCAGTTCCGTCGCCTGTGGGTTGATGAAGTAGCCGACCATGTCGGCGACGACGTGCGTCTGAGCGAGCGAGTAGATCGACAGTTCGTTGGCAGAGGCGCCCTGGTCCAGCTTGACGACCGCAAGATTCCCCTTGATGTCGCCGCCGCTGTAGTTCACGGTCGCGGCGAGCGGCCGCGTCCCGAGGTAGGGATGCGCGGTCAGGTAGCCTGCCGCGCTCGGCGTGACGACGGTGAAGTTGAAGATGGCCGCGGCGAATGAACCGGCCGCCCCGGCACCACTGCAGTTCGAGGCGTCGCCGCCCTGGGACGAGTAGTCGGCGATCGCGTTGATGTCGAAGTGCGACGTGCCGTTCGCCGCGATCGGCGTTCCGGTCACGCGCGTATCGAGCACCCGGCAGGGTGTGATCGGCACGAGCACCAGATCGGCGGCGATGTCACCCAGCTTCTGCGCCGTGATGCCGAGCAGATGGCTGTTCATCTCCGTGAATGTGCGGGCGTCGGCTGCCGTGGTGAGCGCGTCGAGCGGCGCCGCGTCGAACGAGGACGACATTTGCGCCGCCCACGACTCCGGATGCTGATGGTACGCCTCTTCGACATACGCACTCCACTTGCCGACGATCTTCGCCACCAGCTCACTGCGCCGGGCGCTCGTCGCGTCGGTCACCAGTGCCGCGCCGACGACATCCTGTGCGTACGACGGCACTGCCGCCACACTCATCGCCATCAAGCCGATGGCACACAACCACTGCAGTCGCATGAAGAACCTCCTTGGGGACGCGTGACAATCGATAGTGTCGAGGTTGCCCCAAGCGTTTCTTCGAGCCTGTCGGCGTCGGAACCCGACTCGCGGCGCCTGCTCGGCGACTGGGAGGATGCCCTCGCCGCCGCGTCTCACACCGGCGCCCGCGCCATCGCCGAGTACTTGATCGGCAAGGGTGCGCGCCCGACTGTCTTCTCGGCCGCCATGCTCGGTCAGCTGGATGTGGTGAAGGCGTGTGTCGCCGCCTTCCCTGGCATCCAGCGTTCGGTCGGACCGCACAGCATCCGCCTGCTGGCGCATGCGCGTGCGGGAGGTCCGGCGGCCCGCGCCGTGGTGGATTACCTTGACGCGCTTGGCGACGCCGACAGCCAACCCGGGCTGGTCGGACTCACCGCCGATGACGAGACGCGGCTGTCGGGCGTCTACGTCTTTGGCAATGGGCCCGCCGATCGCCTGGAGATCGCATCCACTCCGCGGTCACCAACCGCTCCGCCGCGGATCGCGGGCGGCGAGCTCGGTATCAGGCGACCCGGACGCACGATCCGCCAGCTGTTTCACGTCGGCGACCATGCCTTCTACCCGTCTGGCGCGGAAGCGGTGCGGATCCGGATAGCGAATCGGGACGGACGCCCGTCCATCCTGACGGTGCACGACCCGGGCATCGTCCTCACCGCGCGGCGTTCGCCATCGTGAGTGTCGACGCCAGAGATCGACGGGTTCCTCCTGCGAGCTGTTCCCGTAACGTGTGCTAGGATTTCAACTTCGCTTCCAGTGTTCGTTCATGCGCGCCCGTAGCTCAGCTGGATAGAGCAGCAGGCTTCGAACCTGAAGGCCGGGGGTTCGAATCCCTCCGGGCGCGCCATCAACCGCTCGTCAGCGGCCATCGCGCGTCGTGCCTGCCTGTCTCGCCTTTCGCCTGGCCTCGGGGTATAACTGCCGCCTCACCCGTGCCTGACCACGACTGAGGGAGATGTGTATGAGACAGCGATTGATCCGGGCCGTGGCTGCCATGGCAGCCGTCGTCGCGTTCCAACCGAACGCGGATGCGCAGGCGCCCGCGCCGGCGCCGTTCCCGCCGCCCGCGGCGGCGATTCAGACCGGTGACGCGCCCAACTATGCGTTCGACATCACCAAGGCGGAAATCGACTACGTTCTCAAGAATGCCCCGCCCAGTCCGCCCGACCGCCAGCTCCGCGTCGTCGATATGGGCAAGTACAACCTCGGTGTCGGCATCATCCGCCGGGGCCCGACCAACGAGAAGCCGGGTGATCCCGTTCCCGTGCTGTGGCACGACTACACGCCCGAGATCTACTACATCACCTCGGGTTCCGGCGTGCTGACCACCGGCGGCGTCATCCTCAATCAGCGTGCCGGCAGCGGCGTGCCGAACGTGATGAACGGGCCGAGCGGCAACGGCATCGCCGGTCCCGGCTCCTACAGCCGCCGCGTCGGTCCCGGCGACATCATCATCATTCCGAACAAGGTAGCGCACGGCTGGAGCGGTGTGACCGACCACGTCGAGTACCTGAGCTACCGCCCCGATCCGGATCGCGTGCTGCCCGCCGGCTACGTCTACCCGCTGCTGCTGCGATCGACGCCGACCGCGGTGCCGACGCCGGGCGTCGGGCGTGGCAATGCCCCGGCCGCGCCGGTGACTCCGGCCCGGTAGGCCCGCGACGCCAGTCGCCGACGTGGCGGACCCACCCGGGGGGGCCGCCTTTCGAGGCTGCGGACGAGGCTCGCCCGACGGCCCGGGAAGGAGACAGAGCATCTTCGTATGGGAGCGCCACCCGCCTTTGCGATTGCACCGCCGATCGAGCCGATGCTCGCGAAGCTGGTCGACACGCTGCCGACGTCGCCCGGCTTCCTCTATGAACCCAAATGGGACGGCTTCCGCGCCATCGTCTTCCGGCGGGGCGACGAGGTCTACGTCCAGAGTCGCGACCTGAAGCCGCTCGATCGCTACTTTCCCGAACTGCACGACGCCCTCCGGATCGCGCTGCCGGACGGCTGCGTCCTCGACGGCGAGGTCGTCATCGCCACCCCGGACGGACTGGACTTCGACGCGCTGCAGATGCGGCTGCACCCGGCCGCGTCGCGCGTCGCGAAGCTGGCAGCGGCGACACCGTCGTCGTTCGTCGCCTTCGACCTCCTCGCGGTCGACGGCGACGACATCCGCACGCAGCCGCAGGCCGAGCGGCGCCGCCGGCTCGAGCAGTTGCTGCACGACGTGACGCCGCCCGTGCACCTCACGCCGATGACCCGCGACGCCGCCCTGGCGGCCGAGTGGCTGGTGCATTTCGAGGGCGCCGGACTCGACGGCGTGATCGCCAAGCCGGCGGGCGGCCTCTACGTTCCCGGCAAGCGGACGATGTTCAAGATCAAGCACGCGCGCACCGCCGACTGCGTCGTCGCTGGATTCCGCTGGCACGCCAGTGGTCGCGATGAGCTCGTCGGCTCGCTGCTGCTCGGGCTGTACGACGACGACGGGCGTTTGCAGCACGTCGGCGTCACGTCTGCGTTCACCATGGCGGTGCGGCGGCAGCTGGCGGTCGAATTCGCGCCGCTGCGGGTAGACGCGCTCGAGGGCCATCCCTGGCGTGAGTGGGCGGGCGTCGGCGGCGTGGCGTCGCGGATGCCGGGCGCCCAGAGTCGATGGAGCGCCGGCAAGGACCTGTCGTGGGAGCCGCTGCGCCCCGAACGCGTCTGCGAGGTGAAGTACGACCACATGCAGGGTGACCGTTTCCGTCACGCCACGGTCTTTCAGCGGTGGCGCCCCGACAAGCCGCCGTCCGACTGCCGGTACGATCAGCTGGAGGTCACTCCGCCGTACGCACTCGCGCAGGTATTCGGCGCGCGTACGCGGGACGATGGACCGGCGTGACCGCTCTCGACGTTGCCGTCATCGTCGCCTATCTCGCCGCTGTCCTCGCCGTGAATCGCCACTGGGCCGGCCGCATCGACGCGTCCGGCTGGCTGACGTCGAAGAACACGATCGGCGCCGGGTTTCTCGTCTTCACCGTCGTCTCGACCAACGTCGGCGCCGGCACCATCATCGGGACGGCCGGTGCGACGATGCACTCCGGCATCGGCCTTGGCCTGACCTACGGCGTCGGTGTGATGGTCGGCTTCTGGGTGATGGCGGCCGTGACCCGGCGCGTGCGGACGCTCGCCGCAACGACTGACCGGTCGTCGTTCTCGGAATTCTTCCGGCGGCGCTACTCACCGTCGGTCGCCATCGCCGTCGGGGCAGCGGTGGCGTTCCTCTACTTCTTCTACCTCGCCGCGCAGTTCAAGGCGTTGGCCGGCCTGCTCGAGGTGTGGGGCGGCTGGGACACGCGTCTGGCCGGCGTCATTGCCGCCGTGCTGGTCATCTGGATGACCGCCGGTGCCGGCATCCGCAGCGACCTCTACACCGACGTGCTGCATTTCTGGGCGATGGTCGTCACGATCGGCGCCGGCGTGGCAATCGAACTGGTGCGTCACGGCGGGCCCGGCGGCGTCATGGCGACGCTACAGGCGCGCGGCCAGTGGGCCGGGCTGATGAATCCGTACACGTTCGCAGGACCGGCGTTCGTCTGGCTCGGCATCGGGACCGGTGCCCTGCTCGGCCTGCCGGCGATGGAGAACTGGCAGCGGATCGACGCCGCCAGCGACACCCGATCGGCGCGTCAGGCGTTCCTGTGGGCCGGCCTGCTCAACGCACTGTTCTTTGCCGCCGCCGTGACGCTCGGTCTCGTCGCCGCCGCGGCATTGCCGGCTGACACCCCGGCGAACCACGTGCTGTTCCGGCTGATCCAGCAGTCACTGCCACCCGGCCTGGTGGGCCTGGCCGTCGTCGGTCTGTTCGCGGCCCTGATGTCGACGGCCAACACGATGCTCATGGTGGCGGTCGCCGTGCTGCTGTCCGACATCCTTCACGTCCGGCAGGAGCGGCTCACTGCCGCGCCGCAGCTGCTACGGACGACACGGCAGCTCACCTGGGCCGTCGGCCTGGCGGGCCTCGCGATTGCCTGGTGGCAGCCGCAGATCGTCAGCCTGATCCAGACAGCGTTGTGGGGGTCGGGCATCCTGCTGCCCGCGCTGGTCGGCGGACTGTTCTGGCCGCGGGCCACGAGTCAGGGCGCCCTTGCCAGCATCCTCGTCGGCTTCCCGCTGAATTTCGGTCTGTCGTTCGTCGACGGCTGGCATGACGTCTCGTGGATGCCTGCCCTGGCCGTCGCCGCCCTGCTGTTCGTCGGCGTGTCAATCGCCACGCGACGACCGGACGCGGTCGTCGCGCACGTTTGACGGCGGTGTCGCGCCAACGGTTGCGGCGCCTCCTCTAGTTCTGGGGCTTGCCGGGAGCGGCCGGGGCGGGCGTCGTCGCTGCGATGGCGCGCGTGCGAACCCGCTTCAGGAGTTTCCGCTTACGGTTGATCTGGAATCGAGCGCGCTGGCCATTTCGTCGTGACATGTGTGTCCTCGGAGTCGATGAGACTGGCTCTGGTGAGGACTCAAGCGGCTCGCCTGAGAGCTCAAGAAAGCGGAGCCCCTAGTATAGCCGTGGTGCCGCCGGTCCGGCTGTGACACCGCGGGGCGGCCCTCAGAAGACCACGATCGGGCGGACTTCGACGCTGCCGGTCTTCGCCGACGGGATCCTGCCCGCCACCTGGAGTGCCTCGTTCAGGTCGGTGGCTTCGATGAGATAGTAGCCGCCGAGCTGCTCCTTGGTTTCGGCGAACGGCCCGTCGAAGGTGACCAGTTCGCCATTGCGAACCCGCACCGTGGTGGCCGCCTTCACCGGATGCAGTGCCTCGCCGCCCACGTAGTGGCCGCTCTTCTTGATCCCATCGGTGAACGCGAAATACTGTCCCATGAAGGCGTCGGCCTCGGCTTTCGACATGGCCGCCATCTTCTTCTCGTCGTCGTAGATCAAGCAGAGATACTTCATCGTCGGTCTCCTCGGAGCCGGCGTCCCGGTACGGGGCGCCCGATGCTCAATGGTCGAACGAGGATGGGCCGGATCGACAGCAGCGAGAAGAGATTGTGAACCGGGACTGCGGCGGGGCGAGGCGTGAACGCCGGGACGAGGCCCGGCGTTCACGTCGGTGGGGTGCCTACGCGCGGACCATCTGCGCGGCAGCGTCGACGATCTTCGGCGCGTCGGGTCGCATCCAGTCCATCATCACCGCGGCGCCGGGACCCGGCGCATCCGGGAACGCGATGCGCCGGACCTTGACGTTCTGCACCTCCTGCAGCACTTCGCAGGCGATATGGGCGCCGAAGCCGGCCGTATAGTGGCCATGCTCGACGATCAGCAGGCGGCGCGTCTTGCGGACCGAGGCGGCGATGGTGTCGACGTCGAGCGGCTTCAGCGACCGCGGGTCGATGAACTCGACGCTGATTCCCATCTTCGCCAGCATCGGCAGTGCCCGTTTCACGTCGACGGTGGCAGGTGCCCAGGCGACGATGGTGACATCCCGCCCTTCCTGGCGGACGGCCGCCTTGCCGAGCGGCACGGTGTACGCCTCGTCGGGCACGTCCGGCTGATCGCCTGCCTTGACCTCCGGGTAGTCGAAGTAGACGACCGGATCGGGATCGCGGATGGCCGCCGTCATCAACCCCTTCGCGTCGTAGGCGTCGCTCGGCACGACGACCTTGACGCCCGGCAGATTGGCGTAGAGCACCTCGGTGCCGACGTCGGTGTGCTGGCCGGCGCTGCCCCGGCTCCGGCCGCCGGCGTCCTGCCAGAGGACGAACGGCATGCTGGCCTGCCCGCCGGTCATCGAGCGGATCTTGCCGGCCTGGTTCTGGATGTACTCGATCGCGTAGATCGTCGCCATGCTGGGCAGCCGGGCCACCGCCTTGGAGCCGGCGGCGGCAACGCCGATCGCGACGCCGGCAATCCAGTGCTCGTCAATCGGCCAGCCGCGGCCGGAGGTTCGCAGCGGCCCGAACTCCTTGGCGAGGTCGAGCACGTCGCCGGTCGGCAGCGTCGCCGTCGGCACCTGGTACTCGTAGTAGAAGACCATGTCGGGATTGGCGCGCATCTCCTGCGCCACCGCCTCGAGCTGAGCGTAGTTGAAAGACTTCTTCGCCATCACTCTCTCCTCGACGCTAGGTGAGACGCGTCACGACATTCCGACGGTTATAGAACTGCGTCGCCTTCACGGGCTCTTCCGCCCAGGTGTTGAGGACCCCGGCCTCCGGAACCGGGTCGGCGCTCGTCCGCGCGAACTGCACCGAAGCGGTGACCGCCGCCTGCACGTCGGCGTCAATCTTCGAGAGATCGCCGTCCGAGGCGAGCCCCTTGGCGATGAGCCACTTCTTGTAGCGCTGAATCGGGTCGCGAGACATCCACTGCTTCAGTTCATCGTCGGTCCGATAGGGCAGCCCCATGGCCCCGTCCTGGCCGACCTTGCCGCCGGCGAATCCGGCGTGGTCGTACCAGCGATAGGTGATCCCCTCGATCATGCTCGGTCCCTTGCCGGCCCGCGCCCATTCCACCGCTTCCCTGGTTGCGGCATAGACGGCGGCGATGTCGTTGCCGTCGACGAGGTGGTGCGGGATGTCGAGACCCTTGGTGTACTCGGAGATGTACTTGGTGGGTGCGGTGGCCGCCATCGGCACATGCATGTACTGCATGTTGTTCTCGTTGACGAAGATGCACGGCACCTTGAGGTTGGCGCAGCTGCGCACGGCACTGAAATAGTAGGGTGACGCGGCGGCGCCGTCGCCGAAGAAGGCCACCGACACCTGCTTGGTGCCCCTGACGAGCGAGCGCATCGCCGCACCGGCCGCCATGTAGTAGCTGGCGCCGACGATGCCGTTCATGCCCATGATGCCCT
>CADEDC010000038.1:47434-55214 GCA_902825985.1 uncultured Acidobacteriota bacterium | reverse complement strand
CTCGCCGGCGTCGGCACGGTCGCCGCCGGTGTCGCCAAGGCGCACGCCGACGTCGTCCTCATCTCGGGCTACGACGGCGGCACCGGTGCCTCGCCGCTCACCTCGATCAAGCACGGCGGCGTGCCGTGGGAGCTCGGGCTGGCGGAGACGCAGCAGGTGCTGCTGATGAACAAGCTGCGCGACCGCATCACGGTGCAGGTCGACGGCCAGCTGAAGACCGGCCGCGACGTCGTCATCGCGGCGTTGATGGGCGCCGAGGAGTTCGGCTTCGCCACCGCGCCGCTCGTCGTCTCGGGCTGCATCATGATGCGCAAGTGCCACCTGAATACCTGTCCGGTCGGCATCGCCACCCAGGACCCGGAACTGCGCAAGAAGTTCACCGGCAAACCCGAGTTCGTCGTCAATTTCTTCCGCTTCATCGCCGAGGAGGTGCGCGAGTACATGGCGCAGCTCGGCTTCCGGACGATGGACGAGATGATCGGCCAGGTCGATCGCCTCAACTACAGGCAGGCGGTCGATCACTGGAAGGCGAAGGGGCTCGACTACTCGGCCATCCTCTATCAGCCGGAGCTGCCCGCCGGGACGCCGCGCCGCAAGGTCGTCGAGCAGGATCACGGGCTGGCGGCGGCGCTCGACAACGTCATCATCGCGAAGTGCCGCGACACGATCGAGACGAAGCAGCCGATCGCGCTGACGTTGCCGATCCGCAACGTGAACCGGACCGTCGGCACGCTGCTCGGCTACGAGGTCACCCGGCGGTGGGGCGGCGCCGGGCTGCCGGACGACACGATCCAGCTGACCTTCCATGGCTCGGCCGGCCAGAGCTTCGGCGCCTTCGTGCCGCGCGGCATCTCCCTGACGCTCGAGGGCGATTCGAACGACTACGTCGGCAAGGGGCTGTCCGGCGGCCGCATCGTCGTCTATCCGCCGCCGCAGGCGTCGTTCGTGCCGGAAGAGAACATCATCATCGGCAACGTCGCCCTGTACGGCGCGACGGGTGGTGAAGCCTACGTCCGCGGCCTCGCCGGCGAGCGGTTCGCCGTGCGCAACAGCGGCGCGTGCGCCGTCGTCGAAGGCGTCGGCGACCACGGCTGCGAGTACATGACCGGAGGTCGGGTGGTCATCCTCGGTTCGACCGGCCGGAATTTCGCCGCCGGCATGAGCGGCGGCGTCGCCTACGTGCTCGACGTCGACGGCCGCTTCTCGCGGAACTGCAATCCGGCGATGGTCGACATGGAACGGCTGGACGATATCGACGACATCGGGTTCGTCCAGCGTCTGGTCCGCCAGCACGTCGACTACACGAAGAGCACGGTCGGCCAGCGCGTCCTCGCCGACTGGGATGCGGCGATGCGGACGTTCGTGAAGGTGATGCCGCGCGAATACAAGCGCGTGCTGCAGACGCAGGCGCGGGCGGCTGCCGCCGGCCGTGTCGCATCGCTGGAGGAACTGGTCGGGGTGGCCGCACATGGGTAAGCCAACGGGATTCATCGAGATCGCGCGGAAGAAGATGCCGGGGCGGGCGATTGCCGAGCGCCTCCACGACTGGCAGGAGGTCACCCTGCCGTATCCGGACGCCGCCATCAAGGACCAGGCGGCGCGCTGCATGGACTGCGGCATTCCGTTCTGTCACCAGGGCTGCCCGCTCGGCAACCTGATTCCGGACTGGAACGACCTCGTCTACCGCGATCGGTGGAAGTCGGCCATCGATCGACTGCACGCGACGAACAACTTCCCCGAGTTCACCGGGCGGCTGTGCCCGGCGCCGTGCGAGGGCGCCTGCGTGCTCGGGATCAACAACGACCCGGTGACGATCAAGGCGGTCGAAGTCCAGATCATCGATCGCGCCTTCGACGAGGGATGGGTCGTCGCCGACCCGCCCGACGTGCGGACCGGCAAGCGGGTCGCCGTCGTCGGCTCCGGCCCGGCCGGCCTGGCGGCCGCGGCGCAGCTGAACCGGGCCGGCCACTGGGTCACCGTCATCGAGCGCGCCGACAAGATCGGCGGCCTGCTGCGCTACGGCATCCCGGAGTTCAAGCTCGAGAAGCGCTTCCTCGACCGCCGCCTAGCGCTGCTCGCCGAGGAAGGGATCATGTTCCGGACCAACGCGAACGTCGGGACGGACATCACCGTCGACGACCTGCGGCGCGACTTCGACGCCGTGGTGCTCGCCGGCGGCGCCACCCGGCCGCGCGACCTGCCGGTCCCCGGCCGCGACCTAAAGGGCATCCACTTCGCGATGGACTACCTGACGCTCGCCAACCGCCGTTGCGACGGCGAACGTCTCGCCGATGCCGACGTCATCACCGCGAAAGACCGCCACGTCGTCATCATCGGTGGCGGTGACACCGGCGCCGACTGCCTCGGGACGGCGCTCCGCCAGGGCGCCCGCTCGGTGCGCCAGCTCGAACTGCTGCCGCAGCCGCCGAGCGAGCGGGCCGCGAACAACCCGTGGCCGCTGTGGCCCAACATCTTCCGGGTGTCGTCGGCGCACGAAGAAGGGGGCGAGCGGCTCTACTCGGTGGCGACCACCCACTTCAGCGGCAACGAAGCGGGCGACGTGACGACGCTGCACGCCCATCACGTCCGGATGATTCAGCGGGACGGGCGCAGCGAGTTCGAGGCGATGCCGGAATCCGACGAAAAGCTGCCGGCCGACCTCGTGCTGCTCGCCATGGGCTTCGTCGGACCGGAGACGAACACGATGGTGGCGCAGCTCGGACTGCAGGTCACCGAACGCGGCAACGTCTGGCGCGACGCCAACTGGATGACCAGCGCCCCGGGCGTCTTCACCGCCGGCGACATGCAGCGCGGGCAGTCGCTCATCGTCTGGGCCATCGCCGACGGCCGCTCGGCGGCGCGCGGCGTGGATCTGTATCTGATGGGCAGGTCCGATTTGCCGGCCCCGGTGCGGTAGAGCCGAAACCGTGTAGAATCCCCCTCCTCTGAGCTCTGTCAGGGAGGGAGATTCACCGTGTCGAGCATTTCTCGCATCCGCCTGGCCGTTGTCACCGTCGCCGCCGTGAGCGCGACGGTCGGCCTGCTCGCCCAGAACGCCGCACCCGTGGCGCGCCCGTCCACCGCCCGTGGCGAGTGGCCCAGTTACGGCGGCGACCTTGCCAGCAGCAAGTACTCCCCCTTGGACCAGATCAACGCCAGCAACTTCCGCAACCTGAAGCTGGCCTGGCGGGCCAAGTCGCCAGACGCGATGTTGAGCCTGACGCTGCCGAACAACGGCGGCGAGTGGACGGCCGACTACAAGCAGATCTTCGACGAGTTGAACCGGCTCGATCCGAAGCGCTGGCGCGATGGTGCGGCGCCGTTCATCACCAACTTCAAGGCGACGCCGCTGATGGTCAACGGCACGCTGTATCTGAACTCCCCGACCTCGGTCGGCATGGCGCTCGATGCCCGGACCGGCGCGGTGAAGTGGGTGTACAACCCGAAGTCGTACGAGGCGGGGACGACCACGATGAGCGCGCGCTGGAATCAGCGCGGCGTCGGCTACTGGACGGATGGCACCGAGGAGCGGGTCTACTGGGGCACCGGCGACGGCTACCTGATTGCCGTCAACGCCCGGAACGGCAGGCCGATTCCGACGTTCGGCGTGAACGGCAAGGTCGACCTGATGGAGGGGCTGCCGCGCGCCAAGCGCGGCGACCGCGACTATCTGAACGCCCTGACCTACTCCGTGCAGTCGCCGCCGTTCGTCGTGAAGGACACGGTCATCACCCCGGCCTCGATTTCGTCGTACCTGATCAACAAGGAACAGATTCCCGGCTACATCCGGGCGTTCGATGCGCGCACCGGCCGGACGAAGTGGACGTTCAAGACCGTGCCGACGCCTGGCGAGTACGGCAACGACACCTGGGAGGCCGACTCCTGGTCGTATGCCGGCAAGGTGACGACCTGGTCGATGATGAGCGCCGACGAGGAACTCGGCCATCTCTACATGCCGACCAACACGACGGCGCCCGACTACTACGGCGGCCACCGTCCCGGCAACAACCTGTTCGCCGAGAGCATTCTCTGCCTCGACATCGAGAGCGGCCGCAGAATCTGGCACTTCCAGACCGTGCATCACGGCCTGTGGGACTACGACAATCCGGCGGCGCCGAACCTGATGGACATCACGGTGAACGGCCGCCGCATCAAGGCGCTGGCCCAGATTTCGAAGCAGGGGTTCATCTACACGTTCGATCGGACGAACGGCCAGCCGGTATGGCCCATCGAGGAGCGGCCGGTCGCGCCATCCGACGTGCCTGGCGAGAAAGCCTCGCCGACACAGCCGTTCCCGACCAGGCCGGCGGCCTTCGAACGGCAGGGGGTCACCACCGACGACCTGGCCGACTTCACGCCGGAGATTCGCGCCGCGGCCCTGGCCGCGGTCAAGCCGTTCAAGATCGGCCCGCTGTTCACCCCGCCGACCCTGCAGGGCACGATCATGCAACCGGGTGCGAGCGGCGGCGGCAACTGGTCGGGCGCCGCCGTCGATCCTGAGACCGGGATGCTGTACGTCCCCTCGAAGCAGGGCTGGAGCGTCATCCGTCTCGAAGAGCGCAAGACCGGCGCGCGCGGCAACCTCGACTACCTGCAGGCGACGCCGCGGAACCCGAGCATGCCCGGCGGCGTGCCGCTGCTGAAGCCGCCGTACTCCCGGATGACTGCGGTCAACATGAACACCGGCGAACACGCGTGGATGACCCCCGCCGGCAATGGCGACAAGTTCCGCAATCTTCCGGCACTGAAGGGGTTGAACCTGCCGCCGGTCGGCGGCGATCACACGACCGCCGGTCCGGTGCTCACGAAGACGCTGCTCGTCTATCCGCTGAACGCCGGCGGCTCGCAGGGCGGGCCTCGCCTGGTGGCCTACGAGAAGTCCACCGGCAAGGAAGTCGGATCGATCGATCTACCAGCCGCGCCGATCGGCACGCCGATGACCTACCTGGTCGACGGCAAGCAGTACATCGCGCTCACGGTCGACGCGCCACGCCAGGGCGAAGTCCCGGAGCTGGTGGCGCTGGCACTGCCATAGCCCACCACCTGGGACGCACTGCTGGGAGGCGTCTGCGGGCGGATCACCCGCCTGCAGGCGGATCCGGCTCGCGCGGCGTTCGCATGGATCCGAGGTACGCGACGATCTGCCAGACCTGCTCGGGCGTCAACCGTGTGCCCCACGCCGGCATGCCGTGGGCCCTTCCCTGAACGACGGAGTTGGCGATCTCGGCGGCGCTGCCGCCGTAGATCCACGACGCGTCCCGCAGGCTCGGTCCCATGCCGCCACCCCCATGATCGCCGTGGCAGCCTGAACAGTTGTAGGCGACGAAGAACGCGCGGCCGTCGCGGAGCGCATCAGGGTCGCCGGCGACCGGATTGCCCAGCACGCTGCGATCTTCGCGCACGCCGCCCGGCACGGGGCCGACCGGCACGTCCGCAATCGGCGGCATCAGGCTCACCGGCGGGGCACTGGTCCGCTCGGAGCATCCCGTCGTCCAGGTGAGTGTCACGATCACGGTCGCCGCCGCCAGCCGTCGGTGGCACGCATCTCCGCCCGAGATAGCCATCGTCACAACCCGAAGATGTAGAGCATGCTGCTCGGACTGGCGTAGCGCTTGATGTCTTTCATGGCGCCCACCACCCCGAGCGCGGCGTATGGATCGTCGCTCGAGATGCTCGGATAGGCCACCGCCCCCATCCATCCGCCGATGCCCGAGTAAATCGCAACGTACTGTCGCCCGTCGGGCCCCAGAAATGTCATCGGATTACCCACGATGCCGGAGCCGGTCTTGAACTGCCACAACTGCTGGCCGCTCCGGGCGTCCACCGCTTTGAACCAGCCATCGAGCGTGCCGAAGAAGACGACGTCGCCGGCGGTGACGAGGACGCCGCTGTAGAGCGGAAAGCGGTTGTCCTTGATGCTCCACACCTTCCGCTCTCCCACCGGGTCCCAGGCCACCAGTTCGCCATGGTGCCCTGTGCCCTGGTACATGCGGACGCTGGCGCCGAGGTAGGGCGTGCCGGCGATGTAGTTGGCCTCGACGCCTTCGTAATCCATGCAGGTGTTGTGCGCCGGGATGTAGATCAGGCCGGTGCGGGGCGACAACGCCGACGGATTGAACTCCTTGGCGCCGGTCGACGACGGGCAGATGTTGCGGACCACGGCACCCTGCCGGGTGAGCTTATCGGGATTCTTTCGCGGCAGCCCGCTCGCCAGGTCGTAGCCGCTCGCCCAGTTCACGGGCTGGTAGGGCTGCGCCGACAACAATTCGCCCGTCTCGCGGTCGAGCACGAAGACGAAACCGGTACGGCCCGGATGGATGAGCAGCTTGCGACGACGGCCCCGCCACTCCATGTCGACGAGGACGTTTTCCATGATCTCGTCGTAGTCCCACTGGTCGTGCGGCAGTATCTGGTAGGCCCATCGTGCCTGGCCGTCATCGGGATCCCTGGCGAAGATCGTCACCGTCCATTTGTTGTCGCCTGCGTGCTGGTCGGGGTTCCACGGGCTCGGATTGCCGGTGCCGTAGTAGATGAGATCGAGCTGCGGATCGTAGGATACCCAGCCCCACGCGGTGCCGCCACCGGTCTTCCACTTGTCTGTCGGCCAGGTGGACACGCCGAGGTTTGCCTCGCGGTGGGTGTCGTAGAACGGTGCGAAGGCGGGACCGATGAGCACCTCGGCATCCGGCCCGGTGTGATAGGCGCGCCACATCTCTTCGCCGCTGTCGAGATCCAGCCCGACGACGAAGCCGCGCACCCCGAGTTCACCGCCGCTGTTGCCGACGATCACGCGGTCCTTGACGATGAGCGGCGCCATCGTGATCGTCTCGCCGATGGCGATGTCGCCGACGCGCGTTCGCCACACCTCCTGGCCGGTCTCGGCATCCACGGCGATCGTGTGAGCGTCCAGCGTGGCGAACACGATCTTGCCATCGGCGTAGGACGCACCGCGATTGACGATGTCGCAGCAGGCGATGCCGACGGCGCGAGGGTCAGCCTGCGGATCGTAGGTCCAGCGTCGCGGCGCTGCCGGATCGGTCAGGTCGATGGCATGGAGGTAGTTCGGAAACGGCGTGATCACGTACATCGTGTCGCCGACCACCAGTGGCTGACCTTCGTGGCCGCGGTTGACGCCGGTCGACATGGTATTGGTGACCTTCAGCGCCGCGACGTTGGTGGTGTCGATCTGCGACAGCGGGCTGAAGCGCGTGTTGGCGGCGTCGCCGGCCGGCAGATGCCAGTCGCCGTGTGGCAGGTCGGAGATCAGATGGACGCCGGAGGCAAGGCCGGCCACCTCCCCTTCGTGTACGTAGCGGCTGGCCGGCTCCGTGGTGGAGCAGCCCATGAGCACGAGCGCGACAGCGGGCGTGCAGAGGGAGACGAGGATGAGCCACCTGAACATGACGGCGGTCGTCGTGCAAGCGACATGCCCCGCGCCGAGCTGCTGCGGGCTGTCGCCCCGGCCAACGAATGCCGCCGCTGAACCAGGAATGCATCTTGCGGCGCGGCGCGACCGGATATGGTGCGACATCGACACCGGCTCGCCCTGCTGCCAGTGCTGACCGCGGCGACGCTGTGCGCAGCCGGCTGCGGCGGCGCACAATCGGCGCTCGCGCCGGCCGGTCGCGATGCGCTGACGATCGCGACGATCACGTGGTGGATGACGATCGCGGGCGCGATCATCTGGTCGGCCGTCATGCTGCTGGCGTACTACGCCGCGCACACGCCCGGCGACGCGTCCACCACGGCGGCAAATCGGCTGATCGTCGGCGGCGGCGTG
>CADEDC010000038.1:19626-47334 GCA_902825985.1 uncultured Acidobacteriota bacterium | reverse complement strand
TCGTTCTGGATTCCCGCGCTGGCCGGCAAGATGGACATGATTCCCGGGCGGGTCAATGAGCTCGCCCTCGAGCCGCTGCAGGCTGGCGTCTACCGCGGGGCGTGCGCCGAGTTCTGCGGGCTGTCGCATGCACGGATGAACCTCACCGTGATCGTCAGCGACCCCGGCGCGTTCGAGACCTGGCTGGACCATCAAGCACAACCGGCGGCAGCGCCGACGTCGGCGGCGGCCGAGGCGGGACGGCGGACCTTCCTCGATCGCGGCTGCAGCACCTGCCACACCATTCGCGGCACGGCAGCGGTTGGCGTGATCGGACCCGACCTGACGCACGTCGGCAGCCGGCGCGCGATTGCCGCCGGCGCGGTGCCGGCGACCGCCGCCGGGTTCCGCCGCTGGATCGCCACCACCGACGCGATCAAACCGGGTGTCCACATGCCGGCGTTCGCCAGCCTGCCCGATGCGGCGCTCGACGCCGTCGCCTCTTACCTGGCGGAGCTGCGGTGACGGCGCGCGATCCGGAACCACTGGCCGATGCCGCCCCCGAATCGCTGCGGGCGGCCCAGGTCGATCGACTGACGCGGGCGTGGCGCGCGCCGAGCGGCTGGCGCTACTGGACGGAGGTCAACAACTCGGACGTCGGCCGCTGGTACACCGGTGCGGCGCTCATCTTCCTGCTCTTCGGCGGCGTCCTGGCGCTGCTCATGCGCATCCAGCTGGCGGTACCCGAGAACGACTTCCTCAGCGCCGACCGCTACAACCAGATCTTCACGATGCACGGCTCGGTGATGATGTTCCTCTTCGCCGTGCCGATCTTCGAGGCGATCAGCGTCCTGGTGCTGCCGAACATGCTCGGCGCCCGCGACCTGCCGTTTCCGCGGCTGTCGGCGTTCGGCTTCTGGAGCTTCGTCATCGGCGGCACGTTCGTCTGCGGCTCGCTGTTCTTCGATGCGGCGCCGCGCGGCGGCTGGTTCATGTATCCGCCGCTGACGTCGAACGTCTACGAGCCGGGCGTCGGTCCCGACATCTGGCTGCTCGGCCTCAGCTTCATCGAGATCGCGTCGATTGCGGCAGCGGTGGAGCTCATCGTCGGCATCCTGAAGTGCCGGGCGCCTGGCATGCGGATCAATCTCATCCCGCTGTACTGCTGGTACGTGCTGACCGTCGGCGTGATGATCGTGTTCGCGTTTCCGCCGCTGATTGCCGGCGACCTGCTGCTCGAGCTCGAACGCGCACTGCACTGGCCGTTCTTCGATGCGCGGCGCGGCGGCGACCCGCTGCTCTGGCAGCACCTGTTCTGGATCTTCGGCCACCCCGAGGTCTACATCGTCTTCCTGCCGTCGGTTGCGCTGGTCGCGATGATCCTGCCGACCTTCGCCCAGCGGCCGATGGCCGGCTACTCGTGGATCGTGCTGGCCGCCATCGGCACCGGCTTCCTCAGTTTCGGCCTGTGGGTGCACCACATGTTCACGACCGGACTGCCGGGCGTCTCGCTGGCGATCTTCTCGGCCGCCTCGCAGGCGGTCGCGATCCCGACGGCGGTGCAGATCTTCTGCTTCATCGCGACGGTGCTCGGGGCGCGGCTGACCCGGTCGACACCGATGCTGTTCGTGTTCGGCAGCCTCGCCACCTTCGTCATCGGCGGCCTGACCGGCGTGATGGTGGCGCTCGTCGTCTTCAACGCCCAGGCGCACGACACCTACTTCGTCGTCGCACACCTGCACTCGGTCCTGATCGGCGGCGCGCTGTTCCCGATCGTCGCCGGGCTGTACTACTTCTTCCCGTTCGCCTCGGGCAAGCAGCTGTCCGAGCGGCTCGGGCAGATCGCGTTCTGGTTCGTCTTCACCGGGTTCAACCTGACCTTCCTGCCGATGCACCTGACAGGGCTGAAGGGCATGGTCCGCCGCGTCTATACGTATCCCGCCGGCCTCGGCTTCGAGTGGCTCAACCTGCTGTCGACGGTCGGGGCGTTCATTCTCGCCGCCGGTCTCGCGATCGTCGTCGTCGACGTCGTGCGGACGGTGCGGCGGCGCGGACACGCGCCGCGCAATCCGTGGCGCGCCGGCACCCTCGAGTGGCTGACCGAGATGCCCGGTCAGCGCTGGGGACTGCGGTCGGTGCCGGAGGTCGACAGCCGCTACCCGCTCTGGGATCAGCCGGACATCGTCCGCGATGTCGACGAGGGGCGCTGCTACCTGCCGGATGCGGAAGAGGGCCGGCGCGAGACGCTGGTCACCAGCGTGATCGATGCGACGCCGATCCAGTGCCTGCGCGTGAATGGGCCGACGACGGTGACGATGTGGGCGGCGGCGTTCACGGGCGGCGCCTTCATCTTCTCGACGTTCCACTGGTACGCGGCCGCGCTCGTCTCCGCCATGCTGGCGGCCGCCACCATCGTGCTGTGGCTGTGGACCGGCACCGCCACGATCCCCGAGAAGCCGGAGAAGGACATCGGCCTCGGCCTGACGTTGCCGCTCTATGCATCGGGCTCCGCGTCGGTCGGATGGTGGGCGATGTTCATCATGATGCTCGGCGACATGACTGCGTTCATCAGCCTGGTCTTCGGATATTTCTTCTTCTGGACGGCGCGGCCGGACTTCCTCGCGGTCGTCGACGGACCGGGTACCGGATGGCCGTCGGTGGCGCTGGTGCTGGCGCTCGGCAGCTGGGTGGCGACGGTCGCGGCGCGGCGGGCGAACCGGCGGGAGCAGGACGCGGCGTTCCACATCGCGTGCGGCGCCGGTGCGGCGTTCGCGCTCGCCAGCGGCGTGGCGTTGCTGGCTGCCCCGGCCGTGACCGGGATGGACCCGACGCTGCACGTCTATCCGGCCATCGTCTGGACGCTCGCGATCTGGACCGCGGCCCACCTCGGCCTGGGGGCAGTCATGCAGATCTACTGCCTCGCACGGCGGGTGGCCGGGCGGCTGACGCCGCGGTATGACATCGACATCGGCAACGTCACGCTCTACTGGCACTTCGTCGCCATCACCGTCGCGATTGCGGTGGCGGTGATGGCGGGATTCCCCCTGCTGTCATGAGATCCGCATCCGACCTGCCGGAACGACGGCGCTACCTGGTCACCCTCGCGGCGGGGCCGGCGATCTGGACGATCCACTTCTTCCTGTCGTACCTGCTGCCGGCGGTGTGGTGCGCGCGCGTCGCCGGACGGCCGGCATCGCTCGGCGCGGTGCACGTGACGATACTCGTCGCCACCGTGGTGGCGTTGCTGCTGATCGCCGCCATCGGGTGGAACGGCTACCAGCGGCACCGCCATGGCGGCGGCGCGGCGCCACATGACGGCGACACGGCCGTCGACCGCCACCGGTTTCTCGGGTTCGCGACATTTCTGCTGGCCGGTCTCAGCGGCATCGCGACCATCGCCGTCGCGGCGTCGGTGCTGGCCTTCGCTGCGTGCCGCCCGTGACCGCGCCAGCCCGGACGCGGGCGTGGTGGACCGCGACGCGCCGGGCGGCGTGGTGGACCGCGACGCGCCGGGCGGCGGCCCACCGCCGGGCGCTGGCACTGGCCGCCGGGCTCATCATCCTCGCCGCCGCGTGGCTCGGCCCGCTGGCCGCTCTCGCTCGGCACGCGTTCGCCGCCCACATGACCCTGCACATGATCGTCGTCGCGGTGGCGGCGCCGCTGGTCGCCTGGGGCGTCTCGGCCAGCCGTTTCGATCCGGTGATCCGGCGACCAGGGCTGTTCTCACCGGTCCCCGCCTCGATCGTCGAGCTCGTCGTCGTCTGGGTCTGGCACGCGCCGGTGCTGCATGACGCCGCCCGCCGGACGACCGAGGTGTGGAGGCTCGAGCAGGCGAGCTTCCTCGCCGCCGGGCTCCTTCTCTGGCTGGCGACGCTCGGCGGCCGGCCCAGCCAGACGCCGTGGCGGGGGCTCGCGGGGGCCGGCGCGTTGCTCTTCACGTCGATCCACATGACCCTGCTTGGGGCCCTGTTCGCGGTGGGCTGGCGCCCGCTGTACGCGCACGGCGCACAGCCGTGGTTGCACCCGGTGCTGGATCAACAGATCGGCGGCGTCATCATGCTGGTCGTCGGCGGCGCCTCGTACGGTGTCGGCGGGCTGATGCTCATCCTGGCCGTGCTCAACTCGGAGGCGGGGGTGGCGCGCCGCCGGGCCGGGCCGGTGGACGCGGCATCAACGGGGGGCGCCACAGGCCCGGGCGACGACGACGGCAGCGTAGATGGTGAGAGCGGCACCCACCGGGACGAGGGCGATGCCAATCCCCGGGTCGCCGGCGTAGACCTGGATACCGCCCAGGAAGAAGCCGCCGGGCAGCAACAGGCTGGCGAGCAGCAGGGCGTTCGAGGTGGCCCCCAGCCTTCCCGGCGGAATACTCAGCGTCCTGACGGTCAGGGCGAACATAAGGTGAACCAGGCTGAGCAGCGTGCCGTGCGCATGAGCCAGGGTCCACATGAGGCGCCGGGTCTCGTTCGAGACGTCGAGGTAGAGCCCTATCTTGAATCCGTGCAACGTTTCCAGCACGAGACCGAGTGTGGCAAAGAGCGCCAGCGACCACCAGCCGACGCGCAGGTGCCGGGTCACAAGGATGGGGTCGGTGTGGGTCTCGTCCCTGGGTCCACGCAAGCCGGGGAATTGTAGCAGACGGTCGGGGTGCCAACTGGACCCAAACGGCGAGAAACAGGGCACCTACCTGATCTCAGGAAGATTGACAGAATCGCCGTACGGGCGCAGTATGAACGACGCCTTTTCTCTGAGGCCAGGGGTGGATTCAGAGCTATTTGAATGCGAGGCCGATGATGAGTACGTGTCAGCAGACTTCACGAGTCTGGGCGTTGGCGTTTGCGGCGGCAGGATCCCTGCTGGTTCCCGCGATCGCCTCCGCTCAGGCCGCGACCGCGGCGAAAACGCCGACGTTCGCGAAAGACGTCGCTCCAATCCTGCAGCGCTCGTGCGTCACCTGCCACCGGGCTGGTGAATCCGCACCGATGTCGCTGATGACCTACGAAGAGGCCCGTCCGTGGGCCCGCTCGATCAAGTCGCGCACGACGGCTCGCGAGATGCCGCCGTACCACATCGACAAGTCCATCGGGATCACGAAGTTCAAGAACGACCCGTCGCTGAGCGACGAGGAAATCCAGACCATCGCGAAGTGGGTGGACGGCGGCGCGCCGCGTGGCAATGCTGCCGACATGCCGGCGCCGCGCACGTTCAAGGATTCCGGCGCGTGGGACTTCGAGCCCGACATCGTCGTGAAGTTCCCGCCGTACAAGGTGCCGGCGAGCGGTCCGGACCTCTACGGCAACATCTACGCCGACATCCCGATCAAGACCGACCGTTACATCCAGGCAATCCAGACCCGTGCCGGCACGCCGGCGTCGCGCAAGGTCGTGCATCACGCGCTGACCTACGCGGTTGCGGATCCGGACTCGATGGAAGTGTCGGGCGACGATAGCGCCGGCGTCGACGGCGGCGATTTCCTCGTCGAGTACGCCTCGGGCAAGAACGCCGAGGTCTACACCGGCGATTCGGGTGTGCCGCTGCAGGCCGGCAAGAAGGCCATGGTCAGCTACCACCTGCACTCGGTCGGCGAAGAAGTGGACGCCTACATCGAGGTGGCCATGAAGCTGCACCCCGAGGGCTACACGCCGAAGCACATCCGCTGGTCGAAGCAGCTCGCGCAGTCGACCGCGGAACTCGACATCCCCGGCAACTCGGTCGTGCGCATCGACGGCTACACCGTCATGCACAAGAACGCCCGCATCCTGTCGTTCCAGCCGCACATGCACATCCGCGGCAAGCGCCAGTGCCTGGAGTTGATCTATCCGACCGGCGGATCCGCCGCGCGCAGCGAGATGATCAGCTGCACGAACTTCAACTACAACTGGCACATCAACTACACCTACGCCGACGAGGTGGCGCCGATTGTGCCGGCTGGCACCATCCTCCATGTCATCACCTGGCATGACAACTCGCAGGCCAATCGCGCCAACCCGGATCCGAAGAACTGGGTCGGCGACGGCCAGCGCACCATCGACGAGATGGGCTTCGCCTGGATCGGCTGGTACGACCTGACCGACGAGGAATACAAGGAACAGCTCGCGGCTCGCAAGGCCGAACGCGAGAAGAAGACGCGCACGACCCAGCAGCAACAGCAGCAGGGACAGCAGTAGCACCGGGCGCCTCGCCGTGCCGCCGGGCTCACACCCCGGCGGCACGCGCCGCCCCTCGGCACCGCGGTCACCTTTTCCCGTTTCTCGCCACTACAGCGGAAGGTTTTTATGGTTTCTCGTCTGCGTTCAGCAGTTTCGGCGCTAGCTGTCGCCTGCGTCGTCGGCCTTGCCGGAACCGTCAGTGCTCAGGTCCAGCAGGTCGAAATCGACAACAACTTCAAGTTCAACTCCGGCCAGGACGTTCAGCCGGTGTTCGAGGGCTGGTCCAAGAACCCCGACGGCACGTTCAACATGCACTTCGGTTACCTGAACCGGAACTGGGTGCAGCAGCTGTCGATTCCTCCAGGCCCGAACAACACGATTGAGCCCGGCGGACCCGACCGCGGTCAGCCTGCGTTCTTCTACCCGCGCATGCAGCGCAACATCTTCACGGTCGTCGTACCGAAGGACTGGGGCAAGAAGGAGCTGGTCTGGACACTGGTGGCCAACGGCAAGACCCAGAAGGCGTTCGGCTGGCTCCAGGCCGAATGGGAAATCGACCCCATCGGTGGTGCGTCGGCCGGCGGACAGGTGTCGGCGGAACTCGCCAAGAACACCGCGCCCAAGATTGCCGTCACCGCCGACACGAGCGTTCGCGTCGGACAGACGCTGAGGATGATCGGCAACTACACCGATGACGGCGTGCCGAAGCCGGCAGCGCCCAGGAAGCCGGCCGTCGGCCAGGAAACGCCGCCGACCCTCGTCTCCGACCTCAAGGACGCACCGGTCAATCTGCCCGACCTGGCACCGGCACGGCCAGGAGCCGGTGCAGGTGGCCCTGCCGGGCCGCGCGGTCCGTTCGTTACCTGGACGGTCTATCGTGGACCTGCGGGCGCTGATTTCGAATCGCGCAATACGCCAGTCAAGGACGGGAAGGTCGAAAACGCCGTCTCGTTCAACGTGCCCGGCGAATACGTGATCCGCGTTCGTGCCAGCGACCGCCACAAGTTCACGGACCAGGACGTCAAAGTGACGGTGACCGGGGCCACCCAGCAGTAGCGGCTTGCGCACTCCGCTCTTCATCGTTCTCATCGTCGCGTCGGCGGCCCTGGGGCTCACCAGGGTCGCCACGCGCCAGTCTGCCGCCCCACCAGAACCTCAGGTCACGCACCGCCCCGTCCAGGTTCGCGAAGACGGCTTCGTCTCCTCGAATACCTGCCGGGCCTGTCATCCCAGCCAATACACGTCGTGGCATGCGTCGTTCCATCGCACCATGACGCAGGTGGCCACTCCCGACACGGCGATTCCCGACTTCGATGGCGTCACGGTCGACGACGTCCACGGCCGGCCGATGTTCTTGCGGCAGAAGGGACAGGAGCTGTGGGCCGAGTTCGACGACCCGGACTCACCGGCGCCGCCCGACAGCCGCCCGCGTATCGAGCGCCGCGTGACCCTCATCACCGGCTCGCACAACCAGCAGATCTTCTGGTACGGCACCGGGCAGCAGCGGCTGCTCGGCCAGTTGCCGGGCGCCTACCTGGTGGCCGAGCAGCGTTGGATTCCACGCCGCATGGCGGTGCTGCACCCGCCGACGCAGGCGCCACTCTCGGAAACCGGACATTGGAACAGCACCTGTCTCGTGTGCCACACGACACACGGCAAGCCGCAGTTCGATACGCCGTTCGGCTCGCAGGCGCTCGACACGCAGCGCGTCGACACCACGGTCGCGGAATTCGGCATCTCGTGCGAGTCGTGCCATGGGCCGAGCGAGGAGCACGTCCGCGCCAACAGCGACCCGCTGCGGCGCTACCGGCTGCATCTCACCGGCGCGGCGGATACGACGACGGTGCAGCCGGCACGCCTCGACCCGAAGCGCGCGTCGCAGGTGTGCGGCCAGTGTCACGGCGTGTGGGAGTTCTACGACGAGCGCGGTGAGCGCTTCGCCAACTCGCAGGGGCTGCCGTTCCGGCCCGGACACGAGCTGTCCGACACCAGGTTCGTGGCGCAGCCGACGGCCAACGCCGACTCGCCGACGATGCAGGCGTTGCTGCAGGACGACTCGCGGTTCATCCGCGACGCATTCTGGGCCGATGGCACGGTACGGGTCTCCGGGCGCGAGTACAACGGGCTGCTCGAATCGCCGTGCTACCGCAACGCGACGCACGCCGACCGCACGCTCACCTGCTTCTCGTGCCATACCCTGCACAAGGCCGACGACGACACCCGGCCCGTGGAACAGTGGCGTGTCGGCCAGGTGTCGATGCCGGCGGTGACGAATGACGCCTGCCTGCAGTGTCACGAGCCGATTCGCGCCAACCCGACCGCCCACACGCACCACAAGGCCGATTCTCCCGGCAGCTCCTGCTACAACTGCCACATGCCGTACACGTCGTACGGCCTGCTGAAGACGATCCGCAGCCATACCATCGGTAGTCCGACGGTGCGCGAAAGCGTCGAGACCGGACGGCCGAACGCCTGCAACCTCTGTCACCTGGATCGCACGCTCGGCTGGACCGGCCAGGCATTGCAGCAGTGGTACGGCACGGCCGAGATGCCGCTCTCCGAGGACGAACGGACCGTCGCCGGTTCGCTGCTCTGGCTGCTGAAGGGCGATGCCGGTCAGCGCGCCATCATCGCGCAGGCGATGGCGTGGCCGCCGGCCCAGCAGGCCGCAGGCACCGACTGGATGGCGCCGCATCTGGCGCAGCTGCTCGACGATCCGTACGACGCGGTGCGATTCGGCGCCAGCCGATCGATGCGGACGCTGCCCGGGCTCACCGGCTTCGTCTTCGACTTCGTCTCCGGTCCCCAGGCTCGTCGTCAGGCCCAGCTCCGGACGATGGCCACCTGGGATCAGGCGCGGCCGCGACCCGGCCGCGCCGCCCCGGAGCTGCTGATGACGGCCAGCGGCGACGTCGACATCCCGAGGATTCTCGCGCTCCTCAAGCAGCGCAACAACCGGGCGATGCTGCTGCGCGAGTAGACGCCGGCGCGCGAGGTCACGACGGTCGGCCGGAAGGGCTCACTGCTGCTGTTGGTGGATGACCGACGCCTCCGGCTGGATTCCCGACGCTTCGCGCGACATCCACGGTACGAAGGGCAGCGGTTCGCCGGCGACGGCGAGCCGCGCCGGCCCCACCGACACCGCGACGGCGAGTTCGCTCTTCACCGCGCTGTTCCCCTTGAAGACGCCCCGCGTCGGCGGGACGTCGGCGTAGTCGCGGCCGACGGCGACGCGGATATGGCGGTCGCCAGCCATCAGGTTGTTGGTCGGATCGAAACCCACCCAGCCGAGCTCCGGCAACTGCGCCTCGACCCACGCGTGCGTGGCGCCGTCAGCCGAGCGGTCGTGACTGTCGCGACTGTGAAACAGGTAGCCGCTGACGTAGCGACACGGCACGCCGGCCAGGCGTCCGAGGGCGATGAGAATGTGGGCGAAGTCCTGGCAGACGCCCCGTCGCGCGGCCAGCGCCTCGTCGATCGGGGAATCGACGCGCGTCGTCTTCGGGCTGTAGGCGAACCGCGCCGCGATGTCGGCCGTGAGCCGCCGCAGCAGCGACATCGGATCCTCGTCGCGCGACACTTTCAGCTCGCCGGCGAGGGCGCGCAGCGCCTCGGTCGGCTTCGCGAAGGTGCTCGGATTCAGCATCTCCCAGTATTCGCCGGCCACCGTCATGGCGTGAATCTGCGGCCACGCATTGATGCCGAGCCGGTCCGGCAGCACCGGCGACGGTTGTGACTCGACGAGCGCCTCGGCCGTGACGATGAGCCGCGCGTGCTTCCCCGGGATGTTGAAGTGGTGGACGATGTTGCCGTCGTGATCCTGGTACATCATCACCCGCGACGGCGGGTTGGTGCCGAGGCCGAACTGGACACAGCGCTGCGTCCCGTCGCTGCGCGGCTGCTTGCGCGCTTCCATGGTGCTCTCGGCAATCGGCGTCTCGTAGGTGAAGCGGGTGATGTGGCGGATGGTGTAGAACATGCCCCGTCCCTCTGCCTACGCCGGCAGCGCCGACTCGATCGGATACGCCATGTAGCTCTGATACAGGGCGCTGTGGATCTGCGAGCAGTAGCGGATGATCCCCTCGACGTAGTGCTCCGGGTCATCGCTGAGAATCTCGTCGACCTGGCCGTAGTCCAGGGTCGCGTGCAGCCGCCCGGCGACGCGGTCGGCGCGGCCGCCGACGCCGCGTCCGGTGAGCTGCGTGATGCCGCGCAGCGACGCCTCGATGCGGGCGGCGGCGAACCGGACCGAACGCGGGAACTCGGCATTGAGCAGCATGAACTCGGCGATGCGCTCGCGCCGGAGATCGGCGGTGTAGCAGCGGCAGTAGGCTTCGAGGGCGGCGCACGAGCGCAGCAGGCCGACCCACTCGCGATGGTCCTTGTGGCCGCCGCCGTCTGCGGCCATCGAGCCGTCGCGGAAGTAGAGATCCAGGAACGCCGCCGTGGCACTCGCGCGTTCGAGGAAGCGGCCGACCTGCAGGTACTGCCAGCCCTCGCCATGCTCCATCGTCGCGTCGGTGATGCCCTGGAAGAGATGCACGCCTTCGATGACGAGCTTGAGCACGTAATGGGGCCGCGCCGACCAGACGCCATCCACCTGCGCCTGCTTCAGGCGGAGGAAGAGGCTGTTCAGTTCCTCCCACATCTCCGAACTGATCTCCTCGCGCACCTGCCGGGCGTTGTAGCGGGCCGCGGTCACGTACGAGGCGACCGACTCCGGATTCGCGAGGTCGAAGACTGTTGAGTCGACGAGCGCCGCCGGGTTGGACGGCGGCGTCTCGGGCACCGTCATGCGGAGCGCCGAGTAGATGCGGGCGAAGTCCCAGCCGCCGACCGGCCCGTGGCGATCGAGTCCGAGGTCGAGGCGGACGTCGATGACCCTGGCGGCATGCTCCGCCCGTTCGAGGTAGCGGCTGATCCAGTAGAGGTTGTCGGCAACCCGTGACAGCAGCATAGGCTCAGTCCTGCAGCACCCAGGTGTCCTTGCTGCCGCCGCCCTGCGACGAGTTGACGACCAGCGAGCCCTTCCGCAGGGCGACGCGGGTCAGCCCGCCCGGCACGATGGTGATGTCATCGCCATAGAGCACGTAGGGGCGCAGGTCGACGTGGCGCGGCTCGATTCTGTCGTTGATGAAGCAGGGCGATTGCGAGAGCGACAGGGTCGGCTGCGCGATGAAGTTGCGCGGGTCGGCGAGGATCTTGACGCGGAACTGCTCGCGTTCGGCGGCCGTGCTGTGCGGTCCGATCAGCATGCCGTAGCCGCCGGACTCGCCGACCGCCTTGACGACCAGCTGATCGAGATTCTCGATGACGTGCTGGCGGGCGGCCGGGTCGCTGCACAGGAAGGTCTCGACGTTGTCGATGATCGGCTCCTCGCCCAGGTAGTAGCGGATGATCGCCGGGACGTAGGCATAGAGTGCCTTGTCGTCGGCGATGCCGGTGCCGATGGCGTTGGCGACCGACACGTTGCCGGCGCGATAGGCGTTGAGCAGCCCGGCGACGCCGAGCTGCGAGTCGGCGCGGAACGCCAGCGGGTCGAGGAAGTCGTCGTCGACCCGCCGGTAGACGACGTCGACGCGGCGCAACCCCGAGGTCGTCCGCATGTAGACGATGTTGTCGTGCACCAGGAGGTCGCGGCCCTCGACGAGCGGCACCCCCATCTCGCGCGCCAGGAAGGCGTGTTCGAAGTAGGCCGAGTTGCCGACGCCTGGCGTCAGGACGACGATGCTCGGGTCGGTCCTGGTCGGCGCGAGGGCGCGCAGCGTGGCGAGCAGCGCCTGGCCGTAGTGCGCGATCGGCGCAACCTCGTAACGATCGAACAGCCCGGGCAGCACGCGCTTCATGACTTCGCGGTTGGCGAGCATGTACGACACGCCGCTCGGCACGCGCAGGTTGTCCTCGAGCACGACGAAGCGGCCGTCCTGGAGGCGGACCAGATCGGTGCCGGCGACCGCCACGTAGATGTCGCGATGCACGGCGACACCCTGCATCTCGCGCCGGAAGTGCCGGCAGCTGCGGATGAGATCGCGCGGCACGACGCCGGCGCTCAGGATCCGGCCCTCGTGATAGACGTCCTTGAGGAACAGGTTGATGGCGGTGAGCCGCTGCTTCAGCCCGCGCTCGACGCCGCGCCATTCGCTGGCCGTGATGATGCGCGGCAGCAGGTCGTAGGGGAAGATGCGCTCGGTTCCCTGATCGTCGCCGTAGACCGTGAAGGTGATGCCCTGCGTGAGGAACGAGCGGTCGGCCTCGGCCTGGTACTGGAGCAGTTCCGGGGCCGACGTCGCCAGCAGTTCCTGCATCAGCTCGTGGCAGTGCGGGCGCGGCATCCCCGACGCATCGAACATCTCGTCGTAGGCGACGCCGGGCTCGTAGCTGGAGAACAGCTCGGATGCGGCGACGGCACCGACAGAAGAAAGAGGGCCGGACATGGCTGGTCTGCGGGTCGCGGGGAGAGGCGCTGCTGCGAAGCGGCTGCCGGAGCCGACAATCGTGTCGGATTCAGGCGCCGTCACCGACAGGCGTGTCACCCGGCTACGCCGCCCTCACGATTGTCCCGCCCTCGGCCCGACGAAGGAACGACGCCTGGACCAGCGCGTCGATGACCGACTGGCACACCGCGGGTTCGACGCCCCACAGACGCTGTGCCTGCTCGCTGGTCAGACGCAGGCCGGGCATTTCGTTGAATTCGGCACGAACGCGGGTGACGAGGGTGTGCAGCTCCATGGCAGCGGGCTCCTGGTACGGATTGCAAGCGCCGGTGGGACGACAACGCGGTGCGAAGGGAGCCGCGGAGGACGTCTCGCGACGCCCTCCGCGGAGGGACCACCGGGTGAAGAGATCCGGGAGGCTCCGGTCTATTCGCCGTCTCTCTGGAGCAAGAGGTACGCCACTGCCGGCCACGGTCCCGGCGCCGCCGGACATCACGAGGTTCGCGCCTGTTTTCCGCGGTCCGGCGCCATCGGCGGCGGCGGTGGCGGCCGATCGCCAGAGCTACCAAATCGTAGGATTGGCGGCGATGCCCCACAACTCGGTTGGATCACCGCCGCGGATGGCCGCGTGCCGGCGAGCGATTCCGCGCGGTGCCGCCGGCAGCGAACTTGCTCGAACCCGCGTACACGGGGACAATGTGCGCTTCCCCCTCGGGACCTCTTATGACTGATACCCGCACGCTCGCCGACGCTTCGTATGAAGGTTCACTGCTCTGGACTTTGGAGGAGATCAGCCGCCTGACGTCGGGCAGCGGCGACCCCTCGGAGACCCTCGGCAACATCGTTCACCTCATCCAGGCGCGCTTCGCCACCGACGTCTGCTCCGTCTATCTGCTCGAATCCGATCGCCGCAATCTGGTGCTCGCCGCCACCGTCGGCCTGCGCACCGAGAGCGTCGGCCGCGTCCGGATGGGCGTCGACGAGGGCCTGGCCGGACTCGTCGCGCAGCAGTTGACACCGCTGGTGGTCGCCGACGCCACCGCCCATCCGCGGTTCAAGTACTTTGCCGAGGCCGGCGAAGATCCGTATCACTCGTTCCTCGGCGTGCCGCTGATGGACCGCGGGCTGCTCGAAGGCGTGCTGGTCGTCCAGACCCTCGAGCCGCGCAGCTTCAGCGACCAGGACGTCCGCATGCTGATGACGGCCGGCGCCCAGGTCGCGCCGATCGTCGGCGAAGCACGCGCCGTCGGCCAGATCGTCGCGCCGACCCATCGCCGGCTGACGGCGCTGGCGCAGAACCTGTGGTGGAGCTGGGACAACGACTCGACCAGCCTGTTCCGCGAGCTCGACCCGCACCTCTGGCGGGTGGTCGACAAGAACCCGGTGGCGATGCTGCAGCAGATTCCGATCGAGCGGCTCGAGAAACGGGCGTCCGAGCTGGCGCTGCACAGCCGCATCAACTACGCCTACCGCCGCCTGCAGGAGTACCTCAACGATCGGCGGACGTGGGGCGCCCGCCACGCCGGCGTCCTGTGGGCCCGGCCGGTCGCCTACTTCTCGGCCGAGTTCGGCCTGCACGAATCGATTCCGATCTATTCGGGCGGTCTCGGCATCCTGGCCGGCGATCACATCAAGAGCGCGTCGGATCTCGGCGTGCCGCTGGTCGGCGTCGGCCTCTACTACGACCAGGGCTACTTCCGGCAGCGGCTCGACGCCAGCGGCTGGCAGCACGAGGAGTACATCAAAGTCGACCACCGGCAACTGCCGATCCAGCCGGCCGGCCCGCCCGATTCGCCGATCGTCATCCGCATCGACACCCGCACCGGGACCATCCTCGCCCGCGTCTGGCGGCTCTCGGTCGGCCGCAATACGCTGCTCCTGCTCGACTCGAACGTCGACGGCAACCAGCCCGAGGATCGCGAACTGACGGCACGCCTCTACGGCGGCGACAGCCGGGTCCGCATCCGGCAGGAACTGCTGCTCGGCATCGGCGGCATGCAGGCGCTGTCGCGACTCGGCATCCAGCCGGGCGTCGTGCACCTCAACGAGGGGCACAGCGCGTTCTGCGGACTGGAGTTCGTGCGCCAGCGCATGGTGACGGAGGGGATCGACGCAACCGAGGCCATCCGGCGCGTCTCGAGCCAGATCGTCTTCACCACCCATACGCCGGTGCCGGCCGGTCACGATCGCTTCCACGCCGGACTCGTCGAGGAACACCTCGGCCCGCTGCGCGAGCAGATGGGGCTGAGCTCCGATCACTTCATGGGCCTCGGCCGCGTCAATCCCTACGATCAAGGCGAAGAGTTCTGCATGACGGTGCTGGCGCTGCGCCTGTCGCGGCGGGCGAATGCGGTCTCCTGCCTGCACGGACAGGTGTCGCGGGCGATGTGGGTGGGGCTCTTTCCCGGGATGGTCGAAGAGCAGGTGCCGATCGGCCACATCACCAACGGCGTCCACGTCCAGACGTGGCTGGCGCCGCAGATGCGCCAGGTGTACGACCGTCATCTGGGGCCCGACTGGCCGCAGCACGCCGGCACCGCCGGCTTCTGGGAGGCGATCGACCGGGTCGACGATGGCGAGCTGTGGGAGACACATCAGACGTTGAAGATGCGGCTCATCGAGTTCGCCCGGCGGCGGGCGGTGCGCGATGCCGAACGGCGCGACGAGCCGGCCGAGACCATCGCGCCGTTGAAGCGCGCCCTCAGCGTCGACGCACTCACCATCGGCTTCGCCCGGCGCTTTGCCACCTACAAGCGGGCGACGCTCTTCCTCCAGGACGTCGAGGCGATCGCCGAGATGGTGAACCATCCGCAGATGCCGGTGCAGTTCGTCTTCGCCGGCAAGTCGCATCCGAAGGACGGGCCCGGCAAGATGGTGCTGCAGGAGATTGCCCGGCTGATGCGCGACCCGCGCTTTGCCGGCAAGCTGCTGTTCATCGAGGATTACGACATCAACGTCGGCCGCCACCTCGTGCAGGGCGTCGACCTGTGGGTGAACAACCCGCGCCGGCCGCTCGAGGCGTGCGGCACGAGCGGCCAGAAGGTGGTGCTGAACGGCGGGCTGAACATGTCGATTCTCGACGGCTGGTGGGCCGAGGCGTTCGACGGCCAGAACGGCTTCGGTATCGGCATGGGCGAGACGCACAGCGATGTCAGCGTCCACGATCGCCGCGACGGCGCGTCGCTGCTGTCGGCCCTGCGCGACCACGCCGTCCCGCTCTACTACGAGCGCGATCGCGACGGCCTGCCGCGCGCCTGGGTGCGCCGCATGAAGCAGGCGATCCGGACGCTCGGCTGGCGCTTCAGTGCCGACCGCATGGTGATGGACTACGTCCTCAAGGCCTACATCCCGGCGGCCGGCGGGACGAGCTGCGACGTGTCACGGTCGTGAGCCGGCCGGCGCGCCCGGCGCGGGCTCGGTGCAGCGCTGCCGCAGGCGCCAGCCACCGTCCCGCCGGGTCATCGGCGGTCGGGGAGCTCGAACACGTACAGCGCATTGCCGGAGCTGGGATGCGCGATTTCGGGGCTGATGGTCCGCGGCACCTGCCGCGGACTGCCGCCGCCGAGGCCGGTGGTGACCGCGACGTACTGCTTGCCGCCGGCGGTGAACGTCACCGGGAAACCCTGGACCGACGTGCCCAGACGGGTTTCCCACAGCGTCTCGCCGGTCTTCACGTCGAACGCACGGAAGCGGCGATCGAGGTCGCCGACGAACCCGAGGCCGCTGCCGGTGGACAGCACCGCCGTCAGGAACGCGGCGCGCTGCTCCCGGCTCCACACTTCCTTCATCGTCGCCACGTCGTACGCGGCGAGCTTGCCGACGTTGCCGTTCGAGCCCGGCATCTCGAAGAAGCGGCGCAGGGCGGCGGTGCCGCCGGATCCGGGCGTCATCTCCACCTTGCGGGCCGACAGCTCCATGCACGACTGGCTCAGCGGGATGATCAGCAGGCCGTTCGGCTGGTTGTAGCTCATCGCCTGCCAGTTGTGTCCCCCCTCCGTGCTCGGACAGGCCTGCACCCACTTGTCGACCTGGTTCTCGATGACCTCGGCACGGTAGGTCGGAACGCCGGTCTTCGGATCGATGCGATCGAAGACGTTCTGATAGACCGTCTCCCGGTGCGCGATGAACTTGCCGGTGCGCCGATCCAGCTTCCACAACACGCCGGCCTTGCCGATCGAGAACACCACCTTCTGGTCGCCGATGTCGACGAGGACGCGCTCGTAGACCTCGTCGAGGTCGAGCGACTCGCCAGGCACGTGCTGGTAGTGCCACGCCAGCTTGCCGCTGTCGACGTTGATGGCGAGCGTCGAGGAGGAATAGAGCGCGCCGTCGAAGACGGTGTTGCCGCGGCTGGCGGTCATCCAGGGCTTCGCCTGGGCGACGCCCCAGAACGTCAGATTGAGGTCGGGATCGTAGCTCCCGGCAATCCAGGTCTCGCCACCCTTGCGGTAGTCGTCGGTGATCTTCCCCCACGAGTCGCCGCCCGGTTCCCCGGCGTGCGCGATGGTGTTGAACTTCCACGCCGCCGCGCCGGTCTTCGCGTCCCACGCGCTGATGTAGCAGCGGATCGGGCCGTAGCGGTCGCACCCCTGCAGGCCCTGAATGACCTTGCCGTTCGCCACAATCGGACCGCTGGTCGTGGAGTAGTTGGTGCCCGGTCCGCCGAGCCGCGACTCCCACACTTTGTGACCGTCGCGCGCATCGAGGGCGACGAGCCGCGCATCGGTGGTCGCCGTGATGAACAGGTTGTCGTAGATGGCGCTGTTGCGCATCTGGCCCATGCCGACCTGGGTGTCGGGCCCCATCCGGTGTTCCCAGATCAGATCGCCGGTCCTGCCGTCGAGCGCCTGGACGATGTTGCCGGGCGACACCATGTAGATGATGCCGTTGTGCACGACCGGCATGTTCTGGTTCGCCCCGGCGCCGTCGTTGAGGGCCCACACCCACGCCAGCTTCAGGTCCTTGACGTTCGCCCGGGTGATCTCGGTGAGCGGGCTGTAGCTCCATCCCTGGTAGTTGCGGCGCGCCATCAGCCAGTCACCGGCCGGCGGATTCCGCAACATCTCGTCGGTGACCGGCACGTAGTTCTGCACCTCGCCGGCAATCGTCACGCCCCGCGGTCCGGGCGGTGCGGCACCGCGGCCGGGCCCGCCACCGCGGCCACCGGTCGGCGCCTGACCGCGGCCGGCTTCCGGCTGGGCCCCGCCCCCGGCCGGCGCCTGTGCGAGCTGCGCCGGCGGTTGTCCGGTCGCGACGGTCGCGATTCGCGTGGCATCGGTCGCGGCCAGCGGCTGCGCGCCCACGGCGGCGCCGTTCATCTGCAGCATGTAGGCAACCACCGCCGCGTACTGGTCGGCCGGCAGGTTGGCGCGACCCGGCGGCATGGAGGCCGAGACGTAGTCGACCAGATCCTTGGCCGAGCGCTGGCCCCAGGCGCTCATGAAGTTCGGGCCGGCAAGCGCCGGCGCCTCGTTGCGGCCGCGCAGGTCGTTCAAGTGGCAGGCGGCGCAGTTCGCCCGGTAGACCGTCTGCCCGGCCGCCGCCTGCTCGGCTGAGTAGATGGCCGAGGACGGGGCCGATTGCTGGCCCGACGTCAGAACGGCCGCCACGGCCGTCATGCCAGCGGCGGTCAGCAGCGTCCGCGCGGTTCCCATACCGGTCATCGTCGAACCTCCTGTGGTAGCAGCCAGCCCCAGAGATTTCCTTCCGGGGCCTTTTCACTGTAGAGCTGAAGGTAGAGTCGGCCGCGGGTGAGATCGTCGGCCTGCGACGCCGACAGCTCGATGGTCGCCGAGAACGTGCCGGCCAAGGCGGCCTGGGGCGCCGCCAGGTCGGCAATCGCCGGACCCCGCACGCCGCGGATGCCACGATGCAACTTGAGCAGCGTCGCCGGCGATTTGAGCCCCTTGAAGGTGCCGGACACCACGAGCTGGGTGCCCGTCAACGTCGCCGTCGCGGCGCCGAGCCCGGCAATCGTCGCCATCATCGGCGGCCCATCCACCGGCACCGGGGACAGCCGGACCGTGAACGTACGAGCCGCCTGCGCGGCGAGCCCGGCTGTACCTGCCGACACCATCGCGGCCGCGCTCACCAGCGCGGCAAGCCACTTCACCATGACTGCACCTCGGATGCGGCCGCTCGGGCTTCACGGCGGAAGATCCCGGCGGGCATCGATTCTACCCCGCCAATCCTGCTAGGATCCTTGCATGACGCGCAACCGGATGTTCGAGCTGCTCGCCCTCGGGGTCGTGGCCGTCGGCCTGGCTGGCTGCGGATCGTCGGCGCCCGGAACCGCGGCGGATCGTCCCGCGTCGGCGCCCGCCGGTGCGGCCGCCGACGTCACCCGGGACACCGGCGAGAAGGTCACCGTTGAACTATTGAAGGAGCCAAAGACGGTCGCCCCGTTCACGTTGACCGACCTCGACGGCAAGACGCTGTCATCCGACGCCTGGAAGGGCAAGGTGGTGCTCGTCAACTTCTGGGCGACCTGGTGCGGACCGTGCCGCGCCGAGATTCCCGATCTCGTCGATCTCCAGAACAAGTACCGCGATCAGCTCGTCATCGTCGGCATCTCCGAAGACGAGGGGCCGGTGGACGGGGTGCGAAAGTTCGCCGAGCAGTACATGGTGAACTATCCGATCGCGATGACGACCGACGAGGTGAACGACCGGTTCCCGGGGATCACCGCGTTGCCCACGACCTACTTCCTGGACAGGGAGGGGAAGGTGGTGCAGAAGCACGTCGGGATGCTGCACGCCCGCGAGACGGAGGCGACGACCCGGCTGCTCGCCGGTCTCGAGGTGAATGCCGACGTGAAGCGGATCGACGATCCGACGCGGATGAATCCCGAGGACATCGCCCAGCTCAAGGAAATCCCCGGCGTCGATCTGTCGGGGGTGCCCGAGTCGAAGCGGTCCGAGGTGCTGCAGGCGCTCAACTCGGAGAACTGCACCTGCGGCTGCGGCCTGACGGTCGCCAAGTGCCGCGTCGACGATCCGTCCTGCACCGTCAGTCCGGTGGTCGCCAAGGCCATTGTCGATCGGATTGTGGCGGCGCAGTGACACAGCGACGAGATGCGACGGCGCGCGGGTTCGTGTGACGGACCCGCCCTACCCGCCCTACCCGGCCTACCCGGCCTACCCGGCCTACCCGCCCTACCCGCCCTACCAGGCCTACCCGCCCTATCATCCCCCAGCCCCTCCGGCACACGTGCGACACTGCGCACGACTGCCCTTCCCTGCACGGCGGCGGCGCGAAGTCCCGACGCCGCGGCCGTCGGAGTGAGCAAAGGGACGACCGCCATCGGCCGAAAAGACCCGAGTACCTGACGTAGAATTTTGCGAAACCTCCTCTGGGTTCCGGCGACCTCCAGCAACCAGAGACGTCCAGCGGCCACCAGCCGCGAAGGAGACACTGCGTGAGAGCGTCGCACACCGGCTCGGCCCGCCTCGGCCCATGGGTCTTCGCGCTGCTGCTGACCCCACTGCTCGCCGACTCCGCCGCCGCCCAGTCGAGCGACCGGGTGCGCCGGATCGCGGCGCAGTCGATCGGCGAACTGCGCGTCTGGGATTCCGCCGTCGATCGCATGGACCGGGACGGCACCCTGCGCCTGCGCCAGCGGCGCGCCGACGCGATGCTGGAATCGCGCACGCACGAGCGCTTCGACCAGTTCTACAAGGGCGTCCGCGTGCACGGCGGCGACATTGCCCGCCAGATGGACGATGGGTTGACCACCAGCGTCTTCGGCGGCATCTATGAGGGCATCGGGCTGGAGGACGTGACGCCGGTGCTGTCGAGCGCCGACGCGCGCGCCGCCATCGCCGGCCTGTCGGGCGCCGAACTGCCCGACAGCTTCGAGCCGGAGCTGGTGATCCTGCCGCGCGACGGCGGTGAGTTCGCGCTCGCCTATCAGGGGCGCGCCTTCGGTGCCGAGGGCCTCTACATCTACTTCCTCGATGCGCGCACCGGCGACCTGCTCCTGGCGCTCGACGATCTGAAGACGCAGGCGACGGTCGGCCGCGGCACCGGTGTGCTGGGTGACAACAAGAAGGTCAGCACGAATCGCGTCGCCTCGGGGTACCGGACGGAGGACGAGCTGCGCCCGCCGACGCTCATCACCTTCGACATGAAGGGGAACCTGGCGCGGACGGTGAACTTCCTCAACGGCGTCGTCTCGCTCGGCGTCGCCGACATCGCCGCCGACAGCGACAACACGTGGAGCGACCCCGCCATCGTCGACGCCCACGCCTACGCCGGCTACGTCTACGACTTCCTGTACCGACGGTTCGGCCGGCGCGGCCTCGACGGCTCCGACTCGCGCGTCCTGGCACTCGTCCATCCGGTGGATCGCAGCACGGTGCGCAGCCAGAGCAACTCGGTCGTCGGCACGTTCTTCCTGAACGCGTTCTATGCCGGGGGAGGCGTGATGGTGTTCGGTGAAGGGCTGCCGGCCGACGTCGTCGACGTGCAGCGCCGGAACTGGAACTACCTCTCGGGGGCGCTCGACGTCTTCGCGCACGAGCTGGGCCACGGCGTCACCGACTTCACGTCGCGCCTCATCTACCGCAACGAGTCGGGCGCGCTCAACGAGGCGTTCTCCGACATCATCGGGGTGGCCGCCGAGTTCTACCATCAACCGGCCGGCAGCGGCGCACTGCGCGCCGACTATCTCATCGCGGAGGATGTCGTGACGCCGGGCGGCATCCGATCGCTCGCCAATCCGCAGCAGTTCGGCGATCCGGATCACTACACGGCGCGGTACACCGGGACGCAGGATAACGGTGGCGTCCACATCAACGCCACCATCCCCGGCCACGCGTTCTACCTGGCCATCGAGGGGGGGACCAACCGGACGTCCGGGCTGTCGGTCAGCGGCGTCGGCGCGGCGAATCGCGAGCAGATCGAACGTGTGTTCTACCGGGCGTTCACCGAGATGATGCCCGCCAACGCGACCTTCGCCGTCGCCCGCACGGTCACGCTGCAGTCCGCCGTCGACCTCTACGGCGCCGGCAGCGCCGTGACCCGAGCCGTCAGCGAAGCCTGGACCGCCGTAGGAGTCAATTGATGCGCGCCCCGTTTCGTTCGCTCTGGTCAGGCTTCGGCCTCGTTGCTCTGCTGCTGGTGTCGTCCGATGCGCACGCCCAGCCCTCGGCCTGGGGCGACAACGGCTACGTCTCGATCAACGCGCTCTACGGCGTCACCACGGAGACCAACGAGGTGAGCAGCCGCCAGGACCTGTACCAGGAGACCGCCGAGATCACGGCGCGTCAGGAGATTGGCAAGCGGCCGGTCTTCGACGTGACGGCCGGCGGCCGCATCAAGGGCCGCTTCGGCATGGGCTTCGGCGTCAGCTACGCCGTGGCCGACGACCAGGCGGCGGTCACCGCGGCGATCCCCAACCCCTTCTACTTCGATCGGCCACGCACGCTCGACGGCTCGACGACGCTGGAGCGGAGCGACCTGATGGTGCACGTCCAGGCGATGTGGCTGTTGCCGATCACCGACACGGTCCAGCTCACGGTCTTCGGTGGGCCGACCTGGTTCCAGGTGAAGCAGCAGACGATTGAGTCGCTGGTCATCGACGACGTCTTCCCGTTCGATACCGTCTCCCTCGTCAGCACCGAACGCGAGCGCGCGACGGTTTCCGCCTGGGGCGTCAACGGCGGCTTCGACGTGTCGTACTTCTTCTCGAAGAACGTCGGCGTCCAGGGACTGGTGCGCTACTCGCGCGGCACGGCGACGATTGGCGCCACGGGCGTCGATTCCGACGTCACGGTCGGGGGACTGCACGCGGGCGCCGGGCTCCGTATCCGCTACTGACCGCGTCCGGGTCCGTCGACGGCGGGTGGCGGCGAGGTCGCCGCCCCGCCTCATCAGCCGACCCGACCACGATCGGCACATAATGGTCGGGCCCTGAGGCACCCGGTCGGCATGTCCCGGTCACCATCACCACGCAAGCGCATCCTCATCGTCCTGACGCTCGCGCTCGGTGTCGCCGCGGCGGCGCTGCCGTTCCGGCTGCGCACGTCGGTGATCGGCGGACGGGAAGCCATGGCGCGCCAGCGGCTCGGCCGCGCGGCGCTGGCGGTGGTGGCCCCGCAGTTCGTCGAGCAGACGCTGGTGGATCGCCTGCAGGCGGCGACGGACATCGGCGGCGCGTTCCGGGACGCCGCACCGCTGATTGCCGTCGATGGCGTGGCCGCGACCGTGGATGGCGCGATCCGCGTGCCGCGCGTGGCCGTCTACGGAGTCGACGACCGCTTCTGGCGCCTGCACGGTGTCGACGGCGTCAACGGACCGTCGGGTGCGGATCTGCTGGCCGGCCCGGCCCTGGGCACGGCGCTCGGTATCGAGCCGGGCGCCGCGATGACCCTGACCATCGCCCATGCCGACGACGTGCCGCGCGGCACGGTGCATGGACGCCGCGATGACCCTGGCCGTGTCCTGCGGCTCCGCCTCACGGCATTTCCGGCAGGATCCCCAGGTGCCGCGCTGTCGCCGCTCGCGCAGTCCGGCGACGTGCCGGCCGCATTCGTCCCGCTCTCCCTGCTCCAGGACGAACCGGCGTGGCGCGGCCGCATCAACGCCATTCTCGTCTCCACCGGTCCCGACGTGAACCGCCGGATCAATCCGGCGACGGTCGAGAGCGCGATCGCCCGGCAGGCGACGCTGGCCGACTACGGGCTGGGCCTGCGGATCGACGACGCCGCCCGGTCCGTCGTGCTCGAGACGAGGACCGGGCTGCTCGACGATGCGCTCGTCGACGCCGCGACGCGCGCCACGCTGGACATCGGCGGCCTGCCAACGCCGGTCATGACGATGCTGGTCGAGTCGATGCGGCGTGGCGACCGTCGCGTGCCCTACTCCTTCGTCACGAGCATCGAACTGCAGGCGGTGGCTCCCGACATGCACGCCGAAGAACTGGACCGGCCGCCAATCGTCCTGAACGACTGGGCGGCACGGGAGCTGGGAGCCTCGGTCGGCGACGTCATCTCGCTCGACTTTCCGGTGTGGCACGGCAGCGGCCGGCTGACCAGCGACAGTGCGGCGTTCCAGGTCGCCGGCGTCCTGCCGCTCGCCGGAGTGGTCCGCCAGCCCCTGCTGACGCCGGTCCTGCCCGGCATCACCGGTCGGTCGACGATGGCCGACTGGACGCCCCGCGTCCCGTTCGACGCAGGTCGGGTGCGTCCGGTGGACGAAGCGTACTGGTCGCAGTTCGGGGCGACGCCGAAGGGGTTCGTGCCCCCGCAGATCGCGCGGGCGCTGTGGCGCAGCGGACAGGGGAGCGCCACGTCCGTGCAGATTGCCCCTCCCGACGGCATGTCGCTCGAGGCGGCGCGACACGCCGTCGAGGCGCGGTTGCGCGAGCGGATCGTGCCGTCGATCGCCGGCGTGACGGCGCGCGATGTGTCGGCCGATGCCCGATCGCTCGCCGAAGCAGAGGCTCGGTCGGTCGCCGGACTCACCTGGGCGGTGGCCCCGCTGGTCGTCGCCTGCCTGCTCGCAGCCGTCATCTGGGGCGCCGCGGCGCCGCTCACCCGCGGCGACGCGATCGTGCTCGCTGCCATAGCCACGGCGTGCGGCCTCGTCGTCTCGCCGGGCCTGGCGGCCGGCTATCAGTGGCTGTCGGCACCGGCGGGGCGTGACGTCGGCCTGCTGGCCGGTTTGGCCGGGTCCCGGCTGACGGCCGCGGCGCCACTGGTCGCCGGACTGCTCGTGGGCGTCGGCGCCGCGCTGCTGGTGGCGCGGCTGCCGCCGCTGCTGTCGCGGCGGGCGGCGCGCGGCGCCGTTGCGGCGGCGGCCGGTCTGGCGATGCTGGCCGCCTCGGGTGTCGCATGGATGACGCGCCGGCCGGCCACGACTGACGATTCGCCAAAGCATCGGACGTCCGGCGGCTATGCGTTGTTCATGCGCACGACGCTGCCGCTGGCGCATGACCCGGCAGCGCCCGAGGGGCAGGCAGAGCTTGGCTTGTCGGCGATGCCGGACGTCCGGGTGGCGGCGTTCCGTGTCCACGACGATGGGAGCGCGACGCTGCGGCGGCCGGTCGGGCCGGCCGGGCTGCGCCTGGCGGCCGTGAGCGAGGCCTTCATCGACGAAGGGCGGTTCACGTTCACCGCCACGCTGGACCGCACGGATGAGGAGCGCGCCAACCCCTGGCTCCTGCTGCGGCGCGAGCAGCGCGACCGGAGCGATCCGGCGGCCGAGGCGGTGAGTCCGGTGGTGCCGGTGATCACCAGCGCGCGGACGCTGGCGGGGCTGCAGCGCCACCTCGGCGACGACCTGTCGATCACCGTCGCCGGCCGGCCGCTCCGGCTTCGTTTCGTAGCGACCATCGAGGATGCGCTGTTCGGCGACGCGCTGCTGATGACGGACCGTGCGTTCGCGGCGTGGTTCCCGGCCGCCGCCGGCTATCACTGGCTGGCGATCGAGGTGCCCCCCCAGGGTGTCGACGACGTGCGAGCGGCTGTCGCGGCCGCCGCCATCCGCCTCGGCGGATCGATCGAAGACGCCGCACAGGCGGCACGCAGCTTCGACGATCGCACCTCGTCGCACGCCGCGGTTGCGTACGCGCTGCTGGTTGGCGCAGGTCTGCTCGCCCTTTCCACGCTGCCGTCGGCCGCCGCGCTTCGACCCTGAAGCCGGTTGTACACGCTTCGTACTCAGCCCCCGCCGCGTTACTCACCTCCTATCAGGCGGAAATCAAGGGAAACGCGCCTCGCGGTGTGCACTTCTTACGAAACGGCAGAGTTGTGCGCTGCTACAGCAACGCGCCGGACCGCTGCCCGGAAGCGAATTTCCCCGTAAAACGGCCCCTTTCGACGGTGGCGTGCGCCTTGCGCTACCCGTTCTGGCGGTCGGTTCAGACCGCGCGACGAGTTCTGTGTCATCGCCAGTGCGCGCCTGTGCGGGCGACCTGCCGGTCTCCATGTGTTCGCGAGGATGTCATTCATGTACCGCCGACTTTTCATCACCTGCGTCTTCGTGACGCTCGCGTGTCTTGCCTCGTCCCTGGCCGCGCAGGCCGCCACCCTGCACTGGGACCACGCGTCGCCTGCCACCGTGACCGGTTACGCGGTCACCGTCGACGGCACGCGCACCGATCACAGATTGACCGTGGCGCAACCCAACGGAACCTGCGCCTGCTCGCTGACCCTGACGCTGGCGCCGGGCCAACACGTCATCGTCGTCACCGCGTACAACGGCGCCGGTGAAACCTCAGCACCGCCGCTGACCGTCACGATATCGGGCGCTCCGCCGCCGCCACCACCACCGCCGCCACCACCCGCACTCCCGGCACCATGGCTCACGCAGGACATCGGTGCCGTCGGCGCCGCCGGCAGCGCCAGCATCAGTGGCAGCACGTACACCGTGGCCGGCTCCGGCGCCGACATCTGGGGCACGACCGACGGTTTCCGCTATCTGTACCAGTCGTTGAGCGGCGACGGCACGATTGTCGCGCGCGTCACCGCGCTGCAGAACACGAACCAGTATGCCAAGGCTGGCGTGATGATTCGTGACACCACCGATCCGGCGTCGCCGCACGCGCTGCTCGACGTCCGCCCGAACGGCGTCGTCGAGTTCCTGACGCGCAGCACCGCCGGAGGATCGACGGCGGTGCGCGGTACGACGACGCAGCCGACGCCGGTGTGGTTGCGGATCGCGCGGAGCGGCACCGCCCTGACCGCAGCGACGTCGTCGAACGGCACCTCGTGGACGACCGTCGGCTCGACGACGATTGACATGGGGTCCAGTGCACTGGTCGGACTGGCGGTCACCAGCCATGCCGCCGGGACGTTGAACACCGCAACCTTCACAGGCGTCGCGGTCACTGCCGGCGCGACGAACCCGCCACCACCACCACCGCCACCGCCACCGCCGCCGCCCACCGGCACGGCCGTGCCGGCGCCGTGGACGAGCCAGGACGTCGGCAACACCGGGCTCAGTGGCAGCGCCTCGCACAACAACGGTGCGTTCACCATCAGCGGCGCCGGCGCCGACGTCTGGGGCACCGCCGATGCCTTCCACTACGTCTCGCAGCCATTCAGCGGCGACGGGTCGATCACGGTCCGCGTCGCGCAGATCGAGAACACCGGCAAGTTCGCCAAGGCCGGACTGATGCTTCGCCGGTCGCGGAACGCGTCGGCACCGCACGTCTCCCTGAATGTGACCCCCAACGGCAGCGTCGAGTTCATGAGCCGCCCGTCGGCCGGTGCGGCGACGACGTTCCTCGGCAGCGCTGGACAGACCCCGCCGGCATGGCTGCGGCTGACCCGTGTCGGCCGGATCGTCACCGCCTCCGTGTCGGCCAACGGCACGTCGGGGAGCACGGTCGGATCGACCAACGTGCCATCGCTCGCCCTCGCAGGAATGTTCGTCAGCAGCCACGATGAAGGGCGGCGCAACACCTCGGTGTTCGACTCGGTGTCGGTGACCGCAGCGACGGGCGGCGGATCGAACGCCGTACCGGAGGTGGTCATCTACGCAGCTGACCTCCCCGCTTCGGCCCTGCACGGGGGCTGGTCGTTGCAGGCCAGCGCGAGCGCCGCGGCCAACGTGGCGGCCGTCTCGAGTGACGCCGGCGCCAGCAGTCTGTCCAACCCGCGCGCCGCGCCGGCCGCGTATGTCGACGTTCCGTTCGATGCGGTCGCCGGCACACCATACGCGCTCTGGCTGCGCATGCGAGCCGGCGGCTCGAGCAAGAGCAATGACTCGGTCTGGGTGCAGTTTTCCGGAGCCCGCGTCAATAACTCACCGGCATTCGCCATCGGCAGCACGTCAGGCCTGATGGTGAACCTCGCAACGGATGCGAGCGCGAGCAGCCTGTCAGGCTGGGGCTGGCAGAACGGCGCCTACTGGTTCGCACAGCCGACGACGGTGACCTTCGGCACCACCGGCCGCCAGACGCTCCGGATCCAGATCCGGGAGGATGGCGTGGAGTTCGACCAGGTCGTCCTCAGTCCCGTGCGCTACCTGACGCAGGCGCCCGGCCCGGCAACGTCTGACGCGACGATCGTCCCGAAGCAGTAGCGCTGATCGCCTCGACATCGACAAAGGGTCCGGCCGCGTTTCGCGTACCGGACCCTTTCGTTCGTTCGTCGCCTCGACGCACGCATCCGGCTGCCACCTGCGAACCCGCGAACCTG
>CADEDC010000038.1:3328-19526 GCA_902825985.1 uncultured Acidobacteriota bacterium | reverse complement strand
GCGAACCCGCGAACCTGAATTAGACTGTCTGCGATGCAGGGACTGTCTCGACTCTCGCTCCGCCTGGCGATCGCCTGCGCTGCGGCCGCTGTGCTGGCGGCCTGCGGTTCCACTGCCGCCGTCACCGCTCAGGAGGCAGCGCCGCCGTCGGACGCGACCCGCGCCGCAGCGCTCGTGCTGCGATGGACCATCATCGTCACCGAGCGGTTCGAGCGGGCACGGGCATTCAAGTCGGATTCGACCGACGAGCTGTTCGATCAGTTCATGTCGCAAGGCGCCGTCCAGGCGGTGCGCGACAAGGCCGGCGACGACCAGCTGCGGGCGGCCGACGCGGCGATCGACCGGTTCGCGGCGGCAGCGGTTCGAGCCGGCCGCCGGCAGGACGACGGCAGCGTCGAGGTGGTCGACGACTCCGTCGCCGCCGCGGTGAAGGCGACCTGCCCGATCTATCCGTTCTGCTGAGCGGCGGTCCACCACCCTATCGCACTGGACGCGAGCGAGACCGCGGCGTCGGATCCGCTGCGCTGCAGCTCGACACCGGCGAGCCGATCGCTCGTTGCCAGTTCGCCGATGCCGGCCGGGAGCTGCAGCCGCACGGTTTCGTCCCCTCGGGAGAGGTTGGCCACCACGAGCACGCAATCGGAGCCGTACTGCCGGACAAAGGCCAATACCCGCGGGCTCGACACCGCACAGAACTGCAGCCGACCGCGACCGAACGCCGGGTGCCGCCGCCGCAGGCGGATGCGCGTCCGCACGGCGGTCAGCAGTGAGTGCGCGTCTCCATCCTGGGACGCCACGTTGATCCTCCGATAGCCGTACACCGCATCGTCGAGCAGCGGCAGCACCGGCCGCACGACGCCGGCGCACGCGGCAGGCATGAACCCGCCGCCGGGTGCAGCGCTCCATTGCATCGGTGTGCGCACGCCATCGCGATCGGCCAGCGCCATGTTGTCGCCCATGCCGATCTCGTCGCCGTAGTAGATGACCGGGGAGCCCGGCAGCGACAACGTCAGGGTGGTTGCCAGCAGGATCCGCGGCTGGTTGTCGCCGAGCAGCGGCGCCAGGCGGCGGCGAATCCCGTTGTTCAGCCGCATGCGCGGCAGCGGCGCGTACGCCTGCAGCAGCATGTCGCGATCGGCGGGCAGCAGCGCCGAGAGCGTCAGCTCGTCGTGGTTGCGCAGGAAGATCGCCCACTGCGCGGTCTCCGGAATCTCTGCCGTCGCACGCAGGATCTCGACGAGCGGCGCCGCTTCGCCGTGCGCCAGGGCCTGGAACAGTCTCGGCATCAGCGGAAAGTGAAAGGCCATGTGACATTCGTCGCCTACGCCGCCGCCGAAGTAGGCGCGCGTCTCGTCCGGCGGCTGGTTGACCTCCGCCAGCAGCACACGATCCGGGTACTCGGCGTTCAGCACGGCGCGCGCCGAGCGGAGGAAGGCGTGCGTCTCGGGCAGGTTGTCGCACGTCGTGCCCTCGCGCTCGACGAGATGGGCGATCGCGTCGAGACGCAGGCCATCGACACCGAGATCCAGCCAGAAACGCATGACCTGGAGCACCGCTTCGCGGACCTCCGGGTGATCGAAGTTCAGGTCGGGTTGATGGTGAAAGAACCGGTGCCAGTAGTAGGCGCCGGCGACCGCGTCCCACGACCAGTTGGACGACTCGGTGTCGCGAAAGATGATCCGGGCGCCGCGATAGCGATCGGTCGTGTCGCTCCAGACGTAGAAGTCACGTTCGGCCGAGCCGGGCGCGGCCTGCCGCGCACGCTGAAACCACGGATGCTGGTCCGACGTGTGGTTGATCACCAATTCGCTGATCACCCGCAGGCCGCGGCGATGCGCCTCGACGAGAAAGCAGCGGACGTCCTCGAGTGTGCCGTAGGCCGGGTGCACCTGCACGTAGTCCGCGACGTCGTAGCCGTCGTCCAGCAGCGGTGACGGAAAGAACGGCAGCAGCCACAGACAGGTGACGCCGAGCTGCTGCAGGTAGTCGAGCCGGGAGATCAGGCCGGGGAAGTCGCCAATGCCGTCACCGTTGCCGTCACAGAAGGTCTTGACATGCAGCTGGTAGATGACCGCGTCCTTGTACCAGGTCGCGGCGTCAGCGTGCGAGGCGGGACGCATCGGCAAGGTCGGGCGTGGCGGTCAGGCGAACCGGGAGGCGCGTTCCATCCGACGCGCCGTCAGCCGCATCTGCAGCCGCCCCTGCAACCGTTCGTGGTGGCGGAGCCGGGTGGCATCCAGCAGCATCCGGCCGGCCCAGCGGTAGACGTTGAACTCGGCGATCTGCTGTCGCAGCGCCTGCATCCGCTCGCGTTGCTCCTTCACGCCCATGGTCAGCGCGGCAACCAGGATGTCGGCGACCGCCTCGACGTCGTAGGGATTCACGACCAGCGCCTCGGTAAGTTCGCGCGCTGCGCCGGCGAACCGGCTGAGCAACAGCACGCCCTGATCGTCGTCGCGCGCCGAGGCGAATTCCTTCGCCACCAGATTCATGCCGTCGTGCAGGCTGCTGACGTAGCAGACGTCGGCGGCTCGATACAGGCGAAACACCTCCGGCGGCTCGTAGTGGCGATCGGCAAGCGCGACCGGCTCGAAACCGTGCTGTCCGAAACGCGCGTTGATCCGTCCCACTTCGCGGCGGACGCGCTCGCCGAACTCGCGATATCGGTCGATGCGGACGCGGCTCGGCGCGCCAACCTGCAGGAACGCCAGCGTGCCGGGCGGCCCCTGCCAGCGTTCGAGCACATGCTCGAAGGCGCGAAGCCGTTCCTCGATGCCCTTGGTGTAGTCCAGGCGATCGACGGAGACGACGAGCTTGGCGTCGGGCGGCAGATTGAGCTCCGCCCGCACGGCACGACGGCACTCCGGCACGTCCGCGGCGCCGGCCGTCAGCCGGGACGGCCATTCGATGGAGATCGGGTAGGCGCGGACCAGCGTCTTCTGGCGCTGGTACGCCACCGCCATCTCGCCGCGTTCGACGCGCGCCTCGAGGCTGCGGTCGATGCCCTCGAGGAAGTTCTGGCCGTGCTGGGGCGTCTGGAAGCCGACGATGCTGCTGCCGAGCAGCCCTTCGAGCAGCGGCTCGTGATATGGGCAGATCGACAGGCTCTCCGCGTTCGGCCACGGGATGTGCCAGAAGGTGAGGATGGTCGCACGCGGCAGCCGCTTGCGCAGCATCCTCGGGACGAGCGCGAAGTGGTAGTCCTGCACCAGCACGATGGGATCGTCGCAATCGGCCTCGGCCGACACCGCATCGGCGAAGCGCTGGTTGATGCGCTGGTAGTGCAGCCAGTCGTCGCGGCGGAACACCGGGTGGGCGTGCGCCAGGTGGCAGAGCGGCCACAGCGCCTCGTTGGCGAAGCCGTAATAGTAGCCGCGCTCCTCGTCGTCGCTGAGCCACACGCGGCGCAGCATGTACTCGGCGTCGCCGGTGGACACCAGACAGCGGCCGTTGCGGTCCGAATGGGCGCGATCCGCCGAACCACTGCCGTGCGCGACCCAGACCCCCGAGCAGGCGCGCATCACCGGCTCGAGCGCAGTGACCAGGCCGCTGGCCGGATGCCGGACGGCGACGTTGCCGTCTGGCGTCCATTCGTGTATGCGCGGCTCGCGGTTCGCGACCACGATGACGCGCTGCCCCTGCAGCGAGTCGTGCAGCACCTGGCGCAGGCGCGCGGCGGTCCAGGGTCCCTTGGACGCACGTGCGTCGGCGTCGGCCGGCTCCAGGGGGTCGGGCGAAGGCGGCGCGATGACGCGCGTCGTCTGCGATCGAGGTGCCTGCGCCAGCGCCGACACGGCCACGCCGACCGCGGCCATCGAGGCGGAGGCGACGCGCGCCGCCTCATCTGAGCCCGCGAGCAAGGCGGACATCACGCGCGACACGTTGAACATGCCGGTATTCTAGTCACCTCGCCGGCAGGAGAACACCTCAGCCGCAGTCCTGGCCGGATCTTCCGGCACAGGTTGAGCCGCAGAGCAGAGGCGGCGGCGCCGGCCGCCGATCCAGCTACGGAAAGACGCCAAGGTCCAGGTACGCCCGGCCCACCTTCTCGATCGCGTTGATGAACGCCGCGGTGCGCAGATCGGGGATGCGGGCGTCCCGGCGTTTCGTCGCCAGCAGGTCGTGATACGCGCTGATCATCGTCTCTTCCAGGCCCGAGTTCACGATGGTCTCCTCGTCGAGCTCCGGCATCAAGTCAGCCCGTTGCCGGTCGGTGAACGTCGTGCCCGAAGCCCACTCCACGGCCTGCAACATCCGCCGCGCCGAGGCCTGCGCGTTGCGCTTCTCCAGGCGGCCGAACTTGATGTGCGCGAGATTCTTGAGCCACTCGAAGTACGACACGGTCACGCCGCCGGCGTTCGCGTACAGGTCGGGGATCACCAGGATCCCCTTGTGCAGCAGAATCGCCTCGCCCTCGGGCGTCGTCGGACCATTCGCCCCTTCCAGGACGATCTTGGCGCGGATGCGCGGGGCGTTCTCGTCGGTGATCTGGTTCTCGAGCGCCGCCGGGATCAGGATGTCGCATTCGGCCTCGAGTGCCTCGTTCGCCCGCACGAGGTTCGTAGCCCCGGGGAAGTCGAGGATCGTCCCGGTCGCCTTCCGGTGGGCGAGCACCTCGTCCTCGTTGAGGCCGGCGGGGCTGTAGATCGCCCCCTCGCGCTCGGCGATGCCGACCAGCACGGCGCCGCCCTCGCGGCAGAACTTGGCGGCGTGATAGCCGACGTTGCCGAGTCCCTGCACGATCACCCGCTTGTCGGACAGGCCGACCGCGAGCCCCAGCCGCTTCATGTCGTCGGGCTGGCTGCACGCCTCCCGCACCGCGAAGAACAAGCCACGCCCGGTCGCCTCACGCCGGCCATGGATGCCGTTCTGCGAGGTCGGCTTGCCGGTGACGCACGCGAACGCGTCCAGGCTGCCTGGATTGAGCGCTGCGTAGGTGTCGGCAATCCATGACATCTCGCGCTCGCCGGTGCCGTAGTCCGGGGCAGGCACGTCGACGCCAGGCCCGATGAAGTTCTTCTTCACCAGTTCTGCGGTGTATCGCCGGGTCACCCGCTCCAACTGCTCGACGTCCAGCGTGTGCGGATCGATCTGCACGCCGCCCTTGGCACCACCGAACGGCACGTCGACGACGGCGCACTTGTAGGTCATCAGGGCGGCGAGCCCCATGACTTCGTCTTCATTGACGTCGGGGCTGTAGCGGATGCCGCCCTTCACCGGCAGGCGGTGATGGCTGTGCTGCACCCGCCAGGCCGACACCACGCGAATGCGGCCATCACGCTGCCGGACCGGGAACTGGAACCGGTATACGCTGTTGACCGCCTTGACCTGCGCGACCAGGTCAGGCGTGATGCGTGCGAATTGCGCCGCGCGATCGAAGTAGTGGTCGACGCTGGCAAGGAGTTCGTTCGGTCCAGTCTTCGCCATGAGACCTCCGGGGCAGGCGCTGCGGCCGGGCGCCGGCTCAGTGCCGCAGTTCGCCGCGCCTGAGCTGCCGATACAGTTCGAGCGCCTCGTGGATGATCCGCAGCGCCTCGGTCGGCCCCAGCAGGTCTTCGACGACCACCTGCTTGTTCTCGAGCGCCTTGTAGTCTTCGAAGAATCGGCGAATTTCGCGCAGCACGTGGTTCGGCAACTGCGACTTGTCGGTGTATTCCATGAACGCGGGATCGTTGACGCAGACCGCCACGATCTTGTCGTCGACCCCCTTCTCGTCACGCATGCGCATCACGCCGACGGCGCGCGCCTCGACGACGGTGAGCGGCTGAACCGGCTCCTGGCCGAGCACCAGGGCATCCAGCGGATCGCCGTCGTCGCAGAAGGTGCGCGGGAGAAAGCCATAGTTGGCCGGGTAGTGCACGGCGCCGTACAGCACGCGATCGAGCTTCAGGAGACCTGTCTCCTTGTCCAGCTCGTACTTGTTCTTGCTGCCCTGCGGGACTTCGATGATGACGGGAAAGGAGCGCTCGACGGAGCGCTCGTCCAGATAGCAGTCATGCCACGGATGCATGACCTGATCGTGACTCACAAATGGCGGAGGTGCAAGCCGGCGCCGCAGTCGAGTGCATTCGTGTTCAGGGCCGGGCGGCGAGAAAGGCGATCGTCGAGAGCTCCGGCAGGCCGATCGGCAGCTCGTGCTCGCCGGCCGGGAAGCCGCCGCGATCGAGCATGTACGCGAGCACGTCGGTGCTGTCGGGGCGCGACAACGCCGCCGGATTGCCGGGCGGCATCGAGACCCGAATCCGCTGAACGAGGTCGGCGACGCTCAACTCGTGCCAGCGGTAGTTGAACTCGCCGCCGACCAGGGCAGGAGCGGGGCTCTGCCCTGGCAGACCACCCCCCATGGCGCCGGGCCCGGAGAGGTCCGCCCCGTGGCAGCGCTGACAATAGCGGCCGTAGACGAAAGCGCCGCGCTCCGCCTGGGCCGCCGTGTAGACCCCGTCCCAGACCGAACGCGAGGGTGCCGGCTGCGAGGCGGCGGCGAGGACGACGCCCGAGGCGGCAGCCAGCGTGACAGCGATGGCGGTGCGGCGCACGGTTCGGAGCCGGCTCAACCGACGCCGATGTCCGTGAGTCGGCGGCCGCCGCGGAAGACGGTGCGGCGATCGGGCACCCATGGTGTGCGTCGCTCCACCCGCTCCAGCGTCCGCTTGGCCTCGATGGCGACGAACATCGCGGACGCCGGTTGTACCATCACACTGTTGGCTCCGGCGCTGCGTGCGTCGTTGAGCCGATCGCGCTCGATGATCAACTGGACGCGGACGTTGCGGGTGTCGGGCAGCTGGCGCAACCGCTGGCAGAGCGAGATGCCGTCCATGCCGTCGAGCGCGGCGATGACGAGGTCGGGCTGCAGGCTGGTTGCCACCTGCACGGCCGACTCCAGATTGCGGGCATGCACGAAGGCGTAGGTGGCCAGAGGCGCCAGCGCCATGGCGATCCGGTCGCCTTCTTCTTCGTCGGACGTCGCAATCAGGATGAGTTCGGCAGCCAATGTACAGATCCGGGAGGCGGGCCTATACTACACGACCTCTCTCCTCCCGCGGAATCGAGGTGTGCGTGCGCAAGATCCTCATCGCCGTCATCCCTGGCCTGCTCGTCGCGATCGTCGTGCTCGCCGCCGGAGCGGTTCTCTACATCAGGACCACCGGCCTCGCCGCCCAGCCCGATCCCGGCCGGCTCGAGACGCGGCTCGCGCGGCGGCTGCGCGCACTCGCCGTGCCGGCCGAGATCCGGACGATGGCGAATCCGGTGGCTGCGTCGGCGGAAGCCACGGCGGCCGGCATGCGGCACTTCGCCCGCTACTGCTCGCTGTGCCACGGCAATGACGGCGCCGGCACCGGAACCGCCTACGGCCGCGGGTTCTTTCCGAAGGTGCCGGACATGCGCCTCGCCGACACCCAGCAACTGAGCGATGGCGAGCTGTTCTACATCATCGAGAACGGCGTGCGATTCACCGGCATGCCGGCATTCGGCACCGGCACGGCGGATCCGCAAGGCGAGACACTGGTCTGGCAACTGATCCACTTCGTGCGCCGGCTGCCCACCCTGGGCGCCGGCGAACTCGCCGAGATGGAGGCACTGAACCCGCTCTGACGGCGGACGCCGGGTTCCGGCGCGAATATCTCGGCTTCGTCTTCCAGCACCTGCACCTGATGCCGTACCTGACCGCGATCAGCCACGTCATGCTGCCGCTGGCCGCCGCCGGGATGCGGAACGTCGAACAGGAGACACTGGCACGCGAAGCGCTCGCGGCCGTCGGACTCGGCTCCAAGCTGCAGCGACTGCCGCGCGACCTCTCAGGCGGCGAACAGCAACGGGTCGCGATTGCGCGGGCGCTGGTCAACCGGCCGCCGCTCATCCTCGCCGATGAACCGACCGGCTGTCTCGATACCGCTACGGGACGCGAGGTGATGCAGATCCTGCTCGGGCTGAAGGCCCGCGGACTGACCATCTTCATGGTGACCGACGATGCGGCGAGCGCCGGCGCGGCCGATCGCATCGTCCGCCTCGAGGACGGTCAGGTGCTGCCGACGTCGCCGGCCGATGTGCCGGCCCCGCTGGCGACGGCGTGACTGTCGACGCGCAACCGGCGAGGGCTACACCGGCGTCTTCAGTTCCTTCACCGCGTCGGTCAGCGCCTCCACCTGGCTGCTGATCTTCCGGAGTTCCGCGATCACTGCGTCCAGTTGGGCGGCGACGACCGTCTCGTTGCCGCCGGTCGCCGGCGGCGCCGGCTCCGGCGGCGGCGCCGGGATGACCGGTTCTCCCCCTCCGGTCGACCCGCTCTCAGTCTGGCGCTCATAGACGAAATCACCGTGGTCGTTGGGCGGGAGCTTGACCAGCACGGCGTTCGAGCGCTCGCGCACGGAGGTCACGTCGGGCTCGGGCCCCGCACTCCCGCGCCGTGCGTTGCCGGCCGAGAGGAAGAAGACCATCTCTTCGCCGACCTGCGGCCGGTGACGGGCCATCGGGCCCCAGCGATTCTCGTCATAGGCCCAGTCGCGCCACTGCGCGACAATCGGCGCGCCGGTGCTCGGCCGCGAGCGCCACATCTGAATGAACCCAGCCATGTGCCAGCGGCCATTCACCCGCACGCCGGCCCACACCGTGTATTGAATCGGTCCGTCCCAGCCCGGGGGCACGTAGTCGGGCCATGTCTGGTTGCCCGAGAACTGAAATGACAGTCCGTGGTCCTGCCCAGGTCGCATCGTCAGCCGCTCGATCCGCGTCGTGATCGGCCAGGACGCAATGTCAGCAGGGCTGGAGTGGACGACGGCGGTACTCAAATCGATCTGATCGGTCATATCTCCCTCGCAGCAACAGACTGCCCAGTGGTGCTGGCGACAGCCGCGCCGTTTCAAGCGGGCCCACGGTCGGGCGCAGCATACCGCAGATCCTGTATTCTGCTCGCGTGAGAGCCACCCGTACGTGCGCCGTCGCCCTCGCCGTCCTCACCGCCGTGGCCGTCGCAGCGGTCATCGGCGTCGCAACCGTTCCGCTGGCGGCCCAGGTCGCCGCCGAGCGTGCCGCCTTCGAGGCCGAGACTCTCAAGCACTTCCAGGCACTGGTCCAGCTCGACACCAGCAGCCCGCCTGGCAACGAACATCGGGTCGTCGACTACCTCAAGCAGGTCTTCGATGCGGAAGCCATTCCCTATCAGGTGTTCGCAAAGGATCCGCAGCGGCCAAACCTCGTCGTTCGGCTGAAGGGCAGCGGGCGCCAGCGCCCGGTCCTGATGCTGGGGCACACCGACGTCGTGACGGTCGATCCGACCAAGTGGACGTTTCCGCCCTTCGCCGCCCGGCGTGACGGCGGCTACGTCTACGGGCGCGGCACCGTCGACGACAAGGACAACCTGGTTGCGGCACTGATGACGGTCCTGTCGCTCGCCCGCAGCCGGACGCCGCTCGATCGCGACGTCATCCTTCTCGCGGAGGCCGGCGAGGAAGGGGCGCCGCACGTCGGCGCCCAGTTCATGATCGACGAGCACTTCGCCGCCATCGACGCCGAGTTCTGCCTCGCGGAAGGCGGCAGCATCAAGCGCCAGGGCGGCAGGGTCGTGCAGGCGAACGTCGGGACGACGGAGAAGGAGCCGCGCCCCATCGAGATCATCGCCCGCGGGCCGGCCGGACACGGATCGGTGCCGACGAAGACCAACGCGCTCGCGCACCTGTCGACCGCCGTGGACCGGGTCGTCGCGTGGGTGCCGCCGCTGCGGCTGAACGAGACCACCGGGTCCTATTTCCGCATGCTCTCGACGATGGCGCCGCCCGACAAGGCCCGCCGCTATCGCGACATCTTGAGCCTGGACCCGAAGGTGGCCCGCGCCGCCGACGATTGGCTCGCGGTCAACGAACCGTCGCACTGGTCGATGCTGCACACGTCGCTGACGCCGACCATGATCAGCGGCGGCTTCCGCTACAACGTCATCCCGTCCGAAGCCAAGGTGACGCTCGATGTCCGCCTGCATCCTGACGAGGACCAGTCGACGTTTCTCGACGAGGTCCGCAAGGTGCTCGCCGACCCGTCGCTCGAAGTCCGCTGGGCCCGCGATCGCTATCGGCCCGCCGGCGGCTCACCGCTGGGCACGGCGGCCTTCACCGCCATCGGCGCCCAGGTGAAGAAGCACTACGACGTGCCGGTGCTGCCGACGATGGGAACGGGCGCGACCGACATGGCGCAGATCCGCTCGAAAGGGGTCCACTGCTACGGTCTCGGACCGGCGGTCGACGAGGAGGACGGGCCGAAGGGATTCGGTGCGCACAGCGATCAGGAACGGATTCTCGAGAGCGAGTTGCACCGCTTCGCCCGGTTCCTGCAGGATGTCGTTCGCGAGCTGGCGGTCGCGCCGACCCGTTAGCCGGCCCCTGCGGCGGGCCGACCCCGGCGCGCCGCGCCCGATGCTCAGTCCGGCACGGTGAACCGCACCGTCGCCATCGTCCGATCCCACATCAGCGCCATCGTGCCGCCGGCATCGGTCACGTCCAGGAACATCCACGTCAGCTGATCGACCGAGTACGGCACGGTCGCCAGGGTCATCGGGGCACGGACCACGTCCTTGTCGGCGGTGTAGCCGTAGGCGCCCCACAGGCGCGTCTTGTCGCCGGGGTTGTACTTCGCCTGCGGCTCCCAGTCCGAGACAATGAGCGTCCAGGCGTTCTCCTTGAGATCGATGAACAGCGTGTGCCCGCCGGCCGGCACGGTCTTGCCGTTGATGACCAGCGGCAGCTCGCTCATCAGATAGGTGGAGACGTCGGCGCCGGCGCGCCAGACCGGGGCACCGGCCCGGAGCCGGTGACCATACGAGCTGCCCGACCCGAACAGGTCGCGGCCGCGCCGGATCGGACGACCGTAGCTGATCTCGATGAACTTGCCACCGGTGTAGACGGGATCCGTCGTGCCGATGTACTTGCCGCGAATCTCGGTCGCGGCATGCCCGTCGGGACTGGTGACTCTGCGCTGCGCGTGCACGGCCCCACTACCCAGCCATGCCGTCACGGCCACTACCAGCGCCAGCAGCGTCGTCGTTCTCATCATGGTCCTCGGCGCTCCTTCAGGACTCCTCGGGCGGGAAACACGAAGGGCCGCACCTGGGGATGCGGCCCTGCGGCAACGCTCGTTGGTCGATGATAGCGATAGCACGCGGTTGAAACAAGCCGGGCGAGCTGCGATAGGCTTCGCCCCATGCCGAACCTCGCGATCAACGGATTCGAGATGTACTACGAAGTGCGCGGCGACGGTCCGCCGCTGCTGCTGCTGCACGGCGGCCTCGGAATCGGCGCCGACTGGCGCCACGTGTTCCCTTCCGACCCGCCCGGCTGCCGCGTGATCGTGCCGGACCTCCGCGGTCATGGGCGGTCGACCACTCCCGGCGGGACGTTCACGTTCCGGCAGTGCGCGGCAGACGTCATCGCGCTGCTCGATCACCTCGAGCTCGCCGAGGTGGCGGCCATCGGCCTGAGCCTGGGTGCGAAGACGCTGTTGCACGTCGCGACCCGGCAGCCGAACCGCGTGCCCGCGATGGTGCTGGTCAGCGCGACGCCGTACTTCCCGGCGTCGGCCCGCCGGGTGATGGCGCAGTACACGCCGGCCGCCGTCGACGGGCTCGCGGCGGACGAGCGCGCGACGCTGCACGCGCGGCACGTGCACGGCGACGATCAGCTGCGTCAGCTGTATGCGATGACGCACGGCTTCTCGACCAGCTACGACGACATGGCCTTCACACCGCCGTTGCTCGCCACAATCCGGGCGCGGACGCTGATCGTCCATGGCGATCGCGATCCGCTCTATCCGGTGGACCTGGCGCTGGAGCTGTACCGCAACATTCCGCAGGCTGCGTTGTGGGTGGTGCCGAATGGCGGCCACGGGCCGATTTTCGGGACCCTCGCGCCGGCGTTCTCGGCGACGGCGCTCGCCCACCTGCGGCCGCCGGCACTCACCGAAGGATGAGGCGGGCCGGGCCGGCGCATGGGTCCCGGCCTCAGAGCCTGGCGTCGATGGCCGGAAACGCGACTTCGGCGCCCAGCGCAATCACGCAGTCGACCTCCGCCGACGCGACCGTCACGTCCGGGTTGATCTCGATCGTGAAGGCACCGCATGCCTTCGCCTGCCCGAGCAGGCTGGCCGCCGGGTAGACCACCGAGGCGGTGCCGGCGGCGATGAAGACGTCGCAGTCCGTCGCCGCGGTCGCCCGTGCGATGTCGAGCCGATCGAGATCCTCGCCGAACCAGACGACGGCTGGACGGGCGAGGCCACCGCACAGCGGACAGGTCGGCAGGGCGGCCGGCAGCGGCACCCGCTCGTCACGCCACGGCCGCGGCACCCGCCGGCAGCGCTGCCAGCACGAGAGTTCCCAGATGGACCCGTGCAGCCGGACGAGTTCGCGGGTGCCGGCCCGCAGGTGCAGGTCGTCGACGTTCTGCGTGATCACCTGCCAGGCCTCGCCGCGCTGCGACCAGCGAGCGATCACGTCGTGCGCCGGATTGGGCTGGCAGCCGGCGATCAACTCGCGGCGCCATTGATACCATTCCCACACCAGCGTCGGATCGCGCGCGAACGCCTCGGGGGTCGCGAGTTCGGTGGCGCGATACTGGCGCCAGAGTCCATCCGCGCCACGGAAGGTCGGCACCCCACTCGCTGCCGACACACCGGCGCCGGTCAGCATGGTGACGCGCCGGGCGGTCCGCAGGCGCGCCGCCGCCTGCTCGATCGGATCGCCGCTCGCCGTCGTCGCCACCCTACGCCGCCCCCGAACCGCGACGCCTGGCGGCCGCCATCGCCACGGCGGCAAGCCCACAGGCGATGGAGAACGCCGCGATCGACACGACCTGCAGCCAGCCCTCGACGCCGTAAGGCTGCCAGATGGTCGTCCACGCCGACATGAAATCGAGCGACGTCGCCCGGGTGCGCCGCATCGTATCCAGGGCCGTCATGAGCGCGAGAATCGCGGACGCCAGCACGCCGGCCACGACCGTGGTGATCAGGCCGCGACCGAGCAACTGCCGGCCAGGGGCCGAGGCGGCAAGGTCGCCGGCGTAGCTATCGGCATCGCCGTCGTCGGCGTCGAGGCGCGGCTCGCGCACGCCGAGCGGCACGAAGCGGCCGAGCATCACGAGCCCCGGGATGCCGGCCACCATCGTCGCCAGATAGAACGGCGCCCACCCCATCGCGTCGGCCCCGACGCCGGCGATCGGGCCGGAGAGCACGCGCGGCAGCGCGAACAGACTCGAGAAGAGCGCGTACTGCGTCGCCGAGAAGCGCTTCTGGGTGAGACGCAGCAGCAGCACGGAGAACGCGCCGGTCCCCATGCCGGACGTCAGGTACTCGAAACTGGTGGCGCCGTACATCAGGGGCAGATTGGGCTCGCCCCAAAACGCGATCAGCCAATAGCCGAGATTGGAGAACAGCTGCAGGAAGCCGAACATCCACAAGGAGTGCCCCAGCCCGGCCAGCGTCGTCACCCAGCCGCCGATCACCGCGCCGCCGATCGTCGCGAACACTCCGACCGTCGCGAGGGCGATGCCGCGGTGGTCGGCGCTGTACCCCATGTCGTTGAGGAACGGGCGCGTCAGCGTCTGCGACAGGTTGTCGGCAAACTTGTAGAGCACGACGAACATGAGAATCTCGATGGCCCGCGGCCGCGACAGCATCTGGACGAACGGCAGCCAGACCGCGTCGCGCAGCGTGCGCGGCGCCACGGGAGACTCCTCCGGTTCGGGTGCCTTCCACGTGATCAGGACCATCGGCAGGTAGCAGAGCGCCAGCATGACGTTGACCGCCGGCCAGCCGGCGCGTGCCGCCAGGCTGATGGCGGTGCCCCCGGAGATCAGCATCGCCGCACGATAGAAAGCGGTGCGGGCGCCGACGGCCACCCCCTGCTCTTCCTTCCGCAGCACTTCGACGGTGTAGGCGTCGTAGGCGATGTCCTGTGAGGCGGCGGCGATGCCGCTCGCGAGCGCCAGCGCACCAACCACCCAGATCGCCTCGGGACGATGGCCGACGCCCGCGAGCATCAGCCCGAACACGGCGAGCGCGATTTGCGTGAGGGCCATCCAGCCGCGCCGGCGGCCCCAGAACGGCGGCACGTAGCGGTCCATCAGCGGCGACCAGATGACTTTGAAGGTCCACGGCGCCTGTGCCAGCGAGAACAGGCCGACCACCCGCAGGTCGACGCCGATGTCGCGCATCCAGTCCGGAATGGCGATCCAGACCAGCCCGAGCGGCAGCCCCGACGAGAACGACAGCAGCGACACCGCAGCGGTACGCGGCGACTGCAGGGCGCGGATCAAGCTCTCGAAGGTCCCCGGACGCTCAGACGCCATGCTCAGGGAGTGTAGCAGGGGCCGGGCAACCGGCCGGCGCGGGGCCGGGGCCTACTTCGCCGCCGGCCAGAGCGTACCCTGATACTTCTGCGTCACCGGGCCGACCCCTTTGTAGAGGAATCGCTGGACGCGATGGCCTTCGTAGGTCTCGGCCGTATAGAGGTTGCCCTTCGAGTCGGTCGCAATCACGTGGACGCCGTAGAACTGCCCGGGCTGCCGGCCGCCGTCGCCGAACGCCGTCAGCTCTTCGAGCGTGTCGCGGCGCACGACGTGAATCAGCTCGTTCTCGCCGTCGCCGATGTACAGGTAGGTCTGCCCGGGATCGGCTGAGAACGCGACGTCCCACACCGCGCCGGCGTTCCGGGTCTCCTTCAGGAAGAACGCTTCCTTCACGAACTTCCCGTCGGTCGTGAACACCTGGATGCGGTTGCCCTGGCGATCGCAGACGTAGACGAAGCCGTCCTTCGACACGTTGACGCAATGGACGGCGTGGCGCCACTGCTGCGCCGGCGCCGCCGCCGGATCGTAGCCGGTGGCCGACTGGTCGCCGGTCACCGGCACGTTCTCGAACACCGAATCATCCGGCTGGTTGCCGTAGGCGCCCCAGAACCGCTTGATCGCGCCGCTCTCGGCGTCGATCACGGCGATGCGCGTGTTGAGGTAGCCGTCGGCCACGAAGCCTTCGTCCGAGCCCGCCGGGAAGACGACCTTCGCCGGACGACCGAAGTTCACGGTATCGCGGCTGTTGGCCGCGTAGACGCGCTGGTTGCCCGGCGCGGTCGGGTTGCCGCTCGTGAGGTGCGCGTGCCGCCGGCCGTACTGCTTGAGGAAGGCGCCGTCTTTGGTGAACTTGAGCAGATGCGAATCACCGCCGGCACCGCCGCCGAGCCAGATGTTGCCCTTCTGGTCGATCGCCAGTCCATGCTCCTGGTCGAACCACTCGTAGCCGGGACCGCCGGGATTGCCGCCCCAGTTGCGGAGCAGGGTGCCATCCTGATCGAATTCGAGCACCGCCGGCGCCGAGGCGCAGCACAACGCCCACGGCGGGGTCTTCTCCAGCTGCTTGAAGTTGTCGGCGAGCGTTCGCGAGCCGCGGTTGAGCACCCAGATGTGGTCCTGTTCGTCGACGGCGATGCCGCCAAGGCTGCCGAGGACCCAGTGGTTGGGCAGCGGCTTCGGCCACAACGGATCGACTTCGAAGATCGGCGCCTCGGTGCCGGCACCCGGCGCGGCGGCGGCCGCCGGAGCGGCGCCGGGTGACGCGGTAGCCGCCGGATCGGCTGGCTGGCTGCTGCACGCGGAGACGAGGGCGAGTACCGACACGGACAGCGACAGCCGCCCCGGGCGAACGAAGGACATCATGCAGAGCGCTCCTGAATCAGCGGCGAGATGAACGAGGCTGAAGGCTAGTCAGGCACGAACGGCCGGGCAATACCTGACAATCGGTACGGAGGGCCGAGGGCACTACAACAGCGACTTGGCCGACCAGTCCGGGCTGCCGACCAGCGCGCGATAGTCGTGTTCGGGGATGGACGCCTTGCCGTACGAACACGAGACGATGAACATGTTCTCGCGGTCGTCCCAGTCCGAGCGCTTCACGATGCAGGCGAACGTCACCGGCAGCGCGTCGGCGGTCATGGCGAGGGTATCGCCGACCTTCGGAATGGCCGGCACCTCGATCGTCTTCATGAAGCGCGTCATGCTGTTGTCGACGCGGCGAGGCGCTTCGACGTCCTGCTTGACGGTCAAGGACGGGATGCGGAGGTTGATGAGCACACGAGGCATGTGCTGGTGATTATACCCGTCGCCACGGACCGCCTCCGACCGGCGGCTTGTTGACCGGAAGGGCGGCGCGGCGGACCGGGGCGACCAGGCCC
>CADEDC010000038.1:0-3228 GCA_902825985.1 uncultured Acidobacteriota bacterium | reverse complement strand
GCGGCGCAGCCGGCACTGGCGCGGAATGCCCCAAAAGGATGCCTGACGCTGCGGCACATCGAACGGTCCGCCGCTATAATGGACGCCTCTACCCTGGCAGTGTGTTCGACAGTCGACCGAAGACCGGGACGCCCCGGCGTCGCTCAGGATGCTGCACCGCCCGTTCCTGAGCCGGTTCGCGTCTCCGGTCACCGTGTCGCGTTCACTGGTGGGATTCCGATGCGGAAGGTCCATCAGAGCGGGTCGGCGATGCGTGTGCGTGTGTGCGTCACTCCTGCGGCGCTCGGAATCCTCGGACTGGTCCTGTTGTGGGAGCAGCCGGTCGCCGCCTATTTCGACCCCGGATCCGGCAGTCTGATCTATCAGGCGCTGCTCGCCGGACTGCTCGGCCTGGGTTTCACCTTCCGGCGGCTGATCGGCCTGTTCGCTCGCGCCCGCGGGCGCACGGCGCCGCCGCCGCTCGGTCCACCGGCCCCGCCCCCCGATCCGCCGCACGCCGCGCCGTGATCGGCCGACCGACCGATACACCCGTCGCCGGCTCGTTCCGCGATCCGGCCGGACACGTCTTCAGCCGCGACGGCGTCATCCATCGGCGCGTCGAGCCGGCCGGCGCCGCCGCCTTCCACCAGATGCTCTCCTCCGGTCTGTACGGCGCGCTGGTCGGCGAGCGGCTGCTCGTGTCGCACGACGATCTCGGACCCGATCCACGGCAGCCTGGTGCCGCCACGGTACTGCGCCCGCAGCAGATTCCGATGATCTCGTATCCGTACGAGTGGAGCCTGTCGCAGCTGCGCGATGCGGCACTCGTCACGCTGCGGGCGCAGCAGCTGGCGGTGCGATTCGGCATGACGCTCAAGGACGCGAGTGCCTACAACGTCCAGTTTCTCGCCGGCCGTCCCATCCTGATCGATACGTTGTCGTTCGAGCCGTACGGCGGCGGGCCGTGGCTGGCGTACCGGCAGTTCTGCCAGCATTTCTACGCGCCACTGCTGCTCGGCGCAACGCGGGATGCCCGCCTGCTCGGACTGAGCCGGCAGTTCATCGACGGCCCGCCCCTCGGCCTGGTGTCGTCGCTGCTGCCCCGGCGGTCATGGCTGCGGCCCGGTCCCCTCCTGCACGTGCACCTGCACGCGCGGGCCGAGTCACGCTGGGCGGCGCGGGATCTCCCGGCGCCGCAGGCGACGGCCACCCGGACCTCCCGGTCGGTCAGCCGGATCGAGGCCCTGACCCACAGTCTCGACCGCGCCGTTGCGGCGGTGACCTGGCCGACGCGCAGCGTGTGGTCTGACTACTACGCCGACAAGGAGAGCTACACGCCGGAGGCCTTCGCCGAGAAGACCCGAGTGGTCACCGACTGGCTGGATCGACTGCGGCCCTCGCTGGTGTGGGACCTTGGCGCCAACACCGGTCACTTCAGCAAGCTGGCCGCCGGGCTGGGCGCCACTACGGTGGCCTTCGACGGCGACGCCGCCTGCGTCGACGCGCTCTACCGAACCATCGAGCCGGACGCCCGGCCGACCGTGCTGCCGCTGGTGCTCGACCTCGCCAACCCGAGCCCCGGTCTCGGCTGGGCCAACACCGAGCGCATGACCCTCGAGTCACGCGGCCCCGCCGACCTGCTGCTGGTCCTGGCGGTCACCCATCATCTGGCGATCGGCAACAACGTGCCGCTCACTTCATTGGCGTCGTGGCTCGCCCGGCTCGGGCGACGGGCGATCGTCGAGTTCGTGCCGAAAGCCGACCCGATGGTCGCGCAGATGCTGCGGGCCCGTGCCGACATCTTCGACGACTACACCGAGAGCGGGTTCCAGCAGGCGCTCGACCCGTCGTTCATCATCGACGAACGGGTGCCGCTGGCGCCGTCCCGGCGCTCGCTGTATCTGCTGCGAGCCCGATGACGGCGGCCGCGTCGGCCCAGCGCACCGCCGCGTGGCTCGGCTTCACGCTCGCCGCGCTCTTCTTCTACCCGCTCGCCTCGGCCCTCGACGGTGACCCGTACTACCTGCAGTGGCGGCCGGAGCATTCGGTCGAAGCCGCGGCCGCGCTGATCGGGCTGTCGCTGCCTGGCGCGCTGCTGCTCCGTCCGCTGCTGGCGCGGTGCGGCCACGGCGCGACGCTCCTCTTCGGGCTGCTCGCCGCGATTCCGCTGCTGTCGCTCGGCGCCGGCATATCGCGGCAGCTGCCGGCCGGCGACCTGCTGCGTGCCTGGTGGGAACTGCCGGTGGTGCGATACGGCGTGCCCGGGACGACGGCGGCTGGCGCGCTGCTGGCCTTCGCGCTGGCGCCGGCCCTCGTCCACCGCATGCTGCGGCAGCTGTTGCTGGTGTTGTCGCCGATCGCCATCGTCGTCGTCGTCGCCCTCGGGCGGGCCGGCTTCCGCGACGGGGTGCCCCTCTCGTCTGCACGACCGCCGACGGCGGCCGCCGCGGTGCCGGCCGCCACCGCGCCGTGCCCGTCGGTGCTGGCGCTGCTCTTCGACGAGTTCTCGTTCGCCTATCTCCACTCCGGCGGCGACGTGCGGCCGGAGTATCCGCATCTGCAGGCGTTCGCCGCCCACGCGACGAACTACCGGGCCGTTCGTTCACCAGGCGCGGACACGATGGTCGCGGTCCCCGGCTACCTGGCCGGTCGGATCTTCGATGCGGTCGCGCCGGCAGGCGACGCGCTGGTCTTCCAGGCCGGGACGGAGCGCGGCATCGTCGACCCCGGTGCCGATGGTGGACTGATCGAGGCGGCGCGCCACGCCGGCCTGTCGCCGGAAATCGCCGGCTACTACTTCTCGTACTGCCAGCTGGGTAACGCCGCCGACGCCTGCCGCTCCCTCAGCTTCTACAACACGGCGACGACCCGTCGGACCTTCTCGGTGTGGCATCCGATCCTGACCACGTTGATCCTCTGGCCGCGCCAGTTCCCGACCGGTGTGTTGAAGAATCGGGCGTTCGCCGCCCATCAGCGGGGGCTCGTCGACGCGACCACGGAGTGGCTGGCGACGCCCATCGACGCGGCGCGACCGGTGCTGCGCTTCGCGCACTTCAGCATCCCGCACCTGCCGTTCGTCTTCACCGAGGACGGCTATCGGCCGCCGTTCGATCCGCTGCGCCAGACGCCCGACGACGCCTACGTGCGGCAGCTGCGCTTCGCCGATCGCCACTTCGGCGACATCGTCGCCCGCCTGCAACGCGACGGTTCCTACGATCGCACGACCGTCGTGTTCTTCGCCGATCACGG
>CADEDC010000037.1 GCA_902825985.1 uncultured Acidobacteriota bacterium | reverse complement strand
GCCCCAGCTCGCGCTCAAGGTCTTCAACCGCCCGGTGCGGTAGACGCGGCGCATGGCCTTCTCCACTGCACGGGTGCGGGCTCGGCGGGCGGTATCGCTCGTCACTCCGGGGATTCGGCCGCGGCGAAACAGGTTCGCGTCAGCCGATTGCGGCCTCCAGGCGCAGAATGTGCACGTGCCCTGACTCGTCGCCAACGAGCAGCGTCCGGCCACCGGTCGTCAGGGCTGCACGCTGCGGTGTGCTGTCGAGGCCGACCGACGCGATCAGCCTCAGGGGATGCAGGTCCCACAAAAAGACAGTGTGACCGGGTCCCGCCGTGGCACCCATCGAGCCGTCGGGTGAGAGCGCGAGGGCCGTTTGCGATCCGGCGCTGCCTGGCACGTCGAACGGCGGCCTGAATCTGAACAAGGCGTCGGTGTCGATACGCTCGTAGCCGCCCGACTGTGTGAGCGGCAGATCGCCTTCGGCAGCCGACGCCCCGGATTTCAGATCGTACGAATGCACCTCGCCGACGGCCCACCGGAAATCGGCGTCGCGGACGAGGAACCGAACGAGACCCTTCTCCACGTCGACCATGGCCGTCATGACGCTCCAATCCGCGTCTCGGGCGCTGGAGGCCTCTGGAGCGATGGACTGCAGCACCGTGCCGGTCGCGAGATCCCACGTGATGGCCGTACCGTCGACCGACACCGTATACCCCAGCGTCTCGTCCGCCGAGATCCGCGCATCGGCTACCGGCCGACTGTGCGCCGCGGCGTGGTGACCGGCGATGACCGCCTCGAGGTTCCAGACGCTGATGAGGCCGCTGTACGCGGCAGTCGCGACGAGCCCGCTGCTGCGGCTGCAGGCCACGGCCAACGCCTGGTCACCGGGAATCGTGCCGAGCAGCACACCGGTCTCGAGATCCCACGCGCGCATCCGGCTGGGCCAGGAACACGTAATCAGCCGGCGCCCGTCGGGCGTCGCGACGGCCGCGCGCAACGAGTGATCCTCGAAACGGACGGCGGTTCGCACTGGATGCTCGTCATCGCCCACGTAGGCGCAGCAGACGTGCTGATCGCCCGACCACTTCGGATTGCGCATCCGCTCCGTCATGGCAATCCACTGACGCCCGCCGGCGACGCGCCCCCACCACATGACGTGTTCTGATTCCTCCAGTGGCAGCGCGCGCAGCTGGGTTGGCCGTTCGTCAGGTCGCGGCACGATGCACGGTTCGTCGCCCGACGTCGGGTCCCACGTGACGATGTGATGCGCGCACGTGGAGGTGATGCGCCCGTCGGTGCCGACGTCTATCGCGACCACAGGGCTGCCGGCGGCGGCGATCTGCCGCATTGGCGTACCCGAGCCGACGTCCCACGCCGTCTGAACCCCCTCGCCGTCCGCCGAGACGAGGAATCGTGCGTCGTCACTGACGCCCACCGCCTTCACCCGGGCACCGGACTGCACGACGCCGACGAGCCCCGGCACACCAAGACTCGGCGTCAACGGGCGCAGCCACGGCGGTGCCGCGCCGGCGTGCGGGCGGTTCACGAACTCCAGCAGCGCGGGGCGCATGGCGCCGAACAGGCGCCCGCACAATTGCGTGGCGAACTCGCCCGGTCGTCTGGCCAGCACGTGCGCAGCCGTCTCGAGCGCGTGCTGGACGGCGAGCGTCGATTCGTCCGGCGCGACGTACTGGAATTCCTGCGTCAGGGCGTCGATACCGGTCTGGTGCAGCTTGAGCCGAAGCCAGGCGAAGTCCAGCAGCAGCCGACGCAACGTCTCGGACTGGCCCGCTCGAGCGCAGTGCCAACCGAACCACCGCCACGCGTAGGCGTGCGGCAGCAGACGTGGGTCGGTCCACGATGCCAGCAGCCGGCCATGCACGGCGGCCGGCTGGCCAGGCGATGCGGTCAGACGTGTCGCCAGCGCCCGGAGCACCAGCATGTGCACCCGCACTGCGTCGGCGGCACGATCCCATCGCACGAGACTGAGGCCGTCGAGCGGTCTCAACACGTCCTCCTCGACTGCCATGGCATCCAGGTCCCACAAGTTCGAGAGCACCGGCACCGGAATCGCCGTGTTCTCGGGAAACACGGCGAGTTCAACCGCCTTGTCCGCCAGTCCGCGGCCGAGTTCCTCGAGCGCATCCAAGCCGACACCAATGGAATTGGTGATCGCCGCGTTGCGCTCGCTGGCGTTGCGGCGGTCGAAGCTGAGGATCCCGCGCTCCTCGAAGAGCCGGACGACACGGGCAACCGCCGCACCCAGGTGGTTGGGTCCGCCCTTGCACTCCTGGCGAATCCTGGCGTTGGCCAGTTCGAGCAGCAGTGGCCAGTGACCAAGGCGCGCGGCAAGCGACCGCAGCGCCGCGGCGGCCGACCGACCGCCTTCCGGCAGGCCACGGGCAAGCAGGTCAACCGCTTCGCGCTCCGCCATCTCGTCGACCTGCAGTTCGTGCCACGAGACGTGTCCGGCTTCCTCGGCGAGGTTGCGCAGGCGGGTGGTCACGAGGAAGCGCGGGCCGTCGATCCGGAGCAGTGGCAGGAGATCGTCCGCCCGCCACACGTCGTCAACGACGAGCAGCGACCGGCGACCTCGAAGGGCGAGTCCGATAGCCGCAACAACGGCGTCGACGCCTTCGACGACCGGCGGGGTGCCGGTGACGTCGACGTGGAGGTCGTGGATGGCCTGGGCGACGTTCGGCCGCTCTCCCAGGGTTACCCAGAGGAGAGCGTCAGGAAAGGCGCGGACCGCTTCCGCCTCATGGCACACGTCGAGGGCAATCGTTGTCTTGCCGAATCCGCCTGCGCCCGACAGCACCGTGTGGTCGCCCGGAGCCTCCGGCGTGCCGACGACGGCATCGATCACCCGGCGGGACAGCGCCGGGCGTGGGACCACATTGGCGGATCTCGCCCGGATGTTGTAGGGCCGGCCGGTCGCCCCGCTGCGCATGATGGCGGCCAGCACGAGCGTCGCGAGTTCTTCGGGCGATCGAAAGAAGCTGGCCGTCTTCTCGACGGCCAGCCGCAGCCGCAACCGCGCCAGCTTCGCCGCGCTGTCGGCGTCGCCGGTCGCCGAGTCCTTGCAACGCGGGTCCCAGTCTCGCTCGGTGTCGGAGTGGGCGAAGAACAGCAGCTTGCGCAACTGCGATCGCTCTGCCTGCTCGTACTCGAGCTCGGTAATCGACTTGTGGTCCGGGTTGCCGTGGTGCGGCGGTGGCTGGTAGCCGTACCGCCACGCGACGATGCCGACGTAGATGTCAGATTGGGCAACGTCCCTGAGGCACAGATCCAGCGGCCGTTCGTCAGCGGCGGTGTAGCCCTCCATGCGGGCGACCTCGAGGCCCGCCCGCTCCAGTGCCTCGGAAACGGCCGCGCGGTACCGTTTGAGGTCCTCGAAGGTCGACGACAGATACACCCGCAAGCGCCGGGCGGTCTTCAACGGCGGGTCCTCCGGAGTGCGCGGTGGGCCTTCACGGCCGCCGCGTCCCGATCGCGTAGAGGAACGACGCCGTGCGGATGAAGATCTGGCCGTCCGCGATCGCCGGCGAACTGAGCGTGTAATCCTCGAGATCGTTCTCCGCCAGTTTCTCGAAGGCCGGCCCGGCCTTCACCACGGTCGTCACACCGTCCTCATCCGTGACGTACAGCCGGCCGTCGGCCAGGACCGGCGATCCGCTGTAGGTGGCGCTCCGCAAACGCTGCGGGCCGTAGACCGTCTTGCCGGTCCGCGCATCCAGGCAGTACATGATGCCGCGATCGTTGATCGAGTAGAAGTACCGTCCATCGGTCACCGGCGTCGGCACATCGGGCCCGTTGTTGAACGACCACGCCACGTGGGTGGCGGAAATGTCACCGCGGCCGCCGGCGCGCAGTGCCAGCAGCGGCCGCTCCCGCGTCGGGGCGTACACCAGATCGCCGAACGCGATCGGCGAGGCGACGATGCGGTAGCTGCCGTCGTTCTGCGGGTTGAGTCCGGTGGCCCGCCACAGCTCCCGGCCGGTCGCCGGGTCGTGCCCGGTTGCGGCGTCCCCACCGGTGACCACGATCTCGAGGGCGCCGTTGTGCCGCAGGACGGTGGGCGTCGTATAGGCGTCGGGCGACTCGAATCGCGCCCGCGTCGGTCGCTCGACGCGCCACACGGTCTTGCCGGTTGCGCCAGCGATGCGCAACAGATAGGAAGGGTCGTCGGTGTGCATGCCGTGCAGGACCTGCACGAACAGCGCGCCGCCCGATTCACCCGCACCGTTGACGAGCAGCGGCGACGAGGCGTAGCCCCACTGCAGGCCGAAGCGTCCGTAGTCGGCCTGGAGATCGCGCGTCCACAGCTCACGGCCGCTGTAATCGAAGGCCTTGAGGATGCCGGTACCGGTCATCACCCACACGGTGCGGCCGTCGGTCACCGGTGACGGCGACGACATCTGCTGCTTCATCATCCGGCGGTTGCCGCCGCCCAGAGGGCGCGTCCACCGCGCCACGCCGCGGCTCCGATCGACCGCCCAGAGCGACAGGTTGGGACCGTCGCCGACGCTGACGAAGACCAGATCGCCCCAGACGATGGGCGTCGCGCCCGAACGCTCGGGCATGGCCAGCTTCCAGGCGACGTTGTCGCGCGAAGACCAGGTGAGCGGCAGGTTGCGCTCGCTGCTGATGCCGTTCAGCTGCGGACCGCGCCACTGTGGCCACGGTTCAGCACCGGCCGGCGCCATCGCCACGACCAGGGCGGTGCCAACGGCGGCCAGCCTCACCCGGGCGTACGTCGCGACCGTGGATTGGGCCATCGCGTCAACACGGTAACACGTGGGGAACCCGGGGGGCGGTACCCGGCCGCCACGCCACTACCTCGTCCGCATGCCTGAGGAACCCGGCACCGGTTGCCGGGCGTCCTGATGGACGACTGGCCGACTCGGGTATAAGATGCCGGTCCACGCTCGGCGTGCACACGCCGGTTCGACATGGAGGCTTCATGCGTCGCGGTGCCTCGCTTGCGGTCGCTCTGCTCCTCATCGCCGTCGGCCCGGTCGGTCCAGCGCCAGACGCGCTGCGCGCGGCCGGCGCCGCTGACCAATGGCCGCTGTTCCGCGGTCCCGGGGCCGGCGTCATCCCCGACGATCCCGCCCTGCCGGATACGTGGAGCGAGACCGAGAATGTTCGGTGGAAAGCCACGATCCCCGGCCTCGGCTGGAGTTCGCCGATCGTCTGGGACGATCACATCTTCCTCACCGCGGCGATCAGCGAGGGAAAGGAGGCCGCGCCGGTGGCCGGCCTCTACGACGAACACGACCACGTGAAAGCGGCCGCGGCGCAGCACTGGGTGGTGATGGACGTCGACTTCCAGACCGGCAAGCTCCGCTGGCAGCGCGAGCTGCACGCCGGACAGCCGCCGCTGCTGCGCCACGTCAAGAACAGCTACGCGTCGGAAACACCGGTCACCGACGGCGAGCGCCTGTACGTCTACTTCGGCAGCATCGGCCTCATCGCCGCCCTGGACTTCGACGGCAAGACGCTCTGGACGAAGACCATCGACGCCTTCAACACCCAGGTCGAGCTCGGCACCGGCGCCTCCCCCGCCCTCTACAAGGACCGCCTCTTCATCGTCAACGACAACACCAAGCAGTCGATCCTGCTGGCGCTCGACAAGCGGACGGGCAAGGAGTTGTGGCGCGTCAATCGCGACGAGATTGGCAACTGGTCGACGCCGCTCGTCTGGGAGAACGACGTCCGGACCGAGATCGTGACCACCGGCACGCGGCGCATCCGCTCGTACGATCTGGACGGCACGCTGTTGTGGGAACTGAAGGGGATGTCGGAGCTGACGATTCCGTCGCCATTCGCCAAGCTGGGTCTGCTCTATGTGAGCTCGGGCTATCCGGGCGGCGCGCTGCGTCCGGTGTACGCCGTCCGGCCCGGCGCCAAGGGCGACATCTCGCTGAAGGAGGGTGAGACCGGCAACGAGTTCATCGCCTGGCACCAGCCGCTGCTCGGGACGTACAACACGTCGGCGCTGGTCTACGACAACTACTACTACACGCTCCTCGACCGCGGCTTCCTGATGTGCCACGACGCACGCACCGGCAAGCAGGTCTACGGCCGCCAGCGGCTGATGGCTGGCGCCTCCGGCTTCACGGCATCGCCGTGGGCCTACAACGGCAAGATTTTCCTGCTGAGCGAGGACGGCGACGCGTTCGTCGTCCAGGCCGGCCCCGAGTACAAGCTGCTCGGCAAGAACTCGCTGAACGAGATGCCGCTGGCGACGCCCGCGGTGGTGCGCGGCTCGGTGCTGCTGCGCACGGCGTCGAAGCTGTATCGCATCGCGAGGCCGGCGTCATGATGCGGCGCTGGCGATCGACCGCCGCCGCCGCTGCCCGCGGCGTCGCGCGCCGCTCGGTGACGGCCGTCGCATCGACAATCGCGGTCGCCACCGCGCTGCTGGCGGCCCAGTCGATCGCCGCGCCGCCGGCCGCCGCTCAGCCGGTCGCCGGGCCGACCGTGACCCTCGTGCAGGTGGCGGCGATTCATGGGCCGGCCCACCTGGTCGAGGTCCACGACAGCCGGCTCTACGTCGCCAATGAGAACACGCTCACTCTTTACGACGTGTCGAAGGCAGAGGCGCCGGTCAAGCTGGGATCGTTGAACCTGCCGGAGAAGATCTGGGGCATCCGGGTCGTCGGTCCGCTGATCTATGCCGCGGCGGACTTCTACGGTCTCGCGGTCATCGATGCCTCCGACCCGAAGGCGCCGGTGCTGAAGGGCCGCGTCAAGACCCCCGGACAAGCCAAGAACGTCGCGATCGTCGGCACGACCGGGCTGGTCGCCGACCATATGTCCGGCATCGACATCATCGACGTGGCGGATCCCGCACGGCCGGTCGTGCGTGACTCGTACTTTCTCGAAGGCTACGCACGTGACGTGACCAGCAGCGGCTCGCTGGCTTTCGCGATCGACGCGCCGGCCGGACTCTACACGTTCGACCTGGGGAAGACCGGGCCCGTGGAGCCGGTCGGTTCGCAGCAGTCCGCCCGCGCGCCAGCCAGCATCGAGCTCGGGCTCGACGCGACCGGCCGGCTCGACCTGGCCGTGCTGGTCGGTGGCGGTCTGCTGCAGATCTACGATCTGGCGGCCCCGGCGGCGCCGGTGAAGGTGGCGACGTTCCAGACGCCGGGCACCCGGCCGGTGCGGGCCACGCTGCTGGGACGCCGCGCCATCGTCGCGGATGGCCGCGAGGGCGTGCAGATCGTCGACCTGTCCACCCCGGCGGCTCCCGCACTGATCGGCGGATTCAAGACCGCCGCGCCGGCACGAGACGTGGCGGCGAGCAGCACGGCGGTCTTCGTGGCGGTCGGCACTGACGAGGAGGGCGAGATCCTGGTCCTCGCGCCTCGGCGTTGACGGAACCATCGGCGCCGAGTGACGCCCGGCGGGCCGGCGCGTAAGCGCGTGGCGCGTGGGCGCCCAAGGATGATGCCTGTGAGTAACGGGACCCCCGCCGCCGCGCTTGTCCAGACGCTCTTCCTCGAGCTGGCCCACGGCTCCCCCGACTCGCGCGCCCGCACCTACATCCTCAACCAGGGCGACCACGGTCTGCTCGCGTCACTCGACCTTCTTTCGGCCGCGGCGGCATCGGCGAGCCACGGCGGTCCATCGATTGCTGCGCACGTCGATCACCTGCGCTACGGCCTGTCGCTGCTCAACCGCTGGGCCGTCGCTGCGTCGCCACCGTGGCCGGACATGGATTGGACGGTGAGCTGGCGCACGACCGTCGTATCGGAGGCCGAATGGCGGGCGCTCCGCGACGGACTGCGCCGTGAGGTGGACGCCTGGGCCGCGGCGCTCGGCAGGCCGCGTGAGATGACCGACGTCGAGGCGGGCTGGGTGGCCGGCAGCGTCGCGCACCTGGCCTATCACATGGGCGCCATCCGGCAGATCGACCGCGCCGCGCGGGGACCGAGCGCCGAGGACGAGGCCAGAGCGCAGGCGGCGCGGCCGACCGGCGGCACCACATAGGCCGGATCAGGTCCGTCTAACAGATCCGTATAGCTCGTCATGATCCCTCCATGAAGGACAAATCCCAGATCGTGGAAGACTGGCTGCCGCGCTACACCGGTGTGCCGCTGGACCAGTTTGGCCAGTACATCCTGCTCACCAATTTCAGCGGCTATCTCGGACACTTCGGGCGGCTTACCGGCGCGGCCGTCGTCGGCCCGGACCGCCCGATGCCGAGCGCCACCGCCGACGGCATCACGATGATCAACTTCGGCATGGGCAGCCCCAATGCCGCGACGGTGATGGACCTGCTGTCGGCGATCAGGCCCAACGCGGTGTTGCTCCTCGGCAAGTGCGGTGGGCTCAAGCGCAAGAACCTGCTCGGCGACCTCGTGTTGCCGATCGCCGCGATCCGCGGCGAAGGCACGTCGGACGACTACCTGTTGCCCGAGGTGCCGGCTCTGCCCGCGTTCGCGCTGCAACGCGCGGTGTCGACCATGGTCCGCGACCTCGGCCACGATTACTGGACCGGCACGGTGTACACGACCAACCGCCGCGTGTGGGAACACGACGAGGCCTTCAAGGAGCGCCTGCGTGCGATGCGGTGCATGGCGATCGACATGGAAACGGCCACGGTGTTCGCGGCCGGCTTCGCCAACCGCATTCCGAGCGGCGCGCTGCTGCTCGTGAGCGACCAACCGATGGTGCCCGAGGGGGTCAAGACCGAAGCGTCGGATGCCCGGGTGAGCGCCGAATTCGTCGAGGGCCACATCCAGATCGGCATCGAAGCGCTGCGCTTGATCCGTCGCCACGGCAAGAGCGTGCGCCACCTGCGGTTCGACGAATAGCCAAACGGTGACGATGTGCCGGTTCTCCGAGCCCGCCCCGCCCGGCAGCATCCGCCGCGCTCGCGCGAAGGGGGAATTGGCCGGCCCGGCCGACTCCTTGAGAATAGATGTCCGGCGACACGTTGTCCGCGCCTGAATCGGCCCCTGGCGGCACCCTCCAGAGCCTGCCGGCGGCATTGGCCGCCGAACAGGCGCTTCTCGCCGCAGTCCTGGCGAAGGATCGAAAAGCAGCCGCGGAATTCGTCTCCCGGTATGCCGACCCGGTCTACGCCTACGTCTCCCGTCGGCTCGCGCCGCGCGCGGATCGGGTGGACGATGTCGTGCAGGACGTCTTTCTAGTGGCCTTCCAGAAGCTGGCCTCGTTCGGCGGGCAGTCGTCGGTCGTCGGCTGGCTGCTTGGCATCGCCCGGCACAAGGTGGAAGACGTGTATCGCCGGCAGCTTCGCGAACCGGACCCGCTGCCCGATCTCGACGAACCGTGGCCAGGCTCGACCGTCGAACAGGGCGTGGAGGAACTGATTGACGCGGCGCGCGCAGAGGAGAAGACGCGGCTCATTCTCGCCCGTCTGCCAGAGGCCTACAGCGCCGCGCTGCTGTGGCGCTACTGGGAACAACGCAGCATCAAGGACATGGCCGCCCAAACCGGCAAGACGGAAAAAGCCCTCGAGCGATTGCTGGCTCGGGCACGGGCCGCCTTCAGGCGCCTCTGGGAAGCGACCCAACCATGAACGACGACGATTTCCTGACCCGCCTCGCCGCCCTGACCGACGCGGCGGCCGCGGCCGGACGCGCCCCAGCCCGGCTGAAGTCACGACTGTACTCCGCCCTGGTCGCCCAACAAGCGGCCGCCGGGCCACTCCGCAGCCTGCCATCGACGCAGGCGGCCGGCGGTCACCTGTGCGTCTTCGAGCACGTGCTGCGCGTTGTCCCCAATGAACAGGTCGCCTCGATGAATCCGTGCCGGGTCTGCCACGCCCGCGTGCTGGCGGAGCGTTTCGAGTCGCCGCCAATCTACTGGCCGCACTGTCCGTACGTCGATTTTCAGAAGCGCTGAGCGGAGGTCGAGGCTCGGACGGCGGTCAGAACAGATAGAGCACGCCGAACAGATTCTGGAAGTTCGCGAGACGGCGTTGGCCAGCGGGCGAGAGCTGTTCGCTGATGGGATTGCGACTGAGGCTTTCGCTGAAGCTGTACCGCCCGCGCCATCGTCCACCCATCCCGACATCGATACCCACGGCCACGCGCAGCACCGCGCGGTTGGCCAGCGCCCGTTCCGGGGGCAGCATCACGTTGCTGGCGCGATCGGCTCCACGCGTCCTCGTGCTCAGGCGAACGACGCCGACACCGGTGGACAGATACGGACGAATCGCGCTCTTCCGCTCACGGAAGTAGAGCAGCAGGTCGCCGACGATGGCGTGCTGGACGCTCACCCGCGGCGCTTCGTAGAAGGAGGGGCCGGAACCGGCCGCCCGCAGGGCGGCGAGCAACAGGTCGTTTCGATTCCACTCGTAGTTCGCCTGCACCGCCAGGTATTCGTGGACATGCAACCCGACGAACGCATTGAGCGCCGGGCCGTTCTCCGGCTTGTAGAGAGAGGCCTCGGCGCCACTCGCAGTGATCTCCGAGCGCGCATCGGCAGACAGCGTGGCGATGCCGGCTACCACTCCGGCAAACACCTGCGGCGCGGATTGCGCCTCGGCGCCGGCGCAGACGAGGCAGAAGAGAATCGTCGCGACAGTGGACGTTCGCGTCATGGGTCGTTCAGCCAGCCGGCATTATAGCCGTCCGCCACGGCGCTGACCGACGCGCGCGAGTGCGATGTTCACAGGACTCAACCCGATGCGTGACCGATCCGATCCGGATGAATCGAGCGGCGCGTCCACGGTGCCGGACCCGCCGCCCGGCGGTGGTCAGTTCGCGCGTTGGATCGTGATGCGCGCAACCGGGTTGCGCCAGTCGTAGCTCGATCGACGGAGGTCGCCGTCGCCGTGGATGCCGGAATGGATACGCACGAAGTTGTCGGCGCCACGGTTCGGATTGAATCCCTCGCCCTGGCACACGGTCGGTGGACCCGGGATCTGCCCACAGAGCTCGTCGTTCACTTCAGTGCCGGCATCGTAGGCGGGGGTATAGCGCGTCACCACGTCGCGACCGCGTGGCCCCTCGACCCCGTTCAGGGCGAAGAACGCGTCGTTGGTGGGCACGAGCATCGCAGCGACGCTGACGAACCGGAACGCCCCGCGCGTCCTGAGCATCAGTCGGACCGACTCTCCAGGAGCCAGCGGCGCACCCGAGTCCGCGGTGTCGAGCACCGCCCGCGAGCCGGCCAGCGCCAGCTTCAGGGGCCCCGTGTCCCCCGCTTCTGCCAGGGCTTCCAGCGGCTCGCTGGCGGGCTGACCGAGGCTGAAGAACCGCATCGCACTCGTGTGGCTCGCGGCCACGATGGGGGTGAAGATCTGTCCTTGCGTGATGTTGGTGATCGTCACTACGAAACGTGCGTCGTGCTCGTCGCCATCCGCCGCATTGACCTCCCCTGCAGGCATCAGAAGCAACGAGGCCGCCACCAGACCGGTGGCGGCGAGTATTCGGGCCAGCAAACGTGACATGTAATCCTCCCTGTGCTCTGGCTTTCGACCAACCGTCCGCACGTCCTCGCGCAGCGGCGTTGACCGGCGGCCCGCGAAACTCGGCCGTGCGGTGTCCGATGCCGCTGCGGTTGAATCGTGACGTCGAAGACGCGCAGCGTGCTCGAAGTGCTGGTGTAGTCGCGCGAGCTGGAAGAATCCCCCCTGGTTCGACAGTCAGCGAGCGTCGCCGCCACGGTCTGGATAATGGCGTGAGCTGTTTGTTCAGCCGCTCTCGCTAGTCCCCTGGAACCGTGATGACTTGCATAAGTCCCGGCGCGCGGCGCCTGGATCGCAAGGCGCGACGACCGACGATATTGGCCATATCTGAGGGAGGAGTAACGCCGCGAGGCGGGATGCCGCGCCCGGGAATTATGTGACTCATCTCGGTTCCAGGGGACTAGCAGCCATCGGCACGCGGAGGTCTCGCCGATCCTGTCAGGGCTCGAGCACCCCGAGCACCTGCACCCGGCGATCCGGACCGGCGAGTCCGGTGAGCCGGATGTGGTTGGCGATGCAGTTGTTCGACTCGTCCTCTTCCTCGATCTCGTTGAACGGATCGGCGCAGAACTCGAGGCGGTAGAAGCCGTCGGCCACGCCGCTCACCTCCACGTACTGGTCGGGGATGTACCAGTCGTAGACGTCGGCCCATCCGTTGTTGATACCCTGGCGGTACTCGTCGGTCACGCCGTCGCTCGCGTACGGGAAGAGGCAGTCCGGCGCATAGTACTGTCGCGGACCGTCCCCCTTCTCTCCCCACGCGTCGATCCGGATGTCGGCCATGCAGAAGCTGACCTTGTGCGCGGCCGCCACCGGCGCAGTCCCCAGCTTGCGACCGCGCGCATCCGACCGCCAGAGCAGCGCGTTGGCGAAGCTCGAGTAGTGGTAGTGACCGTGCGCCGGATGGAAGGTGACACTGCCGCCCGGGCGGTCCTCGAACGTGCCGTCGCTGCGATACACGCGTTGCGACACCGGAAACGGAAGACCATGGTCAGGCGTGGCGCCGGCGGGCACCTGATACGCAATCTCGATCGGGCCGGCACCGCGGTTGGCGATGACCTGATCGAACCGCAGGCAGGTCTGCGCGCCGTCTTCCTGCGTCTCGCTCTCGAAACAGGTCGCGCCGGCAGGCGGATCCGGTTCGAAGATGGGAAACGACGGCGTCTCGAAGGAGATCCGCTCGGTGCCGCGGAACGTCAGATCCGGCAGCAGCCGCTTGACTGGATGGACGCGCGGCCGATACTCCACCTCCGCCAGCGCCTCGTAGTCGACCTCGGGCGCGACGTTGTAGGACGGGTCGTAGGCAATCCAGACGTCGTACCAGCCATTCGCCGGTTCCGGCAGGAAGGCGGACTGCGAGACCGCGATGATGCCGGCGGACTGACCGACCAGCGCACCATCCTTGTATATCCAGAGGTGCAGCGTGTCGAACTCGCCGCAGCAACCCGGGACGCCGGGCGGCAGAGTATGCCCGGCCGGATTGCCGAACCAGCGCAGCGCCACCTGCACGCCGCCGGGCCGATTGGGATTCTCGAACGTCCCGCGTGGCAGATCGATCTTCAGCCGGAACCGCTCGCAAGGGACGGTGGCACACTCGACCGGCTCGCCGCCGCGTGGCGCATCGTCGAGCCCGACACTGCCCTTCCAGAACAACGGCCGGCTCCGCGAATCGAGCACTCCGCGCGGCTGCGGTGCCCGCCTGGCATCCGGCTGTTGCGCCATCACCTGTGTGGTCTGACCGGACGCCATCATCGTGGCGAAGACGATCGGGGCGATGAGCCATCGTCGGCGGATCGCCGGTCTGTGCAGCTGCATGGTGCCTCCAGTCGGGTTGCGAAGGCACTTCTTATCGCGGATGCACCCGCCCTGTCCAGCTTGAGGACGTGCGCCCGGCGCCCGGCCCTACTCTGCCAGCCCCGGGTAGTGCGTCTGTGTGCAGTCGGGGCACATGCCGTGCGTGAACAGCACGTCGGTGCGACGCTCGAGATACTCGTCGATATGATCCCAGTAGCCCCGATCGTTGCGAATCTTCTTGCAGGAACAGCAGATCGGCAGCATGCCGGACAGCGTCTTCACGGTTTCGAGAGCCTGACGCAGTTCCTTCACCAGGCGCTGGTTGTCCGCCAGGGATGCGCGGAGCATGGCGTCGTTCTGGCGACGGATCTGGATGTCGGTGCAGGTGCCGGCGGCGGTGATCGGCCGGCCCTCCCGACTCCGCTCGACAATGCGGGCACGCGACAGCACCCAGATCCAGCGCCCGTCGTGGTGACGCAGCCGGTGCTCGCAGTCGAAACGGTCGGTGACCCCTTCCAGGGTCGCGCGGACGGCCTGCAACACCCCGGGCAGATCGTCCGGGTGCATCATCGCGCGCCAGCCGGCAATCGAGCTGTCGATGTCCTCGAGGCGGCAGCCGACGATCGCGGCCCATCGGTCACTGTACTCAACCGTGCCGTCCTCGATGTGCCACGCCCAGAAGCCGTCGTTCGAACCGTCCAGCACGTTCGCCAGCCGTCGGTTGACGGTCTCGAGGAGCTTCTTCTGGCGGATGTGATCGCTGATGTCGGTGAAGGTCACCACCACGGCATATGGGGGCGCCTCCTGGTGGTGCCGCAACGGGACGGCGTTCACCACCACCCACACCCGCTCGGCCGGCCCGGCCCGGACGCCCACTACGACACCCTTGATCGCGGTGCCGGTCCGCAGGGCCACGGCGGCCGGCAGCTCATCGGCAGGGAACGGCGACTCGTCCTCCGTGACCGCTTCACACCCCTCACCCGTGGCGGTCCGGCTCGCGATTTCGGACACCGTGCCCCCGAGAATCCGGCTGGCCTCGGCATTCGAATGCAGGACGGTGCCGAGGCGGTCGAGAACCACGACCCCTTCGGACATCGAGGCGAACAGGGCCTCGAGATCCTGCAGCCGGACGATGGCTTCCGTGGTTTCTGCGGGTCGCGGATCGCTCACAGTGTCCTGGGTGACGTATCGGCCGGTCGCGTGTCCGGCCTGAGGGCCCGGCCCCGTGCGAGCGGAATCGCGCATCCTGAACCTCCCCTGGCCGAACGGGTGAGCTGACTCCGCGACGGGCCGGCCGGCCGAAGGCACCGGGGCGGCGCCGCGGATTGCGGATACGATGGCAGCATGACGCCCCGGATCCTGGGTCTTCATCACGTCACCGCAACCGTCGACGAGGCGCAGGCCGACCTGGACCTTTGCGTCGGCACGCTCGGACTGCGGCTCGTCAAGACCACCGTCAACTTCGACAACCACCACGTCTATCACTTCTACTACGGCGACGAGCACGGCACCCCAGGCACCATCTGGACGACGTTTCCCTACAAAGGGCACGGCGTCGCCGTCGGCCGCAAGGGCGCGGGGCAGGTGGTGACGACGTCGTTCTCGGTGCCGCATGGCGCGCTGGCGTTCTGGCGGGCGCGGCTCGCGCACGCCGGCGTCGCGGCAACCGACGTGGAGGAGCGCTTCGGCGAAACCGGGGTCGCCTTCGCCGATGAATCCGGCCTCGAGTTCGAGCTCGTCGCCAGCGCCCGCGACCCGCGGCATCCGTGGACGGTCGACGACATCGACGGGTCGGCCGCGATCCGCGGTCTGCACAGCGTCACGATGCTCGTGCGCGAGGCCGGCCCGACGCTCGAGTTCCTGGCGTCGCTGGGCTGGCAGGAAGTGGCGCGAGACGGCCCACGGATCCGGGTCGCCGTGCACGGCGGCGGTCCGGGCCACACGATCGACGTGCTCGTCGATCCGCAGCGGCCGCCGGCGCTCAACGGCCTCGGCACCGTCCATCACGTCGCGATGGGCATCGGCGGCGCCGAGGAACAGCGGGCGCTGCGTCAGGACCTGCTGGCGCGCGGCGTCCGGGTCACCGACATCCGCGACCGCTGCTACTTCACGTCCATCTATTTCCGTGAACCGGGGGGCGTGCTCTTCGAGGTGGCCACCGTGACGCCGGGCTTTGCGATCGATGAGCCGCTGGCGGCGCTCGGCACCGCCTTGAAGCTGCCGGCCTGGGAAGAAGCCAGCCGCGCCGACATCGAACGCGGATTGCCCGCCATCACCGTGCCGCGGCAGCGCACCTGACGGCCGACCCGGTGGCAGCGGACTGCACCTGCCTGACCGGTGCGCAGCGCGGACGGCCGCACCCCGCGCGCCGGCAGCGCTCGGCTGCCGGCCACGCGGGAAGCGCTGGTGCCTTCGTCGCCTATTTGTTGGGGACCACGAGCTTCTGGCCCACCTGGATCTTGTCCGGGTCCTTCAGGATGCTGGTATTCGCGTTGAAGATCTGCATGTAGGCGCCGGCGTTGTCGTAGGCCGACTTGGCGATCTTCGACAGCGTATCGCCCGGCTTCACTTCCCAGATGCCCCAGATGTCGCTCTTCTCGGTGCGGATGTCCACCTGCAGATCCTGCTCCCAGCCGGCGGTCTGCTTGATCGCGTCCCAGAAGAGGTCCTTCTGCATCTGGTATTCGACCGTGCCGGTGATCTGCAGCTTGCCGGCAACTTCGTTGACCTTCAGATCCTGCATCCCGAGCGACTGCGCTCGGGCCACCAGGGCGGCGTACTTCGTGGCGAGTGCCATGTGTGTGCTCCTCTCGACGGGTTGCGGTGCCATGTGGATGTGCGAAGCGTGGGCCGGCCTTGGCGGACAGCGACACCGACGGCGGGGGCTCGTCCACTGAGTGTACCCGACACCCGCGCCGCTGCCGCCTGGTGGCGCCGCGGGGACCGGTGGCGCCGCGGGGAATGGATGAGCCCGGTGCTCTACAATCTCAGCACGGCGCCTCGCGACCGGCACACCGTGCAACGCCGGCGGCGGTTGCCGCACTGGATACAGGACGTGCGATCGCGGCGCAACGCCGAGGTCGTGTGATACGGTTCGCACACGCAAGGAGGACCGACATGTCGATCGTGGACGATCTGGTGGAGAACCTCGTCGAACGCAATGCCATCCGCCTCAACGGAACCTTCACCATCAACCTGGTGAACGGCGGCATCACGCTCAAGGGCACGGTGCTGTCGACGTTGCGCGACCAGAAGAAGAACAAGGACGTGCTGAATCTCAAGGCGCCTATCGATGCCGCGGTGCGGATAGGCGACATCGTCATCCCGGTGCCACAGATCAGGTAGCCGGGCACCGTCACGACACCGACTGAGCAAGCGTGCGCAACGCGGGGAGACATGCCATGTCCGACGTAAACGCCTTCATCGACGCCATCGGCCAGGACGTCAACGCTACCGTCGTCCCGAAAATCGAGAAACTGGCCGAGGAGATCAGCCAGACCGCCTTCCAGCAGTACGGCCCGCGGATATCCGCGTTCGCCGGCGACCTGGTCAAGGACGTCATCCAGGAGCAATCGGGCACCATCCGCGACTTCGTCACCGGCGTCATCCAGGATCTGGCGCAGCGCTATCGGCCTGAACTGGCCGGCGAACTGCAGACGCGCATCGTCCAGGGTGGCATCGAGGTCACCGGCCGCGGCGTCCGCCTCGATCTGAAGCACCGTGACACCGGAGCGCCGATCTCGTCCCTCGACATCCCCGTTGCCATCACCATCAAGCTGGACGCACTCGCTGTGACCCTGCAGAACACCACGATTGCGCTGGACGTGATCCGGTAATGACGGCCGGTCCTGACATCAGCAACCCCTACGCGCCGCCGCGGGCCACGGTCCGCGACATCGTCGATCCGAACGCCGCCGCGCTACCGGCCGACCGCGGCAGCCGGCTCGGCGCATCGATTCTCGACACGATCGTCTTCATGCTGATGGTCTACTTCCCTCTCGGCCTGGCCGCCATCGTCGGCGCCGGCGGCGGTGACAGCACACCGGCGATGGTCGGGGGCGGACTGCTGGGGCTGACCGGCCTGGTCGCGTGGTCGTGGGTGACGATCGCCAACGTGAAGCGGAACGGCCAGTCGATTGGCAAGAAGGTGGTGGGCATCAAGGTGGTGCGGGCGAACGGCGACCCGGTCTCGCTCGGCCGGATTTTCTGGCTGCGGAACATCGTCAACGGCCTGCTCAGCATGATCCCGCTCTACGGCATCGTCGACGTGCTCTTCATCTTCGGCGAGTCCCGGCAGTGTCTCCACGACAAGCTCGCGGACACGGTCGTCATCAAGGCCTGAGGCGATCCTGGCGTCACCCGCAGTACTCGACACCGTCGTCACCGCCGAGACGCCGGAAGGCATTCTGCTCGAGTTGAGGCCGGCCGGCCTCAACCCGCGGCTCTATGCGTTCCTGCTCGACTGGGTGGTGCGGCTTGCCGTCATCTATGGCGTCGCCGTCGTCGCCGAGTTTCTCGGCGGCCTCGGGACGGCCGTCTGGCTGATTCTCATCTTCCTGCTCGAGTGGTTCTATCCGGTGGCTTTCGAACTGCTGCCATCCGGCGCGACGCCGGGCAAGCGGGTCTTCGGACTCAAGGTGGTGATGGACAACGGTCTGCCGGTGACCGTCGCCGCCTCGGTCACGCGCAATCTGCTCCGCTTCGCCGACTTCCTGCCTTTCATGTACGGCTTCGCGATCGTGACGATGCTGACGCGGCGGGACTGCAAACGGCTGGGCGACGTGGCGGCGGCGACGCTGGTCGTGCACGACAGCAGGGCGACCGGCAGGCCGCCGTTGCAGGACGTCGCGCCGCTGCCGCCGGTTCGACCGCTGACGCCGTCCACACAGGCGGCGCTGGTCGCCCTCGCGGTGCGCGCTCCGCGCCTCACCGCCGAGCGGCTCGACGAACTGGCGGCGATGGCGGCGGCTGTCTCCAACGATGCCGGCCGATCCGGTCGTGACGTCACGCTGCGCGTCCTCGGCGTCGGCCACTGGATTCTCGGGCGCCGGCCATGACGCCGCTCGCCTTCGAACAGCGGTATCAGGAGGAGTGGCAGGAGCTCGAACGGCTGCTCGACACGCTGCCGACGCCGGCGTGGCGCCGGGCCGCAGCCGACCGGCCGGTCCCGGCGGTCCGCCTGGCCGCGCTCTATCGGCGGGCCTGCGGCCATCTGGCACTGGCGCGAGCGCGGTCGTACCCGGCCGATCTCATCGATCGGCTGGACCGGCTGACGGCGCGCGGGCATCAGATCATCTACCATCGCCACGAGGTCGGCCTCCGACCGCTCGCGCGCATCTTCACGCGCGACTTTCCGTCCGCGGTGCGCGCCAACGCCGGCTACGTCGCGGTTGCCGCCGCCGTCTTCGCGGTGCCGGCCCTGGTGCTCGGTCTGCTCGTTTACTGGCGATCGGATCTGATCCTGTCGGTCGTCGGCTCCGACCAGACGGCGCGGTTCGAGGAGATGTACTCCGCGTCGGCCGCGTCGATCGGCCGCTCGCGCGATGCGCGGACCGACTGGATGATGTTCGGCTTCTACATCCGCAACAACATCGGCATCTCCTTCCAGTGCTTCGCCGCGGGGCTGTTCTTCGGTCTCGGATCGATCTTCTTCCTGGCGTTCAATGGCGCGTTCGGCGGCGCGCTCGCCGGATACCTCACCGAACGCGGACTGGCGGGCACGTTCTGGCCGTTCGTCGCGACCCACTCGTCGTTCGAGGTGACCGCAATCGTGCTGTCGGGCGCAGCCGGCCTGAAGATCGGGCATGCGCTCATCGCCCCCCGTCGCGCGACCCGGCGGCAGGCGCTCGTCCGGGCGACCCGCGACTCGGCGCCGATCATCTACGGCATCACCGCGATGCTGGTGGTTGCCGCTGCGATCGAGGCGTTCTGGTCGTCGTCGCGCTGGGTGTGGCCGTCGGTCAAGTTCGTCGCCGCCGCCGGCTGCTGGACCGCCGTGATCCTGTACTTCGTCCGCCAGGGGCGTTACCGCGAGACCGGCCGTGCAGATTGACACGCTGGCTGTCCGCCTGCGGCCGCGCTCCCCGCTGGAGGCCGCCGACCTCGGCGTCCGTCTCTGCCAGGATGCCGCGCGATCGGTCTACCCGTGCTTCGCCGCGGTGGCCCTGCCGGTGTTCCTGCTCGCCATGGCGTCGGTGGAGATCGCGCAGTGGCTGCCGACGGTGGTGGTCTGGTGGCTGAAGCCGTGGCTCGACCGGACGATTCTCTTCGTGCTGTCGCGCGCCGCATTCGGGCAGCCGACGACGCTGGCGCAGCTCTGGCGGGCGCAGGGCGAGGTCTGGTGGCGGCGGCTGTGGCTCTCCCTGTCGGTCCGGCGCCTGTCGGCCTGGCGGTCGCTGACCGACCCGGTCTACCAGCTCGAGGGACTGTCGCTCGGACTGACCGCCGCGCGGGTCCGGCAGATTCGCCATCGTCACGTCTGGTCGGCGATGCTGATGACGCAGACCTTCATGCTGACCGAGGCGGCGCTGCTCGTCTCGCTGCTGTCGCTGCTCTTCTGGCTCGCCCCGGCCGGACAGACACCGAGCGTCGACATGCTGCTCGGCGGCCAGTCACCGTGGCTGGCCATCCACGGCATCCCGATCGCCTATATGGCGGCGGTGTTCTTCGTCGAGCCGTTCTTCGTGGCTGCCGGTTTCGCGATGTACCTGAACCGGCGCGCCGAGCTCGAGGCGTGGGACATCGAGCAGGAGTTCCGGCGTGCCTTCCCGCGCTGACCGCTCGCCGCGACGGTGGTGGGCCGGCGTGCTGCTGACCGCAGTGCTGCTGGCGGCGAGCGACGCGGCCGGGCAACCGGAGCCAACGGCGGCGGCGGCCGCCGGCATGCCGACCACCGACGAGGTGACGCGCGCCCTGGAGCGTCTGCGCAGCGACCCGGACTTCGCACCGGCGCGCCAGGTGCACACGCTGCGGTGGAGCCGGCCGAACGCGGCGGACCCGCAACGGAGCGGGCTTGCCGGCTGGTTCGACTGGCTGCGCGGGCTTGGACGGTGGCTGGACCAGTCGGCGCGCTATCTGATCTGGGTCAGCGTCGGCCTCGCCGCGGTGCTGCTCGGCATGTCGCTGGTCCGGCTGCTCGGCGGCCGCGCGCCGGCCGCCGGCGACGACCCGTTCGTCGCGCCGACCCACGTCGGCTGCCTGGACATCCGCCCGGAGGCGCTGCCCCGCGATGTCGGCGCCGCGGCGCGTGACCTGTGGGACAGGCGGGAACAGCGCGCCGCGCTGGCGCTGCTCTACCGCGGGCTGCTGTCGCGCCTCGCGCACGTACATCGGATGCCGGTTCGCGACAGCAGCACCGAGGGCGACTGCATCGCCATGGCCGCCGCGCGTCTGCCGGCGGCGATGCACGACTACGCGGCCCGTCTCGTCGCGGTGTGGCAGCACTCGGTCTACGGGCAGGAACCGGCGGCCGATGCGCTCGTGCATCGGTTGTGTGACGAGTTCGGGCCGACGCTCGACCGGCCGGTGTCGGGCGACGCCGTGCGGCAGCGGGACGCGCCATGAATCGCAGCCGCGCCACCCTGATCGTCTCGATCGTGCTGCTCGTCGCGGTCGGCGCCTGGATCGCCGGCAGTACGGAGTGGGCGAGCATCACGGTGCCGATGCCGCCACGCGGCGAGGCGGCGCGCAACCCGTTCTACGGCGCCCAGCGCTTCGCCGAGTCGCTGGGTGCCAGGACGTTCTGGGACCAGACGCTGCAGCTGCCGCAGTCCGGTGCGGTGCTCGTGCTCTCCGGCTGGCGCTGGAACCTCTCCGATCGCCGGCGCCTCGCCCTCGAACGCTGGGTGGCATCGGGCGGCAGACTCGTCGTCGATCGAAGCGTCGTGAACGATCGGGCATTCCAGGTGTGGTCGCGCATCGAGCCGCGCTTCCGCACGATCGCCGGTGAGGAGGGCGCCCCGCCCGAGGCGGCCGGCGGTGCGGACGGCGGCGATGGGCCGAACGATGCCACCGGCGCCCCTGATGCCGGCCGCCGACCGCCCGACGACGGCGCTGAGGGCGACCTGTCGCCGGCGGCGCCCGCCTTTCGCGATCGCTGTCGAGCGGTGCGCGAGATTGCCGATCCTGAACGGTTCCCGGTCCAGTCACCAGTCAGCTACCAGCTGTGCGGCGTCCTGCGGTGGATGTATCTCGTCAGCGAGCCGGCACCGCGTTGGGCGCTGCTGGATGACCTCGACACGCTGCAGGCGGTACGCGTCGCGATCGGCCGCGGCAGCGTCACCGTCGTCAATGCGGCGCCGTTCCGCTATCGCGGCATGATCGACGGCGATCACGGCCGCCTGTTCGTCGGCGCGACGCAACTGCGGCGCGGCGACACGGTGCGCTTCCTGTCGGAGCAGGACCATCCGTCGCTGCTCGTGCTGATGTGGCGGCAGGGGGCACCGATCGTGGTGCTGGCGCTCGCAGCGATCGGCCTGGCCCTGTGGCGGGGTGCGCCGCGGTTCGGTCCGCCGGCGCCGCCCGAGACCTCGGCGCGGCGGTCGCTGTCGGAGCAGATCCTCGGCACCGGCCGGTTCGCACTGCAGCGGGGCGACGGCGCGGCGCTGCATGCGGCGCTGGTGCGCGGCCTCGACGAAGCGGCGCAGCGCCGCGTGCCGGGCTACGCGCGCCTGTCCGGGCGCGAGCGCGCCGCCGCCCTCGCCCGTCTCACCGGGATGGACGGCGCCGCCCTCGACGCGGCGCTGCACGACCCGACCCTCCGCCGTCCCGATCGGCTGCGCGGCACCGTCGCGCTGCTGGAACTCGCCCGGCGTCGCACGCTGGTCGCACACACGAGGTCTTCGCATGGAACGGAATGAAGCGGTATCGGTTCACCAGGCCACCGGCATGCTCGGCGAACTGCGCGCCACCATCGGGCTCGCGATGGTCGGCCAGGCGGAGGTCGTCGAACAGGTGCTCGTCGCCCTGGTGGCATCCGGCCACGTCCTCGTCGAGGGCGTTCCCGGGCTCGGCAAGACGCTGCTCGTGCGCGCTCTGGCGCAGGCGTTGTCGCTCGACCACGCGCGGGTGCAGTTCACGCCCGACATGATGCCGTCGGACATCACCGGCCACGCCGTGCTCGACCCGCAGACCCGCGAGCTGCGGGTCGTCCGCGGCCCGGTGTTCACGCACGTGCTGCTCGCCGACGAGATCAACCGCGCGCCGGCGAAGACCCAGAGCGCGCTGCTCGAGGTGATGCAGGAGTACCAGGTCACCCTCGAAGGGCAGACGCTGAAGTTGCCGAAGCCGTTCATGGTGCTGGCGACCCAGAATCCGGTGGAAACCGAAGGCACCTATCCGCTGCCGGAGGCGCAGCTGGATCGCTTCCTCTTCAAGATCGAGATCGGCTACCCGTCGGCGGCCGAGGAAGTGGCCGTCGTCGTCCGCGCCACCGCCGATCAGGCCGGCGACGAACTGCCGCTCGCCGACGTCACGCCGTGCCTCGACCGCCAGTCGCTGGCGCAGCTGCAGCAACTCTGCGCCCGGCAGCAGGTGGACGCGCAGGTCGTCGACTATGCGGTCCGCCTGGTGCGGGCGACGCGGGATCACAGCGGTCTGGCGGTCGGCAGCGGATCGCGTGGCGCGCTGGCGCTCGTCCGCGGCGGGCGCGCCGTGGCGCTGCTCGACGGCCGGTCGTTCGTGACCCCCGACGACGTCAGGCGGGTGCTCCGGCCGTCGCTGCGCCATCGCGTCGCACTGACGCCGGACGCGCTGCTCGAAGGGCGATCCGCCAACGACCTGCTGGCCGAAATCGCCGACGCGGTGGCGGCGCCGCGCATCTGACGCCCGTGCGCGCCCGTCCCGGCCGTCGCCTCGTCTTCGTCGTGAGCGCCAGCGCGGCCGTCCTGCTGCTGGTGCGGGTGCTCGGCGTGTCGGCCGCCGTCGCCGCCGCAATCGCCGGGCTGTGGACGGCCGGGCTTCTCGCGGTGGCCGCGCTCGACGTCCTCGTCAGCCGGCGAGCCTGGCGGCGGACGGCACCGGTGCTGCGGCGGCGCCTGCCGTCGGCGTTCGCCCTCTCGTCGCGCCGCGCGATCGATCTGACGATCGAGAATCCGGGGGCGGAAGCGTGGACGCTCGAGCTCTTCGATCATGCCGATCCGTCGTTGATCACCGACGGGCTGCCGCTGTCAGTCGTCGTCGCCGCACGCACCGTCGTCACCGCCCGCTACCAGGTGACGCCGACGGCCCGCGGCGAGGTGACGTTCGCGGCGGCCGACGTCCGGGTGCCATCGCGCTGGCGGCTGTGGGACCTGCTCGAGCGGCTCGGCGGGCCGGAGACGCGCCGCGTCTACCCGGATTTCGCGCCGGTGGCACGCTACGCCTGGCTCTCCGGCGACCGCCGCCTGCAGGAAATCGGCATCAAGACCTATCAGCAGCGCGGGCAGGGTACCGACTTCGCACAGCTGTCGGAATACCGGGTCGGCGATGAGGTGCGGCACATCGACTGGAAGGCGACGCTCCGGATCGGAAAGCCGATCGTCAGGGCGTTCCAGGACGAGCGCGATCAGAACGTCCTGCTGCTCGTCGACTGCGGGCGGCGCATGCGGCCGGACGACCGGCCGGCCGGCGCCGGTGCCACCCACTTCGATCAGGTGCTCAATGCGGTGATGCTGCTCGCCTACGTCGCGCTGGCCCAGGGCGATGCGGTCGGCGCCATGACGTTCGGGACGCCGCCCGGCGAACAGAAGTCGTTCGCCCCGCGCAAGGGGGCGCACACCCTGAACGCGCTGATGGCGCAGCTGTACGCCGTGCAGCCGACGCCGACGCATTCGGACTACCTGTCGGCGGCCAAGGATCTGCTGACCCACCACCCCAAGCGCTCGCTCGTCGTCGTGATCACCAACTTCCGCGACGAGGACGCGTCCGAGCTCCACGACGCGCTCCGGCTGCTGCGATCGCGGCATCTCGTGCTGGTCGCCAGCCTGCGCGAGCGGATCGTCGGCGCGCTGATCGACCAGCCGCTGGCCACCGGTGACGCGGCGGTCGCCGTCGCCAGCGCGCATCTCTACGAGCAGGCGCGGCGCGACGCGTTCAACCGGCTGGCGGCGCGCGATGCGCTGATGGTCGATGCGGTGCCGGAACGGCTGGCGATCGAACTGGTCAACCGTTATCGGGCGGTGAAGCGCGCCGGCCTCTTCTGACGACCGGGCCGCGCCCGGCGGCGCGGACTGCGCCACCCGTGCTACGCCATCGCCTCGCGCAGGATGTCCTTCATGTTGATCGTCCGTGCCTTCTCCTGGATGGCCGTGAAGTACTGGCCCTCGAGGCTGCGGGCCTCGCGCCGCAGCTGGTCGTAGGTGTCCCGCAAGACGCCGCCGGACATCGCGCGGCCACCGGCATGGTAGCGGACCGCCAGGCGGCCGAGCGCGTAGGTCGTGGCGAACGAGAATCCGGAGCTGACCGACTGCTGGGCGAGTGTCCCGAGCACGCCGCCGAGCAGACCGCGGCCGAACAGCCGGCCGACCAGCGACACGCCGACCTGCTCGACGTATTGCGAGGTGACACCGATGCCGGCCGTGGCCAGCAGCTCCTTGATGCTCGACCGGTCCAGCGTCACGCCGTGGGACTGACCGATGCGGTAGACCATCCGCATCTGCAGCGGCAGGATGGCCAGGCTCGACAGCGTGTCGGGGAACAGCTCGAGCGCACCGTTGAGGATGGCGTAGTTGAGGATGAGCCGGTCGAGGTCGGCCTCCGGCAGGCGGCCGGCGGCCGCAGGCGCCGGTTCGGCCGCCGACACGACGGCGAGCGGGGCGGCGGCCAGTGCATTGGCCGTGGCGTCGAAGGTGGCGGCCGCCGACTGCGCCGCAGCGTCGAGTCCGAGCGCGGCGGACAACGACGCCAGGAAGGTCCGTTCGGCCGCGTCGTGAACCCCGTCCGCGCTGCAGACAGCCGAACACAGTTCATAGGCGCGCCGCCGGCCGTCCGGCGTCGACAGCGCCGCAGCCGCGTCCGCGAGCGTCACCCTGTGGAGCAGGACATCCTGATGGACGGCGGCGACGTCGATCGGACTGCCCTGCGACAACGCCTCGGCGACGCGCGTCACCTCGGCGCCCTCGCGCGGATCGTTCCGGCCGTCGGCGAACGCCGCCATCAATGCCAGCGTGATCACCGCCCGCTGTTCCTGTTCGCTCATGCTCCGCTCCTCGGACCGAACGATAGCACCCCGGGTGCCGGCGGCTGTCCGGCGGGTTCGGCCGGCGTGCCGCCGGACGGCAGGCGCGCGGCACCGCCGCCTACGGCACCTCGAGTGCGAGCAGCACGTTGCCGGCGCGGCCCATGTGGTCGCCGTAGCCGGCGTTCAGGAACAGCATGCCGCCGACGATCGTCGGACCGGGTCCCTGGATGGAGCCGCCGGTCGCGCGCACGCCGTTGACCGTCAGGAACTCGCGGTTCGTGTCGAACTCCCAGATGACCGTGCCGTCCGTCGTCGAGTGGGCCCGCAGGGCGCCGTCGTTCGAGCCCGAGAACAGCACGCCAGGAATCAGCGACGGCGCCGAGATCAGCGCGGCGCTGCAGCCGGCGCCGCCGCCGCACGCGAGCGGTGGCGGCGCGTGATACCAGGCGCGCTCGCCGGTCGCGAGCTTCACCGCGTGCAGGCCGCCGGGAGTGTCGAGACGGATGTCGGACACCGGCAGGTAGGCGAATTCCCGGTCGACGGCCGCCCCCCACTGGATGCCGCCCCAGATCGACCCCTGCCCGGCGCGATACTCCCACAGCACCCGCCCCTCCCGGTCGGGATCCAGCGCGTACGCCATGCCTGACTTCTGGGCGACGACCAGCAGGTCGCGGCCGTCGGCGAGCGTCGTCAGCATCACCGGCGTGCCGAAGTCGAAGTCGGGGCCGACCTTTTCGAGGCAGTTCGGTGCGCCGGCGCGACACCCGAAGATATCGCCGGCGGTCAGCTGCCGGGTCCACTTCACCACACCGGTCGCCAGATCGAACGCCATGATGGCGTCCGACGTCGGCGCCGCCGCTGTACCGCTGTAGGTGTTGCCGGTGGCGGCGTAGACGATCCGGCGCTTCACGTCGATCGTCGGCGCCGACCAGATGCCGACGCCGGACGGTCCGTGCAGCGTCGTACCGGCGGCGTTGGTCCCCATCACCTGTGGCAGGCCGACGGTGTAGGTCTGCCACAGCACGTCGCCGGTGCGCGCGTTGAGCGCCATCAGGCTGCCGCGAAACGTGCAGCATTCGTAGCCGGGCTGATTCGCGGCGGTTTCCTCGAGTGACGAGATCGGCACGTAGAGGCGGCCGTCGTGCAGTGTCGGCGTGCCGGTGACGCGGGCGAAGGGATGCCCGTCGACGCGCCGCTTCCACAGCAGCTCGCCGCTGTCGGCATCGACGGCGTAGACGTTGGCGCCGGTGTCGCCGAAGTAGAGCGCGTGCGCGCTGGAGCCGGGGCGGGAACCGAACGTCGGCGCCGTTCGCACCCCCCCGGCGGCCGTGTAGGTCCACAGCACGCACCCGGTCTGGACGTCGAGCGCGTAGACCGTTCCGTTCTGGCTGCCGACGAACAGCCGGCCGCCCGCCACCGTCGGCTGCGACCAGGCGGACGTCGCGTCGGGGAATCCGAAGGCCCACTTCAACGTCAGCTTCGGCAGGTCGGCTGCCGTGACGCCGGCCTGTGGAGCGGGCTGGAACCGCGTGTTGGTCGATGCCGACGACCAGCCGGCCCACATCGGCTTGCCGGCGAGCGCGAGCGGCGGGTTGACGCGGCAGCGGGCGTTGCCGATGCCGCTGACGTCGCCCCCCAGCGCGCGGCCGCTCAGGTATTCGGCGACGGCGCGGCGCTCGGCGCCGTCGAGCCGTCCGCCCTGCGGGCGCATCGAGCCGGCCGTGAGCGAAGCCAGGATGGCTTCCGGCGATCGGCGGCGCAGGACATCGACCGCCGGCGCCCGCGACTCGGCGGCGCCATTGTGGCACCGCACGCACTCGCGCTCGAACAGCGCCGCCCCGTCCGGCCCCTGGGCGGCCGCAACGGCCGCCACGCTCACGCCGAGGCCGACCATCAGCGTGGCGACGCGGAGCCGGCGGATCATCGGAACGACTTCCTGGACGCCAGGTATTCCGTGTCCTGGACCGGTTCGAGCCACGTCACGTCGCCTTCGTGAATCGTCATCTGCAGCCTGTCCTCGCTCGGCGACGCGCCATGCCAATGCTCGACGCCGGTCCTGGCGACCCACGGCTCGCCGGGACGGACCATGCGGACCTGGTCGCCGCGTTCCTGCGTCGGACCCGGCCCGGTGTCGAGCATCAGCAGCTGTCCCCAGCGGCGCAGTATACCGCCGCGCGTCGTGGCGTCGGGATGGGACGATCCGCCCCATCCTACGCCCGATGGCTCAGGTTCGCACCGGCGGCAGGTGCCGTTCCGGGCACCTCGGCCCCGTCGAGCCGGCCGGCCAAACTGCCGGGAGAGAACATGTTGACGGCTACCGTCGGAATGCCTTACCGTGTCCATTCGTCGTCGTGCGCTTCAACCAAGAGGTGAGCCGGATGAACGCCAATTTGTGGCCGAAAACGTGGGGCCTGTCGCTGGCTGCCGCGGTCGTGAGTGCCGTCGGCCTGACCGCTGGCACCGCCAGCGCGCAGGAGGTCACGTTCACGAAGCACATCGCCCCCGTCCTGCAGCGGTCGTGTCAGCAGTGCCACAACCCTGAGGGTGGCGCCCCGATGTCCCTGACCACCTACGAGGAAGTGCGGCCGTACGCACGGGCCATCAAGGCGCGAACGGGTATGGGTCCGCGCGCCGGGGTGATGCCGCCGTGGTTCGTCGAGAAGAACATCGGCATCCAGCGCTACAAGGGTGACATCTCGCTGAGCGAAGCCGAGATCGCCATGGTGGCGAAGTGGGCCGACAGCGGCGCACCGCGTGGCAACCCGGCCGATATGCCGGAAGCGAAGTCGGCCGCCGTTGGCGAGAACGGCTGGCTGCTCGGCAAGCCGGACCTCATCGTCAAGTCGCCTGAGGTCTCCGTGAAGGCAGTCGCACCCGACAGCTGGGGCTCGATCGGCAGCGCGCCGACCGGACTCACCGAAGACCGCTGGGTCCAGTCGGTGGAGGTGCGCGAGGTCAACGACATCCCGAAGGCGGAAGGCACCAGGACGGTCGGCGGCCGCTACGTCTTCCACCACATGACGTATCAGAGCTCGGTGCCCGGTCAGACGGGCGGAACGAGCTGGCCGATTCACGAGATCGGCCGCAATCCCGACCAGTTCCCGCAGGCCGCCGGCCGCCTGCTTGCCGCCAACTCGGTGCTCGACCTCAACGCCTCGCACATCCATGCCAACGGGCACGACACCAAGGCGCACCTCGAGTTCGGATTCAAGTTCTTCCCCAAGGGCTACCAGCCCATGTACAAGCCGTCGCCCGTGCGCCTGGGCAACGGCAACGACCTCGACGTGAAGCCGAACACGGCCGATCAAGAAGTACACGCCTACGCCACGCTGACCGAGCACACCAAGATCATCGCCTTCGAACCGCATCTGCACGCACCCGGCGTCCGCATGTGCCTCGAAGCGATCTGGGGCATGAACGTGCAGCAGCTGAGCTGCGTGGGCTACGACCACAACTGGGTGAAGCAGTACATCTACGAGGACGATGCGGCGCCGCTGCTGCCGAAGGGGACGATTCTGCACCTCATCGGATTCCTCGATACGACCCCCGCGAACAAGAACCCGGCCGACCCGCGCAACTGGGCGGGCGGGGGACGGCGCTCGGTGTCGAACATGTTCATCGACCTCGGCTACTCGGTGAACCTCACCGAAGAACAGTTCCAGACCGAGATGGCGAAACGCCGGGCCGCCATGAAGAGCCGGAACGAATACGACATCGGTTGCCCGCTCTGCTGGGCCCCGCCGGTCGTACAGCCCAGCCCGCGACCGACCCAGCAACAGCAGGGGGGCGGCCAGCAGTGATTGACGGTCGGAAGCCGATCACATCGAGGGGCGCCGGCTGGCGGCTCTCGATGTGGATTCTCCCCATCCTCCTCGGTATCGCTGTCCTGGCCGGCGCCCAGACCCGCTTCTCCTATTCAACCGGTCAGCCGCTCGAGCCGGCCTACGAAGGCTGGATGCAGAACGAGGACGGCTCCTACACGCTGTACTTCGGCTACCAGAACACCAACTGGGTGCAGGAATTCGACATTCCGATCGGCCCGAACAACATGTTCGAGCCGGGCAACCCCGACCAGGGGCAGCCGACGCATTTCTTTCCGCGGCGCAACCCGTTCCTGTTCACCGTGACCGTCCCCAAGGACTTCGGACAGAAGGAATTGATCTGGACGATCGCCGCGAACGGCGTCACGCGCAAGGCGTATGGATCGCTCAAGAGCGACTATCTGATCGACCCGCAGGTCATCTCCACCGAAGTGGGTGGTGACAACGGCAATCTGGCCAACGACCTGCGCACCAACATCCCGCCGGAGCTCAAAGTCGAAGGGCCGTTGACCCGGTCGGCGAAGGTCGGTCAGCCGCTCTCGCTCGTCGCGATCGCCGGAGATCCCGACAACCTGCCGCCGCGGCGCGACGGCAAGCCGCAGCCGGGTGTCAGGAAGGCGGTGCGCCCGCCGGCGCCGGAGCGCCCCGGCGGGCCGTCGAACAGTCCGGCCGTCGTCTATCGGCCGCCGGTCGCGGTCACGGCCTCCGCCGGGCCAGGACTGCATCTGTCGTGGATCGTCTATCGGGGCAAGGCATCGGCTGCCAAGTTCACGCCCGATCAGATGAAGACCTGGAACGACACGCGCGCGTACGGCAACTCCATGTGGTCGCCGCCCTACGACATCCCGGTGCCGCCGGCCGACGGCAAGTGGACCGCCGACGTCACGTTCGGCGAACCGGGCACCTACGTGCTCCGGGCCGTCGCCAGCGACGGCTCGCTGTTCACCTACGAGAACGTCACCGTCACGGTGACGCCGTAACCGCACTCGACCCTGGGGCCGGCTGATCGGCGGGCGGCCGCCTGACGTCCCACGGGTGAGACTACAGCCGTGCTTCGGCCGACCGCTTGAGGCGGACAGCTTGATTCGATGGCTCGTACCGGGTGAGGATCGGACGCATGGCAGCTCAGCGTCCCGCGACCCGGCCGACCTTCGCACGCCTCGGACTGCGCGGCGCCGCCGGCGAAGGCCGCACCGTGGCCGGTGTTGACATCGGCCAGATGCTGCGGTGGATGCGGGTGGCAGCCGCCGTCGCGATCCTCGCGGCGTTGGCCGACACCGCCCCCGGACAGACCGCCAACGATGTCGCCGGACGGGTGTACGCATCCGGATTCAGCAGTCCGGTCGCCATCGTTCAGCACCCGTCGAATCGCGACATCCAGTACGTCGTCGAACAAGGCGGTCGCATCCGCGTGGTCGAGAACGGCACCGTGCTGCCGGCCGACTTCCTGACGCTCACCACTGCAGCGATTGCGACCGGCGGTGAGCGCGGCCTGCTCGGCATGGCGTTGGCACCGGACTACGCCAGCAGCGGCCGCTTCTACCTGAACTTCACGAACCCGGCCGGCCACACCGTGATCGCCCGTTATCGACGGTCGTCGAATCCGCTCGTTGCCGACCCGGCCAGCCGCTTCGACCTGCGCTGGAATGGTTCCAGCGCTCCCGCGTACATCGCTCAACCGTACTCGAACCACAACGGCGGCCACCTGGCCTTCGGCGCCGACGGCTATCTCTACGTCGGCATGGGCGATGGCGGCTCGAGCAACGACCCCGAGCATCACGCCCAGACCCCGAACGACCTGCTCGGCAAGATGCTGCGCATCGACGTGAACGTCCCGGATGCCGATCCGATCGGGTATCGCGTCCCGGTCGACAACCCGTTCGTGTCGGGCGCGCTCGGCGCGCGACCCGAGATCTGGTCGTTCGGTTGGCGCAATCCGTGGCGCTTCAGCTTCGATGACCCGGCGCGGGGCGGCACCGGCGCGCTGGTCGCCGGCGACGTCGGACAGGGCGCCTGGGAAGAGGTGGACTACGAACCGGCGGGACGCAGCGGGCGCAACTACGGCTGGCGGAATCGCGAAGGCGCCAACAACAATGTCACGACGCGGCCGCCGGCGTACACGCCGCTGACCGATCCGATCTTCCAGTACAACCGTACGGCCGGCCAGTCGATCAGCGGCGGCATCGTCTATCGCGGCGCCCAGCTGCCGCAATTTCGCGGCCGCTACTTCTTTGCCGACTTCGTCCAGGGGCGGGTGTGGTCGTTCCTGATCACGGTGGCGAACGGCGAGGGCGCCGCCTCGAACCTGCTCGATCACACGGCAAGCCTGGCGACGCCGCAGGCGCTCGGCACGATCAGCGCGTTCGGCGTCGATGCCGACGGCGAGCTGTTCATCGTCTGCTACGGCCGCGGCGCGATCGTGCGGGTGACCGGTGCGGCGCCATCGGCGCCGCAGAACCTGCGCATCGTCCGCTGAACCGCCGTTGAACGGCCGCTGAAGTCCCCGGCGCTCGACCGAAACGCTCCCCCGGCGAGCCGCAGGACCTCACGGCCGGGCGCCGACCGGCGGCACGCAGTCGCCGCGCCGTGTGCCGGTCAGGCGCGTCGTGATCGTCTGGCCGTCGCGAGCCATCGTCATCACGCCGATGTAGCCGTCGCCCTGGTAGCGGTATTCGATGCGCGTCGTCGCGACCGGCGGACCGTCGCACGTCACCGTTCCGGTGACGGTCGGCCCGGCAACCTTGTAGTCGCTCATGCGGCATCCGCGTTGCGCGTCGGGGCCGCCGGGCAGGGTGTTCATCGGGTCGGCGAGCTGCTCCGTGGTGATGCACTGCACGACATTCGTGCTCAGCGCGCGACCGCCGTAGGTGGTCTCCATCTTGACGTCCCAGCGTCCGTCGCGACGCGTCGGCGCCTGCGCGACGAGCGGCGCCTGGACGGCGACCAGCACGAGGGCCGTCGCCGCCAGCGTCGCGTCGCCGAGACGGCCGTGCGCCCTCGGCCAGCGGTTCTGTAACACCGTGTGCCTCCGGAACTATCTTGCCATTTCGTCCGGCGGCGGTCCCTATAATCTCTCCTGTGTCAGGCCGGTCGGGATTCGCGTTTGGCCCGTTCGAACTCGATCCGCAGCGGAAACAGCTGTTTCGCGATGGCGAGCGGCTGCCGCTGCCGACGCGCTCGGTCGACATGCTGACGGCACTGGTGGCGCACGCCGGCGAGGTGGTCACCAAGGAGCAGCTGATCGAGATCGGCTGGGCTGACACCGCCGTCAGCGATGACAGCCTGAAGCAGGCGATTGCCGGTCTGCGCCGGGCCGTCGGCGCCGCCTACATCGAGACGCAAGCACGGCGTGGCTATCGGTTCATCGGCGCGGTGACGCGGATCGAGCGGCGTGAGAGCGATGCCGTCCTCGACGCCCTGCTGGCGCCGCACCGTGCCTGGATTGAGGGGCGCGCCGCGCTCGAGACGCTGGAAGGCTCGCAGATCCAGCATGCCCGCGAGGTCTTCGAACGGGTGCTGGCCGCCGCGCCGGATCAGGCATCGGCGCACGTCGGCCTGGCGAACGCGTGCATCTTCCAGTTCGAGATGACCCGTGCCGATGCGGCACCGGATCGGCAGGCGCTGGCGCACGCCGTCCACCATGCGCGCGAGGCGTGCCGGCTCGATCCCGGCTACGGCGAGGCCTGGGCGACGCTTGGATTCGTGCTCGAGCGGACCGGCCAACCGATCGACGGGCGCGCGGCGCTGCGGCGCGCCGTCACGCTCGAGCCGGACAACTGGCGCCATCACATGCGCCTCTCGTACGGCAGCTGGGGTGAAGCGCGGCTGCGTGCGGCGCGGCGGACACTGGCGCTGCTGCCCGATTTCCCGATGGCGCACTGGCTGGCGGCAACGGTGCACGTCGCGCGACAGTCGTTCGGCGAGGCGGAACGGGAGCTGCGGGCAGGCCTCGCCGCACAGGCGCGACAGCCGGCGGCGGCGACACGATTCGGCGCCGTCGCGCTGCACTGGCTCTCGGGCCTGCTGCGCCTCAGCGCCGGCTACGAGGATGCAGCCCTCGACGCCTTCGCCCGCGAACTGGCCGACGAACCGCACGGCCTGCTCTACTCGCGTGAGTGCTGCGCCAACACCGACTACGCGATCGGCGCCGTGCACCTGCACCGGGGGCGCGAGGCGGCGGCGGCGCTGGCCTTTCAGCGTGCGCTCGCCCGCATGCCGCATCATGCGTTGGCTCGGCTCGGCCTGGCCCGCACGCACGGCAGCGCAGCGCTCATCGCGGCGGCGACCGCCGCAGCGAACCCTGGCGACGACCGTCCGCCGATTCCGGCGATCGACGGCGCCATCGTCCGCGCCGCGTTCCTGACGCTCACGGATCGTCCCGATGACGCCGCCGCCGTCGTCGCGCAGGCGCTCGATGCGGCGCCTCCGGGCCAGGCCGGCTGGCTGCTTCCGATCGAACCGCTGCTGCACGTGCAGGCGCATCGCGACCGCTGGGCCGACGCGTTGGCGCGACTGCGGGCGCGGGCGGCGTGAGGAATCACGCTTTTTCACCGGATCCATCACGACTTCGTGCGGGCGCCGCGGCTACGGTTGTCGCAGGAGGTTTTCATGCGACCCACGGCACTCGCCCTTGCACTCACGCTGCTGCCCACCCCGCTGCTGGCGCAGTCCGGGCTCCAGGCTCCCCCACCGGTCCGCACCCTCGAACTCTCCGGTCCACGCATCGGGCTGACGATGCTCAGCGACGGCGTGCGCGCATCGCTGCGTGACAAGAACATCGACGTGAAATCGTCGATCTCCCAGTTCGGCTGGCAGTTCGAACGGCAGTTCTTCTCGAAGCAGGGCGGCGTCACCGCCGTCCATGAATGGGTGGTACTGCTCGGCGGACTGGATCAGGGGACGGCCATTCCGAGCCTGAACTGGCTGGTCGGCCTGCGGACCGCGGAAGGCGCCGAGTTCGGCATCGGGCCGAACCTGACACCGGCAGGCGTCGCGCTCGCCCTGTCGGCCGGCGTGACGTTCAAGACCGGCGCGATGAACGTCCCGATGAACTTCGCGGTCGTTCCCACGAAGGCGGGCACGCGGGTCAGCATCCTGACCGGCTTCACCCTGCGGCGGTGACCGGCGTCCGGAGCGCATGACGGGTCGGCGTGCCGGCGAGCGCCGCCCCGGCGGCCGGCGGCCGGCCGGGCGTCCGTCAGCGACCGGGCGTTTGACGCCGCCACTTGAGGCGGGTGTAACAGATGCGGAAGCCGTTCCGCTCGGCATTGCGCTGCGATCCGCTGCCCGGTGCGGCGCACATCATCGCGAGATCGCAGCCGGTGTCCACCGCCGACGCCAGGCGCGCGGCGAGCAGCGCGGCCTGCACACCGTGGCGGCGGGCGTTCGGGACGGTGCTGGCACCGGCGAGCAGAGCGACGCCGCCGTGGGTCATCATCGCCGCCGCCCCGACCATGCGGCCGTCCAGTTCGGCGACGAAGGCCTGGCACTGCTCGGCGGCCGCGATCACGCGGCCGAATGCGAGCATGAAGTCGCGCAGATCCGGCATTTCGCCCCAGCCGTCGGCCGCCGTCTCGGCCCACGCCTGCTGTTCGTCGGGAGCGATGCGGCGGACGCGCAGTCCGGCGCCGCGGGCCGGCCCGACGGCCGGACCGGCCTGGCCGAGCGGCTGACACATCACCGAGCTGTACTCGAACGGTTCGTAGCCGCGGGCGTGCAGCAGCGGCAGCGTCCCGTCGGCCAGCGGCGACACCTCGTGATGCGTCGCCGCGCCGCGCACGGCGAAGAACCGTTCGATCTGGTCGAGCTGTTCGGCGGCCGGCGGCGCGAACAGCCCGAGCCCGAAGGTCTGCGTCAGGGGCGAGCCGACGCCGTCGAACATCGCATAGGTGCCGCTGATATCCCGCCATTCGGCGCCGGCCGTCGGCTCCACCCGCGCATGCGCTTCGACGAAGCGGCGATTCGCGTCGGCTTCGGCCCGCTCGAGGCGGCGCGCCAGCGCGAGATCGACGAACGGCATGCTGCTCATGCGCGGGATTGTAGCTTGACGCGGTTGCAGGGCGGGACGAGGATCGAGGCTGATGCGTCGGCGGCTCGTCGTCCTGCTCGTTGTCCTGGCGCTCGGGCTCGCGGTCGGCGCGAGCGCCCAGCGGCGGCGGTTCTTCTACGGCTGGGATCCGACCGTGAAGAACGCGCCGTACGACGGCCGCTTCACGTTCGCGCGCGTCCGCTATACCACCGCGCCGGGCGGCAACTGGGCCGGCGGACGTCCGGCCTGGGTGCACGGCTACCCGCTGGCCGAGCAGAACCTGATGCGGATCATGAAGGATCTCAGCTATCTGGACCTGCACCCCGACGAGTCCAATGTCGTCACCCTCGACAATCCGGAACTGTTCAAGTATCCGGTGGCCTACATCATCGAGGTCGGCTGGTGGACCATGAATGAAGAGGAGAAGGCCGGATTGCGCGCCTACCTCCAGAAGGGGGGCTTTCTCATCGTCGACGACTTCAAGCCCACCGGCTGGCGCGGCGCGGCGGGCGGTGGCTGGGAACCGTTCCGAGAGAACCTCGAGCGTCTCCTGCCGGGCGTCCGCACCTTCGACATGGAGCCGGCACACCCGATCTTCCATTCGTTCTTCGACATTCGCACGCTCGACGACTTCCCGCAGGCCTACAACTCCGGCAAGCCGGTGTTTCGCGGTGTCTACGAAGACAACGACCGGTCGAAGCGGCTGATGATGATCATCAACTACAACACCGACATCTCGCAGTACTGGGAATGGTCCGGGCGGGGGTTCCGGCCGTTCGACGACACGAACGAGGCCTACAAGCTGGGGGTGAACTACCTGATCTACGGCATGACGCACTGACGGACGGGCAGCACCGGACATACGCCGGAGGCCGCCCGTCAGCGCCGCGAACGGAACCGTCCGCCCGCTCCGCCCGCACAGCTCGCGTTGCGTTCTGGCCCGTCGCGTCTCTCGCGTCCCGGGAGTCCCGCGTCGCGTCGGCTATCTCGCCATCGACTCCGACGCCACCGCCGCCGGTCTGAGCCGCACGCCGGAGGATGGCGCAGGCTGGCGTGCGAAGGCGAGGATCGACTCCGCCTCGGCAATGTCTTCGAGACTCACCAGGCCGACGAAGCCGTGCTCGTCGAAGACCGCCGCCACCGCCGTCCCGGCCTCGCCGAGCACGCGCCGCGTATCGTCGAGCGTCAGATATGCCGGCACGGCGGGGCAGCCGGCCATGATCTCGGTGACCCGCCGATCCCCGCTCTGCCGCGCGAGCGCCTGCAGGACATGCGACCGGCGCACGACGCCGAGGAACTGTCCGCCGCGCAGCACCGCGAAGTCAGGCTGATAGCTGGTCAGCAGGTAGCGGATGACGGTGCCCACCCGGTCGTCCTCGCCGAGGACGATCGCGTGGCGATTGCAGGCGTCGCCGACGAGCTGCGTCGACAGCACGGCGTGCGACCGTTCGTCGGCCGCCGTCTGCCCGGCTGCGGCGAAGATGATGACGGCGATGAGGACCAGCATGAACTGCCCGGTGATCACGCCCCAGGCGCCCATCGCCAACGCCAGCCCGCGGCCGACGCCGGTGGCCCAGCGGGTGGCCGTGGACCAGTCCGCGAACAGGCCGAGCGCACCGCGCAGCATCCGCCCGCCATCCAGCGGAAACGCCGGAATCAGGTTGAAGAGGATCAGGCTGACATTGGCCCCCACCAGCCACTGCAGCGCCTGCCCGAGCGACAGGGTCGCATGGTCGGGGCGCAGCATGGCCGGCGCCAGGCTGAACGGCTCGTCGAGGAGCGCCAGCGCCGGCACCAGCAGGACGATGATCGCGACGTTCACGGCCGGACCGGCGGCAGCGATGACCAGTTCCTGCACCGGATGCCGCGTCGCGCGTCCGAGAAACGCGATGCCACCGATCGGCAACAGGACGATCTCGCGCACCGGGATGCCGTAGCGCTGGGCGGCGACGGCGTGGCCGAACTCGTGGAGCGTCACGCAGGCGAACAGCAGGAGGATGAGCGCCGCACCGAACGCCATGCCGGCCACCCCGAGCGACGCCCAGTTCGCGGCGGCAATCAGGACGATGAATGCAAACGTGGCGTGAACCCTGAGCGCGATGCCGCGGACGGTGGCGATGCGGTACGACCAGCCCATCAGTCTCTCCTCCTCAGGTCGCGTGCCGCGGCGGTTCGCCCCGGCGGTTCGCCTCGTCGCCGACGCTCGATACCGATGACGATACCTGGCGGCGAGACCATCGACAAATAGATAGTCATGCAGCTATGTGATGGTTAAAACTATGTATAAAAATGGTCGACTCGGAGGCCCGGCGCAATCGACGGCTGCGGCCGGCGGGCGAACACGAATGGGCCAGGGCGTCGGCGAACTCGGCGCAACGGTCGCCCGAGGTCCGGAGGCTGAGGGCGCACCGGTCGGCCGGGCGGCGTCGGCGACACCGGGTGCGGGCCGCGAATCAGCCCGCGGATCCGGCCCGCCAGACCGATCGCCGGGCGATCGCGGCCACCGTCATGAGCGGCGCCGCGGGACTGTACCTCGACACAGCGGGCCGTCGCAGCTAAGATCCGCCGAAGTTCGTCCACTTCTTCGAAAAGGATTCCCATGCCCTGCACCCGTCACGTACTTATCGGCCTTGCCGTCGCCGTGGTCGGTTCCACCTACCTCGTCCAGGCGCAGCAGCCACAGCAGCCGCCGCAACCGATGTCGTTCTTCGTGACCAGTGTCGGACTCGGCAACGGCGCCAACCTCGGCGGTCTGGCAGGTGCCGACAAGCACTGTCAGACGCTGGCGGCGGCAGCCGGCGGCGGCAGCAAGACCTGGCGCGCGTATCTCAGCACCAGCGCCGCCAACGGCCAGGCGGCGGTCAACGCCCGCGACCGCATCGGCAGCGGTCCCTGGTACAACGCCAGGGGCGCCCGCATCGCCCAGGGGCTTGCCGATCTGCACGGCGACACCCTGGAACTCGCCCAGCGCGGCAACAACATCACGAAAGTGACCGCGCTCACCGAAAAAGGGACGCCGGTCAACGGCGTCGGCGATACGCCCAACACCCACGACATCCTCACCGGCTCGACGCTCGACGGCAAGGCGTTCACCGACGGTCAGGATCACACCTGCGGCAACTGGACGAGCGACGCGACGACCGGAAGCGCGCAGCTCGGGCATTCCGACCGGCAGGGCGGCGGTGCAACGTCGTGGAACTCGATCCACCCGAGCCGCGGTTGCAGCCAGCCGAACCTCGTCGCCACGGGCGGTGCCGGCCTGTTGTACTGCTTCGCGACGAACTGACGCGCCGACGCGGACGTCCAGGAGCCAGATAACCGACATGCAGACGACCCGATACGAAGCCCCGGCCACCGTCGCGGATGCGGTCCGCCTGATCCAGGCGGACCCCGACGCGCGGCTGTTCGCCGGCGGCACCGATCTGCTGGTGCAGTACCGGATGGGCGTCCATCGCCCATCCGCGTTCATCGACCTGAAACGGATTCCCGAGCTCGTCGGCATCGCCGTCGACGCGCGCGGCCTGCGACTCGGGGCCGCGACGGCGGCGGCCGTCATCACCGAGCATCGCGAGGTGTCGCGCCTGTGGCCCGGCCTCGTGGAGGCGGTGCATCTCGTTGGCTCGACACAGATTCAGGGACGCGGCACGATCGGCGGCAACCTGTGCAACGGCTCACCCGCCGCTGACACGACCGCGCCGCTCATCGTCAATCGCGCTCGCTGCGTCATCGTCGGACCCGAGGGCGAGCGGATTGTCAACGCCGAGGATTTCGTCATCGCGCCCGGCGCCACCGTCCTGCAGCGCGGTGAGATGCTGGTGGCCGTGCTGATCCCGCGGCCGGCCGGCCGCACGGCCGACGCCTATCTGCGTCTCATCCCGCGGTCGGAGATGGACATCGCGGTAGCCGGCGCGGCGGTCAGCGTGACGCTCGACGCCGCCGGCGTCTGCACGGCGGCACGCGTCGCGATCGCCGCGGTCGCGCCACGGCCGCTGCTCGTCCCCGACGCGGCGCAGGCGCTCATCGGCTCGACGCTGGACGACGAGTCCCTGCGGCGGGCAGCCGCGGCCGCGAGTGCTGCCGCCACGCCGATCGACGACAAGCGCGGCACGGTCGCCTACCGACGTCAGGTGGTCGGCGTCCTGACCCGCCGCGCCGCATCCATGGCCGGCGCCCGCGCCGGCGCGCAGAAATAAGGACCCCGTCGTGCCGAAACTCCACGTCCAAACCTCCGTCAACGGCGACACCCTCGACTTCCTCTGTGAGCCGGCAGAGACGCTGCTCGACGTGCTGCGCAATCGCCTCAACCTCACCGGCAGCAAGGAAGGCTGTGCCACCGGCGACTGCGGTGCCTGTTCGGTGCTGCTGAACGACCGGCTCGTCGCGTCGTGTCTGGTGCTCGCGGCCGAGGTCGACGACCAACGCGTGCTGACGGTGGAAGGGGTGGCCCGCGGCGACGCGCTCCATCCGGTGCAGCAGCAGCTGCTCGAGCATGCCGGACTGCAGTGCGGCATCTGCACGCCGGGCATCGTGGTCGCCGCCAAGTCGCTGCTCGACCACAATCCGAATCCGACCGAGACCGAGGTGCGCTTCTGGCTGGCCGGCAATCTCTGCCGCTGCACCGGCTACGACAAGATCATCCGCGCCGTCCTCGATGCGGCGGCGACCATGAGAGACGACAGGAGCAGGGTGAGCGCATGAGTGGCGAGCAGCGGTTCAAGTACGTCGGCACGCGCCCGATTCGGCACGACGGCCTCGACAAGGTGACCGGACGCGCCAACTACGGCGCCGACTTCACGCTGCCGGGCCTGCTGCACGGCCACATCGTCCGCAGCCCGCACGCGCACGCCCGGATCCTCGCCATCGACACGAGTGCGGCCGCGGGCATGCCGGGGGTCATGGCCGTGATTACTGGAGACGACATTCCGAAGACGACGGCGCGCCTGATGATGGGCGAAGGCGGCTTCGACCTCGGCGACATGGGCGACAACCTGCTGGCGCACGACAAGGTGCTCTATCAGGGGCACGCGGTCGCCGCCGTCGCCGCCACGTCGCCGGAACTGGCGCGCGCCGCCGCGGAAGCGGTGGCGGTGCACTACGAGGTCCTGACGCCGGTGATGACCATCGACCAGGCGCTCGCCGCCGGTGCGCCGATCCTGCATGACGGGCTGACGACCAAGGGCCAGCCGGCCGCCGGCGTCCCGACGTCGCCAACCAACGTCGCCATGCGCATGGAGCTGAAGCGCGGCGACGTCGACAAGGGGTTCGCCGAGTCCGACATCGTCGTCGAGCGCACGTTCACGACGCCGATGGTCCATCAAGGCTATATCGAGCCACATGCCTGCGTCGCACGCCACGGTGAGGACGGTCAGATCGTCGTCTGGACGTCGACGCAGGGGCACTTCAACGTCCGCGACTGTTCGGCCGGCATCCTCGGCATCGACGCGGCGAAGATCAAGGTCATCCCGAGCGAGATCGGCGGCGGCTTCGGCGGCAAGATTCCGGTGTACCTCGAACCGGTGGCGATTGCCCTGTCACGCAAGGCGCACCGTCCCGTGAAGCTGGTGATGTCACGGGAAGACGTGTTCCGCGCCTCCGGTCCGACCTCCGGCACGAAGGTGCGGATGAAGCTCGGAGCGAAGCAGGACGGCACGTTGGTGGCGGCCAGCGCCTCGCTCTACTATGAGGCCGGCGCCTACAAGGGCTCGCCGGCCGGCGCCGGTGCGATGTGCGCGATTGCCGCCTACCGGATCCCGAACTTCTTCATCGAGGCCTACGACATCGTCGTGAACCGGCCGAAGGTGGCGGCGTATCGCGCACCGGGCTCGCCCTCGTCGACCTTCGCGACCGAGTCGCTCATCGACGAGATCGCGCGCCGCTTGAACATGGACGCGCTCGATCTGCGTCTGAAGAACGCGGCCACCGAGGGCGACCAGGCGCCGTACGGCCCGAAGTTCGGCCCGATCGGCCTGCGGGAGGTGCTGGCCGCGGCCAAGGCCCATCCGCACTGGACGGCGCCGCTCGGAGCCAATCAAGGGCGCGGCGTCGCCGTCGGCTTCTGGTTCAACGCCGGGATGAATTCGAGCGCCACCGTGTCGGTGAACACCGATGGCAGCGCGACCGTCGTCGCCGGCAACCCGGACATCGGCGGCACCCGCGTCGCCCAGGCCCTCATGGTGTCCGAGGAGCTCGGAGTGCCGGTGGAGCGCGTGCGGCCGAGCGTCGCGGACACCGACAGCATCGGCTTCAGCGACCTGACCGGCGGCAGCCGGGTGTGCTACGCCACCGGCATGGCGGTCATCGAGGCCGCCCGCGATGCGCGCGAGCAGCTGAAGGCACGCGCCGCGAAGATGTGGGGCACCGATGCCGCACATGTCGGATGGGACGATGGCACGGCGATTCCGCTGAACGGCGCCGGCGACAGGACGCCGCTGACCGTGAACGAGATCGCCGCGAAGCTCGCCCACACCGGCGGTCCGGTCATCGGCCGTGCGACCGTGAATCCGCCGATGGCCGGCCCCGGGTTCGGTCTCAACATCTGCGACCTCGAGGTGGACAAGGAGACCGGCGTCAGCCGGGTCGTCCGCTACACGTGCATCCAGGACGTCGGCAAGGCGATCCATCCGAGCTACGTCGAGGGCCAGATGCAGGGCGGTGCCTCCCAGGGCATCGGCTGGGCGCTCAACGAGGAATACATCTACGATCGCGAGGGGCACCTCGAGAATCCCGGCTTCCTCGATTACCGCATGCCGGTCGCCTCCGACCTGCCGATGATCGACACCGTGCTCGTCGAAGTGCCCAACCCGCTGCATCCCTACGGGGTGCGTGGCGTCGGCGAGGTCCCGATCGTCCCGCCGCTCGCCGCCGTCGCCAACGCCATGCGCGATGCCACCGGTGTGCGATTCACCGATCTGCCGCTGTCGCCGCCGCGCGTCCTCGAGGCACTGGCGACGGACTAGCGGCCGGTTCGGCGGACACGGTGGCTACGATCTACTTCTCGAGCGGTCTGGCGCCGTACACCGGCGGCGTCGAGTCGCTCGCCGTCGACGCCGCGCGCGTCGGCGATCTCCTCCGCATCGTGCTCGAGCGGTTCCCGGCCCTGCGTGAACCGCTCGAGATCATGGCGATCGCCGTCGACGGCGAGATCCATCAGCACGCCGACTACATCCCGCTCACCTCCGGCAGCGAAGTGCACCTGGTGCCGCGAATCGCCGGCGGCCATCGGTAGCACCCACCCGGTCGCAGCGTGGCACGGGGCTTGTCCCGGCTGCCGCCTGCCAACTGATCTGAACCGACGCGCGTCGCCCGGGTCCTCTGTGGGCTCCGGAGCGACAACGCGTGTGCTGGAGACCATCACCATGCGCGGCTGTGCGATCTTCTCTGCAGTTCTCATCGTCCTGACCGTGTCGGGCACCACCGCGCGCGCGCAGACGCCCGGCCGGTCCGCCGACGGACTGTGGCAGACCGCAGGCCGCGAGCCGCGAACCGCGGCCCTGCGGCGGACCGATATCGTCGGTCCGCATACGATTCTGCAACTCGATCGCGCCGCCCTCGACGCGCGGCTGGCCCAGGCACCGTCCGAGGCTGCGCAGAATCGCCCCGCCGCCCCGCCGGTGGTCGTGAGCCTGCCGCTGCCCGACGGTCGCTTCAGCCGCTTTCGGATCGACGAATCGCCCATCCTCGCGCCGGAGCTGGCGGCCGCCTTCCCGCAGTTCAAGACCTACCGCGGCACCGGCATCGACGACCCGACCGCGACCGCCCGGCTGGACGTGACCGGCGACGGACTGCACGCCCAGATCCTGGCGGCCGGCGGTACCGTCTACGTCGATCCGTACGCGGCCGGCGATCTCGTCAACCACGTGTCGTACGACAAGGCGAGCCGCGCCCGCACCGGCGAGCGCGCCGCCGACGTCGTCGACGGCGCCAGCGACAGCGGTCTGGCGCCGCGCAGCTACAACGAGCTGCCGATGACGAATGGCACCGTGCTGCGGACCTATCGACTCGCGCTCGCCGCCACCGGGGAGTACACGGCGGCGGCCGGCGGCACCAAGGCGGCGGCGCTGTCGCGCATCACGACGTCGATGAATCGGGTCAACGGCATCTACGAACGTGAACTGGCGGTCCGGATGACCGTGGCGACAGGCACGCCGGCCGATCCGACGTTGCTCATCTACACCAATGCCGCCACCGATCCGTATGACAACAGCAGCGCCACGACGATGCTGGGACAGAACCAGACGAACCTCGATACGCTCGTCGGGTCGGCCAACTACGACATCGGCCACGTCTTCAGCACGTTCGGCGGCGGCGTGGCGACCTTGCGCTCGGTCTGCGGCGGCGGCATCAAGGCACGCGGCGTCACCGGCCTGCCGAGTCCGACCGGACAGGTGTTCGACGTCGACTACGTCTCGCACGAGATGGGACACCAGTTCGGTGCCAACCACAGCTACAACAGCTCGTCCGGCTCGTGCGGCGCGAATCGTTCGGGCGCCCACGCCTACGAGATCGGCAGCGGCGTCTCGATCATGGGCTACACCGGCCTGTGTGCGCCCGAGAACACCGTCGTGAACAGCGTCGACGTCTTCACGATCGACAGCCTGAACGAGGCGACGGCGTTCGTCACGTCTGGCAGCGGCCAGTACTGCGGCGCCGTCGTCGCCAACGGCAATCTCGTGCCCGCCGTCACCGCACCAGCCAGCGTCACGGTTCCGGCGAACACGCCGTTCGAACTGACGGCGACGGCCGCCGACGGCAACGGCGACGCCCTCACCTATTCCTGGGAACAGTTCAACCGCAATGCCCTGACGACGGCCAACCCGTGGAGCGCCGACGACGGCGTCAGCCCGCTGTTCCGTTCGTATGCGCCGAGCACGTCGCCGACGCGCACGTTTCCCAGCCTCACCTACATCCTCAACAACAGCAACGCTCCGCCGGCCAGCGTCGCCTGTCAGGGAGGCGGCTCCGGCTGCATCTCCGGCGAGGTGCTGCCGACCACCCCGCGCACGATGAACTTCCAGGTCATCGTGCGGGACAACCGCGCCGGCGGCAGCGCCATCGCCACCGCACAGACGCTGGTCACGGTGGACGCGGCGAGTGGACCGTTCACGGTGACTGCGCCGGGCGCCGCCGCGGCCTGGCCGGCGTTCAGCACGCAGACCATCACCTGGGCGGTCAACGGCACCCACACCCTCGCGCCGAACGTGACCATCCTGCTGTCGACCGACGGCGGGCTGACCTTTCCGGTGACGCTCCTCGGCAGCACGCCGAACGACGGCTCGGCCGACATCGTCGTACCGCCGGTGCCGACGTCGCAGGCGCGCATCAAGGTGAAGGCGGCCGGCGGCGTCTTCTTCGACATCGCCGGCGTGAACGTCACGATCGCACCGCCGATGTCACCACCAGGAGTGCCGGGGAAGTCGACGCCGGCGAACGGCCAGTCCAGCGTCTCACGCCATGCCGTCCTCAGCTGGACGGCGGCGGCCGACACCGAGCGCTACGAATACTGTCTCGATACGTCGGCCAACGCGGCCTGCGACACGGCCTGGGTGAGCACCGGTACGGGCGCCAGCCTGGCGCTGAGCGGCCTGGCGCCTGGCACGGGCTACTCCTGGCAGGTGCGGGCGGTCAACGCGGCCGGCCAGACCATCGCCGACGGCGGCGGGTGGTGGACGTTCACCACGCAGAGCCTGGCGAATCCGCAGGCCGAGATCGCGCTCGACTTCGGGACCGGTGTCGGGCTGTGGACCTACAGCGGCGGCGGCACTCCGACGTGGAGCCAGCTGCACGGCCTCTCGCCGGCGGCGATGACCACCGGTGAGCTCGACGCCAATGGGCTGGCCGACCTCGTGGTCACGTTCCCGGGGGCCGGCGTGTGGGCCTACATGAACAACAGCACCTGGGCGCAGCTGCATCCGCTCGACGCCACCCGGCTGGCCGCCGGGGATCTGGATGGCAACGGGATCGAAGACCTCGTCGCCAATTTCCCCGGCTACGGCATCTGGGCCCGCTTCGACAGTGGCAGCTGGGTGCAGCTGAATGCGCTGAACTCGACCGTCCTGGCGGTCGGCAACACGGACGGCACGCCGGGCGGCCGCGCCGATCTGGCCGTGGCGTTCGCCGGTCAGGGCACCTGGGTGCTGCGCAACAACAGCCACTGGGTGCAGCTGCATCCGCAGACCGCCCTGCAGCTGCAGGTCGGCGACGTCGACGGCAGCGGCGTCCTCGACCTCATCGTGCAGTTCGGCGGGCTGGGACAGTACATCCTCTACAACGGCACATCCTGGGCACTTCTGCACCCGACGCTGGCGACCGCGATGGTCATCGGGAATATCGATGGCGATGCCGGCCACCGATCGGATATCGTGCTGAACTTCCCCGGTCTTGGCGTGTGGACCTACATGAACAACGGGACGTGGTCGCAATTGCACGGACTGAACGCCAGCGTGCTGGCGACCGGTGACGTCGACGGCAACGGCCAGTCGGACGTCATCCTCGTATTTCCCGGGATTGGCGTGTGGACGCATCGGAACCGGTCGACGTGGACCCAGATTCACGGGTTCACGCCGGAATCCGCGATCAGCGGTCGGCTCAACGCGAACTAGGTGTGTTTCAAAGGAGAACGAGCATGATGCGGCGCCTCAGCGCCTTCGGCCTCACGACTGCCGTCCTGCTGGCAGCATTCAGCGTTCCGGCCGTGGCGCAGCAGATTACGCCGACCGGCGCACCGTCCGCCGACGGGCTGTGGCGGCGGGCGAGCGACCAGGACGTGCCGGCGGCGCAGCGCCGCGCCGACATCCCCGGGGGCTTCGCCGTCGTGCAATTGAATCGCCCGGCGCTCGACGCACGGCTCGCGCAGGCGCCGAACGAACTGGCGCCGAATCGCGGCAACCAGCCGGACGTGATCATCACGTTGCCGCTGCCGGACGGCCGTTTCAGCCGCTTCCGCATCGAGGAGTCGCCGATTCTGGCGCCGGAGCTGGCCGCCGCGTTCCCCGAGATCCGGACCTACCGCGGTGCCGGACTCGACGACGCGACGGCGACGGCGCGCCTCGACCTGACGGCCACCGGCTTCCACGCCCAGATCATCGCAGCCGGCGGCACGATTTACGTCGATCCGTACTCAATCGGCGACCTGATCAACCACGTGACCTACGACAAACGGTCGCGACCGCGCCCCGGGATCGTCGATCAGGTGATCGGAACCGCCGACGCGCTGGAACGCACCTACAACACCTTTCCGATCACCAACGGCACGACGCTCCGCACCTACCGGCTGGCGCTGGCCGCCAACGGCGAATACACGACCGTCGCCGGCGGCAGCAAGCCGCTCGCGCTGGCACGGATGACGACGACGATGAACCGCGTCAACGGGATTTACGAGCGTGAGCTGGCGGTGCGATTGACCGTCGCCACCGGCACCCCGGGCGATCCGACGCTGCTCATCTACACCAACCCGGGCAGCGACCCGTACTCGAACGGTACCAACGCCATCAACGAGAACCAGACCCACCTCGACACGGTCATCGGCACGGCCAACTACGACATCGGCCACGTCTTCACCACCGGCAGCGGCGGTATCGCGCAGTTGCAGTCGGTGTGCAACGCCTCCGGCAAGGCGCGCGGGACCACCGGATCGGGCAACCCGACCGGTGATGGCTTCGACGTCGACTACGTCGCGCACGAAATGGGCCACCAGTTCGGCGGCAACCACACCTTCAACGGCACGGTGGACAATTGCACGTCGCCGAACCGCTCGGCGGCGCACGCCTACGAGGTCGGCAGCGGCAGCACGATCCAGGCGTACGCCGGCATCTGCGGCAACGAGGACCTGCAGCCGAACAGCGACGACATCTTCAACTTCGAGAGTCTGAACGAGATGACGGCCTTCATCACCGCCGGCGGCGGTGCGGCGTGCGGCGCCGCGACGGCGACCGGCAACACGGTGCCATCGGTCACCGCGGCCGGCGCCGCGTTCACGATCCCCGCCAACACGCCGTTCGAACTGACTGCGACGGCGAGCGACGTCAATGGCGACGCCCTGACCTACCTGTGGGAGGAGCACGACCTCGGCACGGCGAGCAACGGCACCAACGCCTGGATCGACGACGGCTCGCGGCCGCTGTTCCGATCCTATGAACCGACCACCTCGCCGACCCGCTCGTTCCCGAGCCTGACCTACATCCTGAACAACGCGAACGTCCCGCCGACCACCTACCTGTGTCCGTCGGCGGTGCGGCCCGCCAGCCCGCCGTGTCTCACCGGCGAGGCACTGCCCACCACGAATCGGACGATGCAGTTCCACGTGACGGTGCGCGACAACCGGGCGGGCGGCGGCGGCATCAACACGGCGCAGACGTCGGTCACGATCAACGCCGCCACCGGGCCGTTCGCCGTGTCGGCGCCGAATACCGCGGTGACCTGGCCCGCCGCCTCGACGCAGACGGTCTCGTGGACCGTCAACGGCACCAGCGGGCTGGCCGCCAACGTGACGATTCTGCTGTCGAACGACGGCGGCGCGACGTTCCCGGTCATCCTCGCCGCCAGCACGCCGAACGACGGCTCGGAGACGATCACCGTGCCCGGCACGCAGGGCAGCACCGCGCGCATCAAGGTCAAGGCGATCGGCAACGTCTTCTTCGATATCTCGAACACCAACTTCACGATCGGCCCGCCGGCGTCGCCGCCCGGCGCGTTCACGAAGTCGTCGCCGGGCAACGGGACGTCTGGCACGTCGGCGCAGCCGACCATCAGCTGGACCGCGAGCACCGCCGCGCTCAGCTACGAGTACTGCGTCGACACGAGCAGCAACGCCACCTGCGACACGGCGTGGGTGAGCGCCGGCAACGTCCTGTCGACGCGGCTGACCGCGCTGCTGCCGAGCACGGCGTACTCGTGGCAGATGCGGGCGGTCAACGGCTCGACGCCGACGCTTGCCGACGGCGGAACATGGTGGACGTTCACGACGGCGGCGCTGACCAATCCACAGGCCGACATCGCGATCGACTTCGGTCCGAGCCTCGGCTTGTGGACGAATTACGACAGCGGCGGCACGTCCACCTGGTCGCCGATCCACAACCTGTCGCCGACCCGCCTGACGACCGGCGACCTCGACGGCAACGGCCAGGCCGACATCCTGGCGAACTTCGCCGGCTACGGCCTGTGGGCGTTCGTCAACAACACGACCTGGACGCCCTTGCATCCGCTCGACGCCGATCTCGTCGCCACCGGTGATATCGACGGGTCGGGCGTCGACGATCTGCTCGTGACGTTCAGCGGCTACGGTCTGTGGGTCCGCTACGACAGCGGCAGCTGGCTGCAGCTGAGCGGTCTCGCCATCAACACCCTGGCGGTCGGCAACATCGACGGCAGCCCGGGCAGCAAGGCGGACGTCGTCGTGTCGTTCCCGAGCGCCGGGCTGTGGACCTACCGCAACAATGCCGCCTGGACGCAGGATCATCCGTTCAGCGCCACCAGGCTGGCGATCGGCGACGTCGACGGTTCCGGCGTCGGCGACGTCATCGTGCAGTTCACCGGCTACGGCCAGTACGTCTATTACAACAGCACGTCGTGGACCCTGCTGCATCCGACCACCGCGACGGCCTTCGTCACCGGTCAACTCGACAACGACGGTGGCCACCGTTCGGACGTCGTGATGAACTTCCCCGGGGTCGGCGTCTGGGCGCGGATGAACAACAGCGTGTGGACCCAGCTGCACGGGTTGAACGCCGACGTCATCGCCACCGGCGACGTCGACGGCAACGGGCAGGCCGACGTGATTCTGAGCTTCCCCGGACTGGGCATCTGGGTGTACCGCAACCAGACCACCTGGTCGCAGTTGCATGGTCTCAACCCCGAGTTGGTCGCTCCCGGCCGGGTGAACGCCAACTAGCGCACCGTGGTCAGGTGGGGCGAATGGCGATCGCCGCCATTCGCCGCATTCACCGCGGCGCACGCCGCGAGGGCCTCACGCCCCGGGCTGCGCGCGGCGCCAGTCGGCGAGAATCGCGGCCAGACTGAGGTCACGGGCAATCAGACAGATGTGTCCGTGCCCCTCGAGAATCCGCACCGTCGCACCCGGGATGCGCTCTCCCATGTACCGCGCCTGCTGCGGCGACGGCACCAGGTGATCCAGTTCCGCGGCCAACAGCAGCGTCGGCGCGACGATGCGGGCCAGCTGTTCGCGGACGTCATAGCGCATGAGAATCCGCAGCCGTCCGAGGTATCCTTCGCGCGAGAGGTTCCGCGTCAAGTCGAGGAACCGCTCGATTTCCGCCGCATGGGTGTGGCGCGAGTGCAGTCGAAAGGCGGTGAGCCGGCGGACCAGCGGCATCGACCCCCAGGGCAGCAGGCGAATCCCGGCGATCGCCAGGTGCAGGCGGAGCTGCGGCAGGAAGTACGGGAACGAGTTCAGGATGACGAGGCCGCGCACCTGTTCGGGGTGGGCGATCGCGAAACTGAGCGCCAGTGCGCCGCCGAACGATTCGCCGACGATGAAGGCGCGCCGGTCGCCGGGCGAGGCGGCATCGACGACGGCCGAGAGGTCGGCCACCAGTTCGGCCATGCTCGTTGCGCTGTCGCGCAGGCTGTAGGTGGCGACGCGATAGTGGCGCGCCAGCTCCGGCGCCTGCCGGAAGAACAGCCGGTCCGACCCGGCGATGCCGGGCACGAGCACGAGGCCAGGACCGCTGCCGGCGAGCGCAAGGCCAGGGTCGTATGAGCGAGGGTCGATCTTCATCCGTCGGCGCACACGCAGGATGGCGCATCACGTGGGCAATTGTCACGGTGCTCGTGACCGAGGGGGTGGTCTGCGGCCTCGCCGTCGCGCCAGTGGCGGCCGCCTGGGTCGGCCTGGCCTCGGTGACCAGCGATCGGCCGTGGCTGCGTGCCGTCGTGTTCGCCGCCGCCGCCCTGCCGTCCTACGCCCTGTTCGCGCTCGCCCTGCTGGCGGTGACGCCGCTGGCCATCCGGCTCACCGGGTGGCGCACGCCGCCGAACGCGGCGTTGCGCGTCGCCGACGTGCCATGGCCGATCCTCGACTGGGTCCGGTTCATGGCGTTGATTCACGTCGCCCGTCTGTTCGCCGGCAGCCTGGTCCGCGGCACCCCCGTCTGGAGCCTGCACCTTCGACTGTGCGGCGCCAGAATCGGTCGCCGCGTCTACGTCAACAGCCTGGCGATCAGCGACTACAACCTGCTCGAGTTCGAAGACGATGTGGTGATTGGCGCCGGCGTGCATCTCGCCGGGCACACGGTGGAGGCCGGAGTGGTCAAGACCGGCACCGTGCATCTCGGCCAGGGTGTCACCGTCGGCCTGGACTCGATTGTGGAGATTGACGTCGACATCGGGCGCGGCTGCCAGGTGGGGGCGATGAGCTTCGTGCCCAAGCACACCCGGCTGCGCGAACCGGGCACCTATGTCGGCGTCCCGGTCAGCCGGCTGACGCCGCACGGCGGTTCGGCCGATACGTAAGCGAGGCGCGCGGCGGTGGCTGGCCGGCGGCCCGCCGTGCCGGTGTCACGCCCTGCGAAATTTCGTCACCAGCCCGGGGTGCAGCGGACGCCGGAAACGGGCAGAATACAGGTCGTACCATTTCCGGGAACAAGTCGTGCGGCGGAGGCTTTTTATGATGTCAACGATGCGACGCGTGGCCGTGGGCGCCCTGGCGCTGACAATCGTGCTGTCGGCGAGCGTGCGGCCGGCGCAGGCGCAGGCGAAGCCGCGGATCGCGGTGATGAGCTTTGCGAACAACAGCAGCTGGACGTGGTGGGGCGACCAGCTGGGTGGCGCGGCCGCCGATGAACTCGTGACGCAGCTGGTGAAAAGCAACAAGTTCACCGTCATCGAGCGCGCGCAGCTGCAGGCCATCCTGCAGGAACAGCAACTGGGGGCGAGCGGCCTCACCAACCCGGGCACGGCGGCCAAGATCGGCCAGCTTCTCGGCGCCCAGCTGATCATGACCGGTTCGATCACGCAGTTCTCGATCGAGCGCACACAACTCGGCATCCGGGGCATCGGCGGCTCCTACTCGAAGGCCGAGAGCAAGCTCGACGTCCGCGTCGTCGACACGACGACCGGCGAGATCCTGCTCGCCGCCGAAGGCACCGGGTCGAAGCGCATGGGCGGCGGCTACTTCAAGGGGGTCAGCGGCGAACGGACGTTCGACGCCGGCGCGGCCGCCGAAGCGCTGCGGCCGGCCGTCGAGCACGTCGTCCAGGAAATCGTCGGGCAGACGTTCAACGTCACGTCGCTCACGCCGCCGGTGCCGGCGGCCCAGATCGTCGGCGCCCGCGACGGCTCCTTCTACATCAACAAGGGCCAGGGCGCCGGCATCAAGGTCGGCCAGCGGTTCGCCGTGCAGCACGTCGTCGACGAGATCAAGGACGCCGACGGCAAGGTGCTCGATCGGGTGACCAAACAGACAGGCACCCTCGAGGTCACGCAGGTGCTGACCAACTCGGCGATTGCGAAGGTCGTCGACGGCACCGCCGCCCAGGGCGACGCCGTCGAAGCGAGGTAGGCCGCCCTCGACGCGCCGCTCGCGGGTCTCACGGACCCGCGGGCGGCTGCCCTTCCAGCTCGCGATAGAGCCACGCCCGCGCCACCGCCCATTCCCGCTTCACCGTGCCGGACGAGACGTCGAGCACGCTCGCCGTCTCCTCGATGCTCAGCCCACCGAAGAAACGCAGCTCCACGACCCGTGCCTGGGTCGGATCCATGGCCTCGAGCTTCGTCAGCGCCAGATCGAGCGCCAGCGCGTCGACCGGATGGACGTCGGAGGAGGGGGCGGCGACGTCGGACGCCGCTTCGGTCAGCGACAGTGCGATCGCCGACCCGCCACGCTTCTGCCGCTTGTCGTGGCGCGCCTGGTCGACGAGAATCCGCCGCATCAGCTGTGCGGCGACGCCGTAGAAGTGGGCGCGGTTCTGCCAGTTCACCCGCGTCTGATCGCACAGCTTGACGAAGGCTTCGTGGACCAGGGCGGTGCTCTGCAGCAGATGGCCGCCGCGCTCGCGCGCCAGGTAGCGCGCCGCGATCTGGCGCAGCTCACGATAGACCAGCGGCACCAGGGACGGCAGGGCGTCGACGTCGCCAGACCGCCAGGCCACCAGCAGCTGCGTCACATCCCGCGAGTCCGGTGCTCCGGGGTCGGCCACCTGCTCAGCATAGCGCGAGACGGCCGTGGCCGCAGACGGTCGTGGGCGGGCTGCCGCCGGCGAGGCCGGTCGCGGTCCAGCGCCTGAGGGCGGCGCCGGGCCGCCGTGACCTCCCGGTGCCCTGGGAAGCGACCAGGCGACGGTATAGCATGAGCGGGACAATGGACGACGCCCTGCCCCGCCCGACCCGCCGCGCCTTCATGGCGGCGGGCGTCGCCGCCGGCGCCGGGCTCGCGGTGTCGGCGTCAGCCGGCTGGAGTCAGAACGCGATGGCGACCACACGATTCGTCGACACGCCGACGCTCCACGTCGCCTACGAGGAGAGCGGCCCCTCCGATGGGGTCGCCATTCTGCTGCTGCACGGCTTCCCGGACGACGTGCACGCCTATGACGGCGTCGCCCCACCGCTGGCCCGTGCCGGTTTCCGTGTGCTGGTGCCCTACCTGCGCGGCTTCGGCCCCACCCGCTTTCGCGATCCGGCAACCCCCCGCCTGGCGCAACAGGCGGCAATCGGTCAGGACGTCATCGACCTGGCCGACGCGTTGCGCCTCCAGACCTTCGCGGTCGCCGGCTACGACTGGGGCGGTCGCGCCGCGGCGATTGCGGCGGCACTGCACCCGCAACGGGTGCGGGCAGCGGTGCTGATCGGCGGCTACACGATCCAGAACACGCTGGCCGCGGCGCCGCCTGGCCCGCCGGAGGCCGAGTACCGATCATGGTACCAGTGGTACTTCAACACCGAGCGCGGTCGCGCCGGCCTGCGGGCGAATCGCCGCAGTCTGTGCCGGCTGCTGTGGCAGCTCTGGTCTCCGTCGTGGCGGTTCACCGATGCCGAGTACGAGCTGACGGCCGGGGCCTTCGACAACCCCGACTTCGTCGACGTCGTCATCCACTCCTACCGCCACCGCCATGCCAACGCGGTTGGCGACCCGCGCTTCGCGGAGGTGGAAGCACGCCTCGCGACGCGACCGTCGATTCAGGCGCCCAGCATCCTGCTCTTCGGCGCCGACGACGGCGTTGCGCCGCCGCCAGGCGACGGCTCTCCCGGCGAACGGGCCCTGTTCGGGTCGCTCGTCGAGCGCCGCGTCATCGCCGGCGTCGGTCACTTCATGCCGCGTGAGCGGCCGGACATCGTCTCGTCCGCGCTGCTCGCGCTGCTGCAGCGGGCATGAGCCGCCACTGCGGACCGCCGTGAGCCTTCCCCATGCCATCGATGTCGATGACGTCGCCATCGTCGGCGCCGGCGCCGCTGGACTGGCGACGGCGATCTTTGCGCGCCAGCCCTGGCGGCGTGCCAGGGCGGCGGCCGGTCAAGAAGACGCGTCGACAGCCGTGGCCGGACCGACCGTGCGGCTGTTCGACGGCGCCAGGAAGCCGGGCGCCAAGATCCTGGTCAGCGGCGGCTCGCGGTGCAACGTCAGCAACGTCGCGGTGAGCGAGCGCGACTTCTGGACGTCGGGCAGCCACGCCGTGATCCGCCGGGTGCTGCGGGCCCTGCCGGTGCCGATGACCATCGCGTGGTTTCGCGAGATGGGCGTGACGCTGCACGAAGAGGAGTTCGGAAAGTTGTTCCCGGACTCGAATCGCGCCCGTGACGTCCTGGAGGCGCTTCTGCGGACGGCAACCGATAGCGGCATCAGGCTCTGCGTCGACGCGCGCGTCCTCGCCGTCAGACGGTCGCCCGACGGACTCTTCGTACTCGAGACGAATCGCGGCGACCACCGGGCGAGAAAGGTGGTGCTGGCCACTGGCGGACGAGCGCTTCCCCGGAGCGGCAGCGACGGCGGCGGCTACGAGCTGGCCGCCGCGCTCGGACACCGCATCGTGCCGACGACGCCGGCGCTGGTGCCGCTGCTGCTCGACGGGCGGTTCCACACCCGACTGAGCGGCGTCTCGCAGGTCGTCGATCTGGCGGTCTGGGTTGGTGGTCGTCTCGCGATTCGGGTGTCCGGTCCACTGCTGTGGACGCACTTCGGCATCAGCGGACCGGCGGCGTTGAACGCCTCGCGGCACATCGAGCGCGCCCGACTCGAGCAGCGTCAAGTCCGCGTGACCGTCGGCTTCCTTCCCGGACTGACGTTCGAGCGGGCCGACGCCCGCCTCACATCGTGCGGCACCGATCGTCCCAAGCTCAGTACCGCGGCGGCGCTGGCACAGTGGCTGCCTGGTTCCGTCGCCGATGCTCTGCTCGAGGCAGCCGAACTGCCGTCCACGCTGCCGCTCGCACGGCTGACGCGGGTCGACCGCCGCCGACTGGCCCATGCGCTGGTCGAGTGGGAACTGCCGGTGACCGGTTCGCGCGGTTATACGTTCGCGGAGGCGACCGCCGGCGGCGTCGATCTGTCCGAGGTCGATCCGGCGACCCTGGAATCGCGGCGCTGTCACGGCCTGTACCTGGTCGGCGAACTGCTCGACGTCGACGGCCGGCTGGGTGGTTTCAACTTCCAGTGGGCATGGGCGAGCGGCCGCGTCGCCGGGGCCGCACTGGCGCAGGAGCGTTCATGAAATTCGGCGTCATCCCGACCTCGCTCATCGAACGTCTCGCGCTGGCGACCGGCAAGGTTCCGGTGCCGGTGCTCGACGCCCTCGTCGGTCCGCTGAAAGCCCGCTGCCTGATGGCCGCGACGACGCTCGGCGTGTTCGAAGCGATGCGCAACGGTCCATGCACCCCGCCGGACCTCGCGGCACGATGCCAGGTCGACGCCGGGGCCCTCGAACTGCTGCTCCGCTCGCTCACCGTGTTCGACTACGTCGTCCAGCACGGCGAGGCGTTCGCGCTGTCGCCGCTGGCGCGGCGGACGATGCTGCACGACGCGCCGCAGTCGCTGGTCGGCTACATCGGGTTCAACTACGCGCAGTGGCGCTTCATGGACGGCCTCGAGACGCTCGTGCGCACCGGTCACGGGCTCGACTTCCACCGGACCATGGACAGGCCCGACGAGTGGCGTGCCTACCAGCGCGCGATGCTCGAATGCGCCCGGTTCGATGCGCCAGTCCTGGCGTCACGCGTGCCGGTGCCGCCCGGCGCCCGCGACCTGCTCGACCTGGCCGGGTCGCACGGCCTCATCGGTGCTGCCGTCTGCCGCCGGCACGTCGCGCGCTTCTCCGCGCAGCAGGAACTGGCATTCGTAGCGATCCACG
>CADEDC010000036.1 GCA_902825985.1 uncultured Acidobacteriota bacterium | reverse complement strand
GGCTGACAACCGCTCTCGTGTGCTGGGCGTCGGGAGCCGCAGCCCAGCAGACCTTCCCACCGCCGACGAGTCCTCCAGAACTCGCGGCGACGCGCGCGTCCGGCACGATCGACGTCGATGGCAGGCTGGACGAGGTCGATTGGGCGCGCGCCGCGCTCACCTCGGATTTCACCCAGGCCGAGCCCCTTCAGGGGCAGCCGGCCGTGGAACGGACGACCGTGCGGGTGCTCTTCGACGCGCGCTTCCTCTACTTCGGCGTGATCTGCAATGACACCAATGGCGGGGCCGACCTTCGGGTACGCGACCTCCGCCGCGACTTCGACGAGACAACCGATGACTTCTTCGGCGTCTCGATCGACGGCGTCCGCGATGGCCGCAGCGCGATGATCTTCCGCGTCAACCCGCGCGGGGCCCTCCGCGACCAGCAGAACGTCGACGGCGGCCTGGCCGACGTGGATTTCGATGCAGTGTGGATCGCCCGCACGGCGCGCGACGCCGACGGCTGGACCGCCGAGATCGCCATCCCGTGGGATACCCTCCGTTACAAGGCCGGCAGCGATACCTGGAACATCAACTTTCAGCGCATGAGCCGCCGACGCAACGAGAGCTCTGGCTGGTCGCCGTGGCCGCGCGTGATGCAGCCGTTCCGGATGGACTACGCCGGCCGGCTGACGGGGCTCGAGCCACCGCCGCCGGGCCGCAACCTCCGTCTGCAGCCCTACCTGCTCGGCGACGCTTCGGGTGCGGACACGGCCTCGGGACGGCGTGCGGACGAACGCGCCGAGATCGGCACGGATCTGAAATGGGCGATGACGCCGAGCACGGTGCTCGACCTCACGGTGAATCCCGATTTCGGCCAGACCGACGTGGACCGTCAGGTGGTGAACCTGACGCGATTCAACGTCTTCTTTCCGGAGCGACGCCAGTTCTTCCTCGAGAACCGCGGCGTGTTCTTCACCGGGAACGGCGGGCGGTTCGAGCCCTTCTTCTCGCGCCGGATCGGTCTCGATGACGCTGGCGGGCCGATCCCGATCCATGCCGGGGCGCGGCTGTCGATGCGCAGCGCCGGCCATGCCTTTGGCGCGCTCGCCGCGGCGCAGGGCGGCGACGGGACCGGAAGTGAGTTCGGCGTCGCGCGCTACGTCAAGAACTTCGCCGGGCAGAACCGCCTGGGCGGCATCGTGGCGGCACGGCGCAATCGCGGCGGCGACTCGAACCTCGTCGCCGGCGTCGACGGCTTCTGGCGGATGTCGTCAACCGCATTCGTGCGCGGCACCGTCACGCAGTCGGCCACGAGCGGGCCGGGCGGCGAAGGCGTGGGCGGCTTCGTCTGGGTCGCCAACGACACCAACCGCGGCTACTTCGGCTACATCTCCGAACTCGTCACGGCGGGCTATGACGCGCACAGCGGATTCGTCGTCCGCCACAACTACGTACGCATCAGCCCGGCGGTCACGCTCGACTGGCGACCCGACTGGCGGCCGCGGCGTGTGCGGCGCATCCAACCCGGATTCACGCTCGAGCACTTCGTCGATCCGGGCACCGGCGCGACACAGGAGGGCTTCGTGTCGCTTCGCCCCTTCACAGTCCAGTTCGAGAACGGCGGCACCCTGCAGTACGCCATGCTGCCCAACTGGCAACGGTTGAGGACACCGTTCACGCCGGTGCCCGGCGTCAGTGTCGCCCCTGGTTCGTACGACTACCTGCGTCACGCCATCACCGTGCAGTCGGACCCGTCGGCCCGCGTCGCGGTGCGTTTCGAGGGGCAGGTGGGGGGCTACTTCGACGGCGAACTCGCGACCTGGCGCGGCGTGCTCCAGGCCACGCCCGATCCGCGCGTCGCCGTGAGCGCCGACTACACGGTGAACCGCCTGTGGCAGGTCGGGTCGACGGCGGCCACCGTGACGACGCACCTGCTGGGTCTCGAAACACGGCTGGCCACCACCCCTCGGCTGCAACTGGTGAGTTTCGTGCAATGGAACACGGTGGCGCGGCAACTGACGGCCAACGCCCGCCTGGCCTGGGAGTACCGTCCGCTCTCGTTCTTCACGGTCGTCTACAACGACCGCTCACCGGTCGACGGCCGCGGCGTGAGGACGCCGGCGTCGTTCAGCTCGCGGCAACTGCTCGTCAAGCTGACCTGGCTCATGCAGGTCTGAGGTAAGTGCCCGTGTCAGCCCTCCCATCACCGCAGATCCGCCCGCATCCATCTGGAAGGATCCCACGGCGCACCCGGCGGTCGCGCGCCGGCCGCCAGCTGCCGCGGAACACACGACACCGGAAGGTGGCCGGGCGCCTCACGCGCCCGAGCGCGCCGCCGGCAGCGCAACCCGGAACGCGACCACACCGAGAAGCAGCACGCACGGCGCCAGAATCCACAGCGCCGGAAAGAAGGACCCGGTCCAGTACGACGACTGGGCGAAGATCAGGGGGCCGACCGCCGAGGCCAGCACGGTCAGCATCTGCGCAGCTCCTTGAATGCGTCCGAGGTGTTCGGAGCCGAACGCCGGTCGCCACACCGCGAAGAACACGACGGTAATCATCCCTCCAGAGAGGCCGATCAGCACGGCGACGACCCAGAGCTGCGGCAGCCCGCTGACGACCGGTATCCCCGCCAGGCCGGCGGCGTAGATGAACAGTGCCACGCCCAGCAGACGCTGCATCGGCCAGTGGAGGGTCAGCCACCCGCACCCGAGCTGGCCGACCAGACCGACGACCGCCGTTCCCGCCAGGAACTGCACGTAGGTGGCCTGCTCGAATCCGCGCTCGGCGAGGACCGCTTCGTTGAACAATCCGAGGCCGGACGAGACCAGGCCGAAGAGGGAGATCGCCCCGCCGAATACCCAGAACGCCGGCGTGCGCACGGCAGCGCCGAGCGACAGGCTGCTGGCCGTCGGCGCATCGCCGGTCCCTGGTTCACTCGTCCGCTCTCGCAGGAACCACGCCGCCAGCGCACAAGCGGCGAGGCCGATGCCGACCTGTCGCCAACCGGTGCGCCAACCGGCCAGGCGGACCGACGTGCCGACCGCGGTGAACGCAGCGGCGAAGAAGACGGTGATGAGCACCGAATACACGCCCATGGCGACACCGACCCGCCGATCGAACGACTTGCTGACGGCGGTGATGCTCGCCACCGACAGCGCGCTCTGCCCCAACGCTCGCGTCGCCAGCACCAGGACGAACAGGAGTCCCAGGCTCCCGGCGCTGAAGCTCATCGCCCAGACGACGATGCTCAGCCCGGACATCAGCGCGATCGTCGTGACACGCAGGCCAATCTGATCGAAGACGCGTCCGATCGGCAGGCAGATGAGGGCACCGCCCAGCGTCGCCCACAGGTTGATGCTCGCGTAGGTGACCCGGTCGAGCCGCAGGTCGTTCATCATCGGCTCCGTGATCAAGCCGAGACCCTGTGTGCGTCCGGGGAGGGTCGACAACATGATCACCGCGGCAACGACCACATTGCGCCAGCCGACCCAGTCGACAACGGAGGTGGTGGCGGTCATCGCGCGATCCATGGCGGCCGGGGGGGGCGAGGTCATCGCCGTTCATTCTATGCTCGGCGACACACGCTCCGCGCCACTCCCACGAAGGCGACGGCATGAGCCCGCAGACCACCACCGTGTTGCGGGCGGTGGACGGCGAGAGCGCCGAAGGCGGCGGCGCCGGTGACCAATGCGTGAGGCCGTTCAGGTTGCCTCTCGGTGTGGATAGGGTCCGAAGCTGCGATCGTCGGCGGACGGCCCATACAGCGCTGGTATCTTCGCCCCAAGTAGACGCAGGTATACCGTCATCTGCCCTCGATGATGCGCCCAATGGTTGAGCGTGTCCTGGATCATCAACGACCGGGCGGCTTCAGCGACGACCTGTCCTCGCGCTTTGAGTTGCCAGGGTGTCGCCAGGTGCGCGTCGGTGGTGTCGATCAGCGCCTGGCGCGCCTCCGCCACGCTCTTGCTCAACGTCTCCAGGAGGCCGGCACTCGTCGCGGTTCGGTCCACCGTCACGCTCGGGCCATCCACTGGCGCGACGTCGAGCTCGTCGCGCAACAACTGCATCCCGATCCACGAGGGCATCGTGGCTACGAGGTTCGTGAGGTATCCGAACGCCATCGACTTGTCATGCGGCTTCCAGTCGTCGCGTCCGCTCGGCACATGCTCGAGCGCTGCACGCGAGCGCTCCGCCTCGCGCTCGAACTCCTCCAGCAGGAAACGGTTCAGCTCCATTTATGCGCTCCATTGGTTAAGGCGGCGGGGGCCGGCCGGTTTCGCGTGCTCACCACATCACGAACACTCTCATGGCGTGGCTCGACGATGCGCCGACGCCACGGTCGCACGGGGTATCGCCCTACGACGCCTGGTATCTCAATGGGAAATGCAAAGACCGTGCAGTGGCTCGACCCGGCCAGGGTGGTCGGCGCTCGATGCCAGCGCTGCCTTCGTCGGCTTCGGCGCGCCGGCGAGCGCCGCTCCCCCGCCAGCCACGAGTCGGGACGCGGGAAGAAGGGGCAGAATCGCACGAAAGGTGTCGGCATGCGCCTCTACGTCGAGATGGCCGACAACATCGACGAGGTGGCCTCGCGCGCAACCGCCGCGGGCATCCTGTAACGGTTGGCGAAGAGGGCCGGATGCTGCGTGTGACCGTTGCGGGGTCGGCCGGCATCGATCTTGGACAGCGCGCTGGCATGCCCAGCGGACGGGACAGTTCGCCACTGCTCTGGTCCGTCGCCGTCCCACTGTGGATCCTTGCGGTCATCGGGACCCTGCTGTTCCTGCGCGCGGCCACCCAGTTCCTCATTCCAGTCGTGCTCGCCGTGCTGGTCAGCTATGCGCTCGAGCCGGTGGTCGCCTGGCTGGCACGCCACCGCATTCCGCGTACGGCCGGCGCCAGCGTGATTCTGATCACCGGTCTCGCGCTGCTCGGCTGGGGTGCCTACGGCCTGCGTGACGACGCACGGCGGGCCGTCGAATCGCTCCCCGAAGCCGCGCGGCGGGCTCGCGAGTTCGTCACCTCTGCATCGGGGGGAGGCGCGACCGCCAGCGTTCAGGCGGCCGCGGACGTCCTCCGCGGCTCCCCTGCCGCGAGCGGTGACACCGCCGACGGGCCGGGCGCCAGTGCCGGCAGCGCCGGTACCGGGTCCGTCACCGCCTGGCTGCAGCGCGGCGTCGGGTCCGTGTTCGCGCTGGCCGGACACGCGGTCGTGGTCGTGTTCCTCGTGATGTTCCTGCTGATGTCCGGACACCATTTCCGCGAACGGCTGGTGGAAGTGGCGGGTCCCGACCAGCGCCAGCTCATGGCGACGGTGATCGACGACATCAACGACCAGATTCAGCGCTTCCTGCTGGTGCGCCTCGTCACGGCGGTGATCGTCGGCGCGCTGACCTGGCTGACGCTGGTTTGGCTCGGCGTCCAGAACGCAGCCGTGTGGGGCATCCTCGCCGGAGTGTTCAATTCGATCCCATACTTCGGACCGATCATCGTCTCCGGCGGACTGCTGGTCATCGGGCTGGTGCAGGGCGGCAGTCCGGCTCAAGCACTGCAGATGGCCGGCGCGGCGCTGGCGATCACGTCGCTCGAGGGCTGGCTGCTGACGCCGCCGCTCATGGGCAAGGTGGAGCGGATGAGCGCCCTGACCGTCTTTCTCGGCATTCTCCTCTGGACCTGGGTATGGGGCGCATGGGGCACGATACTCGCGGTCCCGATGCTGGTGGTGGTGAAGTCGGTCGCCGACCATGTGAAGCGCCTGAAACCCGTCGGACGCCTGATGGCCCCTTGACCGCGGAACGTGATGACTCGGGGTACCTGGCGCGCTCCTGGCTAGAGCCGATGCCATGGCCAGAACATTGCCGGTCGTCATCCTGTTCACCACGCAGTTCGTGCTGCCCGCCTGGCTCGGGTATTCACTGTGGCGGCGTCACGACGGCTCCCGCATGGCCTGGTGGCTGCGCGCGGCCTATTCGAGCGTGTACGTCCTCCTCGTCGTCCTCGTCGGCCGATGGGATTGGGTCGGCTACGCCCTGCGTTTCGCGGTGCCGTTCGCGTTCGCCGTCGCCGCGATCACGGGATACCGGCGCATGTCGTGCCGGCCGCCCACGCCGCGTGCGGCGCGCACATCCTGGGAAACGCTGAGTGCGGTTGCGACACTCGGCCTGTTCCTGATGGCGCTGTGGTCCACGGTCCGTGGCTTCGGCTACCCGGAAGCGCCGGTGCAGATGAGGTCGCCGCTGGACGACGGGGAGTACTACGTGGCGCAAGGTGGCAGCAGCACCTTGATCAACTATCACCACCGCAGCCGCTCGCAGCGTTTCGCGCTCGACATTGTCGCCCTGAACGCCCTCGGCACCCGAGCGGCGGGCCTCTACCCGCGCGCCCTGCAGGACTACGAGATCTTCGGCCGGCCGGTACGCAGCCCGTGCGACGGCACCGTGATCGAGGCGGTCGACGGCCTGCCGGACCTGCCGCCGCCGCAGAGGGACGCCGACAATCCGGCCGGCAATCACATCGTGATTCGCTGCGGCGATGCCCGCGTCGAGCTCGCGCACCTGCAGAACGGCAGCCTCCACGTCAGTCGCGGCGCCCGCGTCGGGGTGGGCGCACCGCTGGCCCTCGTCGGCAACTCGGGCAACACCAGCGAGCCGCATCTGCACATCCACGCGGTTGGCGGTACCGCCAATGCGCAGGTCACTGGCGTGCCGATGCTCATCGATGGCGTCTACGCGGTCCGCAATACGATTCTGCCGTGACGGAACCCGGGCTCATCAGACTGCTGCCGTGATTCACCGGCCGCAGCATGCTACCTTTGCCCATGCTCGGGCGATTGCGGCCGCGTCAGGAGTGGCAGTTCTTTGCGGCACTGCCGAAGGCCAGCGCCCCGCTGGCGCTCCTCTGGTGGACTGTCGTCGTATTGCACGGCGTCCTGCCGGCGCTCTTCGCCATCGCGATGGGCGTCATCGTCCACGCCGTTCAGCAGGGTGAGCCGCTGGCCGGGCCACTGGCCACCATCGGCATCATCTTCATCCTCCTGCAGGTGGTGTCGCCGCTGCAGACGGCGGTCAGTTACAACCTCGGCGATCGGACGGCGTCCCTCCTCTATGACCGGCTCACGCACGCGGCGGTGAGACCTGACGGGATGGCGCACCTCGAGAACCCGGAGCTGGCGGCAGACCTGACGGCGGCTCGTGACTTCGACCTCGGCATGACCGGACCGCCGCTGTTCTACTCGATGGACTTCATCGCAGGCGGTCTCGTCGGCACGATCACCGGGCTGGCCTCGGCGCTCGTTCTCGCTGCCTTCGCCTGGTGGGCGCCGCTGGTCCTTGCCAGTGCCTGGTTCGCCACCCACTGGCTGCTGCGCGAGAGCGCGGTGTGGTACGACCGGAACACGGACGAGGTGCGGCGCGCTCAGCGTGACGCCGACTACACCTATCGCCTCGCCGTCGACGCGCCGGCGAGCAAGGAGCTCCGCCTCTTCGGTCTGGTCGAGTGGACCATCACACGGTTCATCGCCCGCCGGACGCGACTGCATCAGCTCCAGTACGACGCGACGCGCCTGCGCGAACGTCCGCTGATCTGGTGCCTGGTCATCGTCGTCGGTGCGAACGTCGCCGTCTTTCTGGCACTCGCCTCGGCGGCCGCGGCTGGTCGGCTCGGCCTGGGTGAGCTCATCACGTATGCGCAGTGCGCCATCGGCACATCGGCAATCGCCTTTGGCGGGTTGAACTGGGCCCTCGACGGTGCCGCCGCACCGGTCGCCGCGGTCGCCCGCCTCGAACCGGTGATGGCCGCGACCGGTCGGCTGGCACCCGGCACGCGGACCGCCGCCGGAGTGCCGACACGCGATATCCGGTTCCGCAACGTCACGTTCGCCTATCCCGGTGGCCCGCCGGTGCTCGAAGGGTTCGACCTCACGATTCCTGCCGGCTCGTCGCTGGCCATCGTCGGCCAGAACGGCGCCGGCAAGACGACCATCGCGAAGTTGTTGTGCCGCTTGTACGACCCGCACGGCGGCGCGATCGAGATCGACGGCGTCGATCTGCGCGAGTTCGATCTCGCGGCGTGGCGCGCACGAATGACCGCGGTCTTCCAGGACTACCTGCGGCTCGAGCTGCCTTTGCGCGACAACGTCGCGCCGTCAGGGGCATCCGACGACGTCGTCCGTGCGGCGCTGGCGGCCGCCGGCGCCACCGACGTGGCGGCGCTCGACACGATCCTGGCGCGCGGGTATCCGGGCGGCACCGATCTGTCAGGCGGACAGTGGCAGCGTGTCGCGCTGGCCCGAGCGCTGTCGGCGGTCCGCCTCGGCGCCGGCGTCGTCGTGCTCGACGAGCCGACGGCGCAGCTCGACGTGCGCGGCGAAGCCGAGATCTTCGATCGACTGCTGGCGGCCACCCGGCACTGCACGACCATGCTCATCTCGCATCGCTTCTCGACCGTCCGCCACGTCGATCGCATCTGCGTCCTCGAACATGGCCGGGTGGTCGAGCTCGGCACGCACGACGAGCTGATCGCGCGCAACGGCCGCTACCGCACGATGTTCGACCTGCAGGCGCAGCGCTTCACCGCCGAGGACGAGGAGGGCCGGCGCTATGACGTCCTCACACAATGAACCCGTGGCGGATGCGGTGAGCGATAGCGACCCCATCGCTCAGGCGGCCAACGCCGTGGTGAACGACACGCTGCCGCCGGCGCTGTCGTCCATGTGGCGTCTGTGCACACTCGGCTACCGGCACGAGCCGGGGCTGATCCTCGCCGCGTTCGGACTCGCGTTGCTCGCCGCGCTGCCCGATGCGCTCATCGCCTTCTGGCTGAAGTGGCTCGGAGAAGGTGTGCTGTCGGCGGACTGGACCCGCGTGCGGGTCGCCGTGCTCGCGCTTGGGCTGTCGGCGGCCGCGACCTGGTTCCTGACGACCGTCAGCACGCGCGTGCAACGACGCTTCCGCGACAAGGTGACGATTGCGCTCGAGTCGCATATCGCCACGCTGCTCGCGTCGATCCCGACGATCGCCCACCAGGAACGACCGGAGTATCTCGATCGCCTGTCGGTGCTGCGCAACCAGGTGTTCGTGCTCGATCACATGTACATGTCGCTGTTCACGACCTGCGCGTGGATCCTCCGTCTGGGCGTCACCGTCGCACTGCTGATGTCGGTACATCCGGGGCTCGTCCTGTTGCTGCTCGCCGCCGTGCCGCCGGTGCTCTCGTCCTCGTGGCGGCCGGCGGCCGAGCGCGCCGCCCAGGAACGGGGCGCCGCCGCGAGTCGGCAGGCACGCCACCTGTTCGATGTGGCAACGACCGCCTCACCCGGCAAGGAGGTGCGGCTGGCCGGTCTCGCCGACCGCCTCATTGGCGAACGCCGGCGGACCTGGGAGCTGGGGCATACGCCGATCGCCGCCGCCAGATGGACGTCCGCCGCGTGGCACGCACTCGGCTGGGCCATCTTTGGTTCCGCCTATGTTGCCGCCATCGTCTTCGTGTCGTCGCGCGCCGGCGCACAGGCAGGCGATGTGCTGCTGGTGCTGGCGGCAGGTGGCCGCCTCTCTGCCTACGTCGGCGCGACCGTCGGCGAGATCGGCTTTCTGCGCGGCGTCTGGATGGATGGCGCGCGCCGGCTCGCCTGGCTCGAGGACTACGCCGCCGGCATCGTGGTGCACGAGGATCTGGCGGCGCCGGCACGGCTGCACGATGGCATCCGTTTCGAGCACGTGTCGTTCGCCTACCCGGGCACGACGCGGCTGGTACTCGACGACGTGTCGCTGTGCCTGCCGGCCGGAAAGGTCGTCGCCATCGTCGGCGAAAACGGCGCCGGCAAGTCGACACTGGTGAAGCTGCTGGCGAAGATGTACCTCCCGACGAGCGGCCGGATCGTCGTCGACACGACCGACCTCGCACGGATCTCGACGCTCGACTGGCGGTCGCGTCTCGCCGGCGCGTTCCAGGACTTCTTCCGCTTCGAGTTGCGCGCCGGACAGACCGTCGGCATCGGTGATCTGCCGCAGATGGACGATGAGCCGGCGGTGGTCACGGCGGTCGCACGGGCTGGGGCCGATGACGTGATCGTCAGGTTGCCGTCGGGGCTCGCGACGCAGCTCGGCGCCTCGTGGCCGGGCGGCACGGACCTGAGCTTCGGCCAGTGGCAGAAGCTGGCCCTCGCCCGCGGCTTCATGCGCGACCGGCCGCTGGTGCTGGTGCTCGATGAGCCGACCGCCGCGCTCGACGCTGAAACGGAGCACGCGCTCTTCGAACGCTACGCGGCGGCGGCCGGCAGCGACGATGGCACGGGCCGCGTGACCGTGCTCGTCTCGCACAGGTTCTCGACCGTCCGCATGGCCGATCTGATCGTCGTCCTCGACGGCGCGCGCGTCGTCGAAACCGGGACGCATGACGAGCTGATGGCGCGCCAGGGGCAGTACGCCGAGCTCTACGCGATCCAGGCGGCATCCTACCGTTGATGGGCGACGTGGCGCCCGGCGGGCCCCTGCGCGCACCCAGGGCACGCGAACGCACGGTACGGCGACGGCGCCTCGCCAGGCCACTCGACCTGCGGCAATTCCGTGCAGTCTCTCGTCGCGCTGGCCCGCGATTACGGTCGGGCCGTGCCCCGCCGATAACCTGGATCGGGCACTACCCTGAACCTGCGCACGCCCGTGTTGCTCGCGTCCCCGGTCGATTCGTCGACCTCCGCGTCCGCCCGCGTCTTCGCCGAGCGGATTGCGCTGCTCTACGCCTTTTCACCCCATTCGATCGTCGCCACGCTCATCGTCACGGTGCTCATCGCCGTCTCGGCGTGGCGGTGGGTGGATCACCAGCGCACCGTGCTGTGGGTGGCGAGCGCGATCGTCGTGAGTGCCGGCCGCGGTGCCCTGATCGTGGCCTACCGCCGGGCGCCCCGCCGCGTCGCGGACGCGCGCCGGTGGTCACTCTACTTCCTGATTGGTGCCGGCCTGATGGGCGCCGTCTGGGGCGCCATCGGCGCCGGCGCGCTGCATCCGACCGAGCCGTGGCTCATCCTGGTGGAAGGGATGATCCTGATCGCGGTCCTGGCCAGCGCCGTCCCGTCGCTGTATCCCTTCTACCCCGCGTTCGTCGCGTTTGCGCTGCCGCTGGCCCTTCCGTTCGTGCTGCGTGCCGGACTGTCACCCGCGCCACTGCACCTCGCGGCGCTGATCCTCGCGGCCAACGTGATCGTCGCGCTCGGCGGCACACGGCGCATTTCGGACAGCACGGCGTCGACGATCCTGCTCAAGATCGAGGCGGCCGAACTGGCGGTCCGCCACGAGCAGGCGAGGCACGCCGCCGAGTCGGCGAGCCGGACCAAGAGTGCGTTTCTCGCCAACATGAGTCATGAGCTGCGGACGCCGTTGAACGCCATCATCGGCTACAGCGAGCTGCTCGGCGAGATCGCCGCCGAGGACAAGCTGACGCAGTTCACGACCGACCTCAAACAGATCGAGCAATCGGGCAAGCATCTGCTCGGTCTCATCGGCGACGTCCTCGACCTCGCCAAGATCGAGGCGTCCCGGTTCGAGATCGTCCACGAACCGACCGAGGTTGCCGCCATCCTCGAGGACATCACCGCCAGCGGCGAAGCCCTGGCCCGCGCGCGGCGCAACCGCTTCGCCGCGCACCTTGCGCCAGACGTCGACATCGTCCTCACCGATGCCAACGCCGTGCGACAGATTCTGCTCAACCTGATCTCGAACGCCTGCAAGTTCACCGAGAACGGCCAGGTGATGCTCACCGTCACCCGGGTCGCCGATGGCACGGCGCCGGGAACGCCCGGACACGTCTGCTTCGCGGTGGCCGACACCGGCATCGGCATCCCGGCGGAGCACTTGCCGCTGATCTTCGACGACTTCCACATGGTCGACAGCTCGTCGACGCGCCGCACCGGTGGCACCGGCCTCGGGCTCGCCATCGTCCGTCGCCTCGCCGCCCTGCTGGACGGCACGCTCGCAGTCGACAGCACGCTCGGCGTCGGGTCGACGTTCCGTCTGGTCATCCCGGCCGTCGCCTCGACCGCGCCGATCGCCGAGCAGACCGGCAGCGCCGCCGAGACGCCGGGCTGAGTCCGCCGGCGCTGTCAGCGGCCGGCCATCGACTCCGGCACCAGCGGGTGCAGGCCGGTCCACGTGCTGCCGTTCTTCCACAGGTAGATGCCATAGCCGGGAAATGCCAGCGCCACATCGTCCTGGCCGTTGCCGTCGACGTCGACGGTCGCCATGACGGTGGCGTTCAACGGATGCAACTGCACCCAGGTGGCACCGTTCCTGAACAGCCAGACGCCGGCGCCGGGAAAGTTGACGATCAGATCGCTGCGGTGTGCCGCATCGTTGTCGACGTCGCCGACGACGATCCCGGCCGCCGCGGCCGGGTGCAGGACGGTCCAGGTGGTGTCGTTGTAGTAGACGTACTCTCCGTAGCCGGCGAACTGCATGACGATGTCGCTGATGCCGTTGCCGTCCAGGTCGCCGACCCGGAGCGTCGGCGACTGCAGCGGGTGCAGCTGCCGCCAGCTCGCCCGGTTCAGGTACACCCAGACGCCGTAGCCCGGGAAGTTCACGATCACGTCACCCTGTCCGGTGGCCGCATCGACGTTGCCGACGGCGATGCCGGCGGCGTCACGTGAATGAATCTGGCTCCAGCTGCCGCCATCCAGCCGCACCCAGACGCCGAGCCCGGGAAAGTTGATCACCAGGTCGGCGCGGCCGTTGCCGTCGACGTCGCCGGCCGTGATGTCGCTGGCATCACGCTGGTGCAACGGCGTCCAGGTCGTGGCATTCATGAACGCCCAGATCCCGTTGCCGGGAAAGACGACGATGACGTCGCCGATGCCGCTGCCGTCGATGTCGGCGCGTGCCACCACCGTCGGCGTCAGGCCGTGCAGCTGCCGCCAGATGCCGGCAGCGCCGGCGGCACCGTAGTTCCACAAGCCGAGGGCGCCGAAGTCGATGGTCAGCGGCAGGTTGAGCGCCGCGTACTGGCGGAAGTTGGCGACGGTGAGCGCGCTCTCGTTCAGCAGTCGATGGTCGTCGGCATCACAGGCGCCGGCCAGGCTGCCGGCGACGCAGGCCGTGCTGGTGCCGCCGGCCACCCCCATCGCAGCGCCGGCATACATGACGCCGGGATTCGACCAGTACGGCAGCCGCGTGCAGGAAAAGCCCTGGGCGGCGCAGCGATCGTTGTAGGCCATGATCGTCCGCCAGCGCGCCGCCGAGTTGACGTAGCCGTGCGCGTAGGTGGCGGGGGTGATGCCGGCGTCGACGTACCAGTCGTGGCGCAGCCCCATGTTGTGACCGAGCTCGTGCGGGAACGTCAGGTTGCCGACGGCGCACGCCTGCTCGACGACGCTGTAGCCGCTCGGCGCGAACGACCCGTTGATGCTCGTCATCAGCCACGCGACGCCGCAGAACGGTGACCCCGGCGAATGGGTCAGCAGCGTGACGAGGTCGGCCCGGTAGCCATCACGCAGCGCCGCGACGCCGCTCAGCGCGCCGACGCCGTTGGTCACGTTCGACAGATCGGTGCTGTTGTTGCCGGTTTCGCTGTAGGCGACCTGCGCGGTGGCGGCGATCCGCAGCCGCTGCGCGACGCCGCTGTTGCCGTAGGCGGTGTTGGTGACGCTGATCGCATTGGCGATGAGCGTGCTGATGCCGGCCGCACCGCCGGCCGCCGTCAGGGCGGCCGGCGTGTAGAGCACCAGTACGTCGATGGTCGAGGCATCGTCGGCCGCCGGCAGGATGTCGGGCGCCGGCGGTCCGGGTGCCGGGGGCGGCCCGGCAGCGCCGCGTGCCGGCGGCTCGAGCGGCTCGGTCTCCGGCCGGAACTGCGTCGGATCGATCTCGACGATGGTCGAGACGCCGTTGCCGGCCGGCCGGACGAGATAGGTTGCCGACGGCATGTGGATGCTGCCGTACACCGTCGTCTCTTCCACCGCGATCGTCACGGTGCTCAGCGGGACGTCGGCGACGCGCCCGACCCAGACGAAGCCGCGCGCCGTCGGGTCGATGCGGACCAGCGTCGCGGTGTACGTCGCATCGCTGAACAGATTCAGCTCGAGCTGCGCCTCGGCCGCGCGGGCCGCCGGCGACGAGAGCTGTGCCACCTGCACGTCGACGTTGCGGGATCGCATGACCGTTCGATCGATCGCGGCCGGACGCCCGGCGGCGCGCGACGCCTCCACGAACAGCGGCGGCGGCCCCTGCGCCTCGACGGTGCGTCCCGACACCAGCAGGACGACCGCTCCCAGACACGACACAAGCTGCAGCCGGCGGCGCTTCGACATGCTCTCTCCTCGATGGTGGGGCAAGAGGCCCTGCCTTCCGATGGACGGACGGCGGTGCACACCTTCTCACACTGCCTCGCACGCCCGTGGGCGGACGCGTGAATGGCCGTGCACGCGAAGGCAGTTTGCGGCCACGCACGCGCGTGACCTCTATCGCACATGAATGCGAATCCGATAGTAACAGTTGCAGACGTCGTAGATGCCGTGACGCCATCCACACGCCCGGATCCCGTGAAGGCGCGAATCCTGTCGGACGCCGTCGGCGACAACGTCGACACCATCACGGGGGCGTTGCCGAAGCCGCTCCGTCACGAACACCGCCGGCGCGTGCCGCGCGGCTCCCGGCTCGGTCTGCTGGCGATTCCGGTCGGCATCGGTATCGCGCTGCTCGGCATGCCGGGGCGACCGCTACCGCCGCCGACCACGGCGCCGCCCGCGGTATCGATCGTCACGGGCGCCGCGCCGACAGCCGCCGCGGCGACGGTCGATCGGCACGCACTGTCGCGGCCGGTGGATCCCGGCGTGCTCGAACTCGGCGTCCGGCGCGTCATCCTGGACGCCGGACACGGCGGCGACAACCACGGCACGGCGAGCGCGACCGGTCTGCAGGAGAAGACCCTGACGCTCGACATCGCGCTGCGCACGCGCGATCTGATCGTCATGAAGGGCTTCGACGTCGTGATGACGCGGACCGAGGATGCGGCGGTGTCGCTGCAGGAGCGGGCGACGCTGGCCAACGGTCGGCATGGCGACATCTTCGTCTCGATTCATCTGAACGCCTTGCGGCCGGCGGCGGCGCGGGGCATCGAGACCTACTACCTGGGTCCGAGCGACAGCCCGGAACACGACGCCATCGCCGCCGTCGAGAACGAAGAATCGGGCTACTCCCTGTCGGACATGCGGACATTGCTCGACAAGATCTACGCCGACGCCAGACGGGACGAATCGCGCCGTCTCGCCACGGCGGTGCAGCAGGCGCTGATCCATCGGGTGCGGCAGATCGACCCGGACATGGCGAACCGCGGCGTCAAGATGGCGCCGTTCGTCGTCCTGATCGCGACAGACATGCCGGCGATTCTCGCAGAGGTGTCGTGCCTCTCGAACGCCGACGAAGCGGACCGACTGAAGACGCCCGGCTACCGGCAGACGCTGGCCGAGGCGCTGGCCTCAGGGATACAGGCGTTTGCCGGAGCAGAAAGGACACAAGCCAGTGGCAGCTGAAAAACAGAGTGGCATGCTGAGCGTCGGGATCGATCTGGGGACCTCCCGGAGCGCGATCTCGTCCTCGAACGGGGAACAGTTCGTCGTCGACAGCTTCGTCGGCTGGCCCGCCGACCTGGTGGCGCGCAAGGTGCTGCAGAAGGACCTGCTCGTCGGCCGCGATGCCCTCGACAACCGGACGATGCTCGAGCTCCATCGCCCGCTGGAGCGCGGCCTGCTGAAGGAAGGCTCGGACCGCGACGTCGAGGCGGCCCGCGAACTGCTCCGTCACCTGCTGTCACTCGTCGGCGCCAAGGGCAACAAGGCCCAACCGGTCCGCGCCGTCGTCGGCGTGCCGGCCGCGGCGCTGCGCACCAACAAGCAGTACCTGCGCACGGCGCTCAAGGGCGTCGTCGACAGCCTGATGATCGTCTCGGAACCGTTCGCCGTCGCCTACGGACTGAATGCGCTGCTGCACACGATGATCATCGACATCGGCGCCGGCACCACCGACTTCGTCGTCATGAAGGGGCGCTACCCGACCGAAGACGACCAGCGCTCGCTGACCATCGCCGGCGACTCCATCGACACCTACCTCCAGAAGCTGATCCAGGCGAAATACCCGGATGCCGGCTTCACCATCTTCATGGTGCGCGAGTGGAAGGAGAAGCACAGCTTCGTCGGTGAGCCGACCGACCGGGTGGTCGTGACGGTGCCGATGAGCGGGGTGCCGACGCAGATCGACATCACCGACGAGATGCGCGCCGCCTGCGAATCGATCGTCGCGCCGATCGTCGAGACGATGCTCGACCTGCTGCCGCACGTCGAGCCGGAGTTCCAGGAGCGCGTCCGCAAGAACATCATCCTGGCCGGCGGCGGCGGTCTCATCCGCAACCTCGGTCCGACGCTCGAGCGGGCGCTCGAGAAGGTCGGCGGCGGCAAGATCCGGGTCATCGAGGCGCCGGTCTTCTGCGGCTCCGACGGCGGCCTGGCGCTCGCCAAGGATGCGCAGGACAGCGACTGGGATCGCCTGGTCAACTGAGGCGCGCGTCTTCCCGAGTCTCCGCATGCGCAGGCTGCTTCGCCAATCGGGATTCGCGTGGGTGTCCGGACTGGCGTCCGCGGCCGCCACGCGACCGGCGGTCGACGACGACCGCTTCACGGATGAAGAGATCCTGACCGTCGTCCGCGCCGGCGAAGGCGGCATGAAGCTCGCCGACCTGTGCGAGGCGACCGGCATCCCGGTCAGCACCTACTACCGGTGGAAGGCCCGCTACGGCGGGCTGACCCCGCAACAGCTGCGTAGCGGGCGGCAACGGGCGCGACAGCGCAAGCGGCGGCTGACGCTGGTGGCGTGCGCTGTGGGAGTGGCCACGGCGGCCGTCGGTGGCCTGATGATGACGCGCCAGACGGATGCGGCACCGTTCGTGGCAGCGGTCGCCCGGACCGCCAGGCCGCCGGCCGTCGGCCCGACGTCCGCGACGGCGAACGTCGCGGCCGCGACAGCCGTCGCCGCCACGCCGCCGGCACCAGCCGCGCCAGCCGCGCCACCGGCCGGCATCACCGTCCCCTCGACCGCGCCGGCGGCGACGCCCGAGGCCGCCGTCGCGGCGGATCCGACAGGCTACTCCGTCCAGATTGCCGCCCTGCCCGATTTGCTGCAGGCCCGCACCGCACTCGAACAGCTCGCCGCCGCCGGCTATCCCGCCCACATCACCACCAGGACCGTCAACGGCGTCGAGATGTATCGCGTCAGGGTCGGCCCGCTCGCCACGCGCGCCCTCGCGGAGTTGACGGCGACGCGTCTCCGGGGCGACGGCTACGGCGCGCCGTGGGTGACGCGGTGAGATCCGCACCTGACCACACCTGACCGCGCCGGCCCCGGGCGCCGACGTGTGCCGCTCGACGCGCGCTAGAAGCCGACCTTCACCCGCGCCGACCACTGCCGCGGCGCGCCGTAGTGCGTGCCGTTGAAGATCGACAGGAAGTTCAGCAGGTAGGTCGTGTTGAAGAGGTTCATCACGCCGGCCTGGACTTCGAGGTTCGTCCGGCCATTCCGATACAACTGGCTGCCGACCATGACGTCGGCGACGGCGCGCGGCCGGGCGCGCCCCTGCTCCAGATCGACCAGCGTCAGCGCCAGCGGATCGTCGAAGCCGTCGGGGTCGAAATCCTCCGGCAGTTCGAACGGGATACCGGTGTCGTAGCGGCCGCTCAGCCCGGCATAGAGGCGGCGGCTCGGATGCGCATAGTTGATGCCGAACTGCGTCTGCCAGCGCTGATCGTGATCGGCGTAGAACTCCTCGCCGGCCGGCGGCGGCTCCTCGAGGAACAGTCCGCCGGTCAGCGGCGCCGTCAGCAGGATGGTGGCCCGCGACAGGCTGGCGTAGCCGCTGACGTGGTGGAACAGCGGGACGTCGACCCGCGTCTCCACGCCCTGCGCCAGGCCTTGCGCGACCGACACCGGGAAGGTGACGGTCGTGTCGAGGAACTGCTCGACGTCGGCGAGGTTGCGGATGTTCTTGCGGTAGTAGGCGACATCGACCTTCAGGTGGCTGCCGACCGCCTGCTGGAAGCCGACCTCGAAGGCATGCTGCCGCTCCGGTCGCACGTCGATGCCACGCTCGGCCTGGTTCGGTGACAGGTCGCGTGCTTCCAGTGAGCTGGAGAGCAGCAGGTTCTCGGCGTACGGCGGCATGAAGATGCGGTTGTAGGAACCGCGCAGGACCGTGCCCGAGTCGTGCAGGTGATAGGCGACGCCGACGCGCGGGCTCACCGCCGTCTCGGTGACGATCAACTGGTAGCGATCGAACCGCACGCCGAGCGTGACGTGGAGGTCCGGCAGCGGCGTCCAGGCGTCCTGCAGGAACAGGCCGAGCGTCTGCCCCACCCGGCGGCCGCTGAACCGGAACGGCGACCCGCCGAACGCCGGATCGAACGGCTGCGCCTCGGGTGCGTCCGCCGTGTCGACGCCGATCATCCGGAACTGCTCGTCCAGCGGACTGCGATCGTACTGGATGCCGGCCTTGACGCGATGTTGGCTCGCGCTGTAGCTGAGCGCGCTGTTGAAGCCCTGATGATCGATGCGGCGATCCTGCGTCGCCGCCAGCGGCCAGCCGCTGCCGGCGTCGAGCCGGGCGCGCGCCGCGCGCCGGAACACCACGGTGTCCAGCGTCACACGGTCGTCGAGCTGTCGCAGCCAGGTGACCGTCTGCGCGTTGTCGCCAAGCTCCTGCGCCGTGTCGACGCCGCGCCGTTCGCCTGCCAGCCGGTTGGCGACGTCGAACCGGCTGCCGTTGGCCGACGCGACGGCGCGGATGAAGTCGACGTCAGAGGGCCGGAACTCGACCTTGCCGGTGAAGCGTTGCGCCCGGCCGGTGTTGTGGAAGTTGTCGATCGTCGGCGGATCGAGATAGCGCTCGGTCCGATTGGCACTGCCGGTGAGGAAGTAGCCGACGCGCGGTGTGAGCCGACCGCCGACCGTCACGTTGCCATCCACGGCGCCGAACCGTCCGAGGTTGAACGACGCGGCCCCGGTCGCCTTCGCCGGGTCGTCCAGACCCGACTTCGACGTGATGTCGACCACCGCCGCGAGCTTGCCGCCGTACTCGGCCGGGATGCCGCCGGTCATGACTTCGGCCGATTTCACGTAGCGCGGGTCGAGCGGGTTGGCGTAGGCCTCGCTGTACTCGTCGGTCATCGGCACGCCGTCGACGACGTACTGGATTTGGCCGTGCGAGCCGCGCACGTGGACGCGGCCGTTCTGACTCGGAATGAAGCCGGGCGCCGACAGCAGCATCGCCGACAGCTGCTTGCTCGGCGTCGCGCTCGGCATCCGATCGATGAGAGCGGAGCCGATGTCGACGTGCGACCCGACGGCCGAGATCTCGAGCAGCGCGTCACCCGACACGGTCACCGTCTCCTCGAGCGAGCCGATCCGCAGCTCGACGTTGCGTGCAATCGGCACGCTCGACCGAACCTCGACGACGTCGCGCGCCGGAGCGAAACCCGAGAGAGTGACGCTCATCACGTAGGTGCCGAACGCGATGTTCGCGAGCGTATAGCTGCCGTCCACCCCGCTATCGGTGCTCTGCATCACCCGCGAGATGCGGTTCTCGATGACCACGGTGGCGCCCGGGACCGGCAGCCCCTGCGCATCGCGCACGATGCCCGTGACCGTCCCGACGTTCTGCGCCAGGGCCGGGCTGGCCCCCAGCATCCCCACCGCCAGACACAGCGCCCATGCGGCCGTCCGACCGGCGCAGCGATTGCCCCACCTGCTCATGACTGAAACTCCCCGCAAACCCGACGGAACGCCGGGCGCCGCCACCCGAGGCAGCGACACCGCTCACACGACAGCGTGGACGCGTGACGACAGCGGCGGGGCGCGGCCCGATCGACCGTCGAGCATGCGGACGACGGTGATGACGGGTGGCAGGGCAGGCAATGCGGCGGAGGTGCTGGATGGCGCCAGCACGCCATCCGTCTGGACGCCGCCACGCAGCGTCTGCAACCAGTGGCAGAGCACGCAGTGTTCGGCGGCAGGCGGCGCCGCCGTGTTCGCCGTGACGGCGTGGGCGGCGTGATCGTGAACCACGACTGCCGGATTGCACAGCGGGTCGTCGGTGAGATCGTGCCCGGGCTGGAACGACGCCGGCAGCATCGTCAGCAGCGCGAGAACCGCCACCCAGACGTTGTGCCGGCTGCGCCGGAGCGCGCGGAACATACGCATCCAGCCTACGCGCCGCTCCGGGTGGTGTCAATCTCGCTGTCCAGACCGTCCCTGCGTCCTGTATGCTTCGCGGTCGGAGGACGCCATGTCTGCTACACGAACGGTGATCTGCTCCCTCCTGGCCGCGCTCGTGCTCGTCGCGCGCCCGGGCGCGCAGCGGCCCGCCGAGGGCACCGACCCGGCGAGGCGTGCGAAGGGGATGAACGGGATCGTGTCGATGGTCAAGCCGGAGAGCGTCGGGATGTCGAGCCAGCGGCTCACCCGCATCCGCGCATTCATCCAGGGTTACCTGGATCGCGGCGAAATCGCCGGTGCCGTGACGCTCGTCGCCCGGCACGGGAAGATCGTCCACTTCGAGGCGCAGGGCCACCGCTCGAGAGAAGAGCAGGCGCCGATGCAGACCGACACCATCTTCTCGCTGATGTCGATGACCAAGCCGATCGTCTCGACGGCGCTGATGATGCTGTGGGAAGAGGGGCACTTCCTGCTCGACGACCCGATCGCGAAATGGCTGCCGCACTACGCCGACAAGCGGGTGCCGGACAACGGTCAGCTCGTCGCCGCCAGGCCGGTCACCATCCGCCACGTCCTCACGCACACCTCGGGCCTGTCGCTGACCGGCAACGATGGACCGGCGGTGGAGAATGCCCTCGCGACGCCGGCACAGCGCGAGGCGGCGGCGCAGCAGCAGCGGCAGCGCGCCGCGGCGGCAGCGCCGCGGCCGATGACCCTGCAGGACGCGATCGACCGCGCGGCGCCGATCCCGCTGAATTTCCAGCCGGGGACGCAGTGGCAGTACGGCGCGTCCACCGACTACGTCGCCGTGCTCGTCGAGAAGATGACCGGCATGACCATCGACGAGTTCACCCGCCAGCGCATCTTCCAGCCGCTCGGCATGGTCGACACCCAGTACAACATTCCACGCGACAAGGTCGGGCGGGTGGCGGCGGTGTATCGGCCCGACGAGCAGGGCAGAATCACACTGCTGCGCAAGCCGGAGTATCGCGAGCCGACGACCTACTTCCCGGGCGTCGCCGGCATGAGCGGCACGGCCATCGACTACTTCCGCTACGCGCAGATGCTGCTGAACGGCGGTGAACTGGACGGCACGCGGCTGCTCGGACGGATGACGGTGAGCCAGATGTTCACCAACCAGGTCGGCACCGACAAACCGGTCTACGTCCGTGGCGATGGGTGGGGCTTCGGACTCGGGGCCGGCGTGCTGCTCGACCCGGCGAAGGCGCAGGATGCGATGTCGCCCGGTACCTGGTCGTGGGGCGGCGCCGACGGCACGCTGTTCTACATCGACCCGCGCGAGGACCTGGTGGCGCTGTTGATGGTGCAGCTCAATCCGTATGCGAAGTCGCAGATCCGTCCGAAGTTCTCGAACGTCGTGGCACAGGCCATCGTCGACGACGCGGCGGACCGGGTGCCACGTGTGATCGGGTTCCAGCCGCTGCGTTGATCAACGGGCGGCCGCGGGCGGCCGTTTACCTGGATTTCTTCGCCGGGGCGACGCGGACCTTCTGCGCCCGCGGGCCGCTGATGGAATCGGGCAGCAGCTCGAACACGACCTTGTCGCCCACCGCGAGGTCGAGGAAGCTGCCCTGGACATCGCTCTTGTGGAAGAACACGTCGCCGTCAGGCGCGCTGATGATGCCTGTGCCCTGACCGCGGACGATCGTCTTGATCCGACCCTGAGTGGTAGTACCGGTATACAGCGGCTTGTTCGAGGCCGCTCGTGGCGGACGTGGCATCGGTCATCACCCTCTAGCGAGGTTCGCTGGCCCGTTTTCGAAGCCGGTCAAGCTCGCGCCCCAGCTTCTCCCGCGCCTCAGGCTGCATCTGGGTGAAACGGGTCGCGAAGCCGAAGCCGGCCCGCGAGTAGAGCGTCAGCCCGCTCACCTTGATCATTCCCTCGTTCGGGAGGTTGATCTCGAGTTCGACTTCCCGTCCCTCCTGCTGTTCCTGCATGGAGTTGACGAAGCAGCCGCCTTCACTCAAGTCGTAGATCTGGACCGGCGTCTCGATCAAACCGATCCGCTTCCCATCGAAGGGACCAGTGACCCGCACATGCTGCCGGCGATTATCGCTCATCGACTGACGCCAGAAGAGCTTACTTGAAATCAGCGGCGGAAGCCATGCAAAACTAATGGTTTAGCCGGTTTTTGGGCGATCCGGACGCCGGCCGATTCTCCCGCGCGGTCCGGCTGTGGATGAGCCTCGCCAGCTGTTCAGGCTCGATCGGCTTCACCAGATGGGCGTCGAAGCCGGCCTCCCGCGCCCGCGCCGTGTCTTCGGGACGGCCGTAGCCGGTCACCGCGATCAGCAGCGGCCGATGGTCGCCGGCGGCGGCTCGCAGGTTCTCGGCCACCTGATATCCGTCGAGACCCGGCAGGCCGATGTCGATCAGGATGACGTCGGGCGATGTCGCCCGCGCCGTATCCAGCCCCTCGACCCCGTCGGCGGCGGTCATCACCCGGTGCCCGAGGTCGCGCAGCCACGCCTGCAGCATCTCGCGCGCATCGTCGTTGTCCTCGATCACCAGAATCGCGAGCCGGCGGCCGCTCGGCACGGGCCGTTGCGGCGCGTCACCCGGCGCGTCGGCAGCCAGCACCGACACGGCGGACAGCGGCAGTTCGACGACGAACTCGGAACCGCGCCCGGGCCCGTCGCTCGCCGCCGTGATCCGGCCGCCGTGCAGATGCACCAGGCTGCGGGCGATCGTCAGACCCAGGCCGAGCCCGCCGAGCGACCGCGCCAGCGACTGGTCGACCTGGACGAAGAGGTCGAAGATGGACGTGAGCTTGTCGCGCGGGATGCCGACCCCCTCGTCGCGGATCGCCACGACGCCGGTGGCTCCGTTGTCGTCGGCGCGCGCCGTGCAGCGGACCGTGATGAGCGCGCCAGGCTCGGAGTACTTGCTGGCGTTCTGCAGCAGGTTGACGAACACCTGCTCGAGCCGCAGCGAATCGGCCTCGAGCATCAGCGGCGCCGCCGGCAGGTCCAGCTGCAGGCGCTGGGCGCGGCCGTCGACGATCGGCCGGGTGTTGTCGACGGCGGCGCGCAGCACGGCGACGAGGTCGTCGGGCTGTTTCTGCAGCCGCATCTTGCCGCGCGTCACGCGCGATACCTCCAGGAGGTCGTCGACCAGACGGGCCAGGTGCCGGGTCTGCCGCCGCACGGTGTTGCGCAGGCGGACGTTGCGCGCATCCTGCGCGCCGACCCGATCCATCAGGCTGTTCGCCGCCGCAATCGCGTTCAGCGGATTCCGCAGTTCGTGGGCGAGCATGCCGAGGAATTCGTCCTTGCGGCGGTCGAGTTCGGCCAGCTGCTCGGCCCGGCGGCGGTGGTCGGCCTCCAGCTTGCGATAGTCCGTCAGGTCGGCGATCAGGAGGACGACGCGCTCGACACTGTGGTCGTCGGCGACGATCGGGTCGGCGACGAAGCGGTAGCAGCGGTCGTCCACGGCCAGATCCGACGTCGTGCGCTGCCCGAACTCGGCGACGCGGGCGACGAGCGGCGCCGCGTCGACGGCGTCGCCCAGGCGGATCGACGACACCGACTGTCCGACGATCTGTTCGGACGGACGGCGAGCCGCGTCATGGCCAGGTTGCAGCGGACCACGGCGCCATCCCGATCGACGATGGCCACCGCGTCGGCGATCGCGTCGAACGTGCGCTGCCAGTCCTGGCTGGCGTCCTGCAGCTCGCGCTCGGCGCGCTGCGTGCGCAGCAACGACCGGACGGTGGCCACGAGTTCCGGCGGTTCGATCGGCTGCGCCAGGTAGCCGTCGGCGCCGCTGTCCAGCCCTTCGACCTTGCGCTCGGACGACACGAACGTCGCCGATGTCTGGAGCACCGGGATGTTCCGCGTCGACGGATCCGCTTTGAGGCGGCGGCAGACCTCGAGTCCGCTGATGTCGGGCAGCTTGATGTCGAGCACGATCAGGCTCGGCTGCCGGCGGGCGTGCGCCAGCGCGTCACGACCGTCGCTGGCCTCGACGACCGCGAATCCGGCGCATTCGAGGATCCGGGTCACCATGTAGCGGTTTGCCTCGTCGTCGTTGACGTTCAGCACGAGCGGCTGCGGCTCAGGCACCCCGCGGATCCTCCGACACCGCCAGCCCGCTCTTCACGAGGACGTCGCGGATGCGACCGAGCGCGACTTCCCGGTTCAGGTTCTGCTTCGGCAGGATGGCGGCGGCATCATCGCCGAGCCGGCGGCGCTCGTCGTCGGCCAGACTGTGCGACGTGTGGATGATCACCGGGATGTTGCGCGTCGCCGAGTCCAGCTTCAGTTCGTCGAGGACGTCGAAGGCGGTCATGCCGGGAAGCACGAAATCCAGGAAGATGACCTGCGGGCGGTGCTGGCGCGCCAGTTGGACGCCGGCTTCGCCGTCGGCCGCCTCGATGACCTGATAGCTGGTGTTGGAGAGCAGCCGCGTCACCATGTAGCGGGCCACTTCGTCGTCGTCGATCACCAGGATGCGCGTGATCGGGCCGCGGCGCCGGGCCAGCGCCGACAGCTTGCGCGTCAGCCACTCGCGATCGAGCGGCTTGATGACGAACTCGTCGGCGCCGAGGGCACGCGCCTTCTGCTCGCGGTTGGTGACCGTCACCACCAGGATCGGCACGTCGCGGGTAGCCGGATGCGACTTCAGCTCGGCCAGCAGCGCCCACGACGTCTCGCCCTCGAGCATCACGTCGAGCACGATCGCGATCGGCGTGATGCGCGCCAGGGCGAGGCGCGCCTCTTCCACCGTGCGGGCCGGAACGATCTGGAAGCCGCTGTGGCTCAGATACTTCTCGTACAGGAACAGCGTCTGGCGATCGTCCTCGACCACGAGAATCGGCGGCTTTCCCGGCTGCGGCGCGGCGTTGCGCACCGCGAGGCGCGCCATCTCCTGGACTTCCGGATGCAGGCGCGGCACCGACAGCGTGAAGGTCGACCCGAACCCGGGCGAGCTCTTGACGGTGAGCGTGCCGCCGAGAATCTCGGCGAGGCGACGCGACAGGGAGAGGCCGAGGCCGGTGCCCTTCACTTTCCGCTGCAGCGGATGGTCGATCTGCGCGAACTCCTCGAAGATGCGCTCCTGATCCTCGTCGCGGATGCCGATGCCGGTGTCGCTGACCGTGAACTGCACGGTGCCCTCGGGCCCGGCCGTCGCCGCGACCCGCACGCTGCCGCGTTCGGTGAACTTCATCGCGTTGACGACCAGGTTCTTGAGGATCTGCGACACCTTGCCTTCGTCGGTGTCGAGCTCGCCGAGATCGTCGTCGCTATCGAAGGTCAGCAGCACGTCGCTGACGGCCTGCAGCGGCCGGAACATGCCGCGCAACGCGGCGAAGAGCGCCGGTACCTGGAACCGGTTCGGCCGCAAGCCGACCTTGCCGGCTTCGATCTTCGACAGATCGAGCAGGTCGTTGACGAGCTCGGCGAGGCTCTCGGCGCTCCGCAGGATGAAGCTCACCTGCTTCTGCTGTTCGCTGGTGACGTCGCCGTCGACGCCGGACAGGAGCATCCTCGAGAGGCCGATGATCGCGTTGAGCGGCGTCCGGAACTCGTGGCTCACGTTGGCGACGACGCGCGACTTGACTTCGGTGATGCGGCGCAGCGAGTCCGACTTCTCGTCGACCTCCTGGTGCAGCGCCATCACGCCGCGCTCCGAATCGTCGAGGTCGCGGTTCAGGCGCGTCAGCTCTTCGCCGCGGCGCAGCAGCTCACGCTGCTGCCGTTCGGTCTCGCGGTGCAGCGACGCGAGTTCGTTCATCGCCGTCGCGGGGTGCCCCGGCGCCGGCTCGTCATCGCGCCTCAGGAGCCGGCCGACGATCAACGCGCCAGAAGGAATCGGTTCAGCTTTGATGGTGACCGGGGACGGGACGCCCCGGACGGTGAGCGGAACTTCCCAGCCGTCGACGGCAGACAGGCGGCAGGTGTTGAGCAGGGCGCCCACCTTGTCGGCCGCTGCAGGGTCGGTCAAATCGGGTAGCCGGATACCCACCGCCGCGCCGAGCAGCGCCTCGGCCAGCCGATCGGCCCAGGTGATCCGCCCGTCGTGGTCCACACTGAGAGCGAATTCGCTGCGAAGACGCGTCAACAGGTCGGGATCAGGCGTGGGGAGCGACGCTTCCTGAGTGGACACACCAACAGCAGCAGGGCTGCCTGCCGCGACGATGCAAACCGGTTGCCTCTCTTTTCAAGGCCGGGTAGGCCGCGGGTGGGCCTGGTAGGCCGGGTAGGCCGGGTAGGCCGGGTAGGCCGGGTAGGCCGGGTAGGCCGGGTAGGCAAGGCATCGAATCCAGGCGCGCCGGTGTTCTTCCCTACCCGCCCTACCCGCCCTACCCGCCCTACCCGGCCTACCAGCCCTAAGAAGCACCCTATCTGTTCTCCTTGAAACCGGCCGGGATCGCGACGTCGCCCGCTGACACGTTGGTCGAGATGCTCAGCCGCTCGTTGGTGATGGTCATGAACGCCGCGCGCGCCTTTGGACCACTGGCGTCCTTGTTCTCCGACTTGCGTGCCATGCGGCGACCGAAGCCGCCGATGAGGCCGCCGACGCTGGACGGGGTGCTCGCGGCGTCCTCGGCCCCGGCCCCTCCCGGCTGTTCAGCCGCGAGCGCCTCCGCCGACTTCACCGCCTCCATGGTCGTCGTCGTGAGGATCGCGGTGCCGTCCAGCTTCTTGCTCTCCTCGGCCATCCGCGCGAGCCCCTGCTTCAGCTGCGGATGGGCGGCAAGCGCCGCCTGCATCTGCTCCACCGACGCGCCGAAGGTCTCCGGACCGTTGAGCGCCTTCGCGTAGCGGATGTCGAAGTCGACCAGCTCACGCATCGCCGCGACGCTCGGCGCCATCCACATGTCGGAGGTCAGCATGAGGCCGCCGCTCTGTTCGAGCGTCTTCCCCTTCTCGCGCAGCGTGATGCTCATGATCACCTGTCGGGTGTCGAAGCCGTTGAGCGCCTTCTTCTGACCGGTCTCCTTCACGTCGAAGTCGACCTCCATCTCCGGCGCCGCTTCGTCCTTCTTCGCGTCCTGCTCTGCCTTGCCGTCCTGTGCGGCGGCCTTCCGTGCGTCCTCTTCGGCCTTCCGGCGCGCTTCCTCGAGACGCTTCCGCATCTCGGCAAACGTGGTCACGGTGTAGTTCTTCTTCTTCATGTCCAGGGTGTAGACCTTCTCTTCACCCAGGTCCACGATGGTGCCGTCGGCATCGGCGAACATCGCCTTCCGGTTCTGCGTGACGGCAACCGACGTCTTCACCCCCTCCTTGGCGGCCTTGCCGGCGAAGAAGTTGATGACCTTCCCCACTCCGCCCTCGAAGCGGACCTGGGTCTTCTCCTCCGTGCGGACGTCGGCCAGCAGCGACGAACCGAGGCCGGCGCACAGACACAGGGTGAGCGCGGCGGCGAGACGCGTGCGTATCATGATGGACCCTCCGATGGATCGATTATAGCGGCGCACCCTTCCGCGTCCGTCGTCCGGCGACGACGAACCAGGCGGCGGTCACCAGCACGAACAGCGGCCAGATGAGCAGCATCCGGGCAAGCCCCAGACGTTCGTACAAGGCGCCGCCGGCTGCCGGTCCGGCAAGCAGGCCGCAGCCCCAGGCAAAGTTGTAAAGCCCGTACGACACGCCGAACGAAGCCGCCCCGGCGCGTACGCCGGCCTCCGCCATGTAGGTGAGCGACGGCGTCACGATCATGGACAGCGCACCGGCCTGCACGAGGAAGAGTGTCAGAACGCTCGCGTACGTTTCGGCCCGCGCCAGCCACGGCATGATTGCCGCCCCCACGACCATGCCGAGGATCATCAGCCGCCGGCCGCCGACGCGATCGGCCAGACGGCCGTAGACGGGGTGCAGCACGGTTGACGCAACGGCCGCGACCCCGAACACCAGGCCGACCCGGCCGGGCGTCAGGCCCAGTTCGGACGACAGATGCAGCGCCAGCACCGGCTCGAACATCGACATCGTCCCCGAGACCACGACGAGGACGACGGCGCAGGCGGCGATGTCGGGCGATCGGACGAGCGTGTGGAAGGGCACGTCCTCGCGGACGCCGCCTGGCGGCGGCAGCGGTATCCACAGGAAGCCGGCCACGCCAAGGACGGCGAGCGCCGTGACGAGCAGGAACGGCACCTGCGGCCCACCGGACTCGTAGAGCCAGCCGCCGATCGACGGCCCGAGCATGAAGCCGAGGTTCGAGCCGGACATCACCAGGCCCATCACCCGGCCGCGCTCCGCCGCGGTGTACAGGTCGGCGACGAGCGCGAACCCGACGCCCCACGTGATGGCATCGGCGGCACCCTGCAGCAGCCGCGCCACGAACAGCCAGGGCAGCGTCTGCGCGAACGCGAAGAGCATCGTCGACGCGGCGAGGATGGCCATGCCGATGACGAGCGGCAGCCGGCGGCCGATGCGATCGGACAGCCTGCCGACCGGCACCGACACGGCGAGCAGGGTGACGCCGAACGAGGCGAACAGCAGCCCGATGGTCGTCGGCGACGCGCCGAGACGGCCCGTGATGTCGGGCAGCACCGGCACGGCGATCGAATAGGCCAGCAGATCGGTGAACGTGCCGAGCGTCACGAGGACGACGGCGAGCGCTCGTGGAGACACGGTCATCGCCGGCTCGGTCAGTCTCGTTTCTTGAGCAGCAGGCAGCCGAGCGGCGGTACGGTCAGCGCGATGGACTGGTTGAAGCCGTGCGCCGGAACCGGGCAGCTCGCGACGCCGCCGCCGTTCCCGACGTTGCTGCCGCCGAAGGCGGCAGCGTCGCTGTTGAGCAGCTCGCCGTAGAACCCCGGCGCCGGCACGCCGATGCGGTACTCGACCCTCGGCACCGGCGTGAAGTTGAACACCAGCACGACCGCCTCACGCGGATCCTTCGCGTAGCGCACGAACGAGACGACGCTGTTCTCGTTGTCGTTGCAGTCGATCCAGCGGAATCCGTCCGGCGTGAAGTCGCACTCGTGCAGCGCCGGCTCGGCGCGATAGTGCCAGTTCAGCGCCTGGACGAACTTCCGCATCCCCTCGTGCGGCGGATCGTCGAGCAGGTGCCAGTCGAGGCTGTTGTCGTGATTCCACTCGCGCCACTGGCCGAACTCGCCGCCCATGAACAGCAGCTTCTTGCCGGGATGCGCCCACATGTAGCCGTAGAACGTCCGCAGCGTGGCGTAGCGCTGCCAGGCATCGCCCGGCATCTTGTCGAGCAGCGCACCCTTGCCGTGCACCACCTCGTCGTGCGACAGCGGCAGGACGAAGTTCTCGGTGAAGGCGTACAGCATCGAGAACGTCACGAGGTTGTGATGCCACCGTCGGTGGACCGGGTCTTCATGGGCGTACTGGAGCATGTCGTGCATCCACCCCATGTTCCACTTGTAGGTGAAGCCGAGACCGCCGAGATGCACCGGGCGGCTGACGCCGGGCCACGCCGTCGACTCCTCTGCCGCCGTCAGCGTGCCCGGATGTTCGCCATGGGTCAACACGTTCAGCTGCTGCAGGAAATCGATCGCTTCGAGGTTCTCGCGACCGCCGTGCCGATTCGGCACCCACTCGCCGTCGCGGCGCGAGTAGTCGAGGTAGAGCATCGACGCCACCGCGTCGACCCGCAAGCCGTCGATGTGATACTCCTCGAGCCAGAACAGCGCGTTCGACAGCAGGAAGTTGCGGACCTCGTTGCGGCCGTAGTTGAAGATCAGCGTGCCCCAGTCCTGGTGTTCGCCCTGCCGCGGGTCGGCATGCTCGTAGAGCGCCGTGCCGTCGAAGCGGGCGAGGCCGTGCTCGTCCTTCGGGAAGTGTCCGGGCACCCAGTCGAGTATCACGCCGAGGCCGGCGCGATGGCAGGCGTCGACGAAGTACTTGAAGTCCTCCGGCGGACCGAAGCGGCTGGTCGGCGCAAAGAAGCCGAGCACCTGATAGCCCCACGAACCGGAGAACGGATGTTCCATCACCGGCAGCAGCTCGATGTGGGTGAAGCCGAGGTCGCGGACGTAGTGCGGCAGGCGATGGGCGAGCTCGCGGTAGGTCAGCGACCGGTTGCCCTCTTCCGGCACCCGCGCCCACGAACCGAGGTGCACTTCGTAGACCGCCATCGGCTCGTCGAGCCAGTCGCGGCGATCCGCCCGGCACGCCATCCAGTCGCCGTCGGTCCAGGTGTAGCCGCCGATGTCGCGGACCACTGCCGCCGTCTGCGGCGGCACCTCGAAGAAGAAGCCGTACGGATCGCTCTTCTTCAGCAGGTGACCGGCATGCGTCCGGATCTCGAACTTGTATTTTTCGCCGTCCGCCAGATCGGGCAGGAACAGTTCCCAGACCCCCGACGGCAACAGCTGCCGCATCGGATGGACGCGACCGTCCCAGCCGTTGACATCGCCGACGACGCTGACGCGCTGGGCGTTCGGCGCCCACACCGCGAAATGGACGCCGCTGGTGGTCCCGATGCGGACGCGATGCGCGCCGAACCGCTCGAAGGCGCGGTTCAGCGTCCCTTCGCCGAACAGGTGCAGATCGAAGCTGGAAAACACCTGGCCGTAGCGATACGGGTCGTCGATCTCGACGACGTGCGTGGCGGAGAACGTGACGCGCAGGCGGTAGTCGGGCAGGTCGGCCGACGCCGGCAGCGGCGTCACCAGCTCGAACAGGCCGGGTTCCAGCCGCCGGGCCATCGGCAGCAGGCTGCCGCTCATCCGGACCTCCACCTGGGTGGCCGCCGGCTGCACGGTGCGGATGACCAGGCGCGCAGCATCCAGGCGATGCGGCCCGAGGACGGCGAACGGATCAGCCGATCGCCCTTCCGCGACCGCGAGGAACGGTGTGTCGATCACGACCGGTTGCGCGGGTGGCGGCAGCGGTGTTTGAGGCGGCATGGCGGGTTCTACGGGCACGGAACTCTGCGAGATGCAGGGCGGGTACCAGGCCGGCCGGGCGGCTCAGGTCGCGAGACGTGAACCGCCCGGGCCGGCCGGCGCATCACTGTGAGATCGTCACGCCCTTGATGACGTCGAGACGGGGAAACTCCTTGGCCAGGTAGGCATTGCCTTCGCTCTGCAGGCGCCCCTGATCGGGACCGCGACCGCGCGGCGCCCCCTCGCCGTAGCCGCTGTAAATCTTGTCGACCACGTCCATCCCGCTGAGGACACGGCCGAACGGCGCGAAGCCCTGCTTGTCGAGCGCGACGTTGTCGCCGAAGTTGATGAACAGCTGCGTCGTCCGGGTGTTCGGACCGGCGGTGGCGAAGGTGACGTAGCCGCGGCGGTTGCTCTGCTTCACCGGATCGTCGTTGATGCGCGAGGTCTGCCACAGCTTGGCCACGTCCGGCGTGCCGTGGATGCCGAACTGCGCCATGAACCCGGGAATGACGCGGAAGAAGCGCACGTCGGTGTAGAACCCGTTCTTCACGAGGTTGTAGAAGCGGTCGGCGCCGCGCGGCGCCCAGTCACGGTGCACTTCGATGACGAACGCGCCCTTGGTGGTATCGAAGTTCGCCTTCCACAGCGCCGGTCCCTCTTCGACGAGCGCCAGCGGGTTGCGCAGCTTCGGATTCTCCTGGGCGACGAGCGTGACGGCCGCAGTCACCGCGAGCGCCAGGGCGGCCGCGCCCGTGATGAACGATTGCAGTCTCATGAAACGGTCCTCCTCAACGGGATTGCTCTGAATCTGTGTGCCCGGCCGGCAGGGCGGTATGATGGCACCACCGGCACTCCCGAACCCTCTACTGAGAGAGAGTCTATCAATGTTGCATGCGCATTTCACGACGAGCCTCGGCGCCTTCACGATTCGCCTGTTCGACGAGGACGCCCCGAACACGGTGGCCAATTTCGTCGGATTGGCGGAAGGCACGAAGGAATTCGTCGATCCGAAGACCCGCCAGAAGGTCACCCGGCCGTTCTATGACGGACTGATATTCCACCGGGTCATCGATGGCTTCATGATCCAGGGCGGCTGCCCGGCCGGTCAGGGCACCGGCGGACCCGGCTATACGTTCGAGGACGAGTTCAGCCCCAAGCTGAAGCATCGCGGCGCCGGCGTCCTGTCGATGGCTAATTCCGGACCGAACACCAACGGCAGCCAGTTCTTCATCACGCTCGCGGCGACGCCGTGGCTCGACAACCGGCACAGCGTCTTCGGCGAGGTGGTCGACGGGCTCGACGTGATCAAGAAGATCGGGATCGCACCGACGCGCAACGACCGCCCGGTGACGCCGATCACCATCGACTCGGTCAAGATCACGCGCGACTGACGCGCCAGCCGTCCCGGGTCACGCCGACCGCCGCGGCGCGTGGCTCGGGCGTCGCCCGTCGCCGTCCGAGCCGACGTCTCAGCGCGGCGGCGGTCCGCCGCGATGCAGCGGTGGACCTTCGTGGCGTTCCGGTGCGACCGCGGACACCATCGGCAGCGGCCGCCCGCGCTCGTAGCGTCGATAGGTCTCGAGCACCATGTCGGCCATCGTGTCGAGGAACATCGGATCGTCGTTCACCGACTCGGCACGCACCATCGGCAGCTCGATCGCCTCCGCCACCTGCCGGGCCTCGTGGTCGAGATCGTAGAGCACCTCGATGTGATCGCAGAGGAAGCCGATCGGACAGAGAATCGCCGACCTGAGGTTCTTCGCGCCTTCGGCGCGCAGGTAGTCGCAGACGTCCGGCTCGAGCCACGGATCGCCAGGACGGCCGCTACGGCTCTGAAACACCAGGGCCCAGTCGCGGACGCCGAGGCGATCGGCGACGGCCCGCGCCGATTCCTGCAACTGCAGCTGGTAGCGCGCGACCGAACTCATCGACAGCGGGATGCTGTGTGCCGTGAAGATGACCCGGGCGACGTCACGCACCCCCTCCGGCAGCCTGGCACGCGCCTCGTGAATGTGCGCGACGTTGGCCTCGACGAAGCCGGGATGCGTGTGCCAGTCGCGGACGTAGGTGACCTCGACGTCCGCACCACCGGCCGTGACCAGCTCGCCGCGCGCGTCGGTCACGTTCTGCTTGTATTGGGTGCAGCTCGAATAGGACCGATGCGCGGCGCAGATGAAACCGATGGCGCGCCGGACGCCATCCTGCGCCATCTGGCCCAGCGTGTCGGGCAGCAACGGGTGCCAGTTGCGCATCCCGAGGTAGACCGGCAGGTCGAGTCCGTGCGCCGTCAGGCGGGTTGCCAGGCCGGCCACTTGACGCCGCGTGATCGCCGTCAGCGGTGACACGCCGCCGAAATCCTCGTAGTGCCTCGCCACCTCCTCGATGCGTTCCGGCGGAATGCGCCGGCCGCGCAGGACGTTCGCCAGGAACGGACGGATGTCGGCCATGCCTTCGGGGCCGCCGAACGACACGACGAGGACGGCATCAAACGGTCGGCGCATGTGTGAGGATCAGCGGCAACCGCCGCTCAGCGTCTTGACGGACTTCACCTTGAGCTCCGGCAGCTGCACGCCGCCGGTCCCCGACGACGTGCCACCTGGCTGCGCGGCAATCGCCGCCTTCACCGGATCCATCGCACCGGCCTGGCCGGCGACATTGGGCGATGGATACAGCCCGCCGCGAATCCGCAACCGTCCGGTATCGAGGTTGCCCACCACCTCGACCCGCTGCCCGACGAACTTGTTGATGCGGTTGCCACTTACCTTGTACTTGCCGATGGCCGCATCGTCAATCGTGTACTCGTTCGGACCGGCACCCGGCTCGACGCAGCCGGTGAGCGTAATCGGCCCCTCGGCGCGCTTGCCGTCGGCCGACTGCGCATCCGCCAATGGAGCGGTCGCGAGCGCGACCAGCAGGACTCCCATTCCGACCGCGCGCCCTCGCATCGCTGCCTCCGATTCCACCGGCTGGTAAAACGAACTGCGCCCACAGTATGACAGAGCCGCGAGGCGCCGGCGTGCGGCATCGGCGTGAATCCTGGCCGCCGCGAGGCGAGTCTAACCGCTCACAGGAGAGTCCCATCCGCATGGTCAAGCTTGGTGTCATCGTTGCCAGTGTTCGGGAAACCCGCGTCGGCCTGCCGATCGCCGAGTGGTTCATCCGGGTCGCCGCCGCGAACCCGGCGTTCGAGATCACGCTGATTGACCTGAAGACGATCAATCTGCCGATGCTCAGCGAGCCGGATCATCCTCGCCTGAAGAAGTACACGCACCCGGAGACGCAGGCCTGGAGCGCCACCGTCGCTGCCCACGATGCGTTCGTCATCGTCACGCCTGAGTACAACCATGGTGCACCGCCGGCGCTGATCAACGCGCTCGACCAGCTCTACCAGGAATGGAACTACAAGCCGGCCGGCTTCGTGAGCTACGGCGGCGTATCGGCCGGCCTGCGCTCGGTGGCGATGACCAAGTCGATTCTGACGACGCTGAAGGTGGTGCCAATCGTGGAAGCGGTGGCGATTCCGAACTTCCCGACCCTGATGGACAAGGACACCGGGCAGTTCATCGGCAGCGAAGGGCTCGACAAGTCGGCGCTCGGCATGCTCAAGGAGCTGGCCCGCTGGGCCAGCGCGCTCCGGACGCTGCGGGCGTAGGAACGGGTTCGCAGGTTCGCGGGTTCGCAGGTTCGCGGGTTCGCGGGTTCGCAGGTTCGCGGGTTCGATCAGGTGCCTGACACCGCCTGTCTGACAGCTGCCACTATGGCCTCGTCCGACGGGAAGCCGTCCTGGCTCTTCTGCGCCACCTGGCGGTCGTTCACCCACACGGTGAACTCGCCGCGGTTTCCTTCGAGCAGTGCCGTGTCGAGCTGCAGCTGTTCACGGATGAGTGCCGCCGCACGGGCGGCACGCGGCCGGTAGTTTCAGGCCCTGCAGTATCGGATGCGGATGTGGGAGGACATGAAAGCGATCCTATCCCGGCGGGCCGGACAACGCGAGAGAGCCCGGCCGACGCGAGGGTTCGCGTCGACCGGGCTCATGTCTCCTGCGTCGGCCGGATGGCTACTTCTTGGCTGCCGGCACGTTGAGTGCCTTCAGGTGCGCGACGATGTCCTCGCCCGAGGTACCGGGGCTGACTTTCCGATCGACGTCGACGATCTTGCCGTCGGGCCCGATGTAGAACGTGTGCCGGGCGGCGACCTCGCCGAGTTTGAAGCGGCTCATGTCCGCGAGCACGCCGTACTTGCGCGCGGTGGCCCTGGTCGGATCCGCCAGCAGCGGAAAGTCGGCGTTCTCCTTCTTCGCGAAGGCCGTGTTGTCCTCGAGGGAATCGACGCTGATCATGAAATAGGCAGCATCGAAGGCGCGAATCATTGGGCCGCTCTCACGGAGGGCCTTGCATTCGGCCGTTCAACCAGCGGTGAACGCTTTGGGAAACCACGCCAGCACGACATGCTTGCCGCGTAGTTTCGAGAGGGTGTAGGTCTTGCCGTCCGACGCCTGGAGCGTGAAATCCGGGGCGACATCCCCCGCCTTCAACTCCGGCTGGCCCGGCATGACCTGCTGGGCGAACATCCCGGTGCTCCACACACCGAGCGCCGCCAAGCCGAGCGCCGTAATCAGGAGTCTTTTCATCCAACCTCCACAGTTTTCGAGGCTTCCACGGTAACACGAAAGTCCGGCGACCCGCAGGGAAGCCGACGACGCCTGCCGGAACAGGCGAGCGCCGGAATGCCAGCGATTTGGCCCAGCGCGGCGTGACCGCGATGCCGGCCGCCAAAGAACCGCCGTGGAAAGCGCCCAGCGTCCGCGGCACCGGTTGTGCGTCGGGCTCTCAGGGGAGAGCCCCGCGGTGAGGTCACGATGCGAGGCGCGAACGTCGATCGACGGCGCACCCTCGGTTCGTCCGCAGGCAGCCTGGGCGCCGCACGGAACCAGCCCGGACCGTCGCGAGAGGCCCTCGTCGATCAGTCGTCACATCGCCCGGCTCGTCACGCCCTCGGCAGCCGGCAGAACGGTGACGTCGCGTGGAAGTAGGTGTGCCATGTGTCGCGTCCGCCCATGCCTCGCCCTCGTGCTCACGCTACTGCTCGGCGGACCCTGGCTCGCACGGGCACAGGGGATTGCCGGATCGTTCGAACAGCTGCGACTGCTCGTCCGGCCGGGCGACACGGTGGTGGTCCACGATAGCGGCGGCGGTCACACCCGGGGACGCATCGGCGCTCTCTCCCCCGCCACGCTCGTGCTCCAGGGGCGTTCGGAGACGCGCGAGTTTCACGAAGTCGACGTGCGGACCATCAGCGCGCGGCGCTCGGACCCGCTCGGCAACGGTGCGTTGTGGGGACTCGGTGTCGGGGCCGTCATGGGTGGCCTCATGGTCGCGACCATGTGCAATGGTGACCCTGACTGCGCGGGCGTCGGGGCAATCGTCGCACTGGTCTACGGCGGTCTCGGTGCCGGCGTCGGCGTCGGCGTGGACGCCATGATCACCAGGCCGCACGTGATCTACGAGCGCAGCACCGGTGCCGCGCGTGTGGGTGTCGGAGCGCTGCTGTCGCGGCAGCGCCCGGTGGGCGCGGCGCTGTCCGTCGGGTTCTGAGGGCCGGTTATCTGAGGATGACCCAGGCGCCACGCTTGGCGACCGCGGCACCGACGACACTGGCGCTGTCGATGCCCTGGGCGTGGAGCGCCTGCACCAGTCGTGCGGCGTCGCGGTCACGAACGGCGATCAGCAGGCCGCCGGAGGTCTGCGGATCGTAGGCGATGTCTTCGTAACCGGCGCTCACCGTCGGTTCGACGACGACCTTGTCGGCGAGGTACGCGCGGTTCCGTTTGCACCCGCCGGTCAGATACCCCCCCTTCGCCAGCCGCAGCGCGCCGGGCAGCAGCGGCAGGCTGCGGGAGTCGAACACGATCGAGACGTCGCTCCCCATGGCCATCTCGGTGCCATGGCCCAGCAGGCCGAAGCCGGTCACGTCCGAGCAGGCGTGCACGGCGAACCGCCGCATCACCAGCGACGCGGTGCGGTTCAGCGCCACCATCGACGCCACGGCGGCCCTGACGCTCGCGGCGGATGCCCGCCGCTGTTTCAATGCCGTCGTCACGATGCCGGTGCCGAGCGGCTTGGTGAGCACGAGCGCGTCGCCCGCTTCGACGCCGACGTTGCGCAGCACCTTGTCCGGGTGGACGGTGCCGGTGACCGCCATGCCGTACTTCAGCTCGGGATCGATGATCGTGTGGCCGCCGATCACCACGGCGCCCGCTTCACGCGCGCGGTCCAGTCCGCCTTCGAGCACCTGGCTCAACACCTCGATGTCCATCGTCGCCTTCGGGAAGCCGACGATGTTGAGCGCGGTGACCGGATCGGCACCCATCGCGTAGATGTCGCTCAGCGCGTTGGCGGCGGCAATCTGGCCGAAGACGAACGGATCGTCGACGATCGGCGTGAAGAAGTCGACGGTGTTCACGATCGCCAGGTCGTCGCGCAGGCGAAACACGCCCGCGTCGTCGGACGTGTCGGTGCCGACGAGGACATCGGGATGGGTCTGTGTGGGCAGCCGGCGCAGCACGTGCGCCAGGTCGGCAGGGCCGAGCTTCGCCGCTCAACCGGCGGCCGCGACCTGCTGCGTCAGTCCGAGCGCTTTCGACAGCGCCTTGCGGCCGCTGCGCGCCACGGATGCCGGAGCCGTCCTGCGGGATGCCGTCGCCTTTTTCGTTCGCGTCACTGAATCGATCCCTACCCGCCCTACCCGGCCCACCCGGCCTACCCGGCCCACCCGGCCCACCCGGCCTACCCGCCCTACGAACGTCGAAGCCGCCGCGCCTCACCGATCCTAACCGTGAACCCCTGACGGTCGAAATACTCGAGGATCGGAATCGCGTACTTGCGCGACGTCTGATACCGGTCGCGAAAGGCCGCCGTCGTGAGCGTCGCCCCCCCACCGAGGTCGCGCGAAAGTTCGTCGCGAACGCGGGCGATGGCGTCGGCGGCGAAGTAGAGGTCTTGCGCCACCGCCACCACCTGCTTCTGCTTCTCCATCGCACGCAGCAGCGGCAGCAGCTTCATCCGGTCGACCGACAGTGTCTCGGCGAGCAGCTTGACGTCGGGTGGCGCCAGCGGCGCCGCTGAGAGTGCCGCCAGGATCCGATCGACCATCACCCGATCGGCGCCGGCGACCTGCAGCCGGAACGCCGGCAGGCGGAGGACGTTGCCCTCGCGGACGAGCGCCTTTTCGTGCTCGAGTTCGTCGACGAGCAGCCGGAAGACCCGTGCCGACACAGCCGGCGACGGCGCGACGGCCGCGCGCGTGCGCGCCTCCTCGATGTCGATCCCGGGCGTCAGCGGCTGGGCCTGGTGCCACGCCGTCGCGGCCCCGACGATGCGCGCCTTCGTCGTCGCGCACGGCGCCGCGAGCGCGTAGAGGCGGTCCATTTCGAGCGCGAACGGATGCAGGCTGCTCAACGCGTCGAGGCGCGCCCGCACCAGCTCCTCGCGATCGTTCAGTAGCTGCGCCAGGGTGCCCAGCGACACCGCCAGCTGCTCCTCGTCACCGGCGGCCGCGGCATCGGCGACCACCGCCGGCAGCAGTTCGCCATCGTCGGTCGACGTCAGCGCCGCGACCCGCGCGCGGACCGCCGCGTCGGCGCGGCGACGCTTCGGGGTGGCCGGCAGCAGCACCCGACCGCCGGCCAGCGTCCGCTGTGCCGTCTCGTCACGCACGATGAAGTGATCGCCGCGCATCGCGACCACCGGCTCGGTGAGCACCACCTGGCACAGCGCCCGCGCACCGGGCGGGATCAGCTCGAGCGCCTGGTCGCGCGTGCCGATCGGCACGACCTTGCCGATCCGCTCGGCGGTGCCGAGGTGTACGCGAACGCGCTGGTGGTCCTTCAACCCGCGGGCCGCCGACGGACGGACCTCGATTTCGGCGTCGAAGCGATCGCAGGTCAACGTGATCGCCTCGTCGACAATGACGTCGCCGCGCGCCATCCCGCTCGAGGTGGTGCCGGCGAGATTGAGCGCGATGCGCTGCCCCCACGACGCCACGCCGACCGGCTGTCCGTGGACCTCGGCACTGCGCACCCGCAGCAGGTCACCGGACGGCAGACAGCGGACCCGGTCGCCCGGGTGGATCTCCCCCGCGATCGCCGTCCCGGTGACGATGAGTCCGTGGCCCGCCGACAGGAAGGCGCGGTCGACCGGCAGCCGGAACCGTCCGGGCGGTGCCGGTTTGCCGCTTCCCTGCAGCACGCGGACGATCTCGTCGCGGATCGCCTCGAGCCCGTCACCTGTGGGATACGCGAAGCGGCGGATCAGCGCGCCTTCGAGTGCCGTGCCGGCGACCAGGATGCGGATTTCGTCGGCGACGTCGTTCAGCCGCTCCTCGGTGGCCAGGTCCGCCTTCGTGATCACGAACAGCGCGCGGCGGATGCCGAGCAGATGGACGATGTCGAGGTGTTCCTCCGTCTGTGGCATCACGCCGTCGTCGGCGGCCACGGTGAAGAGCACGAGGTCGATGCCGTGGGCACCCGCCAGCATGTTCCTGATGAAGCGCTCGTGTCCGGGGACGTCGACGACGCCGGCGCGCGAGCCATCGGGCAGCGCGAGCGAGGCGAAGCCGAGGTCGATGGAGATGCCGCGCGCCTTCTCTTCCTTCAGGCGATCGGTATCGGTGCCGGTGAGCGCCTTCACCAGGCTCGTCTTGCCGTGGTCGATGTGGCCGGCGGTGCCGATGATCCAGTGCACGTGAGGGAACCGGGTCAGTGCTGCGGGACGAGATCGCCGGCGTCCAGAATCGTCCGCACGTCCAGCAGGAAGCGACCGTCCTTGATGCGGCCGACAATCGCCGGCCGGGCCGAACGGAAGTAAGCGGCAATCCGGTCGGCGCCCATGGTGTCGCTGGCAATCACGACAACCTTCGTCGGCAGGCTGTCAATCGGCAGGGCGCCGCTCCCGATCTGCGACGCGCCATCGTCCACCGCCACGCGGAAGCCGCTGCCGAGCGCCAGCGCCAGCCGTCCGCGCGCCTGTTCGGCGACCGCCGCGATCTCCGCGAGCGGCCGCGTGAGGAAGCGCAGGGTCGGGACGTCGCGGGCGAGGTCGGGCGACTGTTCGTAGATCCGCAGCGTCGCTTCGAGCGCGGCGATCGTCATCTTGTCGCAGCGGACGGCGCGGTGCAGCGGGTTCTCCCTGATGGCGTTCACCCAGGTCGCCGTGCCGGCAATCACGCCCGACTGCGGGCCACCCAGCAGCTTGTCGCCGCTGAACGTCACGACGTCGGCACCGGCGTCGATGCTCTCGGAGACGAGCGGCTCCCGGGGCAGCCCGAAGGTGCTCATGTCCACCAGGGCGCCGCTGCCGAGATCTTCCATCACCGGGACGCCGCGCTGCCGGCCGAGCGCCACCAACTCGGCCAGCGGCACGTCCGACGAGAAGCCGACGATGCGGTAGTTGCTGGTGTGGACCTTGAGGATGAGACCGGTGTGCGGACCGATCGCCTGCGCGAAGTCGGACGCATGCGTGCGGTTCGTCGTACCGACCTCCCGCAGGGTGGCGCCACCGCGCGCAACGATGTCGGGGATGCGGAAGGCGCCGCCGATCTCCACCAGTTCGCCGCGGGAGACAATCACCTCTTTGCCGGCGGCCAGGCTGTTGACCCCCACCAGCACGGCCGCGGCGTTGTTGTTGACGACCGTTGCCGCTTCCGCCCGGGTCAGCGCCGTCACCAGGCGCTCGACCTCCGACTCCCGCCGGCCGCGACTGCCTTTTGCCAGGTCGTACTCGAGATTCGTCGGCTGCGCCGCCACCTGCAGCACCGCGTCGACCGCCGCGGCGGCGAGCACCGCCCGCCCGAGGTTGGTGTGCAGGATGGTGCCGCTGGCGTTGATGACCCGGACGAGGTGCGGACTTCGCGCCGCGTCCAGCCGCGCCGTGATCCGCTCGACGACCGCGTCGTCGGTCAGGGGCCCGGCATCGACCAGCCGCCCCTCCTGGATGTCGCGCCGCACCTCGTCGAGCACGGCTCGGCAGATGTGCGTGACGTGGTCACGGCCGTGCAGCGAGAGGGCGGCACGGCAGCCTGGATGCGACAGCAGCCGATCGACGGACGGGATGGCGCGGAGCAGGGACGACATCGTGGCTGTATGGTGGTCGGGCTGGGTCCTCGTCAGTATGCCACCGCTCCCGGCTGGTGTCTGCTCACCCATTGCGGTCGTCTCCGGCCGGTGGAAGAGGAAGAGCCGTCACGAGCACACGGTCGACGCGATGGCCGTCCATGTCGACCACCTCGAAGCGGAAGCCGCTGCGCTCGAAAACGTCCGCGGTCCTCGGCACCCGGCCGAGCGCCATCATCGCCAGGCCGCCGAGCGTGTGGTACTGCTGCTCGTCGTCGGCCAGCCGCACGTCGTCGCCCAGCGTGCGCGCCACCGATTCGATGTCGAGGGCGCCGTCCATCAGCCAGCTGCCGTCCTCGCGGCGGACGATCGACGGGTCCTCGCCCGGCTCGCCCGGCAGGTCGCCGACGATGGCCGCAATCACGTCGGTGAGGCTGACCAGGCCGGCAACGCCGCCGAACTCGTCCACGACCAGCGCCAGCGGCAGGTGCATCCGCCTGAACTGCTCGAGCAGCTTCATCAGCGTCATCGTCTCGGGAACGAACAGCGCGGGCTCGGCGATGGCCGGCAGGTCGAGCGAGCCGGTCGTGAGCAGCTGCTGGAGCACGCGAGTCGAGCGTACGAAGCCGCGCACCTCATCCAGACCGCCGTCGCAGAGGGGAAAGACGGCGTGCCGATCGACATTCAGCCTGGCCTTGTTGGTTTCGGGAGCGTCACGAAGATCGAGGTAGACGACATCGGCGCGCGGCGTGAGGATGGCGCCGACACGGCGTTCGTCGAGATCGAGCACGTTGCTCACCAGCTCGTGCTCCGTCGGCTCGAACACCCCTTCTGCGGCCCCCTGCTGCAGCAGGACCCGGATCTCTTCAACCGATATCGCAGGCTGCTGCACGTGACGGACGCCGGCGAGGCGCAGAATCGTGTCGGTCGACAAACTCAACAGATAGACCAGCGGCCGGCCGGCCGACGCCAGCAGCTGCATCGGTCGCGCAATCAGAGCCGCAATCCGTTCCGGATGGGTCAGCGCCAGGCGCTTCGGCACCAGCTCGCCGACAATGAGCGAGACGTAGGTGAGGCCGATCACCATCACGCCCAGGGCGAGACTTTCGGCGTAGGGCGCCAGCCAGGCGACCTGTTCGAAGACGGTGCGCAGGCGGCTGACGAACGCCGCCTCGCCAATCGCGCCACTCAGGATGCCGATGCTCGTGATGCCGACCTGGACGCTCGACAGGAATCGCGTCGGCTCGGTGCCGAGTTCGAGGGCGCGGAGGGCACCGGCACTTCCGGCTTCAGCCAGCTGGTGCAATCGGACCCGTTTGGAGCTGACGATGGCGATCTCCGACATCGCGAAGACGCCGTTCAGCAGCAGCAGGACGAAGATGAGGAGGAAATCAGTCAGCATGGCTGGATGGGATGTGCCGGCAGGTCCCGCATGGGCTGGCACTGCAGCACCGTTGCACATGATAGTCGGCGCGAGTACTCTTTCTGCAAAAGGGAGGACTTGTGCTCGCACTCATCACGTTGCTGGTGGTCACGGCGCAGCAGCCGGCGACGCCGCCGCCAGCGCCGGCGCCCAAACCCGCCACGACTCCGGCGCCCGTGCGCAGGGCGGCGCGCCCGGCCCCCGCGCCGGTGCCCGTCAACGTGGAGGTCAGGGTCGGCGACTCCGCCGGCGCGCCCGCCGCCGGTGTGACGGTGACGGCGGCCGGTCCGCTCAGCCGCACGAGCCGCTCCAATGACGAGGGCAAGCTGACGTTGTGGGCGATGACTCCTGGAACCTACCGCGTCACGGCTGAGGGCGAGGGGTTCGTCACGCTCGAAAAGGAGGTCATCGTCGTCACGGGCAAGCCGATGACCGTCGACTTCGCGCTCGCCGCCGCGCCGCCACCGCCGCCACCACCGGCACCCGATCCGCCGCCGGCGTCGGAGGACGACCCAATCGAGCCTGGCCCGGTGCGGCTGCTCTCGCTGTTGGATCTCGCCGAGAAGTCGCTGGGCGGCCGCGACGCCTTCAAGACGGTGCCGGTCGGTTGTTCGGGGTTGAGCCGTTCCGAGCTGCTGGTCGTGCGCGACAGCAAGCCGGCGACGACGATGCCGGATGCCGACGAGTCGTTCTATCTCATCGCCGGCGAAGCGACGATCAACGTCGGCGGCAAGGACCAGGCGCTGACACCTGGCTGGTTCAGCCTGGTGCCGCGGGGCACGTCGTACAGCGTGACGCGCAAGGGGCGCAATCCTGCGATTCTGCTGATGGTGACGGCGGGACCGCGCTGTTGACGGAGCCGGCGGATCGCGGTAAGCGCGCGGCCCGGCCCTGGATGCGAGCTACGCGTCCCGCAGGGACGCCTGCCACTCGGCCAGGCGCGCGAGCGTGTGCGGCGAGGTGAAGTCGAACGTCTCACTGCCATCGACGCGTCCCGTGGTTGCGGGGTCCGCGCGCTCCAGCAGCGGCGCGTCCTCATACGTGGCGAACAACACGGCGCTGTCACGCGTGACGGCCTTCACGCGCGCGAGTTCGGTCTGAAATCGCGTTTCCTGTTCCGCCGTGAAGTGTCTGAACACAACCCACGTCTCCAGGTACTCGAAATCGTTCAGATGCACCGACCGACTCTTCTGGATGAAGTCGACTCGATAGCCCCTGCTCTGCATGGCGCTCGTGAACGCGGGGACGCTGAACAGCGTCACGCGTTTCCCCATCACGGAGACGTGCCGGGTCGTGCCGTCGGCCGATGTCCACAGCCCGTGCAGACCGAACGCCGAGCGAGCGCAGTGGACTACCAGGTCGTCGGTGGAGTCGAACGCGTACGATGTCGCCTGATAACAGCGACTGACCGACGGCGCGTCGTCAGTGACGGTGTCGGCCCATACGATGCGGGCGTTCGGGTGCAGTGCGTCGGCGAGCTGGCGGAAGAGCGCTGACGGCTCGACGCCAACGTACTCGACATCATCGACCGGCGGCCCGCTGGTAAGTCGCTGGAGCTTCTCGAGCTTGTCGATGGTGGCGAACAGCGTCGGGCCGATCTCGACGACCCGGCGGGCGCCACTGGCGACAAGGCCGGCATAGAGGGCGCCGAAAAGGGGCGACCAGTCGACGTAGGTCGGGTCGTGTCTGATGAGCAGCAGACCCTCGAGGTAGGCCGCGATTTGGTAGCCCTCGTAGGCTCGTTGGCCGAGCCGCAGGCTGATAGTGACCGGCGGCCGGCCGTCGGCGAACACCTCGCCGAGAATGAGGGCGCTGCACGATGCGGGAGTCCCCTTGTGCCATTCGCGCTCGGACATGGGGATCAGTATGCCACCGCGTGACTGGGCGCCGGACGTGGCAGACTTAGAGTCCCGGTGCCGGACGGGACGTGCGGAACGGCCGGGACGGCGAGCGTCGCCTGTGAGGAGAAGGATGGTGCCCGGTGGTGCCGCTGGTCTTCAAAACCAGTCTGGGGGCCGTAAGGTCTTCGGAGGGTTCGACTCCCTCCCTTCTCCGCCACGTCGCCCATCCGGCGACGTGGCTGCAGAAGGGAGCGTCTAGTCTTCGAGCGAAGTGCCACAGCACTTCGCTCTCGGAACGACTCCCTCCCTTCTCCGCCAGAAGCGCTTGGCCGAGAAGGGCTTACCGATCAGGCCTGCCGCGTCTCCCCCATATCTCCACGAAATTCGCGGCCGGGCCCTTCCAGCAGCTTGATCGCCTGGTCGAGCGCGGCGGGACTGCGGTGCATGTACCGCTGCGTTGTCGTGATGTCCGCGTGTCCCGCCAGTTCCTGGATCGCCCGCGCGGGCGCACTGAACCGCCCCGGGTTGGTCGGAGGGCTGTGCGAACGGAGGCGGGCGGCCGGCGGCGGAACCGTTGCACGCTCCCGGGGTCTGATAACGGCCGTGCCGTCAACCTCTCCCGCTAAAATCCTTCCTACCCTCTCGATGCGCACTGGCCTACTGACGGTCGAGCTCGGGGCGGAGTACCGCGAGAAACTCGGGCACCTTGTTCCGAGCCACGTCCCAGAGCTCCTCGGCGTCGATGACCCAGTACCCATGCGCAAGCAGGTTGCGCAACCCGACGATGTGGCGCCACGGGACGGCAGGACGCGCGTCTTTCCACTCGGGCGCCATCCGCGCCGCCGCCTCGCCAAGCACGAACAATTGGCGTTCCACTGCCGCCCGCTTTTCGTCGTTGGCGACGAACACGTCGAACGTGACGCCGTCGGTATAGCGGAGCACGGCCTCGCCAGCGGACACCATGTCTGCGACGTACAGCAGCTGGTCACGCGACACGGACGAGGTCCCGTTCGATCAGCGGTCGCAGGCGGGCCTTCAATCCGGACGCAGTCAGCACGTCCACCCGGCGCCCGAGCAAGTCTTCGAGATAGACCAGGAGGCCCATGTGCGCGTCGAAGGTGACAGGTCCGACGAACTCCACCAATACGTCGACATCGCTGTCCGGGCCCGCCTCGTCTCTCGCGGTGGAACCAAAGATCGACAGGGACCGGACGCCAAATCGCTCAGCGATTTCCTCCCGCTTTTCGCTCAGCAGCGCAACAACCTGGGCTCGGCGCATCCCGGCATGATAACCCGCCCGGCTCGGCGGCCACGCGCCTTCCGGCGGCGCGCCCGCGCCCGGCCTGTTGGAGGTCCAGCGTGTGATCCGCACCAGTCAGGTTCCACGTCGCACCCGGCATTAACGACGACTCGGCCGGACGACGAGGTCGCCACGTGCAGGCGTCTCCCCCACGGTCTCCAAAACTCCGGTGGAATCACGAGGACTCACGAGAACGTCCGTGAACCACCGCGTGGAGACGAGTCATTGAGGCACTTGCCGTTATCGCCAGAAATCGCGCGCATCAACCACTTGGAAAGACACCCTCTAAGAATTCGACTCGGAACGACTCCTATGTGAGGATCGCGTGTCTCTCGAGCTACTCGTCCACTCGCGCTTCAGGCGGATAGCGCGGTGCCGCCCACGCAGTTGTCATGGATCCGACGCGCGGCGCAGGCATCCTCGATCAGGTCACGACACACGCCCGCGTACTCGGCGCCCTCGGCGACGTTCAACCAGAGCTTCATACCAGCCTCCGCGAGCGATTCCAGTGCGTGGAACGGCATCGGCTCGGTGGGAGGACGGCAACGGTCGCCGCGTAGCAGCAGGCCGCGGTCGGTCCGCAAAGTCGGTGCGCGCAGGATAGCGCCGCTCCTTTCGGCCGCCCTCCTGAGCCGTCCGGCGGGCGCCACACGACCCGTTCTGAGATTCGGCCGCCTGCATTGAGCCGAGGGCTGGGCGCGTCGAGTTGCGCATCCGCGCACCGGGTTGACAGTGCGAACCTCGAGTATTACGGTATTACCATGGCGACGTTGACGTTCAAGGTCACCGATCAAGAAGCTCGACTGATCCGTTCCCGGGCGAGAAGAGAGCGCGTCACGGTGTCGGAGTACCTTCGGCGTCGGGCGAGCCTTTCGCTCGCGCCTGCGCGCAAACCGGCGAAGGTGCGCTGTCCGCATACCGGCGCCATGATCTTTGCATCACCTGACGATCAGCCGCCGCTGACCACGGACGCTGTGCGCGAACTACTGGCGGATTTCCCGTGAACTACTTGCTGGACGTCAACGTCCTGGTCGCGTGGGGCTGGTCGGATCACGTCGATCACGAGCGGACCGCCGCGTGGATTGGCGCAGCCAGGAGACAGCGGGCGACGAAGCTGATGACCTCCGCGATCCCGGAGCTCGGCTTCGTGCGGGTCTCAGTGCAGCGCACCGGCGGTCGGGTGACGGTCGCAGAGGCCACCGAGACACTCGCCAGCATGGTGTCGGCCTTGGGGGCCAGGCACGTCCTACTCGCCGACGACCAGGCCGCCCGTCAGTTTCCGGATTGGTGTTCCTCAGCATCGCGCACCAGCGACGCCCACCTGCTGGATCTGGCCGCGGCACACGGTGCGAAGCTCGCCACGCTCGACACTGGGATCGCGGGCGCGTTTCTGATTCCGCCAAGGTGGTGAAGGGTGGATGATGCCGTCGAGCCTGAAGCACTCACCTAGGTCGGGGACATCCCGAAAGCGCAGAGATACTGGCGCGACTACCTCGAGGAGCAGTGAGATGGCGCGACGGAGCCGAGACTGGAGCGAAGGCCTGGCTCAAAACCTTCGGAACCGGGAGTTTGCCCGGGAGTTTCCTCTCGCGACCATGGACGAGGGCATCCCGATTCAAACGGCACTCGCGCTCGTCGACGTGACATCCTCCGGCATCACGATCGCAGTCTCGGCTGCCTCTCACCGCCTCAGGCCCAATTGACCAGCGAAGTCACTGCGCCGACGAACTTCTGTCTGCCCCCAGGAAACTGTCGAGATTCACCTTAGCCGGCTCGAATGGCTCTGCTAGGATCGCCGCCGTTCCCGAAGGAACAGGAGGTCCCGAATGAGCCCCCGCGCGTACGGCGCCCTCGTCGTGTCTGCACTCGCGTGCTTCAGTGGCAGTGTCGCGTCGCACGCCCAGGAACGTTCGCCCCACGACGTCATCGGCGGACGAGATTCCTCGGTCCTCGGCTCGCGCATCGTTGCAGCTCCAATGGTCTTCGAGCCCAACCACGGGCAGGCCGGACCCTCTGTCACGTTCGTGGCGCGCGGCCAGGGGTATCGCGTCGAACTCGCCGGGCACACGGCACACGTGGGCCTTGTGTCAGGCAGCGCGGCGCGGCCCGAGATGCTGACCATGCAGGTCGTGGGTGGCATGCCCGGCGCGCCGGTGCGCGCGCTCGATCGCCAACCGGGACGCAGCAGCTACTTCATCGGGGCAGACTCCGCGAGGCATCTCCAGGATGTCCCGCACTTCGGGCGTGTCGAGGTCGAGCGGGTCTACCCGGGCATCGATCTCGCGTTCTACGGCAATCAGCAACGGCTCGAGTACGACTTCATCGTCTCACCGGGTGGCGAGCCCTCGCGCATCCGCCTCGCCTTCAGCGGGCACGACACGATGACGCTCTCTCCCGACGGTGACCTCGTCTTTCGATGGGGCGCGCGTGAGCTTCGACAGCCCCGGCCGGTGTTGTATCAGTTGCCCGGCCGCGATCCCGTGCAGGGACGCTTCGTCGTCGAAGCGAACGGGTCAGTGTCGTTCGATGTCCCTGAATGGGACCGGACGCGGACGCTGGTCATCGACCCGACGATCGTCTTCAGCAGCTACTTCGGTGGATCCGGCATTGACAACGCCCGGGCCGTCGCGGTCGATCCGACGGGCAACATCTACCTCGCCGGCGAGACCTATTCGGCCAATTTCCCGACCGCGAACCCGCTCCAGCCCTCGTCTGGCGGCGCCACCGACGCCTTCGTGATGAAGTTGGATGCGACCGGTACGACCATCCTGTACTCGACCTACCTGGGAGGTACCAGTTCGGAGAACGCCACCGGCATCGCCGTGGATGCCGCGGGAAGCGCGTACGTGGTCGGGCGCACGACCTCGTCCACGTTTCCACGGGTAGGCACGGGCACCGGCCTCGCGACGTGCCTCTTCGGTGCCTTCATCACGAAGCTCACGCCGACGGGCAATGGCCTTTCGTACTCGGGCTGCATTCCCGGGACCGATGAGGGTGTCGGCATCGCGGTCGACGGCACGGGCCGCGCCTACGTGACCGGGCGGCTGTTCGGCAACACGCTGCCCCTCGTCAACGCGGCCCAGACGACCCCGTCGGACATCTTCGTCGGCAGACTGAACCCCGGCGGCACGGCCTGGCAGTACCTCACCTACCTGGGTGGGGCGAGCGTCGCGGGCCAGTTCCGCAACAGCTACTCCGCCGGCCTGGCGCTGAACGCAGCCGGCGAGGTGTGCGTGACCGGCCGCACCAATGCCGACAATTTCCCCGTGCTCGGCGCGCTTCAGCCGTTGCGCGGAAGTACCGACCAGTACAACGACGATGCATTCGTCACGAAATACAGCGCCACCGGCAGCGTCGTGTTCTCGACCTACCTGGGGGGCACCGGCCTGGACAGGGGCAACGCCGTGGCGATCGACGCCGCCGGCAGTTGCCATGTGACCGGGTCGGCGGGCGCCGGTCTTCCGCTGGTGAATGCCGCACTCGGGTTCCGTGGCGGCTTCTCCGATGCCTTCGTGACGGTGTACAACCCGGCCGGCACCGCGTATCGATATTCGACCTACCTCGGAGGCAGTCTCGAGGAGGGCTCGAACGGCATCGCGATCGATCCGAGCGGCTCGGCTCACATCGCGGGGTCGACCAGTTCGTCGGATTTCGTCCCCCTCAACCCGCTGCAGCCGGGGCTCGTCGACATCGGTGGCGTCCGCGGATCGACAACCGGTGGCGCCTCATTCACCACCAGCGGACTGGCCGGCGTGACGGTCACCGCGCTGGCGATCAGTCCGACGAATGCGCAGCTCCACTACGCCGGGACGACGAACGGGATCTACCGGAGCACCAACGGCGGCACGACCTGGACGAGAGCCGACAGCGGACTTCCGTATACACGGGTGTCGTCGCTGGCCATCGCGCCGAACAACGCCTGCGTCATCTACGCCGGCATCGAGACGGACCTCACCAATTCCGAAATCCCACCCACGATCACGATCCGCAACACCTACGCCGTCCTGGCATTGAGCACCGACTGTGGCGCCACCTGGAACGTGCCGGCCGGGGGACCGGCGGGCAAGGAGGTGAAGTCCCTGGCGTTCTCCGGCGGGACGAATCCAGCCCTCTACCTCTCCCTGACAACGAACAACGCCTCGTCAGGCTGCTGTTTCCCACAGCCGGGCGTGTCGCGCTGGTACAACGGCATCAACACGACATACATCTTCGCCGACTCGAGCAGCGATACCAATTACGTGATGGCGGCCGACCCGGTGTCGGCATGCATCGGGTACGCGGGAGGATTCTCCGGCCTCGTGCGCTGGAGCAGCAGCTGTGACGCCCCGAACTGGGCGCCGTTCGGGGCGCCGCTGAACGGTCCGGTCACGGCGCTGGCCACCCATTCCACGAGTCCGGGCATGCTTCTCGCTGGCACGGGCACGGGGACCATCTACCGCAAGCTCAGCTTCGGTGCCCCGTGGGTGCCCATCATCACCGTCCGCGGCTCGATCAACAGCATCGTCTTCCAGCCCGGCAACCCGCTGATCGCCTACGCCGCTGGTGGAGGAGGCACGTTGTACAGGACGACGGACGCGGGACTGACGTGGACCGCCTGGTCGACGATCGGACCGGCCACGGCGGCGCTCGCCGTGACGGCCGCGAACCAGAACGTGGTGCTGGCAGGTGGTCGGACCGGGACCGATGCGTTCTACGCCCGGTTCAGCGCGGCGGGGCTCCTCCTCGATTCGACCTGGTTGGGCGGTCCCACCGCCGACGTGGCGCGCGGCATTGCCCTGCACCCGACGGGCGATGTGGTCATCGTCGGCACCACCGGCAGCGGGGCGTTCCCGGTCACCGCCGGCGTCATCGGTCCGAACCCGATAGGCCTGGTCGACGGATTCGTCGCTCGCCTGGGCCCGACCGCCGCGTGCACGTATGGGATCAATCCACTGGCGGCGGCGATACCGACGGGTGGCGGTGCCGGCACGGTCAACGTGACCTCACAGCCGGGGTGTGCCTGGACGGCGTCCAGCAATGCCGGCTTCATCACGGTCACCGCGGGCGCGAGCGGCTTCGGGAACGGGGCGGTGTCCTACTCGGTCGTCGCGAATACCGGCGGGCTGCAGCGGCAGGGCACGATCACCATTGCCGGGCAGACGTTCACCGTGACGCAGTCGGGCGCGGCGACGCCGACGATCACGCTCTCGCCGGCGGTGCTGCCGGGGGCGGTCATCACACGGCCGTTCCCGGTCACGGCGATCACGCAGAGCGGCGGCACGAATCCCGCCACCTTCACCGTCACGAGCGGCAGCCTTCCGCCCGGCCTCGGGCTGACGAGCACCGGCACGCTCAGCGGCACGCCCACCGCCCTCGGCACGTTCGGCTTCACCATCACGGCCACCGACGCGAACGGCTTCACCGGGGCGCGTGCCTATTCGATCGCCGTGGTGTCGCCGACGATGCAGCCGCCCGTCCTGCCGGGTGGCACAGTCGGCATCACCTATCCGACGACGACGATGTCGGTGACCAGCGTGACGCCACCGGTCACGTTCCTGATCGTGTCGGGCGCACTGCCATCGGGGTTGACGCTGACGGTGGCCGGCGTGCTCAGCGGCACGCCAACCGTAGCCGGCACGTTCGATTTCAGGATCGCGGGCACCGACAGCACGGCGTTCACCGTGGCGCGCGACTACACCATCACCATCGCGCCGGCACCGGCGCCCGGCAGCCTTCGCGATCTCGCGATCGACTTCGGGCCGGCGACCGGTCTGTGGCTGGCGGCGAACCAGACGGCGGCGTCGGCGCAGTGGCGGCTGCTGCACGGGCTCAGCCCGACGGCCCTGACCTCTGGCGATCTCGATGGCAACGGGCGGAGCGACGTCATCCTCACATTCCCGGGACTGGGCGTGTGGGTGTACTTCAACGACTCGAGCTGGAGCCAGATCCATGGTGTCGATGCGGTGGAGATGGCGGCCGGCGACCTCGATGGCAACGGCATGGACGACCTGGTCCTGAGCTTTGCCAGCTATGGCATCTGGGTCCGCTACAACAACAGCACCTGGGTACAGCGCCACGGCTTCCCGTCGAGGGGGATGGCGATTGGCAACGTGGACGGTGATGCCGGTGGCCGCGCCGACCTGGTGGTGAACTTCGCCGGATACGGCGTCTGGCTGTTCACCAACAACAGCAGCTGGTCACAGCTGCACGGCTTCAACGCCGCGGAGATGCGCCTGGGCGATCTCGACGGCAACGGCCGGCGTGACCTCGTCGTCAGCTTCACCGGCTACGGCGTCTGGATCCGCTGGGACAGCGGGGCATGGACGCAGCTTCACGGTCTCAACTCCGCCGGCCTCGTCATCGGCAACATCGACGGCGACGCCGGACAGCAGGAGGACGTGATCATCAGCTTTCCTGGCTATGGCGTCTGGACGTGGAAGAACCGAGCGACGTGGACCAAGATCCACGGCCTGAATGCCACGCTCTTCGGCGCCACGGACGTCGATGCCAGCGGTCGGGCCGACGTGATCCTCAGCTTCAGCGGGTACGGGCTGTGGCTCTGGCGGAACGATGGGGACTACGTCCAGCTCCACGGACTGAGCCCCGAACTCGTCGCCACCGGGAGGGTCGACACGAATTGAGGGCGTGGACTTCGCACCCGTAACGGCGGGGCTCTTTTACCTCGAGGGTGGTCCACTCTCCTCGAGGTGAGTATGGCACGCGAGAGTGCGTGCCGTGCGAACGACGGAGGCGGGCAGCCGGAGTCGGAACCGTCGCGCTCGTCTCGATGTGCCCAATCGACGCTGCAATCCGCTCAGCGGCCGGCGCGGGCGTCCCAGTCGTAGAAGTTGAACACGTAGGGGGTGAGTGTCGGCGGCGCTGGCTCGTAACGGTCGGCGAGCACCATCATGTCGATGTAGTCGAAGATCTGGCAGACCAGCTCCGGCGTGTTCACCGAGTGAAACCACACCGACTGTCCGTCGAACACCAGCGAGACGACGTTGGCCAGTTCGCAGGGACCGAGGCAACCGCCCTTGGTGAGATGGACGATGCGGCGGAGTCGACGGCGAAGCCACTCCTGTTTGAAGGTGTCGACCGGCACGGGAGCGTAGCCGCGTTCGACGTCCCCGCAGCAGCAGCCTGAGTGGCAGTAGGAGAGGTGGGCGCGGCGCTGGACGATCTCGACCTCTTCGCCATCGGCCGTGCGGATCGTCTGGCGGAAGCGCGGGCGCAGGTCGGTGTGCTTCAGTTCGACCGGCATGCCGTGCGGTGTGCTGCGATACGCCTCGGCCCACGCCTCCTTGCGCACCGTCAGCGCGGCGGCCCCCGCCAGTCCACGCGATGTCACCAGCCGTTCGAGCGCCGCCACCCAGTGGTGGTAATACTTCGACCCATCGTCGGGCTCGCCCCGTTCGGCCGCGGCCCGCAACTCGGCGCCGAGCGCGTGCGACCACTCGGTCCACGTGAAGTGGCCCGCTGACGACAGCCTGACGGCGAGGGCGAAGGCCTGCGCCTGCCAGGGTTCGGCAAACACCGGATCGCCCTCGACATGCGGCAGTGCCGGCAGGACCTCGATGTCGACCCCGAACGTGCTGTCAGCCGCGTTCAAGGTGATCCTCCCAGAGATCGACGTAGACCGAGTCGCGCGCGGCGGCTTGTGTGCCCCATAGCTCGCGCGCGGCAAAGCGGACGGTGTACACGTGCTGAGGATGGCCGACCGGACCGCCGGCAGCGTCGGTGTCCTGCAGTGCCCAGACGCCGTGGTCGCGCGTGATCACGCCCCGCTTGCCGCGCACGTAGCGCGGCAGCCGCGTGTGGCCTTCCGGATGGATGTTGCGGCCGCGGATCGATTGCCCGGTGCGATAGCGCGCGCGAACCTTCAGGTCCAGCCGCGACGCCCCGGGGATGGCGCCCGGCACGGGCGGTGGCGGCGGTGGCGCCTGCGGACGCGGCAGGCTCGTGTCCACCTTGCCGCTCGCGAGTTCTGCCTCGGTGATGAAGCGGCTGCGCTCGAGCCGGTTGACCAGGACGGTGAACCACTTCTCGTAGTACGGCATCCGCAGGTACTCGGCCGGCGGAAGCTGTTCCAGCTCGAAGCGGAAGTTCTTCCACACGCCACGGCCATAGGCGCCGGTGGCGCGGAACATCGCCCACACGCGGCCTTCCCACTCGTGGTGGAAGATCGGCTCATCCGGGTCATGGCCAATCGGCCCCATCCCGTGCATGCCCCCCATGTCGTGGACGCCGTTCATGCCTGACCTCCCCGCGGCGCCACCGCCGGCAGAATGCCGACGCCGATCATCGAGTCGCGCGTCACCAGTTCTGCCAGCGCCGCTTCCGACAGGCCATCCGTGCCGCCCGGCCGCTGCGGAATCACCAGGTAGCGCAGTTCCGCCGTGCTGTCCCACACGCGGAGCTCGACGTCATCCGGCACCGTGACCCCGAACTCGCGCAGCACGCCGCGCGGATCGATGACGGCGCGTGAACGATAGCCGGCCGACTTGTACCACGCCGGCGGCAGGCCGAGCGTCGGCCAGGGATAGCACGAGCACAACGTGCAGACGACCAGGTTGTGGACCGCCGGCGTCTGCTCGAGGGCGACCATGTGTTCGCCCTGCGCCCCCGCGTACCCGAGTTCGGCGATCGCCGCCGTCGCGTCCGTCAGCAGCCGCTGGCGATAGGCCGTGTCGGTCCACGCCTTCGCCACCACGCGGGCGCCGTTGCGCGGCCCGATGGTGTCCTGGTAGGTCTGGACGATCTCATCCAGTTGCTCGCCCTTGACCATGCCCTTCTCGATGAGCAGCGACTCGAGCGCCCTGACGCGCAGGGCGACGTCGGCCGGGACGGTCTGGTGTTCCTCGGCATGCGAGTGTATGGGGGCCTGGCCGCCGGCCATGAAGCCGGCTGCGCCAGTCACCGCCCCGCTGATGAAGCGGCGTCGATCGAGCTCGTTGGTCTCGTCGGAGCGTTCGTTGGCCATCGCTGCCGATCCCCCTCCTGTCCGGCGATGATTCTGCCACAGCGGCGCCGCCAGCGAATGGACAGTCGTTGGAAATGGGCCAGCAGGCATCGCCGGTTTCACCGTCTTCGACCATCTCCCGTGGCCGTTGTTCGAGCACGTGACGCTTGCCCGGCTCGAAGAGCGCCTGCAGCTCGAGCGTGGCCGTGCCGAGCGTGCCGCTGCTGCCACGCCGCCTGCGGTAGTAGATCCAGCCCCTGCCTTCCATCCATGTGGCCACTCGGTGCAGGGCGTAGAGCACACCCGGAGCAGCGATGACCCAGGCAGCCATCTCACTGTCGGCACCGCTGAAGCGCCGGCCCGCGGACAACAACAACGCCGCTGGACCTGTACTGCGCGAGCCAAGCCATGGACTGCCCCTACCGCGGGAGCCGCGGCGCGCGCCTGGCGCGTCCTTTCATCAGCGCGTTGCTGGTCTTCGCGCTCTGCGTCGGATCGCCGAGGGACTTGTTGAGCGCGATGGCTTCCCTGGCCAGGCGGCGCGCCACCGTCTTACGGATGGTCGCTCCTTCGCGCAGTTCCAGGGTCGCCATTTCATACTTTCCACCTGGCTTGAGCCGTTCCTCGATGGCGCGCAGGCGTTGCCCCCGCCAGAAGCCAAAGAGCACGCGATGTTCCTCGGCTCGAATGAGCAGGACCGGGCCGTTCGCGAAGTACACGAGATGCCCCCACTTCACTACCTCTTGAAGCCCTGCGGCGCCACAGACGGCTGCACGCAGTTCTTCCACGCGTGCACGTTGCCACCCGGCCAGCGCCGTGACGTACGAGTCTGGATCAGCCGCCGGGATCGTCTTCCGCATCATCGCCGCATCTCACAGCGTTCACTTTAGCCGGGCCCTGGATTCTGCGCCACGGCCGATAGAGGTCCGCTCGGGCGATGGGTCACGCCTCGGCAATCGCTGCAATCGAGACCTTCAGTCCAGGGATGCGTGCCGGCAGCTTCGCGCCCTGGCGTGCCGGCGGATTGGTCGGGAACCACGTCACCCACTCCTCGTTCATGCCGGCGAAGTCATCCTCGTCTGCCAGGATAACCGTGACGCTGACGAGTTTGTCCAGCGAGCTACCTGCCTCTTCGAGGATCGCCTGGACATTGGCCAGGCACTGCCTGGTCTGCTCCTGGATCGTGGTCCCCTTGATGGCGCCGGTGGCTGGGTCAGCCGGAGAGGTCCCTGACACGAAGACGAAGCCGCCCGCCTTGACGGCCTGGCTGTAGGTTGGCGGTGGTGCCGGCGCCTTCGCGCTCAATACGATCTGACGGGCCACTGTTCCTCCGTTCGTCTGATGATGCTCCTGGGCGCGCGCCGCATGCCGTGCAGCAGGGCCAGGGCGCCTGCCAGGGTTTCTACCTGCGAGACCGGCCTGGCACTCGCACAGATCTGAGAGTCATGCCGGGCTCGGCCTCGGAACATCCACCGCATCGACTTTTCGCACTGTCCGCGATGGTGACCGGCTCGGTCAGCATCGTTGGCACGATCAGCGGATCGACGCGTGAGAACACGCGGGTGATTTCCCGGCGCAGCAGATCGACCTGGCGTCGCGCCTCGGCATACACCGCCGCGTCCGTTTCCGCGAACCCCTGGAGAGCG
>CADEDC010000035.1 GCA_902825985.1 uncultured Acidobacteriota bacterium | reverse complement strand
TGCGCATGGGACAGTTGACCATGCGCAGCTTATCAGTCGGCGGCGGTGCGTGCCAGATCCACGGGCCTCAGTCAGGCTCGACTGGCGGGTCGTCAGTCCCGGAGCGCCCAGGCCGACAGCATGTTGCCGGCGATGACGGCGACGTACTGCTTGCCGTCCACCTCGTAGGTCATCGGACCGTTGACGATCTGGCCGCCGAGATTCGTCTTCCACAGCAGGGTGCCGGCCTTCGCGTCGAGGGCCTGGAAGTATCCTTCGCGACCGCCGGTGAACAGCAGGTCGGCCGCCGTGGTCAGGATGCCGCTGTCGGTGACGTCGGTCATGTCGAACCGCCACTTGCGTTCGCCGGTCTTGGGATCGACCGCCATCACGGCGCCCTTCCCGACCGCGTCGGTCCAGTTGTTGATCGGGCCACGGCTCAGCGTCGGCATCGGCGTCGCATTGGGCGTCGGGCCGTAGACGCGGAAGCCGCCACCGGTGAAGTAGCGCCCTTCGACGTACTCCTGCTTCTGCTTGGTGTAGATGGTGGCGTAGTCATCCCACACCGACATGTAGAACAGACCGGTGCGCGGGCTGTACGACGGCGAGTACCAGTTCGTCGCGCCCTGGTTGCCGGGCCATGTCGGCATGCCCGGCGGCTGCGGGGTCTGGATGGGGCGGCCCTTCTCGTCGAGGCCGCTCGACCAGTTCACCTTCACGAACGGCTTGCCGACCAGGAACTTCCCGGTCTCGCGGTCGAGGGCGTAGAAGTAGCCGTTACGGTTCGCCCACAGCATCAGCTTGACCGGCGTGCCGTTCCAGTCCATGTCGACGAGCACGGGGATCTGCACGGAGTCGTAGTCGTAGGTGTCGTTCGGCGTGAACTGGAAGTGCCACTTCAGCCTGCCGGTGTCGGGGTCGAGCGCGATGACCGAGTCGGTGTAGAGGTTGTCGCCGGGACGCTGCTCGTTGTTCCAGTCCGGCCCCGGGTTGCCGACGCCCCAATACGTGAGGTTCAGTTGCGGGTCGAATGAGCCGGTCACCCAGACGGGGCCGCCACCGGTCTTCCACGCATCGTTCTTCCATGTTTCGCTGCCCGGCTCGCCGGGCGCCGGGATGGTGTTGAACCGCCACGCCTCCTTCCCGGTCCTGGCGTCGAAGGCCGCCACGAAGCCACGGATGCCGTACTCACCGCCGCCGACACCAATGATCACCTTGTCCTTCACGACAAGCGGCGCCATGGTGATGGAGTAGGCGGCCTTCATCTCGGCGACCTTGTTCCGCCACAGCAGCTTGCCGGTGTGGGCATCGAGCGACAGCAGGTAACCGTCCAGGGTGCCCATGAAGAGACTGTCGCCGAGGATCGCGACGCCACGGTTGTTGGAGCCGCAGCACGCCTTCTGGTCGGGCGACGTATTGTGCCGATAGGTCCAGAACACGCGTCCGGTCCTGGCGTCGAGTGCGATCACGTCGTTCGGCCGCTGGGTGAGATACATAATCCCGTCGATCACCAGCGGTGTCGCTTGCCAGGCGCCGAACACGCGATTCTGGAGCACCCACTTCTGCTCGAGATTCTTCACGTTGGCCGGGTTGATTTGGGTCAGGGCGCTGTATCGCTGGCTCATGTACGAGCCGCTGTACGAGAGCCAGTTGCGCGGCTCCTTCGCAGCATTCAGCAGACGCTCGTAGGTGACTTGCGCGTCGAGCGTCAGCGTCGACAGCAGCGTGGCGACGACCGTCGACGCGAAGAGAATTCGTCGGGCCATGAGGCTCAGCCTTTCAGCGAGAGAAGATAGGCGACGACGTCGGCAATCTCGTCCGCCGTCAGCGTGTCGCGGAACGACGGCATCGGCGACGCCGTCTGCACCTGGAACTCCTTGAGATCGGCCTTGAGCAGCGACTGCAGACGGCCGCTCTCATCGATGATCTGCACCGTGTAGGTGTCTTCGTTCAGGCGACGGCCTGTCATCGTCTTCCCGGCCTTGGTCACCGCCCGCACCGGCCGGTTGATCGGCAGGAGCGCGCCGGTCGGCTCGGTCAGCGACTGCTGCAGCATGGTCGCACTGCGCATCGCGCCGATGTCGGTGAGGTCCGGGCCCTTCCGGGCGCCATTGCCCTCCACCCGGTGGCAGCCGGTGCAGCCGCCTTTGGTCTCGAAGACCTGCTTGCCGCGCTTCGTGTCGCCGACCTTGGCGGCGCGGCCGCCGACCTCGAACCCGGCGCGGATGTAGGCGACGACGCCGTTCTGCTCGGTCGGGCTGAAGGCGAACTTGGGCATGCCGGTGCCCGGGACGCCGCCCGTGATCACGGACCGCAGGTCATCGTCCGACGCGATACGCTTGAACGTCCCGCGCCGCAAGTCGATGCCGCTGACCCCGTCGCCGGTCGGACCATGGCACGTGATGCACTGGCTCGTATACAGGCGAGACCCGTTCTCGATGTCGACCGGCGAGTACTCGCCGGGATGTTGTTCCTGCGCGGCAACCCGCTCGACGCCGGGCGGGAGCGCCATCAGACCGCACACGGGCAGCACCAGAAGCAACAGAGACAGCCGTTTCATGGCTCACTACTCTCCCCGACCTCACCCTGGGTTGTCGAGCGAGATCGAAGGGCGGTCATCGTTGACCGGCGCCCGGCTGACCATCCCGGACGCGGCGGGACCCGCCTTCCACGTTATGATGAGCCGCTTCCGGGGTTCGGGCGGACTGGACCGCACGCGACGTGACAGCCCGGTGAACCGAAAAGGGCGCGAAGGTGCATCCCGATCTCGAAGAGGCGTTGGCATTTCACCAGGCGATCGTCGCCGAGGGCAGCAAGGCGCTGGTTGGCTACGACACGGCCAAGGTGCTGGCCAATGTCGTCCTGCTGTCGGAGATTCCGACGACCTACGACAAGAAGGAACAGCGCCAGGTCAACGCCGGCAACCTGCTCCTGCGCGGGGTGCCGGGCGTCGGCAAGACGTTCTTCGGCGTCATCCTCGCGGCGATTAGCGACGCGAAGTTCGTTCGCCTGCAGGGCCGTGCCGACCTGCAGCCGACCGAGGTGGTCGGCTATCAGATGATCAACCCGGCCACCGGCGAGACGATGACCGAGTTCGGGCCGATGGCGTCGGCCGAGGTCATCCTGCTCGACGAGATCAACCGCATCCCGCTCAAGTCGCAGAGCGCGTTCCTCGAAGGCCTGCAGGATCGCACCGTCACGGTGGGCAGCGTCACCTACGAGCTGCCGGCGTTCAGCTTCGCGATCGCAACAATGAACCCGGTCGAGCTCGGCCAGGGCACGTTCCCGCTGTCCGAGGCCGCGACCGACCGGTTTGCGATGATGGTGAACATCGGCTACCTGCCGCCGCACGAGGAAGCCAAACTGGTGAAGTTCGACTTCAAGCGCGTTCGCCTGTCGGCGCTGATGTCGAAGGAGCGGATCATCCAGTTGCGGGCGGCGATCAACGAGCACGTATTCCTCCACGATCGGCTGTCCGACTACATTCAGCGGCTGGTGGCGGCGACCCGCCCCTACAACCCGGAGACCGACTGGCATCGGCACTCGCCGTCCGAGATGGTGGAACGCGGGGTCGAGCTCGGCGCCTCGCCGCGAGCCATCATCTGCTGGGGACGCCTGGCCAAGGTGTGGGCGCTGCTGTCCGGCCGCCGCAGCGTCGTCTACCCGGAGGACATCCAGGATCTGGCTCCCTACATTCTCGGCCACCGGATCTGGCTGGGCCCGCACGCGGCGGCGCACGGTCTCACGACCGACACGGTGATCACGGACATTCTGCGAGTCACCGCCATCCCCTGACCCGGCGCGGGTCCAGACGAACATGGAACAGGGTCGGGCGATCGGCGATTCGCGGCAACCGGCGTCACCGCGGCAGGCGCCGCTGGTGGCGGAGGCGGAGCTCGACGCCATCGAGCTCATGGTCATGCGCCGCCTGCGCGAGTACACGCTCGGCGATCACCGCAGCCTCTTCCATGGCCCGGGCTTCGACTACGTCGGCTTGCGCAACTGGGAGCCCGGGGATCGGTTGTCGATTGTCGACTGGCCGCAGTCGAGCCTGAACAACTTCAGTCCGCTCGTCGTCCGCGACTTCGAGCAGCCGGGCACGGCGGCCATCGTCGCGGTGGCCGACCGCTCACGCTCCACCCTGTGCGGCACCGACGCCACGCCGGTCGCACGCGCCATCGCGTGGGCGATCGGGACGATCGGGCTCTCCGCGGCGTTCTTCCAGGATGCGTTCGGCCTGATCACGTTCGACCGCGGATTCGAGGGGATGGCGACGATTTCGCCGCGCGCGGGCCGCCACCAGGTGGCGCACTGCCTGGAGGCCTACCAGTACGGGCGCGGCCTCGAGCCCATCACCAGATTTCATCATGTCGGTCATTCAATCGCCGGCGTGATGCGGCGCACGTCGCTGGTCGCGGTCGTGTCCGACTTCCTGTTCGACGACATCGACGCGACGCTGTCCGAGTTGTCGCACCTCAACGCCCGTCACGACCTGTTCCTGGTGATGGTCGACGCCGGCGCCGCCTTCACCGTGCCGGCGGCCGGCGCCTGGTGGATCCAGGTGCAGGACGTCGAAACCGGCCGCCGTCAACTGGTGTCGCGGCGCGGCGTGCGACGCCTCGCCGAGCGGGCGCGCGACTGGCAGGACGACGTGGCCAGGCGGGCGACGCGACAGAACCTGGACGTGGTTCGAATCGGCACCGACTGGGAACAGGCCGCCGCGGTGCTCGCTGCGTTCACCGCCGAGCGCCGCCTGCGCAAGCAGCGATGAGCACACCATGACCCATCCCACGCTTGACGTTCGCGTCACCGGCCGCCCGGGGCCGCTCCGCCGCCGCACCGTGGCCGGCCTGCTCGCCGTCTGGATCGCCGTCGCCGCCACCGCGCTGCGGGCGCAGACGCCGGCGCCAGGCGAGGAACTTGACCCGGTGACCTGTTGGTGGCGGACGACCGTCAGCGCGATCGCGGTCGGCCAACCCTTCACCCTCATCCTGACCTGTGCGCTGGTCGAGACGGAAACGGCGAGTGCGGTGGTCGACCGCGCCCGCCTCGATCCGAAGGCGATCGAGCTGGCGCCCTTCGAGGTGCTCGGCGGTCGCGTCGCCGCCGACGTCAAGGCCGGCGCGCGCACCTTCTTCCAGGTCGAGTACACGCTGCGCTTCATCAACGACCGGTTCTTCGACCAGGACGTCGCGCTGCCCAACCTGACGGTGGCCTACCGCATCCAGATGCGCGCCGGCAACCGCGACACCGCCACCCAGGGCATGGAACGGCGATTCGCCATGCCGCGCCAGAGCCTGCGCGTGACGTCGCTGGTGTCAGGCGATGCCAACGACATCCGTGACGCTGCCGCGCCCACGTTCGCCGACGTCGCCGGGCATGCGGCGCGCGGTCGCACCCTGACCATCGGCGGCATGCTCGTCATGGCCCTGGCGGCGGTCGTCGCGGTTGCCGGTGTCGCACGGGCCCTCGGAGCAACCGCATGGCGACCGGCACCGGCCGCTGGGCTGCTGAGCGCCGCCGCGCTCGTGCGCGGCGCGCGGCGGACGCTCGTGGCGGTGCGGGCGCGCGTCGACGCCGCCGGTCGGTGGACGGCGGACGACATCGCGCAGGCGCTGACGGCGGCCCGCGTGGTGGGCGCCTGCGCGGTCGGCGCGGACGTCAGCCAGCGACGCGCGGCGGAGGGCGAAACGGCGCCGTCCGGCGCCATCGCCGTCAGGGGCCGCCTCGGCACCGGCCCGCTCGTCATCGTCTCGGGTTCGACCACGGCGAAGACGCTGAGCCGCCTCGTCGCCGTGACGCCGCGCGACGGTGTCCGCCTGGACGCCTTGCAGCACGTACTCGCCACGCTGACCGCGGCGCAGTACAGCGACGGCGCGCCGCTCGACGACGCGGCGCTCGGTCAGGCACTGGCGACCGCCACCGACCTCGCGACGCGGCTGTCGTTCGAGCGACTGCCGCTCCTCGAGCGCCTGACGCCATGGATCCGCCGGCGGCCCCTGGAGCGCCAGGTCTCGTGATGCCGTTCGAGACACTGTGGCCGATCGTGCGGGACGAACTGGCGCGTCTCGGCGAACTCAGCACCGGCGGCCTGCTCTTCGGCCGCCGCGAACTCGCCCTGCAGCTGCTCCTCGCGCTCACCGGCGGCGGCCTCGGGCTGCTCCTGCTGCGGGCGGCGCTGACACCGCGGCGCGGCTGGCGAAACCGTGTCGCGGTACCGGCGATTCTCGGGCGCGTGCCAGGCTCCTGGCTCAGCCCGGTTCGTCACCTGCCGCTGCTCTGCTGGCTGATCGGACTGCCGTTCTTCGCGCTGGCGCTCGCCGAACCCTTCGTGACACTGGCCGCCGACTCGGTGACGCACCCCGGACGACGCATCGCCGTGCTGATCGACGCGTCGTCCAGCATGCTCGCGCCGTTTCCGGCCCGGCGGCTGGGAGCCAATGCGCCGAACGAGGCGGCGTTCTTCACCACCGTCGCCGCGGCCCAGGCCTTCATCCGCCAGCGGAAGAGCGGGACGTACCAGGATCTGGTGTCGCTCATCGAATTCGGCGATGAAGCCTATGTCGTGACGCCGTTCACGACCGACTACGACAACGTCCTGCTGAGTGCGTCGCTCATCGGCGACTGGGGTGAGTTCATGCACTTCCCCAATCAAGGCACCACCATCGGCGTCGCCGTCGACCGGGCGACGGGACTCTTTCGCGCCTACAACTTCACGGATGCCGCCGGCAACCTGATGGTGATCTTCAGCGACGGGCAGGACACGCAGGTCACCGTCGAGGAACGCCCGGTCAGCGACATCTTCGCCCAGGCGGTCGCGCTGCGAATTCCGGTGTACTTCATCCGCACCAGTCGCGGCAAGAACCTGGGCGACGTCGCGCCCGATACCACCATCTGGAAGCCGGCCGTGGAGAGCACGGGAGGACGCTTCTACGCGGCGGCAAACGAGAATGACGTCATCAAGGCGATCGCCGACATCGACAAGCGCTCGCCTGGCGCGATCACGGTCAAGCGATACAGCACCAATCAGCCGCGCTTCGCGCCGTTCGCGCTGGCCGCGGCGTTCGCGTGGGCGATCGCGCTGATGTCGTACCTCGTCTTCCCATTCATGCGGACGTTCCCGTGACGGCTGGAGAGCAACGACGATGATCCGGATTCTCGTGCGGTTTTGGCTGGTGGCCGCGGTGCTGGCAGCAGTCGGCTGGAGTCTGCGGGCGCTGGGCACGGCGCAGCAGCAGACGGCTGCGGCACAACAGCGGGTGCTGACGCTCGAGTTCGATGCGGCAGGGCCGGAGGTCGACGGCATCGGCGCCGCGCTCGCGCGCCTGCCGCAGGTGGCGGGCGTGACGGGGATCGCGCAGGACCTGCGTGCCCAGGCGGCGACCTCGCAGTACTGGCAGCGGCAGTACGGGGATCTGACCGTGAAGACCAGCGCCAGCGGTGAGGTGCTCGAGCGCGACCCGGCGATGCTGCTCATCGCGGCCAACGCCGCCTATCGCCGCGCCAGCCGCGAAGAGTCCAGCCCGAACGCGGTGGCGAGCCTGGATGCGGTAGTCGGCCAGTACGCGGACCTGCTGCGCCGGGGCGACTGGCAGTTCGACGCCGCCTACAACTACGAGTTCGCCAGCCGCCGCCGGGACGCGCTGATCAAGGCGCGTTCGGCGCGGCCCGCCGAACGGCGGGAGCTGCCGAAACCGCCTTCCACGACGACGCTGCACGGTGAGGCCGGGGCGGTGCCGCCCGGCACCGACATGAGTGACTTCAAGATTGTCGTGCCGCAGCGCAGCGACGAACGGCGCGAGCAACCCGAGGCCGGCAAAGGTGGACCCAAACAGCGGAAGGGCTGACGGATGATCGCGGCCGATTCGTTGCGGTTCGGCGCCCCGCTCTACCTGTGGCTGCTCGTCGTCCCGGGCCTGCTGTTCCTGGCCTGGGGCTGGCAGGCGCTGCGGCGGCGGCGCGACGTGCGCACGTTCAGGCAGCGGCATCGCGCCGGCGCGCCGGAGTCCATCTCGGCGTTCGGCATCCTGCCGTTCTGGCTGCTGCAGCTGGTGGCGCTCGCGCTGGTCGTCCTCGCGTTGAGCCAGCCGCGGGCGCTCGTCCGACTGGTGCGCACGGCCGGGGTCGACCTCATCGTCCTGCAGGACGGCTCGGCATCCATGTACACGCGCGACGTCACGCCGGACCGCTGGCAACGGTCGGTCGCGTTCCTCCGCGTCCTGGCCGAGACGCTGCAGTGGCGGAACGACCGCATCGCCCTGGCGCTGTTCGCGCACATCGCGGCGCCGCAGGTGCGGCTGACGCGCGATCCGAATACGTTCTTCTTCTTCCTCGATCACCTGCAGCGTGAGTCACCGTTTCCGCTCGCCGACGACAACACGTGGGACACCAACATCGGGCTCGGGCTGCACTGGGGCGTGCGGTTGATCGAGAAGGACGCCGAGTTCCAGGGCCCGTCGCCAAACGGCAAGGTCTTCGTGCTCATCTCGGACGGGCAGTCGTGGAGCGGCGAACTGGCGACGGCGCTCCTCGAGGCACGCACGCAGGATGTGCCGGTCTACGTCGTCGGCATCGGGACGGCGCACGGCGGCTTCATCCCGCGGGCGCCCCTCGAAGCCGGACAGGTCAGCGGCCCGTCGCTGCGCGCCTCGAGCCAGGAATTCTCCGTGCTCGACCGCGCGTCGCTGCAGACGATTGCGAACGAGGGCGGCGGCCGCTACTTCGAGATCGGCCGGGAGAGCGACCGCGAGGTCGCGGCGGCAATCGTCGACGCCGCGCGGCGCCACGCCGGCGTCCAGGCGGTGGAGGAAGGATTCGATGAGCTGCACTGGTACTGCCTGGCGGCAGCCGGCTGGCTGGTGGCGCTGTCCGTGCTGCTGCTGGCCGAGTGGGCGCAATTCGCGCTGCTGTCGGTAGGCGCCAGCGCCAGTCTCGCGGTAGTCTGGTACGTGCTCCGCTGACGTGCCGCGGGGCGCGGTGGTCAGGAGGGTGCCGTTCACGATGAGGCTATGGCTGGTCCTGGGGTTCGCGGCGTGCGCGGCGACGTGGGCGCTGGCGGTGCGGGCGGACGAGAAGCCGTCCGCCGAGTACGTCCGGGCGATGCGCACGCTCGACAGCGTGTCGCGCGAGCTGCCCCGGAGCCTCGCGGCCGAGGACGCCAAGGGACTGGACGCGCTGGTCATCCAGGCGCGGCCGGCGCTCGCCACCCTCGAGCAGTACTGGACCGCGCGCGACGTCGAGGACGCCCTCGCGATCGCGCAACGGGCGTCGAAAGCGATCGCCGAGATCAGCGTCGCGGTGCACCTGATGGCTGATGGTCCCAACCCGATTGCGGTCGAGGGCGCCCAGGATTCGATCAAGACGTTTCAGGCGAGCTGTGTCGCGTGCCACGCCGCCTACCGCCTGACGTTGCCAGACGGCTCGTTCACCATCAGGTAGCGCGCGCGGGCCGGACCGGGCAGGTAGGCATGATGAGCTCATGTCGGTGGATGGCTGCAGCAGCGACCGCACTCGTGTGGGTGACTCAGCCCTCGACGACCCGCGCGGCCGCAGCGACGCGGGTCGCCGCCGCACGGCCGCAGTCGCCGGTCGCCGCCCCGTCGGCGAGTCCGGCGCCGGCCGACCTGGCGCGGCGGTCCATCCCGCTGCGTTCCGGCATTGGGACGGCGCACGACCCGGTGACGACACGAAACACGAGGGCCCAGCAGTATTGCGACCAGGGGCTGGCCTACCTGCATTCGTACAACTGGATGGACGCCGCGCGCTCGTTCCACGAAGCGCTGCGTGCCGATGCGTCGTTGGCACTGGCGCAGCTGGGGCTGAGTTACGCGCTCGGAGAGTTGGGCGACGGTGACGGCGCACGCACCGCCAGCCGCCGCGCCCGCGAACTCGCCGGCCCCGCCTCGCCGGCAGAGCGATTCCGGATTGAGCTCCGCGCCAGACAGCTCGCGGCGGTTGACGCACCGGGCGATGCCGCCGCCGCCCGGGCCTACCGCGGCCAACTGAGCCGCATCAGCACGGAATTCCCGACCAACGTCGAACTGCTGCTCATCGCCGGGCATGCGCAGGATCCCGCCGACAGCCATGGCATGAGCGGTGGCCAGGCCTCGCTGGCGTTCTACGAGCGGGCGCGCGTCCTGGCCCCTGACTACTTCGCCGTCGACCACTACATCGCCCACGCCTACGAGAATCTCGGGAGGCCTCGCGATGCCTTGCCGTTCGCGCACCGGTTCGCGAAGGGCGCACCGGCGATTCCCCACGCGCACCATATGTACGGCCACGTCCTGCGTCAGGTCGACCGCATGCGCGAGGCGATCGCGGAGTTCGAGTTGGCCGACCGGCTGCATCGTGAGCGTGCCGTGTCGGAGCGACTGCCGCTCGCCGTGGACTGGCACTACCGCCACAACCTCGATCTGCTCGCGACCGCCTATCAGTACTCGGGGCAGATGAAGAAGGCGGCCGCGCTCCTCGAACAATCGTTCGACCTGCCGGCCAGCGGCCTGCTCGGGCAGGCGCTGGACGTCAACAAACGCGCCTGGCCGCTGTTCCTCCTGGCCCGGCAGCGGCCGGCCGACGCCCTCGCCGCGGCGAGGCAGATGCAGACGGCGACGGCACCGCTCACGCAGGCGCTCGGGCACCTTCTGGCCAGCCGGGCGCTGCAGGCGAGCGGTCAATTCGAGGCGGCGGCGGAAGCAGGCAACGGGGCCCTGCGCACGATGAAAGCCATCGGGCCGCTGGGCGGGAGACTGCGGCCAGACTTCGAGATCGCACAGGGTGAGTTCCAGCTGCGGCGCGGCGACGCCAGCGGCGGTGCGCTGTTGAAGGCCGGGATCAGCAAGCTCGCCGCCGACCGCAGCCCCGATGCCTGGACCATCACGGTGTTCCAGCTTGAAGCCGCCACGCGCACGGCCCGCGAGACGAAACGCCTGGACCTGGCGGCCGAATTCGTCGCACTGCTGCAGCAGCAGGCGCCGCAGTACGCCGGCACGCACTACGAGCTCGCCCGCCTCGCCGAACTGCGCGGCGACGGCGCGACGGCCCGGCGCGAGTACGCCGCGGCGGCCGCCGGCTGGCTGGACGCCGATGCCGACTTCCCCGAAGCCGTCGAGTCGAGGCGGCGCGCCTCGGCGGCGCGGTGACGCCGCGTCTTCCGCTGGTCACACTTGACCCAGCTGCGCCCGAGGTGACGGCCGCTGGCGGGTGGCGCAGGATAAGCGCCGTTGAACGAGCCGGCGTGGCACCTGGGAGTGGTCGTGTGCGCGCGCCCGTTCGCTGAGGAGGACTGGATGACGCGGAGCAGGAATCGCACCATGTGGGTCATGTCGCTCGCGCTGGCCTTCGGTCTGGCTCTCCCCTTTATCGTGCAGACGCAGGGCGGCGGCACCGTGGCCATCGACCCCGACGACATCGGCGGCACGGTCACGAGCGGCGCAGGCGCCGAAGCGGGCGTCTGGGTGATCGCCGAGACGACCGAACTGCCCACCCGGTTCGTCCGCAGCGTCGTCACCGACGACAACGGGCGCTACGTCCTGCCGGATCTGCCGCGCGCAACCTACCAGGTCTTCGTGCGCGGCTACGGACTGGTGGACTCGCCACGCACGACGGCCAAGCCGGGCCAGCAGCTCAACCTGAAGGCCGTCGTCGCTCCCGATCCGAAGGCGGCGGCGCAGGTCTACCCGGCCGCCTGGTGGCTGGCGATGGTGAAGGCGCCGAGCGGCCTCGATGCCCAGAAGAAGTGGTCGATCGACGCGAAGGACTGCTTCGATTGTCACCAACTCGGCAACAAAGCGACCCGCGAGATCCTGCCCGCAATGTCGGCGGCAACGGCATCGACGCTCGCCGCCTGGGAGAAGCGGACCAAGGTGGGCCCGTCGGGACCCGCGATGGGCGGCCTCTTTCTCAATTTCGGCGACCACCGCCAGGCGTTTGCCGACTGGACGGATCGCGTGAAGGCCGGAGACGCACCCAAGGTGGCGCCGCCCCGGCCGGCCGGGGTCGAGCGCAACCTGGTGGTGACGCTCTGGGACTGGGGCACGCCGATCGACGGACGCTCCGACAACGTCGCCGGCGACACCCGCATCCCCACCGCCAACGCCAACGGCCCCATCTACGGCGTCGCCGAGATGACCGACATGCTGACGATGCTCGACCCGGTCGAGCACCGCGTGAAGAACATCAAGGTCGCGACCGACGCGCCGCCGCTCACCTCGTCGTTCAACGCCGCGCCGACCGCGTCGCCGTTCTGGGGCGAGAACATGTGGAAGCGCGCGGCCGACGTCCGCAGTTCGGCGGTTGACGCCAACGGCAGGCTGTGGCTCGCCGTGCGCATGCGTGACGTGTCGAAGCAGCCGGCGTTCTGCACGTCGAGCACCAACAAGTACGCGGCCTACTTCCCGCTCCAGCGCAGCGGTCGGCAGGTCGCGAAGTACGATCAGAAGACCGACACGTACGAACACGTCGACACCTGCTTCAGTGCCGACCACAACATGTTCGACGCGAGCAACAACATCTACTTCGGCATGAACGGCGCGGTTGGGTGGATCGACGTCAACGCCTGGGAGAAGACGCACGACGCCGAGCAGTCGCAGGGCTGGTGCCCAGCCGTGCTCGACACCAACGGCGACGGCCGGATCACGCAAGGGTGGAGCGAGCCGGATCAGCCAGTCGACCCGACGAAGGATCACCGCATCGACTTCGGCTGCTACTCGGTGGCGGTCAACCCGAAGGACAACAGCCTGTGGTGCTCGGGTATCAGCCGCGGCGCCAAGCGGCTGATGCGGCTCGAGCGCGGTCCGAGTCCGCCGATGACGTGCAAGGCCGAATTCTACGAACCGCCGACCAATCTGCCGATCGAAGCGTTCGGGTCGGGCGGCGTCGAGGTCGATCACCAGGGGTTGGCGTGGCAGAACTGGCGCTCGAGCGGGCACTTCTCGTCGTTCGACCGCAGCAAGTGCAAGACAACGGCCGACCCGAAGGCCAGCGGCCAGAGCTGCCCGGAGGGTTGGACGTTCTACCGTAAGAACGACCCGACCTGGGACGGGAGCGTGTTCCACTCGAACGAAAGCTACTTGACGCATATGGACGTGCACGACGTCCTGGGGCTCGGCAAGGATGCGCCGATGTACGGCTCGAACAACACCGATGCGTTCGAGGTCATCAGCCCGGCCACGAAGCAGTTCGTCACCCTGCGGGTGCCGTATCCGCTCGGCTTCTTCCCCCGTTCGGCCAACGGCCGCGTCGACGACCCCAAGGCTGGTTGGAAAGGCAAGGGGCTGTGGGCGAGCTACTCGACCTACGCTACGTGGCACATCGAGGGCGGCAGGGGCGAGGGCGGTCCTGGCGTGCTTCCAAAAGCCGTGAAGTTCCAGATGCGGCCCAGTCCGCTTGCCAAGTAGACCGCCTCGTCGGCGCCTCAACGCAGACGGCGGTGCCCGGCACATCTGCCAGGCGCCGCCGTGCGATCTGGGGACCGAGCGGCACCGAGCCTCAGATAGCCGCGCCGATCCGAGCGCTGCCAGGCGGCCGCGCAAAGGGCTTGCGAATCCTGGTGACGGATTGCATACTTCAGCGCAATGGCGACGCACGGTCCGGCCGTAGTGATGTTCGCTCCGTACAATCCACCGGCTTCGCTACGACCGGTCGCGCCGGCTCAGGCGATCCCGCTCACTGAAAGACCTGCCTCGTCGAATGCCGTGGCTGACGGGACATCGTCGGACCTACCGGTCGAGCCGGCGTTGGATGTGACACCGGAGGGTCGTCGCGAACGCCACCGCCGGGAAACATTCGAGCGGCTCGTGCACGCCGCCCGCACCATCATGTCCCAGCGGAGCCTGACCGACGTGACGGTCCAGGCCATCACCGAAGCCGCAGACGTCGGCAAGGGGACGTTCTTCAACTACTTCCAGTCCAAGGAGCACATCTTCACGCGCGTCGTCGAACTCAATCGGCGCAGCCTCGTGCGAACCATCGAACGGGTCCGCTCCGGGGACCGGTCGAACGAGGAAGCGATCGCCGACCTCCTCATCTCTCTCATGTGCTTGCCGAGCGGCAGCGACTGGTTGATGTACGAGACCAACACGCTGCGGGCGCTCTCGACACAGCCTGAAGCGAGACGCGGGTTCTCCGAGCAGGTGCGGACGAACCTGCCGCTCTACGAACAGCTCATGGAGCTCGGCCAGGCGCGTGGCACGACACGTCGCGACCTCACGGGTGAAGAGCTCGCGGCTGTGACACACTGCTTCCTCGCCGGAATGCAGATTCTGCAGTGGATTCACAACACCGCGCCGACGCCAGACGCAATATCCAACATCGTCAGCACGTACTGCAAGTTGCTGGCCCCGCCGACAATGACGCTGCCGCCGTCGGCGCCCGCGCCGTCGCGTCGGCCGGCACGCAAGGCGGCCAGGCCGTTGCGCCGAACCCGCAGCCTTCCCACGCCGTCAACACGGGCCAAGGCGCGCCCGGCAGGGAAGAAGGCCAACACCAAGCGCCGCCAATCTTGATGTCGTGATCTGATGGCCCCACGAACCACTTCCCCATCGGCGCCTCCGTTTTCTCCGCGCGAGGGATCGCGTCCCAACGATGTCCGGCCAACGGCGTCGGCGGGGCGGCCGCACTCCGCCGATTACCTGGCGGGTGGCGGTCCGACCGAATCGACACCGCCCGATCCGAATCTGACGTCGGAGGGCCGGCGCGAACGCCACCGCCGCGAGACCTTCGAGCGGTTGGTGCGCGCGGCGCGCCAGATCATGTTCAGCCGCGGTTTCAGCGATATCACCGTCCAGGACATCACGGACGCGGCCGACGTCGGCAAGGGGACGTTCTTCAACTACTTCCGCTCGAAAGAGCACATCGTGACCCGCGTGCAGGACTACAACCGGCGCGGCCTCCTCGTGGCGCTCGAGCGGGTGCGAGGTGGCGGGCAGACGCCGCAGGGCGCGCTGACCGACATTCTGACGTGGCTGCTCTGTCCATCAGGCGGCGAATGGCTCACCTATCAGAGCAACACGATGCGCGCGCTGGCCCTGTACCCCGAGGTGCGCGAGTACTTTTCGCCAGTGCTGACAGCCAATCTGGATCTGTACACGCAGATCATGGAGCTTGGACAGCAGCACGGGAACGTACGCACCGACGTGCCAGCGGCCGAACTGGCGCGCCTCGCGCAGACCTACTTTGCCGGGATCACGGTGATGTACTGGATCCACGGCATCGCCCCAACCCCGCCATTGGTTGCCGACCTGGTCAGGACGTTCTTCGCCACCTTGAATCCGTGCGTTGCGGGGCCAGCAACCGCAGCACCGCCGCAGCGAGCGTCCACGTCCAGCTCTCCCCGGGCCGGCCGCCCGAAGGCCAGCGCCACCCGCGGCCCCCGCCGGCGGGCGCCCAGCCCGACCACGCGGCGCCGGTAGGTTCACCGTACGCCACGTCAAGGCGATCGCTCGAGATGACCGGTCAGGCCGTCAGACTGCTCGGCGGGATGGCGCTGGCCGTCGGTCTCGCGCTTCCCTTCATGATGCCGGCAATCGCCGGCATCGCCACCTGGAAGATCGTTCTGGGTGTGCTGGGTGCCGCGCTCTTCATGGCCGGCAGCCGGCATCAGCCGTAAGTCAGGGCAGGCTGAGGGCGACCAGCTCGCCCGGCATGCCCTTCCACCCAACCGCGACGACGATGTACTGCTTGCCGTTGTGGAGGTAGGTCATCGGCGCGCCCGAGGTGCCGCCCGGGAGGTCGAGCGTGGCGACGACTTGTCCGGTGGACTTGTCGAGCGCGCGGAACTTCTTCCCGCCGCCGTACGGCGGCAGGTGCGGCACGCCGTCGTTGGTGCCTTCGCCGATGAAGACGAGCGACTTCGTCACGAGTGGTGCGGCCCGGCCGGGTTGTCCGAGGGATGGCAGCGCAAGGTCGCGGAGCGCCGGATGATCGCGCGGTCCGTCGCCGTTGGCAACCGTCCAGCGGACCTCGCCCTTGTTCAGATCGATGGCCACGAGCCGGCCGTACGGCGGCTTGAAGATCGGCAGGCCCTGTGGTCCCTCGACCCATGTGAGCCCCTTGCGCACGTACGCCAGATTGGCTTTCGCGCCGCGCGGTTTCGCCAGTTCCAATACCACCGGGCCGTGGACCGACGGCACGTACAGCATGTTCGTCTCGGGATCGAGTCCAGCACCCGTCCAGATGGTGGAGACCGTGCCGGGCTGCTGGATGGTACCCTGCTTGCCATCCCTGCCACCGGCAACCGAGGGCGGCGTGAACAGCGGCCCGTAGCGGTAGCGGCCAATCATCTTCGTCGCTTCGGCGCGGAGCGCCGGCGTGAAGTCGATCAGGTCGTCCACCGTGACGCCCTGCTGGTCGTAGGCAAACGGGCGACCGTGCGCGTCGAGCGGTACCGGCTGCGTCGGCGCGTACCATTCGCCGGGTACATCACCGCCCGGTACCGGGCGTTCTTCGATCGGCCACACCGGCTGTCCGGTGACCCGATCGAACACGTACAGGAAGCTCTGCTTCGACACCTGCGCAACGGCCTTGATCGTGCGTCCGTTGACGCGGATATCGGCGAGCACCGGCGCGGACCCGAAGTCGTAGTCCCAGATGCCGTGGTGGACGGCCTGAAAATGCCACACCCGCCTGCCGGTTCGCGCGTCGAGACAGACCAGACTCTCTGCGAACAGGTTGTTGCCGGGGCGCGACCCGCCGTAGTAGTCGCCGGTCGGAGTCGAGACCGGCAGATAGACGTAGCCGAGCTCTTCGTCGGCGCTCATCAGGCTCCACACGCCGGCATCACCGCTGTACGACCACGAGTCGTTCAACCAGGTGTCGTTGCCGAACTCACCCGGGCGGGGAATGGTGCGGAACGTCCACAACAGCTTGCCGCTGCGAACATCGAACCCTCGGATGTTGGCTGGCGCGCCTTCCCGTTGTGCGGTCGAGAACTCGGTGGTGTTGTCGCCGGCCGGGCCACCCAGCCCACCGACGACGATGACGTCGCGCACGACGAGCGGCGCCGATCGCCAGTTGAACGCCTCACCGGGACGACTGAATCCTTCTGACAGGTTCACGTCGCCGCCCGCGCCGAAGTCGGCGTAGCGCGCTCCGGTTTTCGCGTTCAGTGCGACGAGGTATTGGCCGCGGATGGCGACGATGCGGCTGTCACGGCCGTCGGTCCAGTAGGCGACGCCCCGACTGTGGACGCCGCGGCTCACGCCTTCGTCGCGCGGCGGCACCTGTTCGTGCCAGACCACGGCGCCGGTGCCGGGGTCGAGCGCGGCCACCGTGCCGAAGCCGGTGCTCATGTACAGCAGTCCGCCGACCATGAGCGGCGTGTTCTGATAGTTGCTCGACAGCGGCAGGTCGGTGGCGGCGCGTCCGCCGCGCAGCGATTCGGGGATGACCGACTGTCGCCAGGCGATCGTGAGCGAGGCGGCATTGACGGCGGTGATCTGATCGAGGGGCGCGTACTTGGTGCTGGCATTGCTGGCACCATAGGACCGCCACTCGCCTGCCGCGGCGCCACTGCCTGACTGGGCGTGCGGTGGGGCCGTCGCGCAGACGCCCGCGACGACCACCGCGATACCGAGCGAGCGCAAGCGAAGCGATGCACGCATGGAAGGACTGCCGAGAGTGGGATGACCGACCGGGCGCGGCAGATAGCCGCGCCCGGTCGGGCGGTGGAACGCTAGAACGAGAACCGGGCGCCGACCTGCACCTGGAACGAATTCGGCAGCGTCGAGACGGCACCAGCGCCGCCGAGGTACCCGATCGGCTGCTGATACGTCGCCGCGAACTGATTCTCGCCGTAGACATTGCCGAAGTTCGCACGGTTCGTGATGTTGTACATCTCGATGAACGTCTCGAGCTTCTGGTTGGACGCCGGCATGTTGAAGATGCGGGTGATGCGCGCGTTGGCGTTGACGAGCGGCAGGCCGCGCGCGCTGTTGATGGGCAGTGGATTGCCATCGGTGTCGAGCACGCGGAGGTTGCCGTCGCCGCTCGGGTTGGGCGTGCGGTTCAAGCTGTACGGCCGCGCCGACGCGAGGACGAGCGACGGCGACACCTGGAACTTCCAGGGCAGCGGCAGCACGCCGCTCAGCGTGACGCGGTGCCGCTCGTCGTACGGGGTATAGCCCGTTTCCCAGGGCGCGTAGATGTCGCCGCCCGTGGCCGATGGCACCTGCGGCGCTGGAGACGCCCGGCGCGTGCTGCCGTCCGACTGCCCGCCCATCCCGCGCGCCCAGGCCAGCACGTAGTCGGTCCGCAGCGCGGTGGCTGCCCCGAAGCGCTTCTCGAAGTGGAAGATCAGCTCGTCGTACTCGCTCTCATTCACCGAGCTGAGGATGTTCATGATGCCGACCCGTGCCGGGTCGCCGTACACCCGGTTCAGGTCGGCGGCGAGTGGACGCACGCGGGCGCCGGTCGGGTTCGCCGGATTCGGCAGCAGCGGGTTGATGTTCAGGTTCCGCCAGCCCTTGCTGCCGCCGAGGTGGGAATAGTCGAACGAGAACACCGTCCCCTGCGTCAGGACGTGCGAGTAGCCGATCGCGTACTGATCGGTCTGGAAGTCCTCGAGATTCGGATCGTACCAGAAGCCGACGTTGTTGCCGCCGCGCGGCAGGTCGGTCACGCCTCGCGGCAGCGCCGGCAGCGGATCGACCCCATAGCGGAAGGTCGACAGCGCGCCGACACCGATGGCACTGTTCGCGATGGTCTGGGTGATGTAGAGCTCGGGTTTGTCCTGAATGGCGGCCGTGTAATAGGCGTTCTTGATGCCCATGAGGAAGTAGCGGCCGTAGCTGCCACGCATCACGCGCTCGCCGTCTCCGCTCATGTCCCACGCGAAGCCGACCCGCGGTCCCCAGTTGTTGGTGTCGGTCTTCGGGAGCACGCCGTATGGCGATCCAATCGCCCGCAGCGTCTGATAGCTGCGGTTCGCTTCCCAGAGCCCGTCGCCCTGGTTCATGTGCTGGTAGACGTCGTAGCGGATTCCGGCGTTGATCGTCAACGTCGACGAAATGCGGAAGTCATCCTGCAGGTAGCCGCTGAACGTCCAGTTGTTGTACGAGTCGTAGTTGCCGATCGGCTCGCCCGACCGCGTAATCGACCGCACCACACCGGGCGTCGCGAAGCCCTGCGGGTAGAGACCGTTCGAGTTGCTGATGATCACCGACGGGTCGTGGAAGAAGTTGATCGACCCTGGGCTGCCGGGACCGTAAAGGCCGCCGTTCTTTGGCAGGCGGGCGTAGTCGACGCCGAACTTCCACGCATGACGCCCGGCCTGGATCGACAGGTCGTCGCGAATCTGGGCCTTGTCCAGGAAGTTGTACCAGTGCGGGAAGCCGCCACCCGAGGCGGGCCCGGCCGAGACGGACGGAAACACCAGACGCTGAATCAGGCAGTCGCCGTTCGCCAGGGGGCACGGCGCGTACTGGTTGTCGTGTTCCCAGCTCAGCCACTGCGACGTCACCTGGTTCACCACGCGTGGACTGATGATCCACGTCCACCCACCAGACAGGTTGTACAGCTTCTGCTGATTTCGCTCGAGGCGATCGGCGTAGCTCAGCAGGGCAGAGCCGGTCGTCCCGAAGCTGTTGTCCAGGTAACCGTGCTGACCGCTGTAGCGGAAGAACGCACTGTGCCCTTGTGACAGGTTGAAGTTCACCTTGGCCTGCGACAGCAGCTCGCGAGCCGGCTGCGGCAATGACCCTGACGCCTTGGCGCTGACGTTCAGCGAGTTCAGGTACGGGTTGTCCTGCAGCAGCTGCAGCTCCTGAAAGACGCGCGCCGCCCGCGGCAACTCGATGTCCTGGCCGATCCGTTCGACGGCGCCGAAGTAGAACACCTTGTCCTTGAGAAGCGGCCCGCCGACCGATCCGCCGACCTGGTAGCGCTTGAACGGCGGTTCGCCGACGCCGCCGTTGGCCGGCTTCGAGAAGTAGTCGGTGGCCACCATGTCCTGGTTGCGGAAGTAGCCGAAACCCGACCCAAAGGTCTGATTGGCGCCGCTCTTGGTCGCCACCAGGATCGAGGCGGTGCCGCGGCCATACTCGGCGCGGGCGCCCGACTTGAACACCTGGAACTCCTGAATGCCCTCGAGGCTGTACGACATGCTGGCGCCGCCGCAGTGGTCTTCCTTGTTGTCGATGCCGTCGACGACCATCGTGACGTTCTGGCCGCCGCCGCCGCCGACCGAGATCCAGGTGCCGCTGGCCCCCTTGGCCGACACGGTCCCAGCCACTTCGCGGGCGCCCGGCAACAGCGTGATGAGCGCCGCCATGCTGCGGTTGATCATCGGCAGCTGGACGACTTCCTGCTGGCGGATCGAGGACGCGATGCTCGACTGCGTCGCCTCGACGAGCGGCGCCGAGCCGGACACCGTGATGGTCTCCTGGACGCTGGCCACCGACAGGGTCAAGTCAGCATTCATCGTCGCGCCGGTCAGCAACTGCACGCCTTCCCGCTGTTGCGGTGCAAAGCCGGTGAGTTCGGCGCGGATGGTATAGGTGCCGGGATTCAGTGCCGGTACCGAATACAAGCCTTCGTTGTTGGTCACCGTCTCGCGCGTCACACCCGTCGCAACGTTGGTGACCACCACGGACACGCCCGGCAACACTGCCTCCGCCGCGTCCACCACGCGCCCGGTGACCGACGAGGTCGCCTGCGCAAACACTGTTCCGGCCAGCAGCAATACCAGCGCTGCCGCCAACCACCCTTTGCTCGCCATGCCGCCCTCCCTGTGTGCCTCGCATCGACGTCGCCTGCGACGCCGCTTCACGGCGGACTCCCGTCCCACCGATCGCGGGGCGAACCAACGGACCCGACCCTTTGCGTCCCACACAAATCGACGCCGACACGACGCCGGCGCAGCGCGCGGACATCGCTCGCAGACAGTAACGAGGACCGCAGAGGGCCTCGCCGCCCCGTACACACGAACACACAACACTCGCGAGTGCGCCGGGAGAACCGTAATGTAAGCGGCGCGACTATAGTCCCGGCTCGGTGCGGCGTCAAACGAATCCGCCAGGCACGGGCACCGGCGACGTTCCGGTCACTCGTGACCGCCGGCGGCGAGCACCGAGCGACAGTCGAACTTGACCCGCGTCGGGGCGTCGGCGAGGGTCGGACAAAACACCGCATACTTACGGGCGGCCGTGCACGAGGCTGCGGACCGGCCAATCGGATCTCCGTCTGCGCATTGAGCGTCGCGGCGCAGTGGTCGCCGCCGGCGACCGCCGAGGGTGTTGTCTATGACGAAAGCGACGAAGGCCGCGTGCCTGCTGGTGACCGCAACGCTCGCCGTACCGGTCCTCGCACACGCAGGCCAGACGGTTGCGGCACCCGTACCACCGGTGCCAGCGCACGCCGCCACCGCGGCCGCGATCGATCGCGCGTTGCTCGACAAGTACTGCGTCACCTGCCATAGCGATCGACTCAAGACCGCCGGGTTCACCGTCGAGACGCTCGACGTCAACGCGGTCGGCGCCAATGCCGAGGCGCTCGAGAAGATCGCCCGCAAGATCCGCACGAATCAGATGCCGCCACCCGGCCGGCCGCAGCCCGACAAGGCGGCCGCCGAAGCGTTCGTCGCGGCGATCGAGCGTCGCGTCGACCAAGACGCGGCAGCCCGTCCGAATCCGGGCCGCGTCGCGTCGCGCCGGCTCAACCGCGCCGAGTACGTCAACGTGATCCGCGACCTGCTGGCGCTCGATGTCGACGGCACGCAGCTGCTGCCCAGCGACATGGCCGGCTACGGCTTCGACAACAACGCCGACGTGCTCGCCATCACGCCCGGTTTGATGGCCCGCTACATGTCGGCGGCCACCAAGATCAGCCGCCTGGCGCTCTCGAGCCCCGACAATCGGGCGCTGACCCAGGTCTACAAGGTCGACGTCGGCAAGCGGCAGGACCAGCGTGTCGGCGAGGATGCGCCGTTCGGGACGCACGGTGGGCTCACCGCCAACCACACCTTCCCGCTCGACGGCGAATACACCTTCAAGATTCGCATGGTGCGCAACGGCACCGTCAGCACCATCGAGGGCATCGAGGAGGACGAACAGCAAATCGAGCTGCGCGTCGATCACGCCCTGGTCAAGCGCTTTTCGGTCGGGGGGAAGTACCGCGGCCCCGATCCAGGTGTCCTCATCGCCGTGCCGGAGGACGACAAGGACGGGCAGATCGTCCACGACTACCGGCTGAACGCCGACAACGGGCTCGAGATCCGCATCCCGGTCAAGGCCGGCACCCGCCTCGTCAGCGTCACGTTCACCGACGCCGCGCCGTCGCCGATCGACTCGTCGCGCGGGCGCAGCCGCAGTTCGAGTGCCGCCGCCGGCATCGACATGCTGTACATCGCCGGGCCGTTCGACGGCAAGCCGGGTGACACCCCCAGCCGGCAGCGGGTCTTCGTCTGCCGGCCGACCGCCGCCACCCAGGAGCTGCCGTGCGCGCGCCGCATCATCACCACCCTGGCGCGGCGCGCCTACCGCCGCCCGGTGACCGACGGCGAGATCACGCCGCTCCTCGCCCTCTACAGCGAAGGGCGGGCCGAACGCGACTTCGACGCCGGCATCGAGCGGGCCGTCGAAGCCATGCTGTCGTCGCCGAAGTTCCTGATCCGCATCGAACGCGAGCCGGCCGGCGTCCAGGCGGGGACGACCTATCGGTTGTCGGATCTCGAGCTGGCGTCCCGGCTGTCGTTCTTCCTCTGGCGCAGCGCGCCAGACGACGAGCTGATTGCCGCGGCCGCACAGGGCCGCCTGAGTCAACCGGCCGTGCTCGCAGCCCAGGTCAAGCGCATGATTGCCGACCGCCGCTCGGCGCGTTTCATCAGTGACTTCAGCGGCCAGTGGCTGCAGATTCGCAACCTGCAGTCGATGACCGCCGACCAGATGCTCTTCCCCGACTTCGAAGACACGCTGCGCCAGGCGATGATCCAGGAAACGCAACTCTTCTTCGAGAGCCAGGTGCGTGAGGATCGTCCGATCACGGAGCTCCTGACTGCCAACTACACGTTCCTGAACGAACGCCTGGCCCGCCACTATGGCATCGAGAACATCTACGGCAGCCGCTTCCGACGGGTCCCGTTGACCGATGAACGGCGCATGGGACTGCTCGGCCAGGCCAGCGTCCTCTCGGTCAGCTCCTACGCCCATCGCACGTCCGTGGTGCTGCGCGGCAAGTGGGTGCTGGAGAACCTGCTCGGCGCCCCACCGCCGGCGCCGCCGCCGAACGTGCCGCCGCTCAAGGAGAACGACGGCAAGAGTGCGCCGAAATCGCTGCGCGAGCGCATGGAGGCCCATCGTGCCAACCCGGTGTGCTCCACCTGTCACGCACGCATGGATCCGCTCGGCTTCGCGCTCGAGCACTACGACGCCATCGGCAAGTGGCGCGACAACGACATGGGCGCGGCGATCAACTCGACCATCAACTGGGCCGGCGCCACGGTGGACAGTCCGCGTGCCCTGCGCGAGGCGGTCGTCGGCAAGGGTATCGACTATCGCGCCAACGTGGTCGAGAAGATGATGACCTACGCGCTCGGTCGCGGCGTCGACTTCGCCGATGCACCGACCGTCCGGACGATCGTCAGGGACCTCGCGGCACAGCAGAACCGCTGGTCGACGCTCATCCTTGCCGTGATCAACACCCCGCAGTTCCAGATGCGCCGGGCCACGGGCTCGGTACCAGTGACCGTGGCGTCGGCACGACCGGCCCACTAGGCGACGGCCCGCAGCCAAGGGAGCCCACGAGATGATCATCACGAGAAAGCACCTGTCGCGGCGCACCGTGCTGCGCGGTTTCGGCGCCACGATTGCCCTGCCGCTGCTCGACGCCATGGTGCCGGCGCTGACGGCCCAGGGGAAAACCGCCGCTGCGGCCGTGAAGCGCCTCGGCGTGTTCTACGTCCCGAACGGCATGTCGATGCCGTACTGGTTCCCGAACAGCGAGGGCGCGCTCAAGGAACTGCCGCCCACGTTGGCGTCGCTCAACGAGCTGAAGGACCGCGTGCTGCTGTGCGGCGGCCTCGCCGACGAGCCGGCCAACCAGGTGAAGGGAGGCGGCGACCATGCCCGCTCGGCCGGCACGTTCCTGACCGGCGTGCCCTTCAAGTTCACCGGCGGCGCCGACGTCTTCGGCTCCGTCTCGATGGACCAGATCGCCGCCCGGCAGACCGAGCGGGAGACGCAGCTCGCCTCGCTCGAACTCGGCATCGAATCGAACGCCATGCTCGGCTCGTGCGACGGCGGCTCCAGTTGCGCCTACACGAACACCATCGCATGGCGGAATCCCACGACACCGCTGCCGATTGAAAACGACCCGCGCGCCGTCTTCGAACGGCTCTTCGGCACCAGTGGCAGCACCGATCGCACGGCCCAAGCGGCCCGCCGCCGCCGCGACCGGAGCATTCTCGATTTCGTCGCGGCCGAGGTCGGCGGGCTCGATCGCGTCGTCGGCGCCGGCGACAAGATCAAGGTCACCGAGTACCTCGACTCGGTGCGCGACATCGAACGTCGCATCCAGATGGCCGAGGCCCAGAACTCGCGCGAGTTGCCGGTGGTCGAGCAGCCGATTGGCGTCCCATCCGACTACGGCGAGCACGCCCGGCTGATGATGGACCTGCTGGCCCTCGCCTACCAGACCGACCTCACGCGCGTCAGCACGTTCATGCTCGCGCGGGAGGTCAGCGCGCACGCCTATCCGGAGATTGGCGTATCCGACTCGCATCACCCGCTCTCCCATCATCAGGACGAGCCGGCGAAGCTCGAGCGGCTGCACAAGATCAACGAGTACCACTTCCGCCAGTTCGCCTATCTCGTGAAGAAGCTGGACACGATCACGGAAGGCGACGGGACCATGCTCGACAGCACGGTGTTCATGTACGGCACCGGCATCTCGGACAGCAACACCCACTTCCACGACGACCTGCCGATTGCGATCGTCGGCGGCAAGAACGCTGGCATCAAGGGCGGGCGATTCTTCCGCTATCCGAAAGCGACGCCGCTCACCAACATGCACCTCACGATCCTCGAATACATGGGCGTCCCGGCCGAGACGCTTGGCGACAGCACCGGCAAGGTGTCGAGACTCACGACCGATGCGTAGCGGCGCGCCGGTGCGCAACGCCCCGTCGTCCTCACGTAGCGACACCGCGTGGGCCCGCCGGCCCATGCCGGTGGCCGCACTCGTCCTGGTGTGCGCCCTGACGCGGCTCGCGGACGTCGGCGTCCGCGCGCAGCAGTCGCCCTACCCGGTGTTCAGCGCCGACACGTTCGCGGCGACGATGAAATCGGTGGGCCAGAACTTCGCCGGCACCACGCAGGCGATCAGCAACGGTGACTACGAGTCCGCGAAGGCCCGCGCCATCCGCGCCCGCGAACAGCTCGCGACGACCGTAACGTTCTGGCGGAAGAACGGGCGTGAGGATGCCGTGGCGATGCTACGGGCCGTCACGCTGCGGTTCGACGAGCTCGACACGATCCTGTCGCGCGCACCGGTCGACACGTCGGCAGCCGGCGAAGCGGCGAGGCAGATTGGCACCTCGTGCCAGGCCTGCCACAGCGTGTATCGCGAGCAGGACCCGGCGACGAAGGCCTTCAAGCTCAAGCTGTGACGCAGTTCCGCGTTCGCAGCCACGCCACGGGGCCTGAGCTGCCTCAGACGCTCAGGTTGTCGAGCCGTCCGTTGCTGTCGCCGAACTTGTCGACCTTGACCCCGAGCTTGTCCAGCAGCGTGACATGCAAGTTCGCCAGCGGGGTGCCCTGCTTGTAGCGGACGTAGCGGCCGCCGTGGATGCCAGCCTTCGCGCCACCGACGATCGCAATCGGCAGGTCGTCGTGGAAGTGCGTGTTGCTGTCGGAGATACCGGTGCCGTACACGAGCACCGAGTGGTCGAGCATCGTCCCATCGCCCTCGGGGATGTTCTTCAGCTTCTCCACCAGGTGCGCGAACTGCTGCATGTGATACTCGTTGATCTTGTGCAACCGTTCGAGCTTGGCCGCTTCGTTCTGGTGATGCGAGAGCGGGTGGTGGGAGTCGGACACGCCGATTTCCGGGTAGGCGCGACTGCTGACTTCCTTGGCGAGCATGAACGTCGCGACGCGCGTCAGGTCGGTCTGGTAGGCGAGCGCCAGCAGGTCCATCATCAGCTTGGCGTGCGTGGCGTAGTCGGTGGGAATGCCCATCGGCTGATCGACCACCGGCAGTTCGCGCGAGTTCTGCTCTTCGGCCTTCTGGATGCGGCGCTCGACGTCGCGCACCGAATCGAAGTACTCCGTCAGCTTCTGTTTGTCCTTGTTGCCCAGCCGACTATCGAGCCGGGCCAGTTCCTCGGTGATGAAATCGAGGATGCTCTTGTCCTGTTTGATGCGTGACAGGCGCGCCGCCGCGTCGGTGCTGCCGCTGGTGCCGAAGAGTCGCTCGAACACGGCGCGCGGATCGTTCTCCATCGGCAGTGGCGTCGTCGGTGTGCTCCACGCGATGGTGTTCGTGTAGGCGCACGACGAGCCACCGTCGCACGAGCCGAGAATGGCGTTCGAGTCGAGCGCGAGCTCGAGCGACGCGAGCTGCGTGTGTCGCGAGAACTCCTTCGCCGCGATCTGGTCCATCGTCGTCGCCGCCAGGACGTCGGCGCCGTAGGTGAACTTGAAGGGCACGCAGGTCAGAAAGGTACCCGCCGACCGCGCGTGGTCGCCGCCGCCCTTGACGAGGTTCGCCGCTTCATCGTAGAGGCCGCCGGTGAGCAACAGCTGATCCTTGAACGGTGTCAATGACTTGAGCGTGGCGGGCAGCTCGCCGAGCGGGCCCTCCCCCTTTGGCGCCCAATAGCTCATCGCCATGCCGTTCGGCACGTAGAACACGCCCAGCCGCTTGGCGGGGGCGGCCGCGGTCTGCGCCAGCGCGGTCATGGCGGGGACCATGCTCTCGAGCAGTGGCAGCGCCACGGTGGCGCCAAGCCCGCGCAGGAAGGTCCGCCGTGGCAGGTGCATCTTCGAAATGAACATAGGACTCTCTGCTCTCCGAAGGTCGGCTACTGATTGGCCTGCGCCGTGACGGTCGGCTGCAGGAAGGGAACGTCACCCCCGCGCCGCATCTGGAACGGCGCGCTCTTGACGAGACTCAGAATCACGGCGTTCCAGCGGAAGTCGGCGGCCTCGGCGTCGCGCACCAGCTGCCGGACGGTCGGGGCATCGTAGTACTCGGGTCCGCGACCCAACGCATAGGTGAACAATTTCTCGACGACGGTGCGGACGAACTCGCTCTTGTTGTCGATCAGGTACTGTCGCAACGCGGTCGGCCCGTCGATCTTGGATCCATCCAGCAGCGTCGACACCGGGTCGATCGGCGCGCCCTCGTCGTCCTTGCGCCAGCGCCCGGTCGGATCGAAGTTCTCGAGCGGGAATCCCATCGGGTCGATGCGCGTATGACACGTCGCGCACACCGCATTGGCGCGGTGTTGTTCCATGCGCTCGCGCAGCGATTTCGGCGCGCTCTTCCCGTCGTTGTCCTTGAGCGGCGGGACGTTGGGCGGCGGCGACGGCGGCGGCGCGCCGAGCATGTTCTCGAGCATCCATTTGCCGCGGCCGACCACCGAGGTGCGATGGGCGTACGAGGTGACCAACAGGACGCTGGCGTGTCCGAGGATGCCAAAGCGGTTCGGATCGCTGACCGGCACGCGACGGAAGTGACTGCCGTAGATGTTCGGCACACCGTAGTGTTCCGCCAGCCGGGCGTTCATGAACGTGTAGTTGGCGCGCAGCAGGTCGAGCACGCTGGCGTTGGCACGCAGCTGGCTCTCGAAGAACAGCTCTGTTTCCCTCAGCAGCGCATCGCGCAACGTATCGTCGTAATCGGGAAACAGGTTCGGATCGGGTTCCGCCGTGTTGACGTTGCGAACGATGAGCCACTGGCCGACGAACCCGTTCATCATGCGGGTCGCTTTCGGGTCGTCGAGCATCCGCTTGACCTGCTGCTCGAGCACCGCCGGCTCCTTCAGTCGCCCGCGCGCCGCCAGATCCAACAGCGCCTCGTCGGGAATGCTCGACCACAGGAAGAACGACAACCGGTTCGCCAGTTCGACATCGGACAGGCGATAGCTGCCGCCCGGGCGGGCGGTCGCCGGGTCGCGCTCCATGTGGAACAGGAACGACGGCGACGCCAGCATCGCCTCGATCGCGCGCTGGATGCCGGTGTCGAAGTCCTTCTCGGTGCGACCGGCGCGGTAGATGCGGAACAGCGAGGCGATGTCGATATCCGCCACCGGCCGACGGTAGGCGCGCCGCGTCACCGACAGCAGAATCCGCCGGGCGCAGGCATCCTCGTCGCGGGCTCCGGTCGGCCGGCAGATGAAGACCTTCTGACGGCTCGGCGAATCAACCGGCGCCTTGCCATTGTAGGGTCCGGAGATCTCGATCGTGTCGATACCGGGATCGCTGGCGTCATCAGTGAACGACGACGACTTGATCGAGCGCGCACGCACCGGCACGCCCTCGTACATCGCGGCGTCGTCGACAAACGCCGCGGCGACCGCGCGCGTACCGGCTTTCATGACGGCGCGGAACTCGAGTTCGTTGTCGGCATTCAGGCGGTAGGTATGCATCCGCTGCTGCTCGACCTCGTCCTCCGGGATGGCGATGAGGATGCCGAAATCAGAGCCCTTGGCCCCGCCGCCGATCGTGAACGTCTTGACCAGGCTGCGATCGACGCGCACTTCGATGTCGTGCTCGCGATCGAGACCACGGATGGTGTTGCCGACCTGGTTGCGCTGCAGCTTCAGCTTGAAGGTGTACTCGCCGTCGAGCGGGAACGTGTGGCGAACCGCGAGCCCGCCACGCGAGCCGAACGGCAGGTCGTCGTTCATCCGGACGTCCTGGCGGGCGAACTCGGCAACGCGGTACACCTGGCTCACTGGCCGTACCGTCGCGTCGCCGACGACCAGACGGCTGACTTTGGTCGCCGCCGTGAGGTAGCGCGCCATCAAACCGGGCGTCACCGCGGCGACGTCGGCGTTATTGTCGAAGCCAAGCCCGGGCGTGTCCGACGGCAGCATGGCCGCGCCATCGATTTCGAGATCGAACAGGTCACGCACCGCATGGACGTACTCGGCGCGGTTGAGTCGGTGAATCGGCACCCGGCCCGGATCCGGCTGCTGGCGCGCCACCCCGTCGAGCGCCGCTTCGAGGGCCGAGACGAAGGCCACCGTCGTCGCCTGATCGGGCCGCGGGCGGCCGGCCGGCGGCATCTGTCCTGTACGAAGCTTGCGGACGACCTTCTCCAGCACCTCCGCGTGAGCGGCCGGTTGGGCGAGATTCACGCCCTCGAGCGAGAGCCCGGCGGTCTTCAAGCGTCCGCTGTGGCAGCTGACACAGTACTGCCTCAATACTTTCGCATCGGGCGCCGCCGACTCGGCAGCGGCACCGGCCGACGACGGGTGCGAGGGCTGGGGACGCGGTGTCGCCGTGCGGGCAGCCCGCGGCGTCCCCCCGGTCTGTGCCATCAGTGAACCGCCCGCCACCAACTGGGCCACGAAAACGACCGCAGCCGCTCGAGTCATCCGTGTCATACCTGCCCCATCCCATCGGCCGCCAGACTGGCCGTGACGACACGCCTGGGCACCAGGCGCGCTCCGCATAGTGTGTTCGCGGCGGCGGGAACGGTCAAGGACGGGTGGCTTGGTTCATCGATGACCAGCCGACGTTTCTGGCCGCAACATCGCGGCTTTCGCTACTATGACAGCACTGAGCATCCGCCGGTTTGGCTGGGTGCCGTGGAGCCTGTCCATGATCCTGCCGATGTTGACCATGTCCGCACCGACTCGCGTGAGCGACGCCCGTCGAACGGGCATTCGCCCCGCCCGTTGGGCCGCCGTCTTGCTCGTGTCGACGTTCGCGAGTGGATCCGCCTTCGCCGCCGACGCGCCCCGCGCCTTGTTCGACGCTGTCGCCCGTCAGGACCGCGCCGCGGTACGCGCGCTCCTGCGCGCCGGCAGCGACGTCAATGCCGCGCTCGGCGACCGGACGACGGCGCTGCACTGGGCCGCAAACCGCGCCGACCGCGACATCGTTGATCAGCTGCTGCGAGCCAAGGCCAACGTCAATGCCGCCGACGATCACGGCGTCACGCCGCTGGCACTGGCGTGTGAGAACGGCGATGCCGACCTCGTGGATGCGTTGCTCACGGCCGGCGCCAAGGCGGACGCGGTCCAGACCAACGGCGTCACACCACTCATGATCGCGTCACGGACCGGGAACGTGCGCATCGTCGAGGCACTGCTCGGACGCGGCGTCGACGTCAACCGCGCGACCCTCAAGACCCGTCAGACTGCGCTGATGTGGGCGGTTGCGGAACGTCGTCACGACGTCATCCGCCTGCTGCTCGCGGCGAAGGCTGACGTCCACGCCACGTCGTCGATCAGCTTTTCGCCGCTGCTGTTTGCGGCGCGCAACGGCGACATCGATGCCGCCAGACTGCTGTTCGCCGCAGGCGCCACCGCCAACGACCTCGGCGCCGACGGTACCCACCCGTTGCCGCTGGCGATCGTGAGCGGTCGCGCCCAGTTCGCGCACTTCCTGCTCGAGCAGGGCGCCAACCCCAACAGCGAGATGTTTGGTGTCACGGCCCTCCACGCCGCGGCCGGCAGCGTCGAGATGTGGCTGCGCGAATGGCTGCGCGTCCGCGGCATCGACGGGGTCTTCGGCAGCGGCCTCGTGAGCGTCGATCGCGGCGCGCGTGTGCCGCTCGTCAAGGCGCTCCTCGCAAAGGGCGCGAACCCCAACGCGCGCATTACGACGTCCACCGGAGTCCAGGGCTGGCTGACGATCAAGAAGGGACCGTTCGAGCCCTTCTCGGTCGGCACCGGAGATCTGAAGGGTGCCACACCGCTCTGGGTCGCGGCGTTCACGAGCAATCGTGGCTTCGGCGCCGACCCCCAGGTGATCGAGGTACTCCTCGCAGCCGGTGCCGACCATCGCCTCACGACCGACGATGGCACGACGCCGCTGATGGCGGCGGCCGGCCTCGGCCAGAGCACGTTCTCCCCGGGTAAACCGAGGGGCGACCGCGCCATGAACGCCGAGGGGGCCGTCAAGATCCTCGTCGAAGGCGGTGCTGACGTGAACGCCGTCAATCAGGCCCGGTTCACCGCGCTGCACGGCGCGGCGTTTCGCGGACTGAACGAAGTGCTCGAGTACCTCGTCCAGCACGGCGCCAACATCAACGCGCAGGACTTCCTCGGGCGAACGGCCTTCCGCATGGCGGAAGGCTCGAAGCAATCGTTTCAGTTCCAGGAATGGCCGGAGACCGCCGAGTTCATCAAGAAGCTCGGGGCCGACACCGCGCTTGGGATGTCGGGCCGCGACCAACTCCGCCTGGAGGAACGCGAAGCGCAGAAGAAGGCCGCCGGCGGCAACAACTGACGCGGCGCTCGGACAGACGCCGGCCGGCACCCGCCCCCCCGGCGCTCTGCGCGCCCGGCGGCGGGCCGACGGCAGCCATCATCGGGGTCACGCCGGCGCCCGCGACGATTCAACGCGGCTTCGGGTCATGACGGTCGTTCGCTTGTTGGTTTCGCGCTTTCCCGCTCACGCGTTTTCGGTTCACAATGCGCGGGTGTCACGCGCCACATCTGTCACTCCGGTCACACGCGTCACCCGTCGGTCGCACTCGGTTCCGGCCGCCCCTCGGGCGCGTGCCGGGCTGGTGGGAATCGGAGCGCTCGCCTGGCTCCTCACTGCCGCGATGGCTGGCACGCCCCTCGTTGCGGCCCAGCCGACGATGACCGTGTGGAGCCGGGTGTACTCGAAGGCCCAGGCATCCCGGGGAGAAGAGGCCTACAAGAGCGCCTGCGGCTACTGCCACAAGGACGACCTCTCGGGCGGCTTCATGGATGATGGCGTCGGCCGCGCGCCCGCTCTGGCGGGCCCGCAGGCCTTCGGTTCTTCGCTCGTGGAGCGGTTCAGGGACCAGACGCTCGGCGACATGGTCTACGCCATCGCCAGCACGATGCCAAAGCAAGCGCCGACCAGCCTGCCGCTCGACACCTACGTAGATATCGTCGCCTATCTGCTCGAAAGGAACGGCGTGCCGGCCGGTGCCGACGAACTGCCTGGCGACGTGCTCGCGCTGCGCGACGTCGCCATCACCCCGCCGAAGTAGCACGGGGCGCCGGGGCTACCGTGGAGCCTGGCCTGTCTGCGCCAACGCTTCGGTCGGCGGCAGATCGACGTCGCGGCGCTTGCCGAGCGTCTTGTCGGCGCCCAGCTTGAGCAGCAGCTCGGCCGCTTCCAACTCGCGGTTGTAGGTGTTCGGGTAGAAGACGCCGTCGGCGATGATCCACGGCGTCCACCCAATCTTGTTCACCGTGTTCAGCTTGGCGCCCTTGTCGGCGAGCAGCTGGATGATCTCGCGCGAGCCGCGCAGCGCCGCGCCATGGAGCGCCGTGTCGCCATTGGCATCGACGGCGTTCACGTCGTTACCGAGCTCGACGCACAGCTTGGCCGCCTCGAACGCTTCCTCGTTCGTGCCGGCGCTCTCGCCCGTGTGCCAGATGCCGACGCCGGCGGCCGCCATGAGCGGCGTCGCCCCTTCCAACGTCATGATCGAGGGGTCGGCCTTGAACTCGAGCAGGAGCTTCATGTACGGGATGTCGGCCAGCTTGGCCGCCTGCAGGAACGGCGTCGACCCGAGGCGGTTGAGGATGTTCCGAGCACCATCGGACGGTTCCTTCGTCATGCGCGCGTTGGGGTTCGCGCCGCGTTCGAGCAGCTGGCGCGCGAGCGTCAGGCTGTCGAGGCGACCGGTGTGGACCGGCGGCGGCAGGCCGTGCTGAATCGGGGGCCGACGCGTCCAGGCCAGTTGATGGAGGGCAGACCACCCGGGACCTTCGGCGTTCGGATCGGCGCCGCGATCGATCAGTGCAGCGGCCAGTTCGAAGTGGCCGTTCATGATCGCCAGGATGAGTGCGTTGGTGCCCGGGCCGGTGCGGCTGGTGGCGCGCGAGCCGGTGTTGAACACCTGGAAGAGCGTGGTCAGCGGATCGGCGTTGTTGGCCGCCAGCCGTCCTCCGGCGGCGTTGCCAATCGCCCCTCCGGTCGCCGCCGTCGTCGGTGGCCGCATCGCCGCTGTGGCTGCCGCCGGGCGATTCCCGCCGATGACGTCGTTCGGGTTCGCGCCTTTGGCCAGCAGGAGCTGCACGGTATCGGTGCGGCCGGCGCGCACGGCGAACAGCAGCGGCGTGAAGCCGCCGTTCGACCGGGCGTTGACGTCGGCACCCGCCTCGATGAGCGTCTGGACAACCGCGGTGTGGTTCTCGGCCGCGGCCCACATCAGCGCCGTCTGGCCGCGCCACCCTTCCACCGCGCGCGGGTCGGCACCGTTGGCCAGCAGCAGCTTGACCGCTTCGACCTTGCCGGTCCGAGCGGCCGTCATCAGCATCGTCTCGCCTTCGGACGTCGCGCCCGTGGCGTCGGCGCCGGCCTTGAGCAGCCGGTCGATCAAGGCCGCGCTGCCGTTCTGGCAGGCGACGAAGAGCGGCGTCGCCCCGTAGCGATTCGCAGCCCGGGCGTCGGCCCCCGCCTTCAGGAGCAGATCGACGAGTTCCTGATCGTCCTGTTGCACGGCCAGGTGCAGCGGCGTCGTGCCATCCGGCGTGGTCGTCTTCGCCTCAGCCGGACGTCGCGCCAGCAGGCTCCGGGCCGCCTGGCGATCGCCAAGTCGGAGGGCATCCAGCAGCGACCGCGAGCCGGGTGCGGTGGCCGTCCGCCGGGCGGGCGCGCCGCCGGCCGCCGCGGGGCGAGACGCCGCCGGCGCTGCGGCCCGAGGCTGGGCATGCGCCGCGCGCGCCGATGCCAACCCGGCCATCGTGATGACGAGTGCCAGGCTGGCGGCACCCGCTCGTCGTGACTGCTGGTTCATGACCGAATGTCTCCGCGCAACTGGCACCATTCCATGGGACGCGAGGCCGCGGCTCGCGCCTACACGCCCGACAGCGGCTCGAGCGTCAGCCGGCCGGTGGCGTCGCCGAACTTTTCGACCGGCACGCCGACCTTGTCGAGAATCGACATGTGCAGGTTGTTCATCGGCGTATCCTTGGCGAACCGCAGATGGCGCCCGCCCTTGACGGTGCCGGCGCCGCCGCCCAATACCACCAGCGGCAGGTCGATGTGCGAGTGCTGGTCTGAGTTGCTCAGGCCGCTACCCTGCATCAGGATCGCATGATCGAGCAGCGTGCCGTCGCCGTCCCTGATGGACTTCAGCTTGTCGGCGAACTGCGCCAGCAGATCGATGTGATAGGTGTTGATCTTGGCCGCTTTCGCGAGCCGCACCGGGTCGTTCTGGTGATGCGACACGGCGTGGTGCGCTTCTGGCACGCCCAGCCACGGGTACGGGCGATTGGTCTGCTCGCGCCCGAGGAGTAGCGTGAACACGCGGGTGATATCCGCCTGGAACGCCACGGCGGCGAGGTCGAACATCAGTTTGGCGTGGTCGTCGTAGGCTTCAGGCACGCCGACCGGACGATCCGGCAGCGCGACCGGCGATTCGCCGCTCTGACGCTCGGCGATCTGGATTCGTCGCTCGATCTCACGCATCGAGTCGAGGTATTCCGCGACGCGCACGCGGTCGCTGGCGCCCAGGCGCGTCTGCAGTGCGGCGACAGACTCGCGCACCGAGTCGAGAATGCTCCGATCCTCGCGAACCTGTCCGAGACGTTGCTCCGGCGTGCCCCCGTCGCCGAACAACCGCTCGAACACGACACGCGGATTCACTTCCATCGGCAACGGCGTGGTCGGCGTCCGCCACGAGATCGTGTTCCAGTAGACACAGCTGTAGCCGTTGTCGCAGTTGCCCACCAGGTAGTTCTGCTCGAGCGCCATCTCGAGTGACAGCAGTGGCGTGTCCTTGCCGATCGCCTGTGCGGCAATCTGGTCGACGGTGATGCCGGCCTGGACGTCGGCGCCTTCGGTGCGCTTCGGGTGCACGCCGCTCAGCCACACCGTCTGGCCGCGCGAATGCTCGCCGTTGCCGTCACCCATCGACTCGGCTTGCCGCTGGCTGAGGCCGGTGGGCACCAGCAGCTGGTCCTTGAAGCGCTCCAGCGGGCTCAGCGTGGGAGACAACGTCTGCAGCGGCCCATCACTTCCCGGCGTCCAGGCTGACATGGTCGCGCCGTTCGGCGTGTAGATGAAGCCGAGGCGTTTGGCCGGCTTCCGGGTGTCCGCGGCCCCCAGCGCCGGAATCATCGCGTCGAGTAACGGCAAGGCCAGCGTCGCCCCGACGCCTCGCAGGAAAGTCCGTCGCGGAAGCGCCATCTTCGAGATGAACATCACTGGCTCCTTTTTACAGCCGGGCGAGTGCCCTGAACCCCAGCCCGATTGCGCCGTAGGCACCCCATTGCCCTACGCCGCCTGCCCCATCCACCGCTTGCGGCTACTGGTTCGCGCGCCCCGCCGGCGACGCCGGGTCGTGCGAGGCGACCGCCGGCGGCGTCTCGGTTCGCCGCATCAGGAAGGGCGTGCTCTTCACGATGCCCGCCACGATCGCCTGCACTGCGTAGTTGCGTGCCGCGGCGTCGTTCACGATCTTCCGCACGGCCGGTGCGTCGTAGAAGTCGAGACCTCGGCCGAGTGAGTAGGTCATCAGCTTCTCGGTGAACGCCTGGACGATCGAACGCGGCTGACCGAGCAGCAGGCCTCGCAGGCCGGTCGGACCGGCGAATTTCGTGCCGTCAGGCAGCACACCCGAACTGTCGATCGGGCGGCCATCCTCCAGCTCGCGCCATTGCCCGGTCGCGTCGAAGTTCTCCAGCGCGAAACCGAGCGGATCCATCCGTGTGTGGCACGCGGCACATACCGGGTTGGCGCGATGCTGCTCCATGCGCTCGCGCAGCGTCTTCGGCGCGCTCCTGCCGTCGTTGGTCGCCAGCGGCGGCACGTTCGGCGGCGGCTGCGGCGGCGGCGAGGCGAGCAGATTCTCCATGATCCACTTCCCGCGCCCGACCACCGTGGTGCGATCGGCCAGCGAGGTCACCGTCAGGATGCTGCCCTGGCCGAGCAGGCCGCGGCGGTTGGGGTCGGGAATCGCCACCTTGCGGAAGTGACTTCCGTAGACGTTCGGAATGCCGTAGTGCTTCGCCAACCGCTCGTTGACAAACGTGTAGTCGGCCGTGACGAGGTCGAGGACGCTGCGGTTGTCGTGCAGGATGCTCTGGAAGAAGAGCTCCGTCTCGCGCCGGAAGTCGCGCCGCAGGTTCTCGCTGAAGTTCGGGAAGAGGTACACGTCGGGCGTCGACCCTTCGATGGTGCGCAGGTAAAGCCACTGCCCGGCGAAGTTGCGCGCGATCGCATCGGCACGCGGATCGGCCAGCATCCGCGTCACCTGCGCCTCGAGCACCCGCGGCTGACGCAGCTGCCCCCGCGCCGCGAGGTCGAGCAGCTGGTCATCGGGCACGCTGCTCCACAGGAAGAACGACAGGCGCGATGCCAGTTCGAGGTCCGACAACGCGTAGGTCGTGCCCGGCCTCGCACCGGCGGGATCCGCCTCGACGCGGAACAGGAACTCGGGCGCCACCAGCAGACGGCGCACCGCGGCCTCGATGCCGCCGTCGAAGCCATCTTTCTGCCGACCGTCCCGATAGAAGCTCAGCAGGGTCTCGACTTCATTGGCGGTCACCGGGCGCCGATATGCCCGCCGCGCCAGCGTCGAGACGATCTGCCGCGCGCAGGCGGCCTCGCTCGCCTCGCCACTCGGACGACAGACGAAGATGCGGCGACGGCTCGGCGTGTCCTGCGCGCCCGTCGCGTTGAACGGTCCGGTGATGGTCACGGCTGCCACGCCCGGCTGCACGCGGGCATCGCCCTCGGCGTGCGTCACCATGAACGGCTCGCGCACGCCTTCGACCAGGGCCGCGGTCTTGCGCACGAAGGTCACCGCCAGCCGGCGCGGGCCGGCCTTCACCCGCGTCTTCACCTGCAGGGCAGCGCCCTCGGAGTCGTACCCCTGGCCGGTCCCCTGGCCACGTCGCGGACCGAGCTCGAACACCTGGAGCCGTTCGCCGTCGATGCTGATCTCCAGCTGGTGGGCGTCGGCGCCGCCGCCGAGCGGCTCGACCGCGATCGTGTATTCGGCATCGAGCGGGAACTGGTAGTCGATCGCGGTGCCGCCGCGGGTCCCAATCGGCAGATCCTCGAACGCGACGTCCTGATACAGATCGGCCTTCAGGCGAAACGTGTCGGCGGTCGCCGCGAGCTTGGGGTTTCCCACGGCGACACGGCTGATCTGGCGGGCCGCGGCCAGGTAGCGATCGAGCAGGGATGGCGTGATCTTGAGCACGCCCGCCATGTTGTCGAACCCGTAGCTCATGTCATCGGCCGGCAGCAGTGCCGCGACATCGATGTCGAGCGCCAGCACGTCGCGGACGGCCCGGCGGTACTCGTCGCGGTTCAGCCGGTGCAGCGACTCGGTGCGCCCGGGGTTCGGGCGAACCGCGGCGTCGCGGTCGAGCTCGCCCTCCAGCCACGCGACCATCGACGAATACGCCTCCTTCTCGGGACGCGGCCGCCCCGACGGCGGCATCTGAGCCGTCCGCATCTTGCGGACGACCTTTTCCCAGATCGGTGCGCCGGCGGACACGTTGGCGACGTCGATGCCCTCGAGCACGAGGTTGGCCGTCTTCAGCCGCGAGTTGTGGCACGTGACGCAGTACTTGTCGAGCACCGCCTTGTGGCCCGACGCGCTACCGACGCCCGCCGCCGTGCCTGTCTGACCGGCAGCCGCCGGCGTCGCCAGAGTCGCGGTCAGCCCGGCCATCACTGCCAGCGTCACGAAGGGTGATTTCATAATCATTCCGAGTCCCGGGTGCCACGGCATACGTGACGCGACACCCTGCCGTCGCACGGCGGTCTGGCCACGCGGATCGGTTCGCGTGGGATTATAGCGTCGGCTCCGCGCCGCGCGCCGGCCCGTGGATCGAGGTCAAAGTTGACTGCGATCCGCTGGCACCGGCGGCGCCACCGGGCGGCTCTGACGCCCCGGGTCGGCGGCAGCGTCCGCGCCGGGGCGGCCGGTTCGCGGGACAGTTCGCCGGACGACGGCGGCGCTGATGTGAAATACTCCGAGACGGCCGGGGGCGGGACCGGCCGCGACGGGCCCCCGGGATTCACCAACGAGGTACGAAGCATGCCCCTGTTCGAATACACCTGCCGCGGCTGTGGCGCCGCGTTTGAGCTGCTCGTGCGACACGATACCGTGCTGGCCTGCCCGTCATGTCAGGGGCAGGATCTCGAGAAGGCGCTGTCGCTGTTCGCCGTCGACTCCGACGGCACCCGCAAGGCGAACCTGGCTGCCGGCCGCCGCCACAACCGGAAGGCACAGACCGACCGGGCGGTCGCCGAACGCGAGATGATCGAACACCACGACCACTGAGGGCTATTCCTTCGCGCCCAACTTCCTCAGCACCGCGGCGGTGGCGGTGCGTGACGCCTCGTCCATGGCGTAGAGCCCGAATCGTGCGCCGACCGCAGTGATCGACAGCGGCGTTTGCCCGCGGGCATTCCGCGGCTCGAGCGGCGCGCCGGCCTCGGCGAGCAACGGAATCACGCTGTCGACCGACTGGCTGGCGGCCTGATGCATGGCGGTGTCGCCGGACCTGTTCGCCACCTTCGGGTCGACGCCGAGTGAGAGCGCCAGCTTGACGACCGCGAACGTCACCTGTTCCTCTTCGCCGTCGACTTTCGCAGCGACGTCGGCAGGGCCCTGATACCGTTCGCGCCGGTCGCCGGCGCGAAACGCCCCGTAGCCACGCGTCACCGCCAGTGCCGTCATGATCATCGTCGAGCCGTCCGGCAGCGTGACCGTGGGATCGGCACCGGCGGCCGCGAGGGCACGCATCATCTCCGGCTCGCCGTAGCGCGCCGCCAGCAACAGTGGCGTCGCGCCGATGAGGGTATCGTTGAACGCGTAGTCCTTGCTGTAGTAGCGGCTGGACGTGCCCCTGACGAGACGCGGATCGGGCTTCGCGCCGCGCCCGAGCAGGCTCTGGACCAGGGCGAGGTCGCCGCGCAGCACCGCCGCATGGAGCGGCGTGTAGCCCGGACCGTCGGCGTTCGGATTCGCGCCCTGCGCGAGCAGCAGTTCCGCGACATCGTGGTGACCGCTGTGGGCGGCGACGATGAGCGCGGTGGCGCCGTTGGCGGCCGTGTCGTCCACCGGCGCCCCGGCGGTCAACAGCACGCGAGCCGAGTCGGCATCGCCGTTGCGGGCCGCAAACAGCAGGGGCGAGAACCCGCCGAGGTCGGTCTCGCTGACGCTGCCCTTGATGCTGTTCTGATCGCCATAGCGATTGCCGGTCTGGATGGTGCGATGACGCGCCGGCGTGCGGGCGCCGACATCGGCGCCGTTCTCCACCAGCACCTGGACGACGGCGACGTGCTTCTGGGCCACCGCCCACATCAGCGCGGTCTGCTGGTGTGAGGTCTCGCGGGCGTTGACCGCCGCGCCACGGGCGATGAGTGCCTTCACTGCCTCACTCGCACCGGCGCGGGCGGCGCTCATGAGCGGCGTGATGCCGGTGTCGGTCGGCAGGTTGGGATTCGCACCGGCCGCCAGCAGCCGGTTGATCAGGGCGACATTGCCGTTCTCGCACGCCAGGGCCAGCGGCGTGACGCCGTGATCGTTGACGGCATCGACGCGGGCGCCGCGGCGCAGCAGCAGGTCGACGGTAGGAGGCAGGTCGAAGTGCACCGCCCAGTGCAGGGCGGTGGCGCCGTCCGGCTGGGCGGCGTTGACGTCGGCCCCCTGGGCCACCAGCGCGGCGACCCGTGGGCCGTCCTGCTGCTCGGCGGCATCCGCGACGCGGGCACTGGCGTCGCCCGCCCGCCCGCCCGGCGCACCTCCCGCCCGTGCGGCAGAGGCGCCCGATGTCGGGGTGGCGGGCCCGCCCGCTCCCTGGGCTCCCTGGGCTCCCTGGGCTCCCAGGGCTCCTGGTGCGCCCTGCGCTCCCCGGGCTGACAGTGACGCAGCGAGCACCAGCGCGGCCGAGAGGGTCAACTTCGTCATGGCGACCTTTTGGTTGACGGGAGCCTACCACCAAAGCGAGGCTTATGGACGCTTGGAGTGCGGCGTCAGCCAAGGTGGCCGGCAGGTCGACGAAAGGTGTGATGGCGATAGGCGCGAGACTCGACCGTGTGTCCGCTGTGTGGACGTTGACGTGCGCGATTGCGGCCGCCGGCGGCATCGGCATCGCGCGCGTGGCGGCGCAGGGCCCGTCACCGGCCGCGACGACGGCGGCGTCTGACGCCGCCGCGTCGCGCGAGCTACTCGATCGCTACTGCATCTCCTGTCACAACGATCGGCTGAAGACCGCCGGCCTGACGCTCGAACATCTCGACGTCTCGCGCGTCGATGCACAGGCTGAGACGTGGGAGAAGGTGGCCGTGAAGCTCGCGAGCGGCCTGATGCCGCCGGTCGGGCGTCCTCGTCCCGACGCTGCGGCTGCCCGCAGTTTCGTCGCCGCACTGCACGCCCGCCTCGATCGCGCGGCCGGCGCGACGCCAAACCCGGGCCGTCCGCTCACGCATCGCCTCAACCGCACCGAGTACGGCAATGCCATCCGCGACCTGCTGGCCCTCGACATCGACACCCGGACGCTGCTGCCTGCGGACGACACCGATCAGCACGGTTTCGACAACAACGCCGCCGTGCTGTCGCTCTCACCCACGCTGCTCGAACGGTATCTGACCGCGGCCCGCAAGATCAGCCGCCTGGCGCTCGGCCGCCCGACGGCGACGACGAGCATCGATACCTACACGGTCTCGAAGCTCATGACGCAGGACGACCGGGCGAGTGAACGGCTGCCCTTCGGCACCCGCGGCGGCACCGCCATCACGCACACCTTCCCCACCGACGGCGAGTACGGCGTCACCGTCCGCCTTCAGAAAACGCTGTACAGCACCGTGCGCGGGCTGGCACAGCCGCACGATCTCGAGGTGCGCGTCGACCGCCGCCTGGTCCGGACCTTCACCGTGGGCGGGAAGAACATCTCGCAGCCGCCCCTCAGCTTTGCGGCGACACTCTCGTGGACCCCGGAATGGGAGGCCTACGCCAACCACGCCGACGCCGAGCTGACGCTGCGCATGCGTGTGGCCGCCGGGGCGCACGACATCGGTGTCGCGTTCAGCAAGAAGCAGTGGGAGCCGGAAGACGTCCTGCAACCGGCCCGCGCCGGATGGGCGTTCGAAACCGACGAAACCTACGACGGCGCTCCCGGCGTTGAAAGCGTCACCATCGAGGGGCCATTCACCAACGCGGGTGCCGGCGACACGCCGAGCCGCCGCCGCATCCTCACCTGCACGCCCGGCCCGACCGTCTCGGAATCAGCGTGCGCGCGGCAGATCGTCTCCGGGCTGGCGCGCCGCGCCTATCGCCGTCCGGTCACGGCCGACGACGTCGAGACGCTGCTGTCGTTCTACGACCGTGGACGCCGCACCGGCGGCTTCGAGGCGGGCGTCGAGTCGGCGCTGAACCGCGTGCTCGTCAGCCCCGATTTCCTGTTCCGCATCGAAACCGACCCGGACGGCATCGCGCCCGGCCGCCGCCATCGGGTCAGCGACGTCGAACTCGCCTCGCGCCTGTCGTTCTTCCTGTGGAGCAGCGGCCCCGACGACCGCCTGCTCGACGTCGCCGCCCGAGGCACGCTGCATCAGCCGGCGGTGCTCGATCGCGAGGTGCGCCGGATGCTGGCCGACCGCCGCGCGCGCGCGCTGGTCGAGAACTTCGCCGCACAGTGGCTGCAACTGCGCGACCTGCGCAGCGTGGTGCCCGACCCCGACCTCTTCGCCGACTTCGACGAGAATCTCCGCGAGGCGATGCGCCGCGAGACCGAACTCTTCATCGACAGCGAGATGCGCGCCGACCGTGGCATCCCCGATCTGTTGACCGCCAACTACACGTTCCTGAACGAACGGCTGGCGCGGCACTACGGCATCCCGGGCATCTACGGCGCGCGCTTCCGCCGTGTCGCGCTCGACGGCACGGCGCGCGGCGGACTGCTCGGCCACGCCAGCCTGCTGACGGTCACGTCGTATCCGAATCGCACCTCGCCGGTGCTGCGCGGCAAGTGGCTGCTGGAGAACATGCTCGGCACACCGCCGCCACCGCCGCCACCCGACGTGCCGGCCCTGAAGGACAAGGGCGCGAACGGCGAACGGCAGTCGGTGCGCGCACGACTGCAGGAGCATCGCAAGAACGCCGTCTGTGCGACGTGTCACTCGCAGATGGATCCGCTCGGGTTCGCCCTCGAGCATTTCGACGCGGTCGGCCGCTTCCGCGCCATCGACGAGTCGCGGACGCCGGTCGATGCCAGCGCCTCGCTGCCGAGCGGCGATACGTTCGCCGGGCTCGACGGGCTGCGCACGCTGCTCGCCACCCGCCGCGAGCAGTTCGTCGGCACCGTCAGCGAGCGGCTGCTCGCCTTCGCCCTCGGCCGCGGCGTCGAGTATTACGACCGTCCGACGCTGCGCGCCATCCTGCGGCAGGCGGCGCCCGGCGGCTACCGCTGGTCCGCCATCATCATGGGCATCATCAAGAGCGAACCGTTCCAGATGCGGAGAGCCGAATCATGATCGTGACCAAACGGGCGCTGGGTCGCCGCGCAGTGCTGCGCGGCCTCGGTGCCAGCCTCGCGCTGCCGCTGCTCGACGCCATGATTCCTGCCCTGACGGCGGCCGCCCAATCGGCGGCTCGCCCGGTGCGACGCTTCGGCGTCGTCTACGTGCCCAACGGCATGACGATGAAGCAGTGGACGCCGGCGACCGAAGGGGCCGGCTTTGCCTTTCCGAACGTCATCAGGTCGCTGGAACCGTTCCGCGACCAGATTACGATCCTCACCGGGTTGAACAGCACGCCGCCGCCGAATGCCGTCAACGCCGCCGGCGTCCACGCGCGGGCCTCGACCCGCTTCCTCACCGACATTCCGCCGAAGCGCTCGGATACCTCCGAGGTCGAGGCCGGCGTGTCGGTGGACCAGATGATCGCGAGGCAGCTCGGAGGTGAGACCCAGCTGACGTCACTCGAAGTGGCCATCGAGGGCCGCGACCTCGCCGGGTCGTGTGACATCGGCTTCAGCTGTGCCTACACGAACACGATCGCGTGGCGCGGCCCGAAGACGCCGCTGCCGATGGAGAACGACCCGCGGGCGCTGTTCGAGCGGATGTTCGGCGACAGCGGCAGCACCGAACGCGGGGCGCGCGAGGCGCGCATGGCCGCCGACAAGAGCATCCTGGACTCGGTCGGTGAACGCATCGGCGTCCTGCAGAAGAAGATCGGTCCGCGCGATCGCGTCAAGCTGTCGGAATATCTCGAAGCGGTGCGCGACATCGAGCGCCGTATCCAGAGGGCGGAAGAGCAAAGCGCCAGGGAACTGCCGCGCGTCGATCAGCCGGCGGGTGTGCCTGCGAGCTTCGAGGCGCACGCGAAGCTGATGTTCGATCTGCAGGTGCTGGCCTACCAGACCGACCTGACGCGCGTCATCACGTTCATGCTCGGGCGCGAGCTGAGCGGACGGACCTTCCCCGAACTCGGCGTCTCAGAAGGCCATCACGCGGTCTCACACCACCAGGAAGATGCGACCAAGCTGTCCCATCTCGAGAAGATCAAGACCTTCCACACCACGCTGTTCGCCTATTACCTGGACAAGCTGAAGTCGGTAGCCGACGGAGACGGTTCGCTGCTCGACCACACGCTCATCGTCTACGGCGGCGGCATGGCCGACTCGAACCTGCACGCGGCACTCGATCTGCCGGTGCTGCTGGCCGGCGGGGCGTCCGGCGCCCTGAAAGGCGGGCGCCACGTGAAGTACCCGTCGGCGACGCCGCTGGCCAACCTGCACCTCACGCTGCTCGACCTGTACGGCGTGCCGACCCTGGATCGGCTCGGGGACAGCACCGGACGACTCGAGCACCTGGCCGTGTGACACGCCAGGCCGCCGGCGGCGCGCGTCACTCCACGGTGAACGCCACCAGTTCGGCCGGGTGATTCGTCGAACCGACGGCGACCACGACGTACTGCTGGCCATTGACGGCGTAGGTCATCGGCGAGCCCGTCGTACCGGCGCCGAGATCGGTGGACCACAGCACGGCGCCCGAGGTCTTGTCGTAGGCACGAAACATCGGCCCGCCGCCGCCGGGCGGATTCACCGCGGCGGCCGGGTCGCCTTCGCCGAGAAACAGCAACGACTTCGTCAGCAGCGGTCCGGCGCGACCAGGCTGGCCGAGCGGCGGCAGGTTCTGCTCTTTCAGGAGCGGATGATCGCGCGGGCCATCGCCATTGGCCACCGACCAGTCGATCGCGCCCCGGTTGAGATCCATCTTGACGATCACGCCATATGGCGGCTTCAACAGCGGCAGCCCCTGCGGACCGACGATGGTCCGCTCGCGGATGCCGAGCGGGTTCATGTAGCGGAAGTCCGACACCTTCGAATCGGGCGCCGACAGCACCGAGATGATCGGCGCGTTGACCGCCGGGATGTAGAGCGACCCGGTCTCGGGATCGAACGCGCCGCCGTTCCAGTCCGCGCCACCCACCCACCCCGGCATTTGCAGCAGCCCCTTCTTGCCATTCGTGCCGAGCAGCGGCGGCGGCGTGAAGATCTGGCCGTAGGTGTACTGATCGGCAATCGCCTGGGCCTCGCGCCGCAGGGCCGGCGTGAAATCGTTCAGATCATCCACCGTCAGACCTTGCCGCACGAACGCCGGCGGCTTGGTCGGAAACGGCTGGGTCGGCGACGCCTTCTCCCCCGGCACCGGAGACGGCGGCACCGGACGCTCTTCGATTGGCCACACCGGCCGGCCGGTCACGCGATCGAAGACGAAGGCGAAGCCGTGCTTGGTCAACTGGGTGACCGCCTTGATGCGCCGGCCATCGACGGTCAGGTCGGTCAGGATGGGCGACGCCGGCAGGTCGTAGTCCCACAGGTCGTGATGGACGATCTGGAAATGCCACACCCGCTTGCCGGTGGTGGCATCGAGGCAGACGAGGCTGTCGGAGAACAGATTGTTGCCGGGGCGATGGCCGCCGTACCAGTCGTTGGTCGGCGACGACAGCGGGATGTACACGTACCCCAGTTCGAGGTCGGCGCTCGGCGACGTCCACATGTTGGTGGCGCCGGTGTACTCCGCCGAGTCGCCCTCCCACGTGTCGTGGCCGAACTCGCCGGGATGCGGGATGACATGGAAGGTCCACAGCAGCTTGCCGCTGCGGACGTCGTAACCGCGTATGTCGCCCGGAATGCCGGCCCGCTTCGTCGGGAAGTCACCGAGATTCGAGCCGACGACGATGACGTCTTTCACGACGATCGGTGCCCCACCCCAGTTGTAGGCCGACTCGGCGCCGGCGCCGAGTTGCAGGTCGATCCGGCCCTTCTGGCCGAAACTGGGCACGACCTCGCCAGTTCGCGCATCGAGCGCGAAGAGCAGGTTCTTGCGGATGGTGAGAATCCGCTCGTCGCTGTTGCCGCCCCGCCAGTAGGCGACGCCGCGGGCGACGGTCGCACCGGTCAGGCCGGCGAGCCCCGGCTCGAGCGGCTTCTGCGTCCACGCGGGCCGTCCGGTCGCCGGGTCGAGCGCCTCGACCAGCCCGACGGCGTTCTGGACGAAGAGCCGCCCGTTGACCATCAGCGGCGTGACGCGGTAGTAGTTCCCCGCCGTCAGCCCGCGCACGCTCGTCTTCAGCGCGGGATCGAGTGCGAGGTGCTTCCAGGCGACGGTCAGGCGGCCGACGTTGCTGCGATTGATCGCGTCGAGACTGGAGTACTTCGAGCCAGCCGCGTCGGCGTTGTAGTAGCGCCACTCGCCGATCGCCGACGGTGTCGGCGTCTGCGCGGAGCTGACCACCCAGCCGACAGTCGCAGCGCCCACCAGCGCGGCCACCGCTCTCACCGCGCGTCGAGTTGGAACCCGCATCCCGTCCTCCTGTTGTGATGCCCGGCTGAACGTGCACCTAGACCAATGCGCGCGCCAGCAGCCAGACCCCGAGCAGTCCCACTGCCACCGACAGCACGCGCCGGAACGTCGCCGGCGACAGCCCGAACAGGATGCGCTCGCCGATGATCGTTCCGACGACGACCCCGAGTGTCGCGCTGACGATCGGCCCACGCACCGTCGCCAGCGCGCTCGCGCTCACCGCGGCATAGATCGGCGTGCGCGCCAGGTCCACCAGCAGGCCGGTGGCCGTGCTGGTGGCGACGAACGCCGGCGGACTGAGCGGGAACGCGGCCAGAGCCGCCGACCGCAGACCGCCCTGATTGCCGGCGAGGCCGCCGAAGAATCCCGACGCAAGGCCCGACGCCGCCACGAGTGCGCCGTTCGGCTGCATCCGCGAGAAGACGCCGGTCAGGTTAGCCGCCGCCGTCAGCAGCAGCAGGCCGCCCAACACCACCGACAACGATGACGGTCCGAGCTGGGCGTAGGCGAGCGCGCCAGCCAGCCCACCGGCGGCGCTCAGGAGCCCGAAACGGATCAGCACGCCGCGGTCGATCGCCCGCCGCATGCGGTAGCAGCGCAACGCGGTCGCGACGAGGTGCGGCAGCGTCACCGCCGCTACCGCGACGTCCATGCCCATCCACGTCGAGAAGAATGGCGTCAGCAGGCTGCCAATGCCGAACCCGACGATGCTCGCGGTGGCACCGGAGAGGATGCCGAGCGCGAACGTCGCGATGAGAATCCCGTCGCCCACGCCGCAACTACTTGCGGCCGCGGAAGAACGTACGGATGTCCTCGACGAGCAGGTGCGGCTCCTCGAGGGCGGCAAAATGGCCGCCGCGCGGCATGTCGGTGAGCCGCTCCAGCTTGTACTGCGCCTCGATCCACTTGCGCGGCGCAACCCCGAAGAGCTCTTTCGGGAAGCGCGCGCACGCAAACGGCACGTCGACGCGACCGGTGAGCTGGGGGTCGGTGCGGTTCTCGTAGTACAGGCGCACCGAAGAGGGACCGGTCTCGGTCGCCCAATAGATCGTGATGTTGGTGAGCAGTTCGTCCTTCGAGAATTTCGACTCGACGTTGCCGTTCGAGTCGGACCAGGTGCGGAACTTCTCGACGATCCACGCCGCAAGACCGACCGGCGAATCGGCGAGGCCGTAGCCGAGCGTCATCGGCTTGGTCCCCTGGATGTTGCTGTAGCCCTGTTCGGTCGGCAGGCGGTTGGCCACCGCCTCCACCATCCGGCGCTCGTCGGCCGGCACACCCTCCCACGGATCGCCGGTCGCCGGACGCGACGCAATGCACAGGTTGCTGTGCAGTCCGATCAGGTGCTGCGGATCGGTGAGGCCGAGCTGCCGCATGATGATGCCGCCCCAGTCGCCGCCCTGCGCCGCGTAGCGCGTGTAGCCGAGGCGCGGCATCAGCTGCGCGATGACGCTGGCGATCTTCTTGTTGCTCCACGCGCGCTCCTGCGGCTTGCCCGAGAATCCGTAGCCGGGCAACGAGAGGGCGACGACATGAAAGGCATCACTGGCGCTGCCGCCGAACTTCTGCGGCTCGGTGAGCGGGCCGATGACCTTCGTGAATTCGACGATCGACCCGGGCCAGCCGTGCACCAGCATCAGCGGCATGGCGTTCGGGTTGCTCGATTTCACGTGGACAAAGTGGATGTCCACGCCGTCGATGGCGGTGATGAACTGCGGCAGCTCGTTGAGCGTCCTCTCCTGCGCCCGCCAGTCGAATTTCGTCTGCCAGTAGGTGACGAGTTCCTTCATGTAGGCGAGATTGCTGCCGTAGTCCCAGCCGGTGTTGGGGATCTCGGTGGGCCAGCGCGTGCGCGCCAGACGGGTCTTGAGGTCGGCGAGCGTCGCGTCAGGGATGTTGATGCGATACGGACGAATCGCGGGCATCGCCTGACCGGGTTGCGCGGCGGCCGCCGAAACGCCCACCTGGAGCCGTACGGAATCTGGCAGGTGGAGCACCGACGCACCCACCACCCCGACCGCCGCTCCCGCCGCTGCGACCCATCGTCCGAACGCGTTCATACTCGCCTCCCTGGAAACCACCCGCGTCCGGTCCGGCAGGTGGCGCGCGCCAGTATGCCTCAGAGCCGGCCGCGAACCACGGCGATTTCGGTCCCGGGCTCACCCACTTCACCAGGCTCACCCGGCCGCACGGGCCACCCGGCCGATCCGCCCTTCCAGAACCGTCCGTTGGCGGCGCCGGCGCACAGGTGCGGGTGATAAGCTGGGACGCCATCAGGCGGTTGAAGAAGCCACCGCCCGTGGATTGACGAACGGGAACCCGAAGCAGTTCTCCCTCGAACAGATCAAACGGCGCAAACGATAGGCGCGGCGGCGCGCGGTCAGACTCGAGACGTCTATGTCCTCACACCCGCTCGGCTCGCGTCTGGTCGCCTGCGTCGCGACCGTGGCCCTGGCCGCCGTCGGCCACGCCCAGGCGCAGGTCGCGAAACCGGACCCGAAGCTGGAGGGGCGCTACCAGGCTGAGGGGATGAATCCCGACGGTCAGCCGTACCGCTCGACCGTGGACATCGAGCCAGCCGGTGACACCTACCTCCTCCGCTGGATCGAACGCGACGGACGGCGGGCGGCCGTTGGCATCGGCATCGTGCGCGGTGAGTACCTCTCGGTGAGCTACCTGGCGGGCCGCTCGCTGGGTGTCGTCGTCTATCACATCGGGCCAGGGCCGCAGCTCAAGGGACAGTGGACGGTGCTCGGCGCCGACGGCGGATTGTGGCCCGAGACGCTGTCGCGGGCCGGCGTCGCCGCAGAACGCCTCGATGCACCGTCACCGCCCGAGAATGGTTCGGCCCCGCCTGCCCCGCCAGCCCGGGCCGACGCACTCGCCAGCGCCCGCGACTAGACTCGCGGCTCGAGGGCGGGCCTAGATCGACACAGGCGCCACGCTGTCGCCGATTCTCTCCACCGGCACGCCAACCCGGTCCAGCAGGCTGAGGTGGAGATTCGCGAGCACCTGACCGGTGTACCTGATGTGCCGCCCGCCCGGCACCGGGCCGGCCGCACCGCCCGCCACGAGAATCGGCAAGCTGAACGGCGAGTGGGCATTGCTGTCCGACATGCCGGAACCGTAGAGCACGAGCATGTGATCGAGCAGCGAGCCGTCGCCGTCCGGCGTGGCGCGCAGGCGTTCGAGGAAATAGGCGAAGAGGCTCGTGTGGAACGTGTTGATCTTCGCGACGGTCGCGATTTTCGCCGGATCGTTCTGGTGGTGCGACGTCGGGTGGTGCGCTTCGTAGACGTTGATCTCGGGGTAGGTGCGTCCGCTGATCTCGCGGCCCATCATGAACGTGATGACGCGCGTCAGGTCGCTTTGATAGGCCAGCACCTGCAGGTCGAACATCAACTTGGCATGGTCGTCGTACCGCGATGGCACACCGGCAGGCTGCTCGACGACCGGCACCTCGGCGCGCGTGGCGCTCTGCTCTTCGGCGCGCTGGATGCGCCGCTCGATGTCGCGAACCGCTTCGAGATAGTCGCCGAGCTTGGCGCGATCGCGGGCGCCGAGGCGGCGCTGCAGGCTCGCGGTCTTCTCGGTGATCGAATCGAGGATGCTGCGATCCGTCTCGCGGCGGGCGGCGCGCGTGTGGGCGTCGGTCGTGCCGCCGTCGCCGAACAGCCGTTCGAACACGGCCCGCGGATCGTTCTCCATCGGCAGCGGCGTCGACGCGGCCCGCCAGGCGATGGTGTTCGTGTAGCCGCAGCTGTAGCCGATGTCACACGAGCCGGCGAAGTCGCGCCCCTCGAGTGCCAGCTCCAGCGAGGCGAACTGCGTGTGGGCGCCCAGCGCGCGCGCCGCGAACTGGTCCATCGAGACGGCGGCGTACAACTCGGAGTCGGAGTGCCTGGCGGCGACCGCTGTGAGGAATCGCGTCGAGGCGCCGGCATGCGGCCCGCCGCCGTTCACGCCGTCCAGCCCGGTGAGCACGCGCAGGGAATCGCGGAACGGCTCCAGCGGTTTCAGGATGGGCGTGAACTCGAAGCCGGCGCCTTCGGTCTTCGGCGTCCAGAACGGCATCATGATGCCGTTCGGCACGTAGACGACGCCGAGGCGCTTGGCGGTGGCGGCGGCATACGCGCGCGAGCCACCGAAGGCCGGGATCATGCTGTCGAGGAACGGCAACGCGACCGTCGCGCCCACTCCCCGCAACACCTCCCGCCGCGACAGCGCCCGCCTGGTGACGATCATGGTTCCGCTCTCCTCATCTGAAACGGCACGCTGTGGACGATGCCGCGGACGATGGACGACCAGCGATACCCGTCCGGCGCGGCGGCACGCACGATTGCGCGCACGGCCGGCTGATCGGCCGGCTCGAGACGACGACCGACGGCGTAGCTCAGAAGCTTCTCGGTCAGCGTGACGACGAACTGGTCGCGTCGCGCCAGCAGCACGGCCCGCAGGCCGTCCGGTCCCTCGAACGCGCTGCCGTCGCCGAGCACGCCCGATGCATCGATGCGGCTGCCGCCTTCGGCCGTCTGGCGCCACCGACCGGTCGCGTCGAAATTCTCGAGCGCGAACCCGATCGGGTCCATCCGCGCGTGGCAGGTCGAGCAGACCGGATTCCTGCGATGCTCCTCGAGACGTTCACGCACCGACACGACACGGCCGCTCGCATCGGTATCGCGCAGCGACGGGACGTTCGGCGGCGGCGGTGGCGGCGGGGCACCGAGGAGATTGGCCAGCACCCACTTGCCGCGCAACACCGGCGACGTCCGGTTCGGATACGACGTCACCGTCAGCAGGCCGGCCTTGCCGAGCAGTCCGCGCCGCGACGCCTGCGCGGGCGCCAAGGTGACGCGGCGAAAGCGCTCGCCGTAGATGCCGGGGACGCCGTAGTGCCGGGCGAGCCGCTCGTTCAGGAACGTGTAATCGGTATCGAGCAGGTCGGTGACGCGATGGTCGGCGGCAAGCTGACTGTCGAGGAACAGCTCCATCTCGCGGCGCATCGCGTCGCGGAGGTTCTCGTCGAAGTCCGCGAACGTATCCGGGTCGGCCATGTGCTCGCGAACGTTGCGCAGTTCGAGCCACTGACCGGCGAAGTTGTCGACGAGCGCGTGGCGCGACCGGGCATCGGCCAGCAGCCGGCGCAGTTGGCGGTCGAGCACGCCAGGCTGCCGCAGGCGTCCCTGCGTGGCGACGCCGAGCAGCTCGTCGTCGGGGATGCTGCTCCACAGGAAGAACGACAGGCGCGCGGCCAGTTCGAGATCGCTGATCGGGTAGGCGCCGCCCGGAGCGGTGGCCGCCGGATCGCGCTCGATGCGGAAGAGGAACTCCGGATCGACGAGCAGCCGCTCGAGCACGAGCTGGATGCCGGCTTCGAACCCGCCGTCGCGCCGGCCGCGCTCGAAAAACGCCAGCAGGCCCTCGACGTCCGCGTCGACCACCGGCCGGCGGAACGCGCGGCGTGCCAGAGCCGCGACAATCGTCCGCGCACACTCCCGCTCGGCCATGGCGCTCGCCGGCGTGCACGAGAGCACGCGACGGCGGCTCGGCGTGTCGCCGGATCCGGTCGACGTAAACGGCCCGCCGAGCGTGACACGCTCGACCCCCGGGTCGCCGTCCTGCATCTCGTCGATCGCCAGCGGGTACGACACCTGCCGCGGCTGCAGCACCCCCTCACGAGCCAGACTCGGCTCACCGACGAACGCCACGCCGACCGAGCGCGTACCGGCTTTCGCCGCGAACCGCGCCTCGAGTGCGGCGTCGGCATCGTGCGCGTACTTCTCCCACTCCGGACTGCCGAAAATCGCGCCGGCGAAGCTGGCGGGCGCCGGCGTGCCCTTGTCTTCGCCGCCCACCGTGAATCGCGCCACGCGGGCGCCGTCGATCCGCACCTCGAGCTGGTGCCGGCGGCCCAAGCCGCGGATGTAGTCGTAGAGGTTGGTCTGGAGCTTGATCTTGATCGAGTACTCGCCATCGACGGGGAACGTGTGGCGCACGGCGACGCCGCCGCGCGACCCGAACGGCAGGTCGTCGCTCATCCGACCGTCCTGCACGAGCAGCCGCGGCACGTCGTAGGTCTGCGTCGTCGCGCCGGCGGCCGGACGTCCGAGGGCCTGGCGACTGACCTTGCGGGCCGCCGCCATGTAGCGATCGAGCAGCGCCGGCGACACCGACAGCACATCGGCGATGTTGTCGAAGCCCTGTTCATCCGCGTCGTCGGCCGGCAACACGGCGCGCGCGTCGATCTCGACGGCCAGCAGGTCGCGCACCGCGTTGGCGTACTCGGCGCGATTGAGGCGATGGACGGCCGGGCGACCCGGATCCGGACGCGCGGCGGCCGCGCGATCCAGCAATCCCTCGACCCGCGCCGCAAACGCAGCAACCGTGTCAGGCGACGGGCGCGGGCTGCCGGCTGGCGGCATGGCGCCCGTGCGCAGCTTGCGAACGACACGCTCCCACACCGGCGCCTGACGCCCCGGGTCCGCGGCGGCGACGGGATCCAGCACGAGACCGGCGGTCTTCAGACGCTCGTTGTGGCACGTGACGCAGTACCTGGCGATGAGCGCTCCATCCGCCGGCGGCGCCGGACGGACGACGGCAGCGGACGGCGGAGCCGACGGGGCGGCGGGGGCGGCGGACTGCGGGGTGACGGCGGCACGTACGGCGACCGCCGCGCCGGTCGCAAGCACGGGAGTCGATGAGATCGGTGCCAAGCCGGCTGCCAGCGACAGCGCGACTCCGCCGCAACCCGCCAGGACCCAGCGCGACGCCTTCATCCGCACGGGATTCTAGCAGCCGTCACCGCTTTCCTCTATCATTTCCCGCGTATCGGCGATCCGCCATCCTGCGTCGATCGTGTCGGTGCGCCCGAATCCGAGGAGGACCGTCGTGAATCCTGCGACTCGCTCCGGCCCTGTCGGCAACCGCATGCACGTCGTGTCAGTCGGCCGGCTCGCCGCCGCTGTCGTGGTGGCGGCCGGGCTGTTCGGCGGCCGGGCGGCTGCCGCTGAGCCAGACCTGCGCCTCATCGAAGCCCTGAAGCGGCAGGATGAGGCGCAAGTGCGGGCGCTGCTGCTGCAACGGCTGGACGTCGGCGCCGCCCTGCCCGACGGCACGACGGCCCTGCACTGGGCCGTCCATCGTGACGATCGTCGCGCGGTCGCGGCATTGCTCAGAGCCGGCGCGAAGGTCAACGCGACGACCGATGCCGGCGTCACACCGCTGTGGCTGGCCTGTCAGGGCAACACCGCCGCGGAAACCGTGCAGCGGCTGCTCACCGCCGGCGCCAATCCGGATCTCGTGCCGGAATCCGGCGACACGGCGCTGATGTGGTGTGCGCGCGCCGGCAACCTCGACGGCGTGAAGGCCCTGCTCGCGCGAGGCGCGAGCGTCGACCGCGGCGAGCCCCGCAGCGGCCAGACCGCGCTGATGTGGGCGGCCGCCGCCGGCCACGCCGACGTCGTTCAGACGCTGGTGGAACTCGGGGCGAGCGTCGGGGCGCGGACTGCCGCCAGTACCGCACTGGTCTACAACGGCTACCGCTACGTCACCGCACCGCCCGCCAACCCGGACGGCATCATCGTCAATACGAAGCAGGGTGGTTTCACGCCGCTCCTCTTCGCCGCCCAACAGGGCGACACCGCCACGGCAACCGTGCTGATGGCAGCGGGCGCCGACGTGAACGACACGGACGCGTCGGGTGCCAGCGCGCTCGTCGTCGCGGCGCACAGCGGCCATCGCGCCGCCGCGGCACTGCTCGTCGCGCGGGGCGCCGACGTGAACGCCGCCGGGGCCGGCTATGCACCGCTGCACGCGGCCGTGCTGCGCGGCGACCTCGCGCTCGTGCAGACGCTGCTGGCACGCGGCGCCAGTCCGAACGCGCGGCTCACGGCCGGCACGCCGGTCCGCAAGTATGGCGTGGACTACGCGCTGAGTTCCGCGTGGCTCGGCGCCACTCCGTACTGGCTGGCCGCCAAGTTCGCCGAACACGACATCATGAAGGCCCTGGCGGCCGCGGGCGCCGATACGCGGCTGCCGCTGACCGACGGAACCACGCCGCTCATGGCGGCACTGCAGGCCGGCCAGGGCCAGGGTGATCGGCGTGACCGGTTTCAGACCGACGCACAGATTGCGGCGGCCACCCTCGTCGAAGCCACCCTGACGCCGGCGACGGCGCTGCTGGCCCTCGATCTCGGCGCCGACGTCAACGCGGCGAACCGCGTCGGCGACACGGCTCTTCACGTCGCGGCAGCACGTGGACAGGCGGCCGTCGTGCCACTGCTGGCGGCGCGCGGGGCCGCGATCGACGCCAAGAATCGCCGCGGCCAGACAGCGCTGACCATCGCGATCGCACGCCGGCGACCGCCCGTCATCGATACCTTCGGGACGGGCGCGGCGGCGCCCGCCACACCGGCGAGCAGTCCGGTCGAGGACGCGCTGCGCGCCGCCGGCGCGAAGGAGTGAGGCGACCGACGGGGCATCCCTGACCACGAGTCATCCCTGACCGCCGCGTCGATGGCAGGCACGGCGCTGAGGCTTCGTGCTAGCGTCCCGCCTCGCCGCGGGACCGCGCCGTGAGCCGACCCGCACCCGCGAACGTGTGCGAGCCGGACACGGCCCACGCTCGCGTGACTTCCAGGGGGACTCTACATGCAGCAATGGCTCACCGTCGTGCGGGTCGCGGTGCTCGTGCTCGGCCTCGCCGGCATCACCGCGCGAGTGCACGCGCAGGACACCACGTTGACCGGCACGGTGGCGGACACGACCGAGGCGCGCCTTCCAGGCGTCACCGTCACCGCTCGGCACGTGCAGACCGGCAACACCTTTCTCGGCGTGACCGACGCCTCCGGCCAGTACACCATCGCCGGACTGCGCACCGGGCAGTACCGTATCACCGCCGACCTCACCGGCTTTCGCTCGGTCACGCAGGAGAACGTCGAACTGCTGGTCGGCCAGCGCAGCGTCGTCAACTTCCGTCTCCAGCTCGCGAGCGTCGAGGAATCGATCACCGTCACGGGTGCCGCGCCGCTCGTCAGCGTCACCCAGTCGAAACTCGGGGGCAACGTCGATACGCGCCAGGTGCAGGAACTGCCGGTGAACGGCCGCAACTGGATGCAGCTGACCATGCTGACGCCGGGCGCGCGGACCAACACCGTCGGCGACTCGCCGACGCTGGCCACCTCGGCCGGCTCGTTCCAGATCAACCTCGATGGTCAGCAGGTCACGCAGTTGATCGCCCAGACCGGCTACGGCCAGCCGCGCTTCTCGCGCGATGCGATGGCGGAGTTCCAGTTCGTCACCAGCCGCTTCGACGCCACCCAGGGGCGATCGAGCGGCGCCCAGGTGAACGCCGTCACCAAATCGGGCACCAACCAGTTTGCCGGCACGCTGTCCGGCTACTTCCGCTCCGACCGCTTCAATGCCAAGGACTTCATCGTCGATCGCGTGCTGCCATACTCGAACCAGCAGGTGAGCACGACGTTCGGCGGCCCGCTGGCGTTGAACAAGGCGCACTTCTTTGGCTACTCCGAAGGCGAGCGCAACCCGCAGTCGTTCACCTTCACCAGTCCGTACCCGGGGTTCAACATCGAGCCGCTGGTCGGCACCAACACGCAGAACATGGCCGGCAGCCGCGTCGACGTGCAGCTGAGCCCGACCATGCACCTGATGGGACGGGCGAACGGCTGGCGCGGCAAGCTGCCGTATGACCCGACCTTCTGTGGCGGCGCGACGCTGCACCCGTCGCGCTGCTCGTACCTGAATCGCGAGAGCGGCAACGCGTTCGTCTCCCTGACGCAGACGATCGGGTCGCGGGCGTTCAACGAGCTGAAGATCGGCTGGTCCCACATCGGCTCCGACCAGGGCGGCATCGTGCCCGGGACGCCGCAAATCGCCCTCGCCGGTTACGCCATCGGCCAGACCAGCTATATGCCGCTCCGCCTGTGGCAGAACACGCCGCACATCCGCAATGACTTCATGCTCATCGTTCAGCGCTGGGGCCGCCACGAGCTGAAGATGGGGGGCGAGTTCCTCAACCTGCACACCGACGTGATCTGGAGCATGTTCCGCGACGGCCAGATCGACGCCGTCATCGGCCGGCCCACCACGGCGCAGCTGCAGGCGTGGTTCCCGGTGTGGAATGACCCGAGCACGTGGAACCTCGATGCCCTGTCCCCCTTCACGCTGAACTACCGGAAGGGATACGGCTCCTTCTTCTTCAAGAACGACCAGACCAACTACGGCACCTGGTTGCAGGACAACTGGGCGGTCAACAGCAAGCTCACACTCAACCTCGGGCTGCGCTACGACGCGATGATCGGCTCGCTGGCCGAGGACCTGGTGGTACCGCCGTTCCGGCCGACCGCCGAAGGACACGACTTGAACAACTTCGCCCTGCGCACCGGGTTCGCCTTCGCGCTGACCGATCGCACGGTCATCCGCGGCGGCTGGGGCAAGTACTACGCCGGCCTCACCGACCAGTGGCGTCAGCACACGATCATCAACCAGATCGCCGCCGTCCCGGAAGCGGTCAACCCAACCGGCCGCGCCGACTTCCTGCGCAATCCCTACAACGGGCTGACGCCGACCTACGACACGATCATCGCCGCCGGCTCGCCGTACCGACGTGAGATCGCGCAAGGCACGATTACGGCGCCGAACGTGCGGACGCCGTACAGCTACCAGGGCTCGGTGGGGCTGCAGCGGCAGCTGACCGACGACCTCGCCTTCCAGGCCGACTACGTCTGGACCGGCGAGCGGAATCGCGAGAACAGCCGGCAGATCAACCTCACCTACGATCCGGCCACCGGTCTCAACCGGCCGTTCACCGACATCAGCACCCGCCCCTATCCGATCTGGGGTGCGGTCAGCATGCGCTTCGCCGACGGGATCTCGAACTACCATGCGCTCGAGACCGGCCTGACCAAGCGCTTCTCGCACAACTGGCAGGCGTCCGCCACCTACACGCTTTCGGCATTCAAAGACAACGATCCGGTCCGCCTGCTGCCGGGCTGCCGTTATCTCATGAGCTCGCCTGGGGTGTGTGACGTACCGGTGCCCGTCCTGCCGGAGTACGGGGGTCAGTACGGGTACGCCGTCGGCGACCAGCGCCACCGCGCGGTCTTCAATGCCATCTGGCAGCTGCCGTACGACTTCCAGGTGAGCGGACTGTACTTCTTCGGCTCGGGCGCCCGCTTCGGCACCTCGTACGGTCCCGATCTCCGCCTCTCGGCGCAGTCATCGCCGCGTGTCCGCCCGGACGGTACCATCGTCCCGCGCAACAACCTCGTCGGCGAGGTGCTGCATCGCGGCGACATCCGCCTGCTGCGGCACTTCAATCTGTGGGGGAAGGCCCGGATCGATGGGCTGGTCGAAGTGTTCAATATCTTCAACCACAAGAACTTCGGATCGTACGTGACGCAGGAATCGAGCGCCGCCTACGGCCGTTCGGTGCAGAACGTGTCGGTCGAATACCAGCCGCGCATGATGCAGCTCGGTTTCCGGTTGCAGTTCTGAGCCGGGTCGGCCGGGTGGCCTAGCAGTCCCACCCGGCCCACCCGGCCCACCCGGCCTACCCGGCCTACCCGGCCTACCCGGCCTACCCGGCCTACCCGGCCTACCCGGCCCACCCGGCC
>CADEDC010000034.1 GCA_902825985.1 uncultured Acidobacteriota bacterium | reverse complement strand
TTCCCGCCTGGGAAACAAGTACACGCGACGGTCGGCTTCAGCGCGAGGTGTCGGGGCCATCCGTGCGTCGACTGGCGCGGCGGCGTTGGCACCAGACGTGCCAGACGTCGGCGTGTGGCTTCCGTAGAGCGTCTCCTTGTCTGGCAGCTGGCCGACGACCTGCGCCGATGCGTGCACGAATTCGCGGTGCGACCCTCCGTGAAACGGGATTTGAGGTTCGTCGGCCAACTCGAAGACGCTGCAAGCAGCGTCAGCCGAAACATCGCAGAGGGCTACGGGCGCGTCCGTCCCCGCGAGTTCGCCCGCTTCCTGCTGATGGCGCGAGGCTCGTTGTTCGAGCTGCAGGATCACCTGACGGAGGGCGTCGTGCGACGGCACTGGACCGAGGTGGAGCTGGGCGATGTTCGCGTCCTGTGCCGTCGCACGTGCGGCGCCATGGACGGCCTCATTCGATACCTCTACTCGCCAAGAGCGAGTGTGGCTGCCGACACGTGGAAGAGGATGGACCGATAGTATCCAGCCGACACCGCTCGAGCGTGTGTACCGCGGGAGCCCCACGCGAACCTGTCACCGTCAGTCCCCGAACCTGTCACCGTCAGTTCCCTTGAACCTGTCGGCGTCAGCTCCCGAACCCTTGACCGTCAGTCCCCGAACCTGTCACCCGTCAGTTCCCTTGAACCTGTCGGCGTCAGTTCCCGAACCTTTGACCGTCAGTCCCCGAACCTGTCACCGTCAGTTCCTTGAACCTGTCGGCGTCAGCTCCGAACCCTTGACCGTCAGTCCCCGAACCTGTCACCGTCAGTTCCCTTGAACCTGTCGGCGTCAGCTCCCGAACCCTTGACCGTCAGCTCCCGAACCTTCGACCGTCAGTTCCCTGAACCCTTGATCCCCGCCACCTCGACGAGTGTGTTGTAGATCATCTCGGTTCCCTGAGCGAGCGATGCCACCGACACCTGCTCGTCGTTCCCATGCATCCGGGTCAGTTCATCGGCGGTGATCGGGTAGGGGTAGATGCCGTAGACCGGGATGCCGCGGCTGCGCCACGCGCCGGCGTCCGTACCCGCCTGAAACAGGTACGGCGTCACTTCGGCGTTTGGAAACGTCCGTTTGGCCTGCCGGACCAGCGACCGGAACAGGTCGGTATCCTCGCGGGACGGTGGCAGGCCGACCGGGGCGGTGATCGGATTCACCGTCCGGACCGTGACGGCCGGATCGTCGATTGTGCGCTGCAGGTCGGCGATGACGGCGTTGGCGTCGGTACCGGGGATGAGCCGCAGGTTGATGGTCGCCTCGGCCGAACCCGGGATGACGTTGCTGCGGAAGCCGCCGTTGACGAGCACCGGTGCGAGAGTGTTCCGCATGATCGCATGCAGCAGCGGGTCGCGGCTGACGAGCCGATCGGCGCGGTCGAGGGCGGTGCGTCCCGCGGTGCCCGAGGCGATCGTCCGAAACGCCTCTGACAGCGGCGGCGCGCTGGTCTTCGCCAGTGTCGCGAAGAACTGGCGCGAGATCGGCATCAGGTTGATCGGCGTCTCGTAGGCCGCCAGCTTCGCCAGCGCCTTCGCCAGGGCGAAGATGGCATTGTCGGCCCGCGGCATGGAGGAGTGCGTCGACGTCCCCTTCGCGGTGACGATGGCGCCGACCGATGCCTTGTCGGCGGTAGAGATGCTGACGTACTTCACCGCGCCGTCGTCACCCTTGATGATCCAACCGCCCTCGTTCAGCGCGAACTCACAGTCGATCTTGGACCAGTGGTCGCGAGCCAGCCACGACGTGTTGTAGGACGCGGCCTCTTCGTCGGCTTCGACGAGGAAGATGACGTCGCGCGACAACGGCACCTTGGTCTCGGCCAGCATCATCACCGCCCGGGCGAAGACGGCAATGCCGCCCTTGAAGTCGATGGCGCCGCGGCCGATGACCCGATCCTCTTCGATGACGCCGCCGAACGGGTCGACGGACCATTTCTCGCGTTCGACACCGACGGTGTCGCCATGCGCCGCCAGCAGCACCGGCCGGCGGCTGCCGTCGCCGCGCAGACGGGCGATGAAGTGCGTCTTGCCCGCCACCGGCGTCGGGATCACGTCGATCTCGAAGCCCAGGGCCTTGAATCGCGGCGCCAGCAATTCCGCGATCTTCTCCTCGTGACCCGGTGGATTGCTGTTGTCGATCCGGATGAGTTCCTGCAGCAGCCGCGCGGTCGGATGCAGCGTCGTCTGGGCGTGCAGGCGGCCGGCGCTTCGCATCGGCAGGAGCAACAGGACGAACAGCGCGACGAGGACGACGCGACGATGTCCGAACGGCGGACGTTCAGGTGTCATCACCACACCTTAGCCGATCTGTTTCGCGCCGCCCAACCCGATCAGTCGATGGCGACCAGGCGGACATCGGCCACCCGATCGATGACGGTGAGGACGGCGACAGTGCACGGCAGGCTGAAGCGCCGCGGCCCGGCGGCGCCGGGATTCACCACGAGGATGTCGCGCCCGGCGCGACGCTCGATCGTCACCACCGACCGGTGGGTGTGGCCGAACACCAGGATGTCCACCGTGCCGTCGGCCGCGTAGGCATCGGCCAGCCGTGCCGGCGTCGGGCTTCCCAGTTCGTGCCCGTGACTGACCCGCAGCGTCAGCCCGCCGACCGCGATCGTCCGCGCCGGCGCCAGCCTGGGGTCGCGCGGATCGTCGACGTTGCCGAATACCGCGACGACGCGCGCCATCTGCGCCAACACATCGAGCACGCCCATCCGACCGACGTCGCCGCCGTGGACGATGAGATCGACCCCCGCGAAGGCCGCCGCGACCGACGGCCGCAGCAATCCGTGGGTGTCAGAGATGAGCCCGACACGGGCGGTGGTTCCGGCCGTCAGGTTGTCACCCCGGGCGTCGGCACCGGGGGCTGCCCGGTGCGGCGATAGCGACGGATCATCGGTGTCGACCAGGCGATCCAGCCGGTCGCCAGCAGGCAGCCGATGCCACCGCTGACCACCGAGAACGGCGCTCCCCACCAGTTCGCCACGGCGCCGGCCTCCAGTTCGCCGAGTTGCGGGCCGCCCTGGAAGAACACCATGTTGACGCCGGTCATCCGGCCACGCAGGTGATCCGGCGTCTCCAGCTGACGGACGACATTGCGAAGGATGGTGCTGACGGTATCGGTCGCGCCGATGACCGCCAGGCAGGAGAACGTCAGCCAGAACGAACGGGAGAACCCGAACACGACGGTGAACAGGCCGTGCCCGACGACCGCCCACAACAGCAGCGCGCCACGCCGCTCGATCGACTCGATGAGCGGCACCATCGCCGCGCTGGTCAGCAGCGAGCCGACCGCCGGCGCCGCAAACAGCCAGCCGTAGCCGCGCGCGCCGACGTGCAGGATGTCCTGGGCGAAGATCGGCAACAACGCGGTCGCGGACGCGAAGAACGTCGCGAAGAAATCCAGCAGCATCGTCGACCGCATCAGCGGCTGCCTGAAGACGAAGCGCAGCCCCTCGGCCGCCGCCGACCACGAGACGCTGCCCGCCTGTGCCGGGGTGCCAGCCCGCGCCGGCACGTCGCGCATCATGGACACCGAGACGATGACGGCGCCAAACGAAATTGCGTTGGCGACGTAGACCCAGCCGACGCCCCATGCGGCGATGACGAGGCCGGCCGCCGCCGGTCCGGCGATCGACGCCGTCTGCAACAGGATGGAATTCAGGCTGATGGCGTTCGGCAGATGCTCGCGCGGGACGAGCGTCGGCACGAGCGCCTGCCGGGCGGGCAGATCGAAGGCGCCGACGGCGGCGCCGGCCGCCGCCAGCAGGTAAATCGGCCAGACCGCCGCGACGCCCATGAAGGTCAGCGCCGCCAGGCCGGCGGCGACGAGCGCCGACAGCGCCTGCGTGACCACCATCAGCTTGCGGCGGTCCCAGGCGTCGGCGAGCACGCCGGCGACGATGGAGAAGACGACGACCGGGACGATCTTCGCCAGCCCGACCAGCCCGAGCGCCAGGCCGCGCCGTCCCGGCGGCACAAGCAGCGAAACGTGCCACAGCAGTCCGGCGTTCTGCATGAACGAGCCGGTGAACGAGGCGAGCAGACCGATCCAGATGAGGCGAAAGTTGCGATGCTGCAGGGCGACGAGCGACTTGCTCATCGCGACGGGGTGGGGTCGAACCCGAGCACCGGATGCGGCCGGTACGGCGCCTCGAGGTAGGCGAGGTCGTCGGACGACAGAGTGACCTCGAGCGCGGCGACCGCGTCGTCGAGATGCGGCAGCTTCGATGCCCCGACGATCGGCGCCGTCAGTCCGGGACGTGACAGCAGCCAGGCGAGGGCCACCTGCGTTGGCTTCACAGCGTGGCGGCTCGCGACCTCGACCACGCGGTCGGCCACGTCGAAGTCGGACTCGCGGTAGTACAGCTCGTGCGCGAAGCCGTCCGTCCGCGCCCTCGACGTCTCGCCCCGGTCGTCGCCGCGACGGTTGCCGGCGAGGAAGCCGCGCGCCAGCGGACTCCAGGGGATCAGGCCGATCCCCTCTTCACGGCAGAGCGGCAGCATCTCGCGCTCTTCTTCCCGATACACGAGGTTGTAGTGGTTCTGCATCGACACGAAACGGGTCCACCCGTGACGGTCGGCCACGTACAGCATCTTCGCGAACTGCCACGACAGCATGCTCGACGCGCCAATGTAGCGCGCCTTGCCGGCACGGACGATGTCATGGAGCGCTTCGAGCGTCTCGGTGATCGGGGTATCGGGATCGAAGCGATGGATCTGGTAGAGATCGACGTAGTCGGTGCCCAGCCGCTTCAACGACGCGTCGATCGCAGCGAAGAGGTGCTTGCGCGACAGCCCGCCGGTGTTCGGACCGTCGGTGATCGAATAGAACGCCTTGGTCGCGATCACGAACCGGTCCCGTGCACCGAGGTCCTTCAGCGCGCGGCCCAGCACTTCTTCACTGGCGCCGCGGGAGTACATGTCCGCGGTGTCGAAGAAGTTGATCCCGAGCTCGACGGCGCGGGTGATGAACGGCCGACTCTCGGCCTCGTTCAGCACCCAGGGGCGCCACTCGGAAGACCCGTAGGTCATCGCGCCGAGACACAGGCGCGACACCTTCAGGCCGGACTTGCCCAGGCGGACATATTCCATGTGGACGCCGCGAACTCGTGCCGCTACTGGACGCTACTGGACGCTGACGAGTTCGACCTCGAAGACGAGCGCCGAGTTCGGCGGAATCGTGGCGCCGGACCCCTGCGAGCCGTAGCCGAGCGACGACGGGATGACGAGCGTCCGCGTGCCGCCGACGCGCATGCCGAGCACGCCCTGGTCCCACCCACGGATGACCTGGCCGGCGCCGAGCACGAACGCGAACGTCTGGTTGCGGGCCCGCGAGCTGTCGAACTGGGTGCCCTTGTTGCCAGCCGCCGACGGATTGTACAGCCAGCCGGTGTAGTGCACGTTCAGTGTGCGGCCGGCGGTGGCCTGCGCACCGGAACCGATGACGGCGTCCGTCATCTGCAGCGACTGGACGTCGAAGGCCTGCGTGGGAGCCGCATCGCTGCCGCCGCACGCCACGGTGGCCAGAGCCGTGAACGCCACGACCAGCGCCGAGCAGAAAGCAGTGAATCGCATAGGGCTACGATTGTACAAGAAGGACGAGTTTTCCGATGTGCGCTCCCGCCTCCATCACACGGTGGGCCGTGGCCGCATCGGCGAGCCGGTAGGTCGCGTAGACGACCGGCGCGACCGCGCCCGATTCGAGCATCGGCCACACATGCTGGCGGACGGCGCGCGCCAGCGCTGCCTTCTCGCCGATGCTGCGGGCGCGCAGGGTGGAGCCGGTCAGGGTCAAGCGGCGCTGGAGGATGGGCAGCAGGTCGATGGTGGCGCTGGCGCCCTTCAGCATGGCGATCTGGACGAGCCGTCCGTCGGTCGCCAGCGCGTCGAGGTTGCGCGGCAGGTAGCCGCCGCCGACCATGTCGAGGATGACATCGACGCCGCGCCCCGCCGTCGCCTCTCTGACCGCCGCCACGAAGTCGCTGTCGCGATAGTTGACGGCCAGCTCGGCACCGAGCGAGACACAAGCGCGGCACTTGTCGGCCGACCCGGCCGTTGCGAACACGCGCGCACCCCAGGCACGCGCCAGCTGGATGGCCGTCGTGCCGATGCCGCTGCTGCCGCCGTGCACCAGAAGGGATTCCCCGGCGGCCAGGCGACCGCGTTCGAACACGTTCGTCCACACCGTGAACACCGCTTCCGGCAATGCCGCGGCGGCAACCGCATCGAGGCCGGTTGGAATCGGAAGGCACTGTCCGGCCGGCGCCACGCAGTACTCGGCATAGCCGCCGCCGGCCACGAGCGCGCACACGCGATCGCCGGTTCGCCACGCCGTGACCCCTGTCGCGACCTCGGCGATCACGCCGGCCACTTCCAGCCCGGGAATATCCGACGCGCCGGGAGGCGGCGGGTAGTGCCCGAGGCGCTGCATCACGTCCGGGCGATTGACGCCGGCCGCCTGCACCCGAATCAGGACGTCGCCGGGGCCGACCCTCGGCATCGGCCGTTCTGCGACGGTCAAGACATCCGGGCCGCCCGGGTGTCGGATCTCAATGGCACGCATGCTCAGCACCCGCCGTCCTCAGCTCGTCATCCTGCTGCAATCCGGAATCATGGCGTACGTCATCCGTGGCGCCAACCGGCAGGGCCGGCTGCGGTCATCCGTCGCCGAACGCCGCCCGCGCCGTACCCGGCTCGAGAACCAGCCGCGTCACCGCAATGCCGACGGCGAGCGCAATCGTGAGGACCCCGGCCACCTCGCGCGAGGCGTTCACCAGCGCGAGACCGTCGCCGGCCAGCAGCAGAGCCATCAGCAGGTCGATGACCAGCGTGATCGGGTCGAGGCGCCGGCGTTCCGCGTGGAGCCCCACCCCGTGGGTCCGTTCGGTGAACACCAGATGCCCCCGCAGCATCCCGACGATCGTGCCGAGAATCCCCAGCGCGATGAACACGGTCGCGGTTGGACCGGGCAGCCACTCCTTCACGAACCAGGCGAGAATCACCGCCGTCAGATAGAGCGCGATCGCGACCACCTGATGAAACCGCCACCAGGCGGTGCCAGCCGCGACCAGTGGCGCCGGCGGCGTCATCAACGGCAACGGCCGGCTGCCGGAATCGGCAGCGGCGGGCAGCGCGCGCAGCAGGTCGCCGGCCGATCCGAATCGGTCGCCCGGCGCCTTGGCCAGACACCGCTCGACGACGGCAATCAGGTCGCCCGGCACATCGGGACGCAGGCGCCCGAGCGGCTCCGGCGTCGCCTCGAGCACCCGACCGGCCCGCGCGAGCGGTGTCGCCGCCTCGAACGGATGCCGACCGGTCGCGTACTCGTACATCAGCACGCCAAAGGCGAATACGTCCGTCCGCGGATCCGCCGGTTGGCCGTTCAGCTGTTCGGGCGCCATGTATGCCGGCGTGCCGAGCACGGCACCGGCCTGTGTCACCAGCGGCGCCACCACGCCGACCGTCGGCTGCGACAGCCGCGCCAGGCCGAAATCGAGGATCTTGATGCGGCCGTCGCTGGTTCGCATGACGTTGTCCGGCTTCAGGTCGCGATGGGTGATGCCGGCCTCGTGGGCACTCGCCAGCGCCGACGCAAGCTGGTGCGCGGTGTCGCGCAACCGCGCCGCCGTCGGTCGGTGTTCACCGGCAATCTCCTCGTGCAGGGTCCGTCCCTCGATGAACTCGCTGACGATGTAGAGCTCGCCGTCGAGCTCTTCCAGCGCATAGACCGTACAGATGCCCGGGTGCGACAGCCGCGCCGCCGCGCGTGCCTCGCGCCGCAGCCGCTCCCGCTGCGACGCGTCGGTTGCCAGTTCGGCCGGCAGCGCCTTGATCGCGACGGGGCGATTCAGGCGGGTGTCGGTCGCCCGATACACGCGCCCCATCCCGCCGCGGCCGGCTTCCCGCTCGATGCGATAGGGCCCGAGCTGCTGACCCGGCTCGAGGCGCTCGGAATCGTCCAACAGCTCGGCGATGTCGCCGGCCGGACGCGTCAGGAACTCGCCAGCCCGGGAATGATGAAGCAGCAGCGACGCCACTTCGCGCCGCACCTCCCCATCGTCGCAGCGCTCGCCGAGCCAGCCCTCGAGGTCTGCAATCGGCTCGTCAACCGCCTCCTCGAACAGGTCGCGGGCCCGCCGTTGCTGGTCGGGCGTCACGGCGCCTCTCCGGCGAGCTCCCGGAACAGCCAGGCTCGGGCCAGCGCCCAGCGACGCTTCAACGTCGCCGGCGAAATGCCGAGGACGTCGGCGCTTTCCTCGACGCCGAGACCGATGAAGTAGCGCAGCTCGACGATGCGCGCCTGTTCGGGGTCGATCTGCTCGAGGCGGGCCAGCGCATCATCGAGTGCCGGAAGCGAGGCATCGGTGGCCTGAGCCTTCGCCAGCGCGGCGGTCATCGACACCCGGTCGAGGTCGGCCCAGCGCTTCTGCGCACCGCGTGCCCGCGCCCGTTCGACCAGGATCTGCCGCATCGACCGCGCGGCAATGCCAAGGAAATGGCGTCGGTCGCTCCATGGCGTGCCGGCATTGGCGAGCCGGAGGAATGCCTCGTGGACGAGGGCGGTGGCGTCAAGTGTCTGGCCCGGCCGCTCGCGCCGGATGTACGCGCGCGCCAGGCGCCGCAGTTCGTCGTAGACGATCGGCGCCAGATGATGCGCGTCTTCAGGGTTCGACGTAGGCGGCACCACGGTTTGGGCGACAATTGTAGTCGATGGTGATCATCGTCATGGGCCCGCCCGGCGCCGGCAAATCCACCGTTGGCCGGGCGCTGTCGCAAGACCTCGGCTGGCCGTTCGTCGACAGCGACGCCGGCGTCGAGGTGCACCACGCCGCGGCGCGCGCCGTCGACCGCCGCGAGCATCTCGTGGTCGCCTGTGCCGCGCCGACCGCCCGGGCTCGGGCGATCGTGCGCGGCGACCTGAGGCTGCGATTCGTCTATCTGCGTACCCACCGTCAGGTTCTCGAAGGCCGGCTCGAGCGTCAGCGGCACGGCCCGCCGTCAACCGACCTGCACGCCAAGCTGCTCGAGTTCGAGGATCCGGCCGACGAGGCGCTGGCGGTCGATGGCGGGCAGGAGGTCACCGCGATTGTCGGCACGATCAAGCGCGAGCTTGGTCTGTAACCGGACGGCGCGTGCGCCGGTCCATCGGACCGTCCGGGCTCCACGTCAGGGTTCAACCAGCCACCGCTGCGGCACGAGCGCCAGGACGCCATAGCGGCGACGCAGCGCGTCGACGCGGGCCGAATAGTCGCGCTTGGCGAATTCCCGCCTCAGGTAGCGGTCCCGCAGCCGACGGATCTCGTACTTGTAGAGTTCGCGCACGAAGCCGCGCGCCAGCTCCGGCGGCGTCCGTGTGGTCGGGATGATCCCGTGACGCCAGACGGCGTCGAGCACCTCCTGGCGGTAGCGGTAGGGACCGCCGTCAGACATGCAGCAGGACGGCCAGCGCGTCGAGCGTCGCCGGGATGCGCAGGATGTGGCGGGGACGCGCCAGCGCCTCCGCGAGCGGGGCCGGCGTCTCGATCGTCGTGCCGATCACCGGCTCGACGATTTCGCGGAACTTCGCGGGATGCGCGGTGGACAGGAAGATGCCGCGCTGCCGTCCGGTCAGCGTCTGCTTCAGCCCCAGGTAGGCGATCGCGCTGTGCGGATCCATCAGGTAACCGCACTCGTCGAAGACGCGGCGGATCGTCGCCTTCACGGCGGCATCGCCGTGGCGGTTGCCGACGATGTCGCGCCGCATCGCCTGAAGGTCGTTCCCGTAGAGCCACAGCATCCGCTCGAAGTTGCTGGGATGGCCGACGTCCATCGCGTTGGCAATCGTCGCGACCGACGCTCGCGGCGTGAACACGCCGCGCTCGAGGTACTCCGGCACCACGTCGTTGGCGTTGGTCGCCGCGACGAAACGCGACACCGGCAGTCCGGCCCGCCTGGCCATCAGGCCGGCGGTCAGGTTGCCGAAATTGCCGCTCGGCGTGCAGATGAGGAGTTCGCCGGCCGGTGCCCCGAGTTGCGCCACGGCGTGGAAGTAGTAGACCATCTGCGGCAACAGCCGGCCGACGTTCACCGAGTTCGCCGACGTCAGGCGGGCCGCCGAGCTCAGCGCGTCGTCGCCGAACGCCTCGCGCGTCAGGCGATGACAATCATCGAAGCTGCCCGCCACCGCGTACGCCCGGACGTTGCCGGACTCGCCGTTGAACATCGTCAACTGCGCTTCCTGCGTCGGACTCACCCGGCCGTCGGGGTAGAGGACAATGACGCGGGTATGCGGCACGCCGTGGAATGCGTGAGCCACGGCACTTCCCGTGTCGCCCGAGGTGGCCGCCAGCACCGTGAGATCGCGGTCGCCGCGGTCGAGCGACGCCATCAGTCGCGCCATCATGCGGGCCCCGACGTCCTTGAACGCCAGCGTCGGGCCGTGGAACAGTTCGAGGGAGAAGATGCCCGGCTCCACTTCGATCAGCGGCACCGGGAAGTTGAGGGCGTCGACGACCAGCGCTTCGAACAGCGTCGCGTCCAGCTCGCCCTTCGTGTAGGGTCGCAGCGCGCGATAGCCGATCTCGGTCAACGTCCGGTTCGGCAACCGCGCGATCTCGTCGGCCGTCCACGGTTCGATTGTCTCCGGGACGTAGAGGCCGCCGTCCGGCGCCAGCCCCTCGAGCAGCGCCTCGGTGAAGGTCAGCGGCCGGCCACCGCCACGGGTGGTTACGAAGCGCATGACGCGGTCACGTGGGCACCCTGCATCGAGATGGGCGACACATACGTCTGCGGTTCGCCGCCGATGTGGGCCTTCACCGCGGCGGTCATGGCGGCAGCAACCGCGACCGCGAGTTCCGGCGTCTGGCAGAGGGCGAAGAGCGATGGACCCGAGCCCGACAGGCTGCACCCCAGGGCCCCGGCCTCGGCCGCCGCCCGCTTGATGAGCGCCAGGCCGGGGATGAGGGCGGCGCGGCGCGGTTCGGCAATCGTGTCCTCCAGCGAGCGCCCGATCTGGGCGAAATCGCCGCGGTGCAGCCCATCGACGAACGCGCCGAGGTTGGCCCATTGCCGCACGGCGTCCTGCAGCGGCACCATGTCGCCGAGCAGCGCCCGCGCCTTCGCCGTCTCGATTTCGAGGTCCGGGTGGACGACGACGGCGGTGAGCCCGTGCGGGACCGGCAGGCTGATGATGTCCAGCGGGTGGGTCCGACGCACGAGCACGAAACCGCCGCAGAGACAGGGTGCGATGTTGTCGGCGTGCGCCGATCCGGCGCCCAGCCGCTCCCCTTCCAGGGCGCAGCCCACCAGCGTCGCCCGCGACGCATTGGCGCCCATCAGGGCGTTCACCGCGACCACGGCGGCGGCGGCGCTCGCGGCACTGCCACCCAGACCGCTCGACAGCGGCAGCCCCTTCCGGATGGTCAACGACACGCCGCGGCGCTCGCCGAGGGTCGCCAGGAAGGCGAGCACCGCCACGCCGGCGGTATTCCGGGCGGCATCGCGCGGCAACCGACCGCCGTCGTTCAGGATGGCGTCGATGCGCACGCCGGACGGTGCCAGGGTCGCGGTCACCTCATCGCCGGGCGATTCGAGCGGAAAGCCGAGTACATCGAAACCGCAGGCGACGTTCGACACGGTCGCGGGCGCAAAGGCGGTGACACTGGTCATGAGGCGTAGAATCTGCCGATGGTCGGGATGAGGTACTCGCGGAATGCGCGGTCGAAGTCGTAGGCAGGGGCGAACCGCCAGTCGGCCCGGGCCGCGGTATCGTCGACGTCGGCCGGCCACGAGTCGATGATCCCCTGCCGTTTCCCGTCAATTCTATAGGAGATCCGGGCGTCGGGAAATGCCGCCTGCACGGTTTGGCGGATCTCTTCGGCCGACCGGCTGAACGCGCCGACGTTGTAGCTGGTTCTCGTCAGTTTTTCACGCGGCGCCTCCGCCAGTGCGATCAACGCTGCCGACGCATCGGGCATCGCCATGAACGGGAGGGTCGTGTCCGGGCGGACGAAACACTCGTACGGCTGCCGCCGCGCCGCCGCATGGATCATCTCCGGGGCGTAGTCCGACGTGCCGCCGGCCGGCACCGTGGTGGCCGAAATCAGCCCGGGGAAGCGCAGCGCGCGGAAATCGACCCGCGGGATGGTGTCGACCGAGAGCTGCTTGTAGTGGCGCGCGTAGTAGCGGCCGAGCTCTTCGCAATACGCCTTGTTGCAGCCGTACATCGTCGTCGGGTGGACATACTCGTCCTCCTTGACGCGGCCCACCCGCATCTTCACGTCGACGCTCGGCAGGCCATAGGCGGCGATCGACGACGGGTAGACGAAGACCACCGGCTGGCCGTGCGACTCGCCTTCGCGCTGGGCGAACTCCAGCAGGTTCAGCGTCCCTTCGACATTGACCTGATGGGCGGTCAGCGGCGTGAACTCCGAGCGCGTCGAGAGCAGCGCGGCGAGGTGGTAGATGTGGACCACCTCGTACTGGGCGAGCAGCCGCTCGAGCAGCGCCCCGTCATTGATCGATCCGGTGAACTCGCGGACGACGCGCGTCGCGAGGTCGGCAGCCAGCGGCTGGAGGTCGAGCGTGACGACCGGCGTGCCGTTCTCCGAGAGCCGGGTGATCAGCGCGTGGCCGATTTCGCCGCCCGCGCCGGTGATGAACGCAACAGGTTTCCGCATTTGGCGTCGCTTCGAGTAGATTGTAGCCCCGTGATTGCCCGACTGGCGCTCGCGCTGACGGCCTGGGCCGAGCGCTGGATTCCCGATGCCTTCGTCTTTGCGCTGCTGGCGACCGTCGTGGTCGTCGTCGCCGGCGTGACCGCGACGCCGTCGACGCTGCCGCAGGTGGTGGACGCCTGGGGCCGGGGCTTCTGGGAACTCATCCCCTTCACGCTGCAGATGTCGCTGGTGATCATCACCGGTCACGTGCTGGCGACGACGCGGCCGCTTGGCCGCGCCATCCGATGGCTCGCCGGCCTGCCGCAGTCACCGAAGACCGCCGTCGCGTTCGTCACCTTCTTCGCGCTCGTCAGCTCGTGGTTCAACTGGGGCTTCAGCCTGATCTTCAGCGCCGTCCTGGCCCGCGAGGTGGCCCGACGGGTCGCCGGGCTCGACTATCGGGCCGTGTCGGCCGCCACCTTCCTCGGTCTCGGCAGCATCTGGGCGCAGGGGTTGAGCGGCTCCGCGGCGCTGCAGATGGCGAGCCCCGGCGCCCTGCAGCCGCAAATCCGCGACATCGTCGCCGGCGGGCCGCCGGCGCTCGTCCCGGGTGGCATCGTCAGCTTCGCGCACACGATCTTCCTCTGGCAAAGCTTCGTGTCGGTCGGCGTCGAAATCATCGTCGTCACCGCTGTGATGTACCTGGCGACGCCGGCGCGCGGCCAGGGCAAGACGGCGCACGACCTCGGGATCGAGCTGGGGACGAGTGACATCGCCGAGGATGGCCACCGGCGACCGGCCCACGTCACGCCCGGCGCATGGCTGGAGCACTCGCCCATCCTGACCTGGGCAATCGTGGCGGTCGGCGCGACGTACATCTGGCGCTACTTCGCGGCGCAGGCCGATCCGCTGAGCGCGATCACCATCAATATCGTCAACCTGTCGTTTCTCCTGGTCGGCATGCTGCTGCATCACACGCCGGCGCGCCTCGCCCGCGCCGTTCAGAATGCGACGCCGGCGGTCTGGGGCGTCGTCCTGCAGTTCCCGTTCTACGCCGGGATTGCCGGGGTGATCGTCGGCACCCACCTGAGTGCGCGACTGGCCGACCTGTTCGTCAGTGTGTCGACGCCGGCGACATTTCCACCGCTGGTGGCGGTCTATTCGGCCATCCTCGGTGTCTTCGTGCCGTCGGGCGGATCGAAATGGGTGATCGAGGCCCCCTACGTGATGCAGGCGGCGCACACGCTCAAGGTGCACCTCGGCTGGGTGGTCACCGCCTACGACCTGGGGGAGGCCCTGGCGAATCTCGTCCAGCCGTTCTGGATGCTGCCCACGCTGGGGCTCCTGCGGCTGAACGCCCGGGACGTCATGGGCTACACCTTCGTGGTGTTCCTGGCGCTGATTCCGGTCGTCCTGCTGCTGATCGGCCTGCTCGGCCGGTCGCTTGCCTATCCGCTGTAGCCGCGATCGGACCCGACGGAGCTCCGCTGGCGACGGCGTGTCGGCGCCTCGGAAGAGGCTTCACCCCGCATCCGCGTGCGGCATGGCGCGCCGGCGGCGGGCGCGGCTACGCTGAGGTGGCCTGCTGGCCCGGCAGGTCGCCGAGTGCGCCCCAGGTGTCGGGATCCTGACAGAGCAGCGTGTCGAGATAGAGCGTGACGTCCTCGGCCGGATACTTGCCGCTGATCAGCTGGACCGCCGCGCCGATCCGGTCCGGCTCCGGCTTCACCGCATCGTCCTGAATCAAGCCTGCCTCGTGGCTGATGCCGAGGGCATCCAGGAACGCCCCCATCATCTCGCGCTGCGCCGTCAGGTGATACACGACCAGGGCACGCGCCGCCATGGCGTCCGGAAGGGTGGGCAGGCTGGCGAAGTGCTTGGCCTTCCGGTCGTCGTCGAGCCCGATGACGGTCTTGGCGCGGAACTTCTTCTGCTGTGCGATGAGCATCACGGCCTGAATCTGATCGTCGGTCGCCTGTTCCTCGTTCCAGAAGGCGCGGGCAGCGACGAGCTTCTGCTCGGCGGTCATGCGTTTCCACAATCGTGAGGGGGTCAACGTCGTTTCGGCCATTGTTGTTATTCTATGCATATGTCCAAACTGCGTCGCCTCGTCATTACGGGTGCTGCCCCCCTGGCGGGTGTGATGGTCCTGCTCCTCACGGCCTCGGCACTGGCGCAGCAGCCGGGCGTCCACCCGATCAGCGGCCGCCGTTACGCCGGCGTCATGGGCTACCAGGGAGCCGACTGGCTCGATCGCGAGGAGCGCGACATCGAGGAAGCACCGGACACCGCGATCGCGGCGCTCGACCTGAAGGCCGGCATGACCGTGGCGGACATCGGCGCCGGCTCGGGGTACATGACGGTCCGCATGGCGCGCATCGTCGGACCGGCCGGGAAGGTGTACGCCGAGGACATCCAGCCGCAGATGATCCAGCTGCTGCAGCGGCGGCTCGAGCGCGAGAAGGTCGCCAACGTGGTGCCGGTGCTCGGGACCATCGACGACCCGAAGCTGCCGGCCGACAGCGTCGACCTGATGCTGCTGGTCGACGTCTATCACGAGTTCTCCGAGCCGGTGCGCATGCTCGCCGGCATGCGGGCGGCGCTCAAGTCGGGCGGCCGGCTGGTGCTGCTGGAGTACCGCAAGGAGGACCCGACGGTACCGATTCGGCTCGAACACAAGATGACCGTCGCGGAAGCCAAGATGGAGGTCGAAGCGGCCGGCTTCACGCTGACCAGGGTGGATGGCCGCCTGCCACGGCAGCACATCCTGATCTTCACCAAGCCGTAGTGCGACGGCGCCCGTCCGGAGCCGGGTGCAGTCGGTCCCGCCATGCTGTTCACGGAGCCGAGCTTCCTCTTCCTGTTCCTGCCGGTCGTGCTCGGGCTGTATTTCCTGCGACGCCCGCTCGACCCGGTGCACGGCCGCTACGGCAACTGGCTGTTGCTCTTCGCCAGCGTGATCTTCTACGCCAAGGGCGGCGGCCCCTTCACCTGGCTGATGCTCGCCTCGATCGCGTTCAACTACTGGATGGCGATTGCGGTGGACCGTGCCCGGGCCACCGGGCGGGATCGACGGGTGCTCACGGCAGCGGTCGCGATCAACCTGGTCGTCCTCGGCGTTTTCAAGTACGCCAACTTCTTCGCCGACAACCTCAATGGACTGCTCGGCGCCGTCGGCCGCAGTCCGCTGGCGGTGCCCCAGGTCGTCCTGCCGATCGGCATCTCCTTCTACACCTTCCACGCCATCTCGTACGTGGTGGACGTCTATCGGCGTGACGCATCGGCGCAGAAGAGCCCGGTGCACGCCGCGCTGTACCTGCTGCTCTTCCCCCAGCTCATCGCCGGGCCGATCATCCGCTACCGCGACATCGCGGGCCAGCTCGCCCGCCGCGCGGTCTCGCTCGACGACTTCGCCTGCGGCGTCCAGCGGTTCGTGATCGGCCTCGGCAAGAAGGTGCTGATTGCCAACACCGTCGCCGAGACCGCCGACCAGATCTTCGGTCTGCCAGGAGACGCACTGACGCCCGGTCACGCCTGGCTGGCGATCGTCTGCTACACCCTGCAGATCTACTTCGACTTCTCGGGCTATTCGGACATGGCGATCGGCCTGGGACGGATGTTCGGCTTCCGCTTTCCAGAGAACTTCCGCTGGCCGTATGTCGCCGACACCGTCCAGGACTTCTGGCGGCGCTGGCACATCTCGCTGTCATCGTGGTTCCGCGACTATCTGTACGTTCCCCTCGGCGGCAACCGTGGCTCGACGGTGCGCACCTACGTCAACCTCGTCACGGTGTTTTTCTTGTGCGGGCTCTGGCACGGGGCGAGCTGGAACTTCGTCATCTGGGGACTCTTCCACGGCGCCTTTCTCGTCGTCGAGCGTCTCGGGCTGGCCGAAGTGCTCCGCACGCTGTGGCGGCCGCTGCGCCATGTCTATCTGCTGCTCGTCGTGATGGTCGGCTGGGTGTTCTTCCGCGCCGAGACGCTGCCGGCCGCGCTCGCCTTTCTCGGTGCCCTGGGCGGACGCGCGGCGACCGCGACGACGCCATTCACGGTTCAGTGGTTCCTGACGCCGGTGCTGCTGCTCGCCGTCATCGCCGGCGTGATCGGTTCGCTGCCGGTCGGCCCGACGCTGGCTGGCTGGCGCCGTCGGCTCGAGGGAGCTGCCGGGCCGCTGCAGTCGTTCGGCCTCGGCGCCGCGAACGCCGGCGCCGTCACGGCCATTCTCGTCGCCGCGCTCGTCCAGATCGCGGCGCGCACCTACAACCCGTTCATCTACTTTCGATTCTGATGGCGGCGCCACCCCCGACCCGGCGCCACGCACCGGCCGACGACCGGCACCGACCGGACGCCCGGCAGCCCGGCGCGCTCGCGCTGATCGCGCTGTTCCTGACCGTGATTTCGGTTCCCGGACTGGGACTCGCCCTCGGGTTCTCTCGTGCCACCATCTCGGAATCGGAGATGCGGGAACTGGCGGCGTGGCCGACCTGGTCGTGGCGGTTCCGCGACCTTGCCGCCTGGCCGGATGCCTTCCAGACCTACTTCGAGGACCACTTCCTGGGCCGCAACCGGCTGATCGACTGGCGGGCGTCGCTGCTCTGGAACGGGCTCGGCGCGTCGGCGTCCGACCAGGTGATCACCGGCCGGAACGGCTGGTTGTTCTACGCCGCCGACGGCGGCCTCAGCGACTGGACGCAGACCCAGCCGTTCACCCGGGACGAACTCGAGGTGTGGCGCGAAACGCTCGTCCGGCGCCGCGCATTCCTGCACGCGCGCGGCATCCACTTCCTGTTCGTCGTCGCGCCGGACAAGCAGATGATCTACCCGGAGTTCATGCCGGCGTCGTTGCGGCGCCTGCGCGACGACTATCGCGCGGACCAGTTGATCGCACACATGCGGGCGACGACCCCCGACTTCGAGATTCTCGACCTCCGGCCGGCGCTGCAGGCGGCGAAATCGGGCGAGCTGCTGTACCACCGCTACGACACCCACTGGAACGACCGCGGCGGGCTCGTCGGCTACCAGGTCATCGCGCGCCGCCTGGCGCGCGACTTTCCGGCTATCGAACCTTTGCAGCGCCGCGACTTCGACACCGATCCCTCGGTCGCCTCCGGGGACAAGACGACGATGCTGGGACTGACCGATCCCGGCAAGCTCGCGATGCCGGGTCTGGTTCGGCGCGGCGGCAGCCGCCACCAGGTGGTGTTTCCCGACAACGCCGACCCCTACGGCGAGGTCGGCCATCTCATCACGGAACGGCGCGCCGCGTCATTGCCGACGATGGTGATGTTCCGCGACTCGTTCGCCGGCCGGCTGATTCCGTTCCTGTCCGAACACTTCCGCCGCGCGTCCTACCTGTGGCAGAACGAGTTCGACTTCGAGCAGCTCGAGCGGGAGAAACCAGACGTCGTGATCCAGGAGTACGTCGCCCGGCATTTCTTCACCTACGTGCCGTATCCGGGCATCATTCCGGAGTGAACTCGCGAATCCGCCCGTCAGCCTGGGGTTCACCATTCGGTCAGGGCGGGCTGTGACGCCCGCCCCCCCCGGCCGGCCTGGCTAGCGCACCGTCGGATAGGCGATCCCGAGCTGCTCCAGGTACGACCTGTATCTGCTCGGGTCGTAGTAGAACTTCCTCATCTCCGGCCGATACTTGTCGAGCGTCTCCTTATTCAGCCAGATCGGCGCCGGGTCGTCCGCGGTGATGAACGGCGTGTACTTCCGATCCTTGGTCTGGACGTTCTTGAAGTAGTCCCATGCCGCGGTCACGAGTTCGGGCCGCAACAGGATGTCGAGGAGGGTCATGGCCTGCGCCTTGGCGCCGGCGGTCGCGCCCTTGTGCGCAATCGGCGTCGCCATCGAAATGGCGTTCGCCCAGTTGTGTCCCGGCAGGTTCGGGATGTTCGCCGGGTACTGCAGCGACACGGTCGGCACCGTCCACGAGACGTCGCCGATGTCGTCCGAGCCGCCACCGCGGCGATCGCTCTCCGGAATCGGTCCGCGCAGCCTGCCGACAGCGGTCTCGAGCCCTTCCTCGGGCACCTTCAGTTCCCGCTGGACTCCCTTGGCGAGTGCCACGTCATCCGCCGACCAGGTCGGCATGCCGACGGCCTTGATGTTCTCCTCCATCGCTTCCGACAGTACCTTGCTCATGTGCTTCGGCCAGGCGGCGCCGAGGGTGCGCCACGCCACCTCGGTGCCGGTCATCATCGCGGCCCCCTTGGCCATCGTGTTGCCGGTTTCCCAGAGCGCCTTGATCTTCTCGTAGTCGTTCTCACGGAAGAAGTACCAGACCTCGGCGTTCGACGGTACGACGTTCGGCTGGTCGCCGCCCTCCGGAATCACGTAGTGCGAGCGCTGCTGCAGGCGCAGGTGCTCACGCTTGAAGTTCCAGCCGATGTTCATCAGCTCGACGGCGTCGAGCGCCGACCGGCCACGCCACGGGTTGCCGGCGGCGTGCGCGCTTTCACCCGTGAAGCGGTACTCGATGGACACGAGACCGTTGCCGCTGTCATCGCCGTAGGCCGCTGGATTGAAGCTCGATGAGACGTGGCTGAACATCGCGACGTCGACGTCCTTGAAGTAGCCGTCCCGGACGAACCACGCCTTGGACGCGAGCAGCTCCTCGGCGACCCCGGGCCACACCTTGATGGTGCCCGACAGCTTCTCGCGCTCCATGATCTTCTTCACCGCCAGCACCGCGGTGATGTTGACGGCCTGGCCGGAGTTATGGCCCTCGCCGTGCCCCGGCGCCCCGGCGACAATCGGGTCGTGATAGGCGACACCCGGCTTCTGCGAGCCCTGCGGGATGCCGTCGATGTCCGAGCCGATGGCGATGACCGGCCTGCCCGACCCCCAGGTCGCCATCCAGGCGGTCGGAATGCCCGACAGATCGCGCTGGATGCTGAAGCCGTTCTTCTCGAGGATACCGGTGAGGTACTTCGAGGTCTCGACCTCCTGGAAGGCGAGTTCTCCGAAGCTGAACACCTGGTCGACCATCTGCTGCGTGAACACGGCACGCGCGTCGATGTCGGCGATCGCTTCCCGCTTCAGGGCCTCCAGCCTGGGATTGGCTGGCGCCTTCGGAGATGGTCCAGCGGTCGCGGGCGTGCCGGCCTCCTGTGGCCCGGCGACAAGTCCCGCGATGCTGAGAACGAACAGTCCGGTGACGGCGAGTGTGTGCCTCATGATCCCATCGTAGCCAGAGACCGGCGGCGGGTGCCACGCACCATTCCGTTGGGTTCGGCACAATTTTGTCTGGTGCGGCAGCTCAGCGTGGCGGCGGCGAGGCCGGGAGGACCAGTCCGTTGAACAGCAGCTTGAACGTGCCGTGCGGCTGGGCTCGCCACGCCACCTCGGGGCCGTAGAGTACGACGCGGCCGGCGCCCAGACGGGCTTCGAGCACGGCGGCCGCCTGCGCCAGATAGCGCTGTCCCCAGGCCCAGCCGCTGCGCAGCGGCGTCTGGCTGTCGAACCAGGCGACGGTCGCGACGTCGCGGCCGGGCGGGCCGGCGGTGACGCGGAACGCGCGGCTCTCGTCGAAGAACACCACCGCGTGTTCGCCCATGCCCCAGGCGAGCGGGTGCGAGGCGTCGACCCGCATGTCGAGGAGCGAACCCGGGATGAAGAAGCGCTCGCGCGGCAGCGGGATGCCGCCGTCGGTCAGGGCATCGGCCACCGGCAGACCGAGGTGGGTGGCGACCACCGTCGAGGAGCCGATGGCCAGCAGCGTGCCGCCGGCCTCCACGAAACGGCGGAGGCGCGGCACCGTGGCGGCAACCGTGATCTGCCCGAGCCGCGGGCGGTACTCGACCGGTACCTCGTCCGGATCCGGCTGCGTGTTGCGCGCCCGGTCGCGGGCCGGAATGGCGCCGTCGACGAAGATGAGGACGTCGAACCGGCTGTGCAGGTCGCCGGCGTCCAGCGTCTGGGGGTAGACGACCTCGAACGGGAACTCGAACTGCTCGAGCAGCCACCGCGTCCAGCCGGACGGCATCGATCCGCCGTACTGATCCCAAAGTCCGACCCGCACCGGCCGCAGTGCGGCGGTCGTCACCGCCGGAACGCTCCGCCCGGTGTGCACCGGCAATCCGCGGTCGCCGGCGACACCGTCCAGGATGGCGCGGGCCCGCGCCGAATGCGGCACGATGACACTGCCGGCGCCGTACGACTGCCCGTCGACCGTGAACGGCGCGGTCGCCACCCGCACCGGCTCGTCCGCCGCCAGCAGGCGATTGATCGCGACGAACGTGTCGTTGATCTCGCGGCGCAGCAGGTAGACTCCGCCGTCGGCGGCAGCGGTCACCGACTCGCGGCGCGGCATGACTTCGTCGGTCAGCCTCTCGAACGGCCCGTCGAAGGCATCGAGCACCCGATCGAACTCGATGCCCATGGAATACGACAGGTTGTAGCCGGTGACGTCGTAGGGGGGGCGCGGCGGCCCGCCCGGGTAGGCGAAGTCATTCGGATGATCCTGCGGCTCGAACATGTCCATCACGTGGGCGCGGAACGCCTGCGCCGTCTTGACGACGAACGACCCGGCCGGGTACGCCCGGCCGCCGACCACGAACGGCGCGCTGGCGCGGTGAACGACGACGCCCGCCTTGATCAGGGTGTTGATGAACTTCGTCGCCGTGAGGAAGTCAGCCTGACCGGCCGGCACGATGAACCCGCGTGGATCGCGGGCCGCCGGATCGTGCAGAATCCGCTCGAACAGCTCCGGCGCGACGGCGCTGCCGGCATCGCGGCCGCCGTTGCGCGCCACTTCGCGATCGACGGCGGCGATTCGCGACGGATGGATCGTCCAATGGTCGCGGCTCCCCTTCTCGATGGCCCGCCGACCCATCAGGTACATGTTGAACAGGAACTCGTCCTTGCGGCGCGCCGCGAGATCGAGGACGGCGTAGTTGTTGGTGACCGAGTAGTCAATCGACTGCCGGAACCGCCAGCGCTGCGGCGCGATCGGATTCGGCACGTCGGCGCGCGGCAGCTGCATCTCCGGCACGAACGGGATGGTGACCGGCGTCGGATTGCCGATGGTCTCGGTCAGCAGACCGATCTGATTGTGGAAGTAGGCCGTCGTCCGGATGCCGCCGTTGAACCAGGTCGAATAGGGCGCCGCCGACCGCATGACCGCTCCCGGCTTCTGCTCGGCCGCCAGCCGCGTGTGGATGGCCGAGCCGACGAGGTCGATGCCGAGCGGAATCAGCGGATCGAAGTGATAGTTGAACGGATCGCGAAACGGCGGCGCGAACAGGACGGCGCCCGCCGGTCCGGTCTGATGGTGATCGAACATGATGACCGGGTACCACTCGCGGTAGAGCACGCGATTGGCGTTCTCGCTCTCCACCTGGTTCATCATGTAGAAGTCGCGGTTGTTGTCGTGGCCGATGTACTTCTGATAGAGCCGCGGCAGATTCGCCGTCGATCGGCGCTCCGGCACCGGTGACCGCATGTACCAATCCGCCACGAGGTCCATGCCGTCCGGGTTGACGATCGTGCACAGCACGATCACGTCCTCCAGGATGCGCAGGGTCTCGGGATCGTTGCGGCTGGCCAGCTGGTAGACGGTCTCGATGATCTGCTGCGCGCCGAGCACCTCGTTCGCATGCAGGCCGCCGTCGATCCAGACGACCGCCGCCCCGTCCCGCGACAGCCGCCGGGCGTCCGCCTCCGACAGCCCGTCGGCCAGCGCCAGCCGGCGGTTCATGCCCTTCAGCTCGGCCAGACGCCGCTGGTTGGCCGGCGAGGTCAGAACCGCGGTGTACTCGCGTCGCCCCTCGGCGGTCGGCCCGATATCCAGAATCGACAGCCGCTCGGACTCGCGATCCAGCTGCTGGAGGTAGGCGACGTACTGCGTGTAGTTGACGAGGACGTAGTCGGCGCCGATGTCGTGGCCGAACTGCTCGCGCGGACTGGTGAGAGGCGCCGCCACCGGGACGGGGGCGGGGGCGGGAACGGGGGCGGCGGCCGTCGTCGCCGGCGGCGCGCTGCCGCCACGCTGGCCGGTGCCGACGAGCGAGGCGCCGGCCAGCGCCGTCAGAGACGTGACCAGCGCGATGCACAGCGCGGCGCGCCGGAACCGCCGTCGACCGGTGATGACCTCCGTCACCAGCCTGCCGCTACTCGAGGTCGACCGCGACGATATGGTCGCACAGCGACACGCCGAACTGCGCGACCGGGACATGCCGCGGATCCTTGGCGTAGGCGTCGAGCGCGGCCCGATCCGGGAACACCACGATGAGGCCGGTGTCATACGAGCGCGGCGACCGCACGACGTCGGCGCCGACCGTGAGCGCCAGCACTCCCGGCAGTCCGGCAAGGGCCTGCAGGCGGGCCCGGTGTTCGACGCGCTGCCCGTCGGCAACCTCGGACTTGTACTTGAAACAGACGATGTGCGTCAGCATGATGTCTCCGCGTCCTCGAGCCCTAAAGCTCCTCGCCTTCAATGTCGTCGTCGCCCACGTCGACCACCGTGGTGTGGATGTCGACGCGAAACCACTCGCGGAAGGCCCGCAGGTCGCGGACCTCCGGCCAGGCCGATTCATCCTCGGTCCATGTCGACAATTGGTATTCGAACAGCCAGGTGTAATTGTCCTCGACCCACTCCTGGACGTCGGATTCGTCGTCGAACTCGGGAAGCAGATAGGTCGTACCGAACGGCCTGGCGCGGACGACGGTCACCGTGCCGGTCTTGAAATCGGCATCTCGTGACCGCATCCAGTCGACGAACGGCTCCACCCCGACGACACTGACCGCCATGCGATTGACGACGCGCATCCGATGATCCTAGACGATTCGGCACACATCCTGCTGGGGTGACGGTATGAGGCGACCGCGGCCGGCCCAGTGGGCAGTCGGCGTCACATCCGTGGCCCTGTTCGTCATCGTGGCGGTGCTGGTGGGCTACCGGATACCGCTGTCGTCCGAGCGGCTGCGCCGTGAAGTGACGGCGACGCTGTCCGAACGCCTGCGGTCGGAAGTCGAGCTCGGCGCGCTCGAGCTGCATCTCTTCCCGCGCATCCGCATTGTCGGTCGCGACCTGACGATTCGCCATCGGACGCACCCGGAGGTGCGGCTGATCCAGGTTCAGCAGTTCACGGCGGCGGGCGACCTGGTCGGGCTGCTGCGCAAGCATGTGGCGCACGTCCGGCTCGACGGGCTGGCAATCCAGATCCCGCCGCGTGACGAGGATGGCGCCGACACGGCGCCGGCCGGCGGGTCGACGGACGACGGCACGACCGCCCGCCAGCTGGTCATCGACGAGCTGGTCGCCGACGGGGCGACGCTCACGCTCATCCCGCGCGAGTCCCACAAGCGGCCGAAGGTCTGGCGGCTGCACGAACTGCGGCTGGAACGGGTCGGCCTCGAACACGCGATGCCGTTCCACGGCATCCTCACGAACGCCGTGCCGCCGGGAACCATCGACACCACCGGCAGCTTCGGGCCATGGAACGCCGACCGCCCCGGCCTGACGCCCATCGACGGCGACTTCACCTTCGCCCGCGCCGATCTGAGCGTCTTCAAGGGGATCGGCGGAGTGCTCGCGGCGCATGGGTCGTACGAGGGTTCGCTCGGCCAGCTCGCCGTCAGCGGCAAGACGACGACGCCCGACTTCACGGTCAGCGCCGGCGGCCACCCGGTGTCGCTGGCGACCACCTACCGGGCCACCGTCGACGGCACCAACGGCAACACCACGCTCGATCGCATCGACGCCGCGTTCCTCGACACCGCGATTGTCGCATCGGGCGGTGTCTACGACGTACCGGACGGCGACGGGCGTTTCGTGACCCTCGACGTCCGCATCGAGCGCGGTCGCCTGGAGGACGTGCTGCGACTGGCCGTGCCGACGCCGGACCCGACGATGACCGGTGGCCTGACGCTGCAGACGACCTTCAACCTGCCGCCCGGCGACCGCAGCGTCGTCGACAAGCTGCAGCTCGACGGCTCGTTCGCGATCACCGCCGGCCGCTTCACCGACGCGACCGTCCAGCAGAAGATCAACGCGCTCAGCGGCAGGGCGCGCACGGACGAAGGTGACGGCGGCGCCGTGACGTCGGACTTCACCGGCCGGTTCACCCTCGCGGACGGTCAGCTGGCGCTCGACCCGCTCCGCTTCACGATTCCGGGCGCCCTCGTCGACGTGCGCGGCGAGTACGCGCTGCGATCGGGAGCGCTGTCGTTCGCCGGCCAGCTGGTGATGGAGGCCCGCGTGTCGCAGGCGATGGACGGATGGAAGGCGCTGCTCCTGAAACCGTTCGACCCGCTGTTCCGAAAGGACGGCCAGACGCTGATTCCGCTGACCATTGCCGGCACGCGGGCCGACCCGAAGTTCGGCATCGACGTGAAACGGGTCTTCAACAAGGATGCGCCCGCCGTGCCGCCCGGCCGCCGGCCGGCCGACCGGCGCTCCGGGCGCCAGGGCTAGGCCACCGCCACGCGGTCGCCGGCGAGCGGCCACGGCTCGTTGAACAGCGGTGCCGCGAGCCGGTTCTTGCCGAGCAGCAGCTGGAAGTCACCGGCATGGCGCTCGATGAACGCCGCCTCGCAATACGCGAGGTACAGGTCCCACATCCTGACGAAGCGGTCGTCGAAGCCGAGGGCCCGCACGTCGGCGAGCCGGCGGTGGAACCGCTCGCGCCAGGCGTGCAGCGTCCTCGCGTAGTGCGCACCGATGTTCTCGGCGTGGTACATCGACATCCGGGTGCAACGGGCCAGCGACTTCACGATCTCGCCAACCGACGCGAGCTGGCCGCCCGGAAAGATGTGCTTCTCGATCCAGTCCGGCTGTCCGGCGTAGCGCGGGAACCATTGCTCGTCGAGCGTGATGGTCTGCAGCAGCATCGTGCCGTCCGGTGTCAGCAGGCGATCGACGGCGCCGAAGTAGTCGTCGTAGTGATTGAGGCCGACCGCCTCGAACATCTCGATGCTGACGATCTTGTCGTAGCGACCGGACAGCGTGCGGTAGTCCTGCTGCAGCAGTTCGATGCGCGAGCCGACCTCACCGAGGCGGGCGACGAGGTCGCGGGCGCAGCGATACTGCTCGGCGCTGATCGTGGTCGAGGTGACGCGACAGCCGTAGCGGGTGGCCGCCCAGATGGCGAAGCCGCCCCAGCCGGTGCCGATTTCGAGCACGTGGTCGCCGGGGCCGAGGCCCAGCCGGCGGCAGATGCGATCGAGCTTCTGCTCCTGTGCCTTCTCGAGCGAATCGTCCGCCGTCTGGTAGAAGGCGCACGAGTACATCAGATGCGAGTCGAGGAAGAGCCGGAAGAAGTCGTTCCCGAGGTCGTAGTGGCGGTGCACGTGGTCGTGGCTGCCGGCGATCGAGTTGTCGCGCAGCCGGCGCGCCAGGCCGGCAAGCAGGCGGTGCGCGGCACGGGCGATGCCGCCACGCGACTCGAGCAGCACCAGGTTGCGCAGCATCACGCGCGCCAGCGCGACGAGATCCGGCGTGCTCCACTCGCCGGCCATGTACGACTCGCCGATGCCGATGTCGCCCTCGCCCAGCGCTCGCAGGAAGAAGCGATCGTCGTGGACCACCAGCGTCGCGTGCAGGCCGGCGTCGTCGCGGCCGAACCGCCTGGGGCCGTCGCGACCGACCACCGTCAGGTGACCGCCGGTCAGGGTGTCGAGTCCTCTAAGGAAGGCGTGGCGCGCCCAGCGCTCGGGCGCTCCAGCCGGCAACCAGTTCAACATGGTGGACGACTCCGTCAGCGCGCCGCCAGTGACGTCCCGGACGGTTCCCCGGCGCGCGCGGGGTCGGGACCGATGAACTCGCCGCGCGGCGAGGGTCGCGGGACGAGCGCCGCGCCCTTCCACCACAGACGCAGCGCCTGCCAGTGGATGCCGGCTACCACCGACGCCGTCATCCACGGATGGCGCAGCAGCGTGCCGCGCACCGACGCGGCGGTCCATGGCCGCTGCGTCAGTGCCAACGTCGCGTCGAAGGCCTTCGCCGCCGGCCGCCCCGGCGCCGTCTCGCCGCCGCGACGCACGTCGATGTGCGCGGTCAGTTGCGGGCCCGGGCGGGTGATCGCGAAGTCGTAGGCCAGGTCGGCATCGAGGAACGGCGACACGTACAGCGCCTTCTTCGACGTCGAGCGGAACGCCGGGGTGCCGGACCCGGAGGACTGCGGGACGAGCCAGTAGTTGTGCGACCCGCCGAACGTGTTGTTGACCTCGGCGAGCACCAGGACCAGGCGATCGGCGCGGTCGTAGCAGTAGAAGAACGAGATCGGATTGAAGCAGTAGCCGAGATACCGCAGATGCGTGAGCAGCAGGATGCGCCCGTCCGGACACGCCACGCCGGCGCGTCGCGCGTCCGCCGCCAGCCGCGCGCGCAGCGGCTGGGTGACGTCGCCGAAGTGGTCGCCGTCCATGAAGCTGGCCCAGTTCCAGCGGTTGTGCGCGGTGAACCGCGACACTTGCATCGCCTCGGCGATGCGATCGATGTCGAGCAGCACCATGAACAGCGGATGGCGGAACTCGTGGACGACCGGCGCGAAGCGGCGATGCCGCAACGTCCCGACGTACAGCGCCGCGGCCGGCGTGCCGCCGCTCACCATGTGACACCGAGCGCCTGCGCCACCCGCTGCGCCGATCGCAGGCCGTCTTCATGGAAGCCGTAGAACCAGTAGGCGCCGCAGTAGTGGGTGCGGCGCACGCCGCTGACCTCGGCCCAGCGCTCCTGCGCTGCCACCGACTGCCGTGTGTACTGCGGATGGCGATACGCCAGGCGTTTCAGCACGCGTCGTTCGTCGATCGCGCCACCGGCGCCGTCCGGGTTGAGCGTGACGCAGAAGTCGTCGGTGTGATGGAGATCCTGCAGCCGGTTGAGATGGTAGGTGACGGTCGGGGCGGCGTCACCACCCGACAGCAGATAGTTCCACGACGCCCGCGCCATCGGACGGGTCGGCAGCACGCCACCGTCACGGTGCAGCCAGGTGACATTCGCGGTCGTCGAGAACCGGGAGAGGATGTCCCGCTCCGCCGCGCTCGGATCCTGCAGCAGCGGCAGCACCTGATCGCCATGACAGGCGAACACCACCTGATCGAACGTCATCGCCGGCCGGTCCAGGAACGTGAGATGGACTCCGAGATCGTCGCGGCGCACGCCGACGAGGCCGGCCTGCAGCGTGACCCGCTCCCGCAGTGGCGCGGTCAGTCGCGGGATGTAGACGTGACTGCCGCCGCGCACGGTCTTCCACGCCGGCTGGCCGTCGATCGCGAGCAGTCCGTGGTTGTCGAGGAACCGGATCAGCGTCAACGCCGGAAACAGCCGGATGCTGTCGAGCGACGCCGACCAGATCGCCGAAGCCATCGGGAAGAGATACTGCCCGGTGAACGGTTCGGCGAAGCCGCGCATCTCGAGGAAGTCGCCGAGCGTCCAGCGGTCGGCGTCCGGGTCGCGCAGCAGTGCCGGCGCTTCGCGATTGAACCGCAGGATCTCGCGCAACAATCGCAGGTGACCGGGACGCAGGAGGTTGCCGGGCTGAGCGAAGAAGCCGCGCGCGCCCCGGCTGCTGTATTCCAGCCCGGTCCGCCGGCAGGAGACGCCGAAGCACATGTCGGACGCGTGGGTGTCCACCCCGAGCTCGGTGAACAGCCGCACGAGGGCCGGATAGGTCCGGTCGTTGTGCACGAGAAAGCCGGTGTCGAGCGCCAGCGGGCCCGTCTCGGTGTCGACGACCACGGTATGGGTGTGTCCGCCGAGCCGGCCGTCCTTCTCGAAGAGCCATACGGTGTGGCGGCGACTGAGGAAGTAGGCGGCCGCCAATCCCGAGATGCCGGAACCGATGACCGCGATGTGACTCATGACCGCTCAACCGTAGCAGGCAGAAAAACGTTCTGTCAACCATATGTCCATGACATAATCGTGACAAGAGGACGCGATGAGGGATCCGCACTGAGATGTTGGCTCACGCGATGGTGATGACCGCCGGCAGCTGGGCCGTTGCTGCGCTCGTCATGGCCGGGCTCTGGGTCGTCGCGAGAAGAATCCGGAACCACGGCATCGTGGACGTCGGGTGGACGTACCTCGTCGGCGGTCTGGCCCTGGCGCATGCCGGGGCCGGGGCCGGCGCCGGCGCCGGGCCGCGCCGCGCCCTCGTGGCCGCGATGTTCGGCGTCTGGGCCGTCCGCCTCGGCACCTATCTCCTGCGCGACCGCGTGCTGGGCCGACCCGAGGACGGCCGCTACGCAGCCCTGCGACAGTCGTGGGGCGACGCGGCCGACGCGAGGTTCTTCTGGTTCTACCAGGCGCAGGCGGCGGCCGCGGCCGGCTTCGCCATCCCGGCGCTCTTCCCGTCAATGAACCGTTCGCCATCGATCGTCCCGCTCGAGTGGGCCGCCGCGTTGCTGTGGGCGATGGCACTTGCCGGCGAAGCGCTGGCGGACTGGCAGCTCGCCCGGTTCAAGGCGCAGCCGGGGCACCGCGGGCTCACGTGCCGCGCCGGCCTCTGGCGCTACTCGCGCCATCCCAACTACTTCTTCGAGTGGACGGTGTGGGTTGCCTTCGCCCTCTTCTCGGCTGCGTCGCCACTCGGGACCGTCGCGGTCGCCTGTCCCCTCGCCATGCTCTACCTGCTGTTCAAGGTGACCGGCATCCCGGCCACCGAAGCGCAGGCCGTGCGTTCCCGCGGCGAGGACTACCGCCGGTACCAGGCGACGACCAGCGTCTTCGTACCATGGTGGCCACGCGCCGCCCCCGTCGAGGTCGCGCCGCGATGAGTGCGTGGTACGAGCCCGTGCTCGAGACCGGCCTGGTGCCCGACTGGGCGATCCGGATGGGCATCCGGTCGGTGCTCCGCCAACGGCTGCGCGAACAGGCGGCCGGCGGCGCTGACGCGCAGCGGTCGCGCAAGCTGGCCTTCGTCGAGTCACTGCGCTCGGCGCCGATCGCCTCTCACCCGGACGCCGCAAACGCCCAGCACTACGAGGTGCCGGTCGACTTCTTCCGTCGGATACTCGGGCCGCATCTGAAGTACAGCTCGGGCCTGTGGAGCGCCGAGGTCACGACCCTCGCCGAGGCGGAAGCGGCGATGCTGGCGGTCACCGTGGCCCGGGCCGATCTGCGCGATGGCCTGCGGATTCTCGAACTCGGCTGCGGCTGGGGCTCGTTGACGCTCTACATGGCGGCGCACTTTCCGAGCGCCCGCATCGTCGCCATCACGAACTCACGATCGCAGCGGGAGTTCGTCATGAGCCGCGCGGCGGCGGCGGGCCGCACCAACGTCGCCGTGATCGTGGCCGACGTGAACGACGTCCGCCTCGCGCAGTTCGGGCCGGTCGACCGGGTCGTCTCGGTGGAGATGTTCGAGCACATGCGCAACTACGGGCGGCTGCTCGCGAACATCAACGAATGCCTGGCCGACGAAGGGCGGCTGTTCGTGCACCTCTTCTCGCACGCCCGCTTTGCCTATCCCTACGAGGCGCGCGACGGCTCGGACTGGATGGCCCGCCATTTCTTCACCGGCGGCATCATGCCGAGCGCCGATCTGCTGTCGTTCTTCGCGGACGATCTCGTCGTCGAAGAGCAATGGACCGTCAACGGCCGGCACTACGCACGAACGGCGGACGCCTGGCTCCGGGCGATGGACGCTCAACCGGCGGTCATCGACCACATCCTTGGCGAGCGCTGCGGCCCGTCCGGGGCACCGGCGAACCGGCGGGCCACCCGGCGATGGCGCATCCGGTGGCGCGTCTTCTTCATGGCGTGCGCCGAGCTCTTCGGATACCGGAAGGGTTCCGAGTGGCACGTCAGCCACTATCGATTGAGGAAGAGGTGCAACGATGACTGAGGCGATCACGCGCGTCGTCACGGCGGCGGCGGTCTTCGGGGTGCTCGACTTCGTGTGGCTCGGCCTCGTGATGTCCGGCTTCTACCGCACCCAGCTGGCGCCGATCGCGCGGACCGCCGACGGCGCGCTCGCGCCCCTGTGGCTGCCGGCGGTGCTCGTCTACGTCCTGCTGGCGGTCGGCATTGCCGAGTTCGTGGTTCTCCGCGCGGCGACGCTGCGGGAGGCGGTCGGGTTGGGCGCCCTGTTCGGCGTCATCGTCTATGGTGTCTACGACCTCACCAATTACGCTACGCTGACATCCTGGCCGCTGGCCGTGACCCTGGTCGACATCGCCTGGGGCGCGTTCATCTGTGGCACGACGGCGGCGGTGACTTTCACGGTAGTCCGATGAACTCACGACTCACGGCGCAGACGGGGCCGAACGCCGCCCTGTACCCGATTCGGGCCGTCGCCCGGCTCACCGGCCTGGGCATCGATACGCTGCGAGCCTGGGAGCGGCGCCACCACGCCGTGACGCCGGTCCGCGACGACCGGGGTCGCCTCTACACCGATGCCGACGTCCAGCGTCTGCGGCTGCTGCGCGAGGTCGTCGGGCTCGGGCATTCGATCGGCCGCATCGCCGCGCTCCCGGATGAGGAACTGCGGCATCTGGCCGACACGTCGATGCGCCGCCAGAGCGCCGCCCGGCCGCCGGCTACCGCCGCACCTGCGAGCCTCATCGACCTCGAGTCGCTGATGATCGCGGTCGAGACCTTCGACACCGTCACGCTCGAAACCGAGCTCGGACGGGCGGCGCTGCTGCTGCGTCCGTCCGAGCTGCTGGCGGCGGTGCTGGTGCCGCTGCTCGCCCGGGTCGGCGACGACTGGCATGCCGGGCGCGGCACCGTGGCGCAGGAACACTTCGTGTCGACGTGCGTGCGCAGCGTCCTCGGCACCGTGCTGCGCGCCCACACGCAGCGCGATCACGGCAAGCGACTGCTGTTCGCGACGCCGACCGGTGAGGTCCACGAGCTCGGGACGCTGGGCGCGGCGCTGCTCGCGGCGGCGAACGGCCTGGGCGTCCTCTACCTTGGCGCCGATCTGCCGACCGACGATCTGGCCGGCAGCGTCGCGGCCTCCGGTGTCGACGTCGTCGTCCTCGGCGTCACCGGCGCCTCGCCGGCCGACAACATCGCCACGGCCGTCGCCGAGGCGGCGCAGAGACTGCCGGCGGCGGTCGAACTCTGGGTGGGTGGTCCGGCGGCCCGCCGTGTGGCCGGTCACCTCGGTGCGCGGGTGACCTGTGTCGCCACCTACGATGAGTTCCAGGCGCATCTCGACCGCATCGGCGGACGCACCTAGTCTTCGGTCAGACCCTGGCCATGCTCGCGCAGCCAGGTACGCGCCCTCTGATAATCCGGGCATGCCACTGCGACATGCCGCCAGAACGCCGGCGAGTGGTCCATGCGCCGCAGGTGCATGAGCTCGTGAATCAGCACGTAGTCGCGCACCCAGTCCGGCATCTGGATCAGGCGCCAGTTCAGGCAGATGTGTGCCTGTCGCGAGCAGGAGCCCCATCGCCATCGCTGGTCGCGAATGCTCACCTTGTTGACGGTCAGTCCGAGACGTTCAGCGAGCGCATGCAGCCGCGCCGGCAGGGTCTCGGCGGCGCATCGTTTCAGCGCCCGGACGTCCTCGACCGGCAACGGCGGTCGCCGGGCGGTTCGCACCCGAGCGGCGTCGCGCAGCCGCTCGGCAATCCAGGCCGCGTGCGACTCGACGAACCGCACCGCCTCACGCTTCGAGCCGCGCCGTGGAATCGTCACACGGACCGACCCGTCGACGCGGACGCGCAGCAGGTAGCGGCGGGCGCGTGCGTGCCGCACGTACTCGACGACGGCTGGTGAGGGCGGTGCCACTGCGGCGGCCGACGCGTCGGCCGGTATGTCGGACGGCGCGCCGATCGGCGGCGACGGTGCCGCGGAAGGCGGGTCGTCGCCGTCGAACGGCAGGTGGGTCTGACGGAACAGCGACGCGAGCATCACCCGCCCGCGACGTCGGCGCCGAGCGTCCGCGCCGAATGAAGCCAGAGGCCGCCGTCGACCACCAGCGTGACGCCGGTCACGAACGCGGCGGCATCGGAGCACAGGAAGAGGGCCACCGACGCCACGTCGTCGATCGCCGCCATCCGGCCGAGCGGACAGGCGGCGTCGATGGCCGTGCGCATCTCCGGGGTGGTCAGGCGGCGGACCCCTTCGGTGCCGTCGACCGGCCCGGGCGCCAGTCCGTTGACCCGAATCTGCGACGGACCCCATTCGACGGCCAGCGTGCGGGTCAGTGAATCGACACCAGCCTTGGCCGCCGCGGCGTGCGCCTGTCCGGCGGTGCCCAGGAGTTGCAGCGTGGCGCTGATATTGAGGATGACACCGCCGCGGACCTTCAGCAGCGGGAAGGCGGCGCGCGAGACGTTGAACGTGCCCTTCAGATCGATGTCGACGACCGTGCCGAAGCCGTTCGGCGACAGCACCGCCGCCGGCGCGACGAAATTACCGGCGGCGCCGTTGACGAGGATGTCGAGCCCGCCGAAGGCGTCCGCCGTGTGAGCGATGATGCGATCGACATCGGCCGGCACACGAACGTCGCCGGCCACCGCCACGGCCGCGACGCCGAGAGCCTGGAGGTCTCGCACCGTGGGGGCCAGATGCTCCTCGCGGCGGCTGGCAATGCCGACGTCGGCCCCGGCGCCGGCGAGCGCGAGCGCGATTCCGCGGCAGATGCCGGTGCCGCCACCGGTGACCAGCGCGCGTTTTCCGTGGAGCAGGCCGGGCCGACACCAGGTGATCGCCATGTGCAGCGATGGTAGCTGGTGCCTGTGTAATTCGTCCAGAACACCGCTCCGAGCGTACGTCGCTCCGACCTCAGGTCCGTTCGACCGCCGGCTCGGCCTCATCGACGTCGGCATCGCCCTCGGCGTCGGCGTCGGCGAACGGCAGGCCATCCGTCAGCTCCCGAGACTGCAGCATCCGCGGCACACGGTCGATCACTTCGAGCGGCTTGATGTCTTCGGCGCCGCCGGCCGCCTGCAGATCCTTGAACTTGCGCGCCTTCACCAGGACGTTGCCTTCCAGCGACCCGACCGCCTGGTTATAGGCTTCGAGGCTCGACTTCAGGCGGGCGCCAAGGGTGTCGAAATGACCGCCCAGCACGCGCACCGAGTCGTAGAGGTTGCGGCCGAGCTCGCTGATCTTACGGGCGTTCTCTTCCATCGACTCCTGCTGCCAGCCATACGCCACCGCCCGCAACAGGGCGATGAGGGTGGTGGGGCTCGCCGGAATCACCTTGAGATCGACGCCGAACTCGATGAGCCCCGGATCCTGTTCGAGGGCGGCGCTGAAGAACATCTCGCCGGGCAGGAACATGACGACGAAGTCGGGGCTCGGCGAGACGCTCATCGCGTAGTTCTTCGCCGCCAGCTGCTGCAGGTGGGTGCGAACCTGGCGTGCGTGGTCGGCCAGCAACGCCTGGCGGGTCGCTTCATCGGGTGCCTCGAGCGCCTTCAGGTAGGCATCGAGCGGCACCTTGGCGTCGACGACCACATGTTTTCCTCCCGGGAGATGCACGACGACGTCGGGCCGAATCCGGCGATCGCTCTGTCCGGACACCGTGAACGTCGCCTGCTCGTCGAAGTCGCAGCGATCGATCATGCCCGCCAGTTCGACGACCCGCTTGAGCTGCAGTTCGCCCCACCGGCCACGGACCCCGGGCCGCTTCAGCGCGTCGACGAGCCGCGTGGTCTCGCTGCGCAGCGCCTGCCCTGCCGAGTCGAGCGACGCAATGCGCTGCAGCAACTGCGCGCCGTTCTCGACGCGCCGGCGTTCGGATTCCCGGATTTCGCGGTCGACCGCGTCCAGCGTGCGCGACAGCGGCGTCAGCAGTTCCTCGATCGCTTTCTTCCGGGCGTCGATGTCGCTCGTCGCCTGCGTCCGTGCCTCGTGGAGACGGGTTTCGGCCAGGTCGAGAAACGTCCGGTTGTTGCTGCGCAGCGCCTCGGCGCTGAGCGACTGAAACGCCTCGCGCAGCGAGGCCTGCGCATCGTCGTAGGCACGCAGGCGCTCGCCATGGACGGCACGTTCCTTGGCCAGCTCGGTCTGGAGACGGAGCTGCGCCGGACGCGACGCCAGCCAGCCGATCAAGGCGCCAACCGCCAGCGCCACGCTACTCAACAGGAGAACGATGGGTTCGATGGACATCAGTATCGCACGGTCGCACCAACGGCCGGTGCCGCCGCCCTCACGAGCGGCCCGGCGCCGACTGCACGACACACGGCAGCCACGACTCGGGCACCCGTCCTTCGGCGCCGCGGACTGCGGCCATCGACGTGGACCGTACGGGGACAGCCATGCCGCGCGCCCTCAGCCCTTCAGCCAGACGCTGCAGCGCATGCCGCGCCGCAATCTGCGCCTGGCGCCGTCTGTCCACACATCGACCGGCCGCGCCTTGCCGTGCTTCGACGCGCGCCGCCTGCCGGGCGGCGCGGAGCTGATGAAGCCGCGCGCGGTTCACCGGCTCGAACGGCAGCGAGCTTTGGAAGCGTGCTTCGGATGCCGTGTCGAAGTCGCGCGCCGCGATCAGCTGGCGTTCGCGGTTGCGGTCGGCGCGGAAACAGTTGAGGCAGAGCGCCCGCCGGCCAGCCGCGCGACAGCTCGGGCACAGCGCTCTGGCCCGCGGGGCCTCGAGTTCGCCGCCCGGCAACGGCAGCCACTCGCGGTTCGCGAGGGCGCGAAAGTCGGCGGATGGGCGGTCGATGTGGACGTCGGAGGCGGATGTCAGCGTTGTCATACCCCCAATGTATTCAAGGGGTGTGACAGGACAGGTCACTCCGACATGGAGCGCTCACCCGGCCTGCCGGGTCCTGGCCTACTTGATCGTGACCCGCACGTGGGCGGAGGTCCAGCAGCACTGGTCGCCACGGCCGCCGTCGCCGGATTCGTCATTGATCGTCGCCAGCAGCCAGTACTCCCCCGGCATCGAAAAGGTCGCCGTGGTCCTGGCTTCGAGCACCAGCGATTCGTCCCGTTTCGTGGTGAGCCCGATCTTCTGCTCGGCGATCACCACGTCTCCCGGTCCCCGGTACTTGGACCAGTTCACCGTGATGTCTGGCTGTGGCTCGCTACCACGCCCGCCGCGCCCACGGCCGGACGGCTCGGGCCGCGGATTGGCGTCGAACACCGTCGTACTCGGATGATCGCTCGCCCACAGCGACAGCGGCACCGGCTGGCCGACGGCACCGGTCAGCGAGACCGTCGGCGCCCCCTTCGGCGGTCCGGTCAGCGCCGTCGCCGTCGGCCCAGAGAACCGAATGGCCGGCGGCTCGTTGCCGGTCGACAGGTTCTTGAAGAAGTCGACCCAATACGGCGGGTTCATCCAGAACGAGACCGTCGAGGTGTGACCGTTGGCGACGATCGTCCAGGTCAGCTTCCTGGTGCCGAAGTCCTTCGGAACCGTGATGCCGAACACGCCGTACTGCCGTCCCGGCTTGAAGTACGTCGGCTGTCCGTAGTCCGGACCTCCCGGCTCGATCCGGTTGTTCGGGCCGATCGGTACCTCGAGCGTCTGCTCCTTGTTGCGATTGAAGTAGCCGACCAGGAGGACGTTGCTGCCGTCCTTGTGAGGCCCCCAGCCTTCGAAGGCCGGGAACACCGCTTCGCCCTTGATGCCGAGCGGAGCGAGCGGCAACCCCCCGGGAGTGGGAGGCTGCTGCCCGACGCCTGTCACGACCCAGCTGCCGACTGCCAGCACTGTCGCAAGCGCGACTGCGCCTGCCCGCGTCGTTGCCATGGGTCCTCTATTGCTGCTGCTGCTGCGTGCGACCGCTCCTGGCCTTGCGGGCGTCGAGTTCCGCCTTCAGATCCGGGTCGGACATGTAGGTGACGTTGACCCACGCGTGCGCCATCTCGTCGACCGTGCGATCGCCGTAGCCGACCCACACGTTCGGGTCCGGGTTCGCCCGGTTCGCCGCGGTGTTGTCGTGCCACGCCGTGATCTTCAGGATGGTGCCCTTCGGCAGCAGCGGTGCGACGTCGTCCGCGTAGACGTAGCTGTTGTGCCAATTGAAGTTGAAGCTGCTCACGTAGCTGAGCACCTGCGTGCGACCATCGGGCGTGATGGCCTCCATCGACATCGCCTTGCCGCGCAGATGCATGTGCGGCTGGAAGCTCTCGACCCGGCCGGCCGACTTCATCACGAAGAAGCCCTGCGTCGCCTTGACGACGTTCGGCGGAATGTCGACGCCGCCGGCGTTCGTCGCGCCCATCAGGTGCAGCGTCTGCTTGTACTTCGGCTCCTGGCCCTTCGGGTAGAAGTAGACGCCGAGCTCGACGATGTCGGTGATGTCTTCACCGCCGTTCGAGTAGTGGATGTCCCAGATGATGCGCGAGCCTGGCAGCATCAGTTTGCCGGAGTTCGGCCGCATGAGCTCGCCCTGCTTGCCGACCGCCCACTCCATGAAGGTGCCGGCGTTGGCGAACACGCCGCCGTCGGCGTCTGGATTCTGCGGAACGTCCGGGTCTTCCTGCTGCAGCCGGGCGATCGCATGATGGGTGATCTTGCGCCCCTTCACCGTGCCCGGGCGGATTTCGATGGCGCGCACCCACCGGGGCTCGGTGACGCCCGTCTCGACGACCGGCTTCCACCAGGCGTCGTTGGCGCCCGCCTTGTGGGTCCACGGCGTCGACCGCACGATCAGGTCGGGTGCCTGCTGTCCGAACAGCGGCGCGAAGTTCCACACCTGATCGTCCGGCCACTGCCTGGCGGCCGGCATGTCTTTCGGATCGCCCTTCGGCGCGCCGGCATCGACCCACGCGACGACCGCGGTGATCTGCGCATCGCTCAGGGAGCGGTCGTTCTTGAACTCCTGGATCCCGACGGTCTTGTCGATGTGCCACGGCGGCATCTGGCGCGCTTCCACCCGCGCGCGGATGGAACGGGCCCACGGGCGTGCCTCTTCGTAGGTGCGCAACGACATCGGCGCGATCGAATCGGGCCGATGACACGCCTCGCACTTCTCCTGGAAGATCGGTGCGATGTCCTTGGTGTACGTTGGCTTCACGTCAGCGGCGGTGGCCGCCCCTGGCAGCAGCGCACCCCACGCCATCACGACCGCCGCCACTCCCACATGCTTCAGCGTGTTCATCCGGCACTCCTCGGAAGGTGACCAGCCCGGCTGCTAAAATTACTGATAAACAGTAGCACTGCCGTCCGTCGTCGTCGACGCTTTTGTCGACGTGGTCGCGGCGCGGTCGCCGCCACACGCCGCCGCCCCGTCCGTGGCTCGACCGGTCGATCAGAAGGCCGTCACCGCGGCGAGCCGGAACTCGATCTCGGCCACCACGTCAGACGGGAACTGCGGCTCGGCGACCCGCCTACCGCCCGACTGGCCGCGCCGGGTCAGCATCGACTTGAAAATGCCCCGTTTCCGCAACACGTACAGGTCGACCCCGGGGATCTGCTCGTTCAGGTTGCGCATGAGCAGATAGCGGCTGTAGCCGTCACGCACCTGCTCGTGCCGGCCCTGCTGATGCAACGCCCACAGCTTGCCGAACAGGTCGGCGTACATCGATTCGCCGGTGATCACCCCGTCGAGCCCCAGCCGCATCTCGAACAGCCAGCCGCTGGCGAACGACGCACCGAAGATGCCCTTCATGATGGCCCGCTGCGCCAGTTCCTGTCGCATGCGTTCGACGACCGGCTCGCTCTCCTCCTTGACGTACCCGAGGTGCGGAAACTCGCGCGCCATCTCGAAGATGACCTCGGTGGCCAGCGGCAGGCCGCGGGCGCCGCCGGACGTCTGCTGGATCACCGGACGGGTTGTCGCGCCGGCGAGTGCGCGGAAGTAGGCGCGGTAGTCGTCGAGCGAGGTCGCCGACGTCGGCGGCATGGCGATCATCGCATCGGGGGCCAGCGACTCGGCGAGGCGTGCGTAGTCCAGCATCTCGGCCGTGTCGGCGCCTTGCACACCGAGGATGCAGGCGACCTTCAGGCTGCGGCAGGTGGTGGCGAGCAGGGTCATGCCGTGCCGCCGCTCGGCCGTCGTCAATGTCGTGACGCCGCTCGATCCCTGCGGCCAGACGACGCCCTGGCAGCCGTGTCGATCGACGAATCGCACCTCGTTGACGAGGTCGTCCCAGTCGACCTCACCCGCCGGCGTGAACGGCGTATTGAGGATCATGCAGACGCCGCGCAGCGGCTTGGTCTCGGCGGCCGCCGCATGGCCGAACCCGCGGTGAGCCGCCGCGGCGGATGCCGCCAACGCGGCGAGGACTTCGCGGCGGTTGAGGACTCGCATCACCGGCGATCCTAGCACCGCCACGGTCGGCGGGATGCCGGTGACGACGCCCCGTGCGGACGCAGCGAAAATCGCGGCGGGGCCGTGGTGGTGGGCCATCACGTGCGTCGGCGCGCATTCCTGGGGTCGGCCCCGGTGCACCCGATGCGGTAGGATCTCGACGGGTCCTGCCGCTACGCCGATGCCCGACGCGTCTGCTCCCGTCACCGCAGAGAACGCGCTGCTGCTTGCGACGGCGCGGGTCGATGCCGCGCCGGCGCCGCACTGCCGGTCGCTCGACTGGGATTACGTCCTGCGGGCGGCCGACCGTCAGGGCGTTCTGCCGCTGCTCTACCAGTGGCTGCGCCGTCATCCGGACGTGGCGGTCGACGCCGCGGTCATGGAGGCCCTCCACGAAGCCTACTGGCGCGGCCACTTCCGCAACCGGCAGCTCCTGGAGGAATTCCACCGTCTCGCCGCGGCCGCCACGGCGGCCGGCATCGCCATCATGCCGCTCAAGGGCGCGCTCCTGGCGCAGCGTTTCTATGACACGCCGGCGCTGCGGCCGCTGAGCGATGTCGACCTGCTCGTCCACCCGCGCGATGTCGTGCCGTTCGGCGCGCTGCTGCGATCGATGGGCTATGACGAGACGGCCGGCGCGCCCTCCTACGTGGACGACGAGTGGCTCGACCGCGATTCGCGCGACCACTGCTACTTCGCCATTCGACCGGGGTTCGATGCCTTCATCGAGTATCGCGTCGCGCCGCTGGAACTGGCCGTCGGACGTCTGACGGACCTCGATGCCGGCTATACGACGGCGCTGCATCGACACCGCGGCGAGGTGTGGTCGCGTGCCCGGGCGTCGGTCGATCGCCGGTGGCAGATGCAGTCGCCCGAGGACCTGCTCCTGCACGTCGCCACTCACCTGGCAGCCAAGCACCTGGACTTCCGGCTGATCTGGCTGCACGACCTGGCGCGCATCGCCATCGCGACGCCAGCCCTGGACTGGACCTACGTCGCCGAGCGATCGGCGGCGCTCCGCGTCGTCGCCCCGGTCACCGCCGCGCTCGACGCCGCACGCCGCCACCTGGGGGCGCCGATTACCGAGCCGCAGCTCGCCGGCCTGACGCGCGGCCTCGGTCGGCGGTCACGGCTGTCGCTCGTCCAGCGCGATTTCGCGCGGCTGCAACGGCACGTCGACGGCCTGCCCGGCCGCGACCTCACGCGGGATGGACCGTGGGCCTGGCCGCTCGGCGCCGCCCTCAGCCGCGTGCGCGGCTGGAAGGCACGACTGCGCGTCCTGCGCTGGGTGATGTTGCCAGGTGGCGAATACCTCCAGCATCGCGGCACCGGCGGCGCCGGCCCGCTCGGCCGGGTGGCCGGCTCGCTGAAGCGGCTCGGGCTCCGCGTCCGGCGACGCGCGGTCGACCCGGCCGGCTAGCTGGTGCGGCCGGCGCGCCGATCGGCGACAGCAGACGCAATCGTCCCGACGTCGGCCGCCGGCCCGGCACCGTGCAAGGCGAAACTGGCGGTCGTCGCGGCGAGCCGCGCGGCGGCGCGTAACGCCAGACCCGGCGCCCGCTCCAGCGTGGTCGTGCACGACAGCAGCGCCATCGCGGTGTCCGCGACACCCAGCGGCACGAGCCGCGGGTGCGTCTCGCCGCGTCCCTTCGGCAGGATGATGACGCCGACCGGCACCGGCTCAGAGGCCCACTCGAGCGGCAGGCAATTGCCCGCCGGCAGACCCGCGACTTCCCAGCGACGGTCTTGGAACAGCGGCGAGACCAGCCGGCGGGTGTTCGCATCGACGTGAAACGCCCGCGGGAACCGGTCGACGATGAGGGTGTCGGCGTCGAGCAGCACGACATCGTCGGCATACGGACGGAAGCCGGCCGCCATGAGCGCCAGCGTCAATGTCGTCTTGCCGACGCCGGATGCGCCGAGCACGAGGACCGTCGTGGTGCCGGCCGGATCGAGGAGTGCGGCGCCATGCAGATGAAATCGGCCCGTCTGGTGCGCGAGCATGTCGGTGACCAGCTGCCATTCGACGGCGAGCAGCGCATCCTCGAGGGTCGCCGCCTGCTGGGGCGCGGCGCCCGAGGTGGTGACGGTCCATAGTGCGCCGGCAGTCCGGCGCACCGTGCAGATCACGTCGGATGGCTGCGCGGCAGCGGCCGGCGCGAATCCCGACAGCGCCGCGCGCAGGGCCGCGCGGTCTTCCGGATGCGCGACGTCGACATGGAACACCCGGGCGCCAATGGTCAGGCGGACGCCGGGCGCGGGGTCAGTCACCAGCGGGGATCGCATCCACGCGCAGCATGCCGCGCGAGCGGAGATCACTCAGGATGGCCCGTACGTCGGCGGTGAGGGACCCGGCCTGCGGAAACAGCGATTCCAACGTGGCGACGATCGCCGGTTCGTCGTGCTCACCGTCGCAGGAGTCCCAGACGAGCGCCGCCGTGGGGTTCAGCGTCATCAGGACGCGGCTGGCCGTGTGAAACAGGATCATGCTGCCGTCGGTCAGCAGTTCGTCGAGGACACGCGGATCGCGTGCCGGTCGCGGTGTCGGGACAGGGGCGGCGAGCACGGGCGTTGTCCACCAGCATACCGCGGTGGCCGCCATCGAGCGGCAGCCACCGCGAGTGGGATGCGGCCGGGACGACCCGGCCGGCTGCACTAGGCCTTCGGCGGCAGCGGATCCTCGACGCCGCGGGTCGCCGGCGTCGACGTGAACTGCTGCGCCGGCGTCACCGTCGCGCCACCGGCGGCCGTCAGCACGAGGGTGAACACCGACCAGTAGCGCAACGAGGCGGTGCCGGTTGCGCCGCTGACCGGGAACTGCCCGACCTGGGCGCCGCGCGAGAACACGGTCACCACTGCGTTCGAGCTGTTGAACGCCGGCGAGCCGCTGTAGTTGTGCACGTAGTAGTTGTAGGTGCCAGGGACGAACGCACCAGCCACCTGGCCGATGGTGATCGTCTCGGGCCCGAAGGCGCTGACATCGTCGACATCGAGCGCCACGAAGCTGACCGGGTTGCGGGCCGCGTAGTAGCAATGGAACCGGCCGCCGGCGTTGTTGGGGCCGACGAGATGCGAATCCAGATCGCTCGGCGTCGCGCCCCAGTTCAGCACGATGGCAATACCGGTCGTCAGGAACGACGCCGGAACCAGCGAGGTGTTGAACGCGCTGGACGTGCCGGCGACAACGCTGGTCGAGTCCGTGCGGGTGGTGAAGCCGGTCGCCGTGGTGGTCACGGTGCGGGTGCCGGCGGGCACCAGCGTCAGGGTGTATTGCCCGGAGGCATTCGTCGTCGCGGTGCGCGTGCCGACGGTGACGACAGCCCCGGCGATCGGCTGTCCGTTCTGGGCATTGGTAACCGTGCCCGTGAGAGTGCCGGTCGGTCCGCTGACCTGCGCGTTGACGGTCGTCGGGAGATTCGCTGCGATGACGACCGGCGCGACATACGCGCCAGCCTTCAGAGCCGCCTTCATGGCGGCGCGACGGGACGGGTGCTTGGGGGGAGTCTTGCTGCTCATCTGTATGCCCTCTGCAACGTCTCGCGGAGTTCGATACGCGAGCACGGCAGCGGCAGATTACAGCCGGGCTACGAGCCTGTCAAAGGTCACCATAGAGTGCGCTAAAGGTCCTCCATACAGGAGAATATATCCATATATTGATTCTTGAGGTCATGCGTGATAAACGGACCGACCTCTCGACGACCGCCGCCCCTCCGAGCGGCGTCCAATGGCCCGCGGCGCCGACGAGATCCGCTCGTGGTTCGTCGACGACGAGGCATACCGGCGGCAGGTAAGGGACGAGCGGCGCGACGACGGGCAGAACCAGGCGTCCTGCGGCTGCCCGGACGACCGGGCCAGGCGCGCCGCTCGTGACCGTCAGGCCGGCCGCGCGAAGAAATACACCGTCATCGTCCAGGCCACCACGATGACGAACCAGCGGACCTGGTAGCCGTGCAGCCGCCGCGCCAGCGCCGCACCGGCGTAGCCGCCGATCATTCCACCGGCGATCATCACCACGGCCGGAGACCACGCAATGGCGCCGGTGCGAACGAACTCGATGACGGCGATGCCGTTGATGGCGACCGCGAGCAGCGCCTTGAGCCCGTTCATCGCGTGCATGTCGGTCATGCCGGTCACCGCGAAGACCGCCAGCATCATGATCCCCATGCCACCGCCGAAATAGCCGCCGTAGACGGCAATCACCAGCTGCAGCAGCAGCGTCCAGCCGGTCGGGCGGTCGTCGGGCGAGGCGGCGAAGACCGCGCTCTGACCGCGCACGTACACCGTCAGGTAGCCGCCGAACGTGAACGTGGCGGAGGCCACCAGCATCAGCCACGGCAGCAGGCGCAGGAAGCTGGTGTCCGACGTCCGCACCAGCAGCAGCGCGCCGCACAGGCCGCCCACCACGCTGACGGCACTCAGGACCGCCAGCCACCGCCCGGCCGGCGCAAATTCCCGGCGATAGGCCCACGCCGTGGACATCGAGGCCGGCCACAATGCCACGGCCGAGGTGGCATTGGCCATGACCGGTGGCACGCCAACGTAAATCAGCGCCGGCAACGTGAGAAACGAGCCGCCTCCCGCCACGGCGTTGAGCGCGCCGGCGAGCAGTGCCGTGAAGAACAGGAAGACGGTCAGCGTCTCGGTCACGTCACGCGATGATACCAACGCGCGCGTGCCCGCTCCCTGCTGCACGCCATTCGACTTACAGAGATGTAAGTCGATTCGAATTTTGGTACATGCCGCGAGGGCCGATCGGCAGGATCTCCTTATTTTCCGCGCGGCACCAGATTTGTAACCCGACAGCGTGCCGGCACGGACACAGTGCCGAGCGCTTCACCACAGGTCAGCACTCGAAGAAGGGGCGTCCCCGTTGGTTTCAGCGTTGCTCTCGCGGTTCTCCCACGACCTCGCCATCGATCTGGGTACGGCCAATACGTGCGTCTTCGCGCGTGGCCGCGGCATCGTCGTCAGCGAGCCCTCCATCGTCGCCTTGAACAAGGTCAACGGCCGCATCGAGGCGGTCGGCACCGAGGCCAAGGAAATGCTCGGCCGCACCCCCGGCAACATCACGGCCATCAAGCCGATGCGCGACGGGGTCATCGCGGACTTCGACGCGGCCGAGCGCATGCTCACGCATTTCATCCGCAAGGCCCACAAGCGCAGCGGCTGGCTTCGCCCGCGCGTCGTCATCGGCGTGCCCTCCGAGATCACCCAGGTGGAACGGCGCGCCGTCAAGGACAGCGCGATGCGTGCCAAGGCCAGTGAGGTGCATCTCATCGACGAGGCGATGGCGGCGGCCATCGGCGCCGGCATGCCGATTACCGATGCCGCCGGCAACATGGTCGTCGACATCGGCGGCGGCACGACCGACATCGCGGTCATCTCGCTCGCCGGGGTCGTCTACGGCCGCTCGGTGCGCATCGCCGGCAACGAACTCGACGATGCGATCATCCAGCACGTGCGGAAGGCGCACAATCTGCTGATCGGTGAGCGCACGGCCGAACAGATCAAGATTGAGGTGGGCTCGGCCTCCCCGCTCGAGCAGACCATCACGATGGAAGTGAAGGGGCGCCACCTCAGCGAGGGCGTGCCGAAGACCATCACGATCGGCGACGAGGAGATCCGCCGGGCCCTGAGCGAGCCGGTCCGCGCGATCGTCCAGGCGGTGCACGATGCGCTCGAACGGATTCCGCCGGAGCTGTCGGCCGACATCTACGACCGCGGCATCATCATGACCGGCGGCGGCGCCCTGTTGAAGAACCTCGACAAGCGTCTCCGCGACGAGACCGGCCTGCCGGTCCAGGTCGCCGAGGACCCGCTGTCGTCGGTGGTGCTCGGCGCCGGGAAGATGCTGTCGGATTTCGACCTGCTCCGGCGCATCTCGATGGACTGACGCGTCCGGATATACCGGGCGCGATCGGAACGAGCGAGGGATACGCCGCGGGATGCGGCGATCTCTCGACTCGCGTGGCTGGCACGGACGGGCACCGGCACCGCCGGCGGTCTGCGGTTGCGCGCCAGCCCGCCGCCCGCCGCCGCGGTACAATTCCCCCCGTGGGTCGGAACGCTGAAGTCATCCGCCAGTGGAATATCCTCCGCGACATCGAGCAGGCGCGGGCGGCCGGCGTGACCATCGACGGTCTGGCGGCGCAGGCGGGCGTCACGACGCGGACCATCCGGCGCGACCTGCAGGCACTCGAGGAGGCCGGCTTCCCCATCTACGACGATCGCTCGCACGACGACGGGCGCACGCGCTGGCGCCTGAACGGCCAGGCCTTCCGCGGACTGGGCACCGGCCTGACCGTCGCCGAACTGTGCGCGCTGCACTTCAGCCGGACGCTGCTCGAGTCGCTGGCCGGCACACCGTTCCGCGCCGATCTGGAATCGGCGTTCGACAAGCTCGGGGCGGTCCTGACGCCGCACATGCAGCAGTTCCTCGACCAGCTGCCGCGGGTCATCGCCATGAAGGCTGACCCCGGCCGGGCATCGGATGGGTCGGCCGGGCCGCCGATCGTCGCACGGGCCCTCGACGCCACGCTGCAACATCGTCAGGCGCACCTGACCTACCACTCGTCGGCGAGCGATCGGACGAAACGCTACCTGGTGCACCCGTATCGACTGGCGTACGCGCAGGGCGCCATCTACCTGCTGGCGTTCGTGCCCGAGTATCAGGAGGTCCGGACGTTCGCGCTCGAGCGCATCGAGCAGATGTCGTTGCTCGAGGAGCGCTTCACGCCTCCGGGCGATCTGCCGGACGCGGCGTTTCCCCACTCGCTCGGCGTCCATTCCGGCCCGCCGGAGACCGTGCGAATCGCCTTCGACGCGACGGTGGCCCGCTACGTGCGGACGCGCGACTGGCACCCGTCGCAACAGGTCGAGGAGCGGGCCGACGGCTCGATCGAGGTCACCCTGGACGTGTGCGTCGACCGCGCCCTGCGCAGCTGGATTCTGGGCTTCGGCGCGGCCGCCCGCGCGACGGCGCCGCCGGCGCTGGCCGCCGAGCTCGCCCGCGAACACGAAACGGCGGCGGCGCGCTACGCCGCGACGCGGGACGCCTAGGCATGCCGCGGCCGACCGGCGCCGTGCGGCTGCTGGCCGTCGATATCGACGGGACGCTGCTGAACTCGTCGGGACAGCTGCCGGCGGCGCACCGGGACGCGCTGCGCGACGCACACACGGCGGGCGTCGCGGTCGTGCTCGCAACCGGCCGGGCGCTCCATTTCGCCCAGCCGGTCGCCGACGCCCTCGGCATCCCGGCCGCGACCATCGTCAACAACGGCGCCGTGGCGCGCGCCGCCGACGGCCGCACGGCGCTCCGCCACGTGCTGTCGCGCGACATCGCCCGGGCGATTCTCGACGGCACGCGCGCGTTCGACGACAGCGTGGCGATCGTGTTCGACCGCATCGGCGACCGCCAGATCGTCTTCGAGCGGATGGACTGGACGCACCCGAACCGGCGGGGCTATTACCGCACCAACCAGGCATTCCTGACGCAGCTGTCGCTGAGCGACGCACTCGACGACGACCCGATCCAGGTGATGTTCAACGGCAGCGTCGATCCGATGCGGCAGCTGGTCGCCGCCCTGCGGGCGATGCCCGAGGCCGATCAATTCACGGTCGCGATCACCGAGTACGTGGAACGCGACTTCGCCCTCGTCGACATCAACGGTCCCGCCTGCTCGAAGGGGACGACGCTGGCCCGCTACGCCGCCCTGACCGCCATTCCCCGCGAACAGGTGATGGCGGTCGGCGACAACCTCAACGACCTCGAGATGCTGGAGTTCGCCGGCTGGCCGGTCGTGATGGGCAATGCCGCCGAGGTCATGAAACAGCGTGGCTTTCCGGTCGTTCCATCGCACGACGACGACGGCCTGGCGATCGCCATCCGGCGCTACGCGCTGCGCGCCGATCCGGCGGCACTGCGCTAGCCGCGCCACGGCCGCGACCGGCCGAGCCGACCGGTGTGCCGGGCGCGGCCGCGACCGCCGCAGGCGTCCGGCGTGCAGCTGGCATGGGCGGCAGCCGGTCCCACCCGGTTGGGGGGGCCGGCACCGCGGCTGCGGTCGATGACGAACGAAAGGCCGCGCGTACGCGTCTGAAGCCATGCCGTCGCCGTGCAGAAAACGCGCTTCGGCGCCGGGCGATCCGCCGGCGCTGAAGGATAATCTGATCTGGAGGCCGATTGAGAGTCACCCGAATGGGAGGAACCGCCGAGCGCAGCCGTGGCTTGCGTCCGCATGCCGAAGACCCGGGCAAGGACCGCAAGAAGGGGATTACGGCGGGCGCCTGGGAGGAAGCGCGGGCCTTGATCTGGGCCCACCGCAGGCGTCTGAGCCTCGGCCTCGGCCTGATGCTGGTCAATCGCGCCGCCGGCCTGGTGCTGCCGGCGACATCCAAGTTCCTGATGGACGACGTGGTCGGCCAGCAGCGCTGGGACCTGCTCTCGACGCTCGCCATGGCTGCCGGCGTCGCGACCATCGTCGAATCGGGCACGTCGTTCGCCCTGTCGCAGGTGCTGGGTGTGGCGGCGCAGCGTGCCATCACCGACATGCGCAAGCAGGTGGAAGCGCACGTCATGCGGCTGCCCGTCCGCTACTTCGATTCGACGAAGAGCGGCATCCTCATCTCACGCATCATGACCGACGCCGAGGGTATCCGGAACCTCGTCGGCACCGGTCTGGTGCAGCTGACCGGGTCGATCCTGACGGCCCTGGTGTCTCTCGGCGTCCTCTTCTACCTGAACTGGAAGTTGACGACGATGACGATCCTGGTGCTCGGCGCCTTCGGCATCGGCCTGGGGTTCGCCTTCGCGCGGCTGCGGCCGCTGTTCCGGGAGCGCGGGCAGATCAACGCCGAGGTCACCGGCCGGCTGGCCGAGACGTTGGGAGGCGCCCGCATCGTCAAGGCGTACACCGCCGAGAAGCGCGAGGAGCTCGTCTTCGCCCGTGGCGCCCACCGCCTGTTCCGCAACGTCGCACAATCGCTGACCGGCGTCTCGACGGTCACCGCGTTTTCGACCCTCGTGCTCGGTGCCATCGGCGTCGTCATGATCCTGGTCGGCGGCTCGTCGATTCAGGCCGGGACGATGACGGTGGGCGACTTCGTCGCCTACCTGATGTTCACCGGGCTGATGGCGCTGCCGGTCATCCAGCTGGCGTCGATCGGGACGCAAATCTCCGAGGCGTTCGCCGGACTCGATCGGATTCGTGAGATCCGCCGCATGGCGACCGAAGACGACGAGGATGCCTCGCGAACCGCGATGCCCGAGGTCGACGGCGAGGTCGAATTCCAGGACGTCACGTTCGAGTACAACGCCGGCGTCCCCGTACTGACGCACGTCTCCTTCCGGGCGCCGGCCGGCACGACGACCGCCCTGGTCGGGTCGAGCGGCTCCGGCAAGAGCACGCTCATCTCGCTGGTGATGACGTTCAACCGGCCGCAGAGCGGACGCGTCCTCGTCGACGGCCAGGACCTGACCGCGATCAAGCTGCGCGACTACCGCCAGCATCTCGGCGTCGTCCTCCAGGACAACTTCCTCTTCGACGGCACGCTGGCCGAGAACATCGCCTACGCGCGGCCGCACGCGACGCGGGACGAGATCGTCGCCGTCAGCCGCATCGCCCACTGCGACGAGTTCATCCAGGATTTCGAGGACGGCTACGACACCGTCGTCGGCGAGCGGGGCGTTCGGCTGTCCGGCGGCCAGCGGCAGCGGGTCGCCATCGCCCGGGCCATTCTCGCCAACCCGCGCATCCTGATCCTGGACGAAGCGACGTCGAGCCTCGACAGCGAGAGCGAGGCGATGATTCAGGACGGCCTGCAGTCGCTCCGCCAGGGACGGACCACCTTCGTCATCGCCCACCGTCTGTCGACCATCAGGAGCGCCGATCAGATCCTCGTGCTGGAGCATGGCGAGATCGTCGAACGCGGTACGCACGAGGAGCTGATCGACCGGAGCGGGCGCTACCGGCAGCTGTACGACAAGCAGTACAAGTTCGAGCGCGATCGATTCATCAACCCCGGTGAGGACTTCACGCCGGAGCCGGAAGCGGCCGCGATCCCGCGAGCGCCGAGGACGAGCAGCGCGTTGTAACATACGCGCGCCCCCTGGGCCGACGGCAACACGGCAGGCGGAGGACCGACGATGAGCGCGACACTGCAGCAGCGGGTCACGGGGATCTTGACGACGCCACGCTCCGAATGGCCGACCATTGCCGCCGAGCCGGAGACCCTGTCCGGCCTGTACGTACGCTATGTCATGCCGCTGGCCGCCATCGGCCCGATCGTGACACTGCTGCGAGGTGCGGCGATGGTCGCCGTGCTGCAGTTCGCGGCACAGCTCATCTGGCTGTTCATCTCCGCGAAAATCCTCGAGATCCTCGCGCCGAAGTTCACGTCGACCGGCGATACCACGCAGGCGGCGAAGCTGGTGGCCTACGCGAGCACACCGGGCTGGCTGGCCGGCATCGCCTTGCTGGTCCCGTGGGTCGGGAGCCTGGTGGTCTTCGCCGCCACCGTCTACAACATCTACCTCTTCTATCTCGGCCTGACACCGGTGATGAGGACGCCGAGCGATCAGATCATCCCGTTCATGGTCGTCGCCGCGATCGTGATGATCGTGGTGTCGGTGGCGCTCGCCTTCGTCACCGGTCCACTGTTCATCGGCGGCATGCTGCTGGGGATGGCGTGACGCCGCCGGCGCTACAATTCACCCGCACCGATGACGCGGGCCTTCACCTCGGTGCGGGCGAGGGCGTCGCCGTCGACGCCGAGGACACTCGCGGTGACGATGTACTGGCCGGCGGGCAGACTGTGGAACTGGAAGAACGACACGCGCGGCGCGGCCTCGCCAGCCAGCGGAATCTGGCTGCTGCGATAGAAGTCGTCCGACTCCGCCGTGACTTCGAGGGTGCGATTGTCGGGGCGCGCGTCGACCGTGGTCCGGACGAAGAGATTGGCCGGGGCGTACGTCAGTTGGGGACTGACCTGCATGGCCACCCGCGCTCCGGCGCCGGCGTGGCGCCCGGCCAGCGCCAGCACGATGCCCATACCCAGCAGGAATATGCCTGATCTCGCCACGATTCTTCGCCCCCTTCCCGTCCCACCGACACGGGGCGCGAGTGCAAGCGACGATCCAGCGGCGCGCCGTCGCGGCCGCCGCATGCGGGCGGCGTCGTAGAGGTGGAGGGACGCACGTGATCTGTCGTCCGTTGTCGCTGCTGCTCATCATCGGTCTCGCGGTTCCCGCGACGCCGGTTGCCGCGCAGAGACGGGCGCGGTCGCGTCCGGCCGAAGCGGCGGCCATCTCGCTCGCGCCCTATCGCGAGGCCAGCGCCCGTCTGATTGGCGCCGCGCTGGCGGATCACGCGGCGTGGCAGCGGCTCGCCGAGTTGACGGACGTCGCCGGCCATCGGCTCAGCGGTTCACCGGGCCTCGACCGCGCCATCGCGTGGGCCGTCGATCGCATGACGCGGGACGGGCTCGAGGGGGTGCACACCGAGTCGGTCATGGTCCCCCGCTGGGTGCGCGGCCTGGAGCGCGCCGACATCATCGAACCGGCGGCGCACCGGATCGCGATGCTCGGTCTCGGCGACAGCGTCGGCACGCCGCCCGAGGGCATCACGGCGGAGGTCGTTGTCGTCAGCGGCTTCGGCCAGCTCGAGGCGCGCGGCGCGGCGGTGCGCGGCAAGATCGTCCTCTTCAACAGCCCGTTTCAGAACTACGAGGAAACCGTCACCGTCCGCTTCGGCGGACCGTCACGGGCCGCCCGCCACGGCGCGGCGGCGGTGCTCGTCCGGTCGATCGGCCCGAGCGGGACCCGACTGCCGCATACAGGCATGCTCCAGTACAGCAGTGACGTTCCGGCCATTCCGGCGGCCGCGATCGCCAGCGAGGATGCCGACCGGCTCCAGCGCATGAGCGACCGTGGCGATCGCATCGTCGTCCGCCTGCAGATGGAGGCGCACATGGACGGCGAGGTCGAGTCGGCCAACGTCGTCGGCGAGCTGCGCGGCCGCGAGCGTCCGGACGAAGTGGTCGTGATCGCCGGCCACCTGGACTCCTGGGACGTCGGCGCCGGTGCGCAGGATGATGGCGGCGGCTGCGTGGCGACCTGGGAGGCGCTGCGCCTGATGAAGGTTCTCGGCCTGCGGCCGCGTCGAACGGTCCGCGTCGTGCTGTTCACGAACGAGGAGAACGGCAATCGCGGCGGACTCGCCTATCGCGACGCGCACCGCGCCGAGCTGGCCAACCACGTCGCCATGCTCGAGTCCGACAGCGGGGTCTTCCGCCCCGTCGGCTTCGGATTCTCGGGCACGGCGCGGGCGCGGACCACCGTCGCCGCGATTGCCTCGCTGCTTGTCGGTATCGGTGCCACCGCGATCTCGAGCGTCGGCGGCGGGGCGGACATCGGGCCGAGCGTCGAGGCGGCGCGCATCCCCGCCTTGTCCCTGGACGTCGACGGTCCGTACTTCGCCTATCACCACACCGAGGCCGATACGGTGGACAAGGTCGACCCGCAGGAGCTGGCCCGCTGCGTGGCGGCGATCGCGGTGATGACCTACGTGATCGCCGAACTCCCCCACCGACTCGGGGAGTGAGCTCGTGCGATACTGGAGCGTATGACTGCTTCCCTTCGCGCCCTGTCCGCGGCCGCCCTGGTGTGCGTGACCGCCTGCTCCACGGCGGCCCAGCCGGCGCGACAACCGGCCTCGACCGACGTCGTCGCGAAGTACGGCGATACCGCGATCACCCTGTCCGAGGTCGACACCCGCGCCCTCGCCCAACCGGCCAGCAACTTCGGGTCGATGCGATTGACCGACGCGCTCTACGAGGCGCGGCGGGCGGCGATCGACGACATCATCAACATCCGGCTGATTGAAAAAGAGGCCGCGGCGCAGAAGCTGGAGGTGGCGGCGCTGCTCGATCGGGAAATCGGCGGCAAGGTCGTGCCGCCGACCGATCTCGACATCGCGGCGTGGTATCAGGCCAATCCGCAGCGCGTGCAAGGCGCGTCCATCGAGCAGGTGCGGGAGCCGATTCGGAACCTGCTGTCGCAGGAGCGGGCACAGACGGTGCGGCAGCGCTACCTCGATGCGCTGCGATCCAAGGTCGCGATCTCGGTGTCGCTGGAAGCGCCGCGGCAGGACGTCGCGGCGGCTGGACGGCCGACCAAGGGGCCAGCGAACGCCCCGGTGGAAATCATCGAGTTCTCGGACTTCCAGTGTCCGTTCTGCCTGTCGGCCTTCCCCACGGTGCAGCAGGTCATGAAGGAGTACGAGGGAAGGATCAGGTTCACCTACCGCCACTATCCACTGCCCAACCATCCGGCGGCACGACCCGCCGCGGAAGCCTCGGCGTGCGCCGCAGAGCAGAACCGCTTCTGGGAGTACCACGACCGGCTGTTCTCGAACCAGGGCAAATTGGCGGCCGCCGACCTGAAGCAGTACGCAACCGATGTCGGCCTCAACATGGCGGACTTCACCAGCTGTGTCGATACCCACAAGTTCGCCAAGCAGGTCGACGAGGATCTGGCGGCGGCCAATCAGGTGGGCGTCAACGGCACGCCGGCGTTCTTCGTCAACGGACGGATCTTGAGCGGCGCACAGCCGTACGCCGTGTTCAAGCGGGTGATCGACGAAGAGCTCGCCCGTAAGTAGCCCGCCGGGCACGCCACTTGCGACCGCCGGTCGCATGACACGTAGCGCTGAGCAAATCGCCCAACTCGACCGGCTCGCGGCGATCGATACCGGGCCGTATCCGGTCGTGAGCCTCTACCTCAACCTGCAGGCCGACGATCGCGGCCGCGACCGTTTCGACACGTTCCTGCGGAACGCCTGGCCGTCGCGTCTCGACACCTACCCGGCCGGCGGGCCCGAGCGGCAGAGTCTCGAACGGGATGCGGAGCGGATTCGCGCCTATCTCGCGACCGTCGATCCGTCGACCAACGGGCTGGCGCTCTTCGCCTCGGCGGGCGCCGACCTGTTCGAGGTCCTGCCGCTCGCCGCGCCGATTCCGGATCATCGCCTGTTCATCTCGTCGTGGCCGCATCTCTACCCGCTGGCGCGGCTGATCGACGAATACCCACGCTACGCCGTGCTCGTCGCCGACACGCATACCGCCCGTCTCTTCGTGGTCGCAGCGAATGCCGTCGAGCGCAGCTTGCAGGTGGAGAACCAGAAGACGAAGCGTCACAAGGTGGGCGGGTGGTCGCAGGCCCGCTTCCAGCGACACGTCGACAACTTCCGCGAGCAGCACGCCAAAGAGGCGATCGACGTGCTGACGCGCGTCGTTCGCGACGAGCAGATCCCGTCGATCATCCTTGGCGGCGACGAGGTCATCGTCCCCCTGCTGAAGGGCGCGTTACCGAAGGACCTGCAGGAACGGCTCGTCGACGTGATCCGGCTCGACATCCGTACTCCCGAACAGGTCATCCTGCAGCGTTCCCTCGCGGTCATGACGCAGCAGGACGTCCACAGCGACCGCGAGCGCGTCGAGGACCTGCTCGACGCATTCAGGAGCGGCGGGCTGGGGGTGACCGGCGTGGACGCGACGCGGCGCGCCTTCGAGCTTGGCCAGGTCGACGAGCTGATGCTCTCTGCGGTTCCCGACACGATCAGGGCCGACGGCGCGGCGGCATCCAGCGGTTCGTCAGCCGATGCCGAGCGGAGCACCGAGGAGCGCGTCGCCGACGAACTGATCGTGAAGGCCCACCAGACGGGCGCGTCCATCCGGTTCATCCAGGATCCCGAGCTGCTCAGGCCGGTCGGCGGCGTCGGCGCATTTCTCCGGTTCACCCTCTGATCTCCGGCATCCAGGGCAAAGCCGCGACGCCCGGAAGCGCGGCGCACGCAACAGACAGGGCCGACCGCCGGCCCCTGTCTGTGCGTTCCGAAGGCCCAGCCGCGCCGCCTGGACACGCCGCACGCCGACCGTCCGGCTGCCGCGGCGCTAGCGCTGGATGCCGGTCCCAGGCACCGAACCGGGCTGGTTGCGGGGATCGGCCGGCGTCGTCGAACCCGGCGCGGGGCTCCCCGGTGCACCCGGTGCAGCCGGGTCGGACGGCCGCGTTCCGGTGCTGCCGGTTCGCTCGTTCCGATCGGATTTCTCACCGGAGGTGCCGACGGCGGCGTGCGTCTGCTCGGCGAGTTTGAGGTGCGCCTCCAGCGTCGGCAGGGTCTTGGCCGCAAAGGCCTTCACCTCGGCATCGTCGCCGGACTGCGACTGGGCGCGGAAGGCCGTCAGGTCCTTGCGATGGTCGTCGCGCATGGCGTCCATGTAAGCGCGATCGAATGCCGCTCCGCTCAGCTTCTCGAGCCGATCGTGGACGGCCTGGTGTTCGCCAGCCAGCGTCGTCGGCACGGAGATGTTCTTCCGTTGCGCGATGGCCTTGAGCTCGTCGTTGGCCTTCGAGTGATCGTTCACCATGCGCTGGGCAAACTGCTTCACGTCGGCGCTGCCCGCCTTCTGTGATGCCAGCTGGCCGAGCCGCACTTCGGCGAGCCCGCCCATCGCCGCCTCGCGCACGAACGCCTGAGAGCCGGCGCCTCGCACCTCGCTCTTCTCTGTGGCGTCCGTTCTCGAGGCCGGCTGACCCGCCTGCCCCGCCGGCTGCTGAGCCAACGCCGCGCTGCTCGACAACGTGAGTGCCGTTGCCGCCACCATCGCCACACTCTTCATCTTCATCAGTCCCCTCCTTCTGTCCGCGATCCGAGGTCGCAAGGCAGGTGCCAGACAGCATGCCGGACGAGATCAGCGAGCTGAGGAACGGCCCGGAGGACCGCGGAGCCGAAGACCCGAGGCGGAGCCGGGCGAAAGGCGTGAGAGGCGGGGCGGGACGGTATGCGACGACGGTACGTGGAGCCGCAACACCCCTCGTGAGGGCGGCGCGGCGGATCGCGCCGGACCTAGAGGGCCGACCAGAACGACATGGCGACGGCCAGGAAACTGGCGACGAGACAGGCGACGGCGATCACCATGTGATCGCCGCGCTCGCGGGTCAGCGGGTTGAAGAACATCGAGACGGCGAAGCCGCCGATGAAGCCGCCGGCGTGCGCGTAGTTGTCGACGCCGCGCATCACGAGACCGAAGACGAACAGGATGACGGCGTACCGCATCGCCTCGGCATGCACGTAGCTGCTGCCGCTGACCCGACCGTAGTGCACCAGGGCGCCGAGCAGCCCGAAGATGGACGCCGACGCACCCACCGTCAGGCGCGCGCCGCTGAGAAACGGGATGCCGAACGCGTAGTAGCCCATCGCCGAGCTGAGGATGAAGCCGCACGCACCGGAGACGACGTAGATGATCACCGTTCGCGCCGGGCCGATGATCGCGGCGCTCTGCGGTCCGAGGTCACGCACCCACATCATGTTGAACAGGATGTGCAGCAGGCTGCCGTGCAGCCACGTGGCGCTCAGGACCGTCCACCAGGAACCGTAGACGAACACCGGGATCGCGCCGCTCGCGCCGAATCGCAGCAGCGCCGACGTGCTGGGGGACAGGATATCCAGCCCACCGCCATAGGTGACGCGGTCCGCTCCCGACGCCAGCCAGGAGAACACGAAGAGAATGGCCGATGCGCCAATCACCAGGGGCACGAAGCCGAGGTCGTTGCCGAGCTGCCGCAGGACCGGGGCAAAGCCCCACATGCCGGGGTTCGCGCGGCCGCAGTTGTAACAGCGGTCGTCGTTGACGCCGACGAGCGACCCGCATGAGGGACAGACGACCGATCCGGAGGTTTTGCGGCTCAGCACGGCCTACCAGCCTTATTCGCGCGCCTTCGGCCGCATGTTGGAGGCGAGGATGCGCTTGCGCAGGCGGATGCTACCGGGCGTGATCTCGACCAGTTCGTCGTCGTTGATGAACTCGACCGCCTGTTCCAGTCCGAGTCGGCGCGGCGGAATCAGCCGGATGGCTTCGTCGGCACTCGACGCCCGCATGTTCGTCTGCTTCTTCTCCTTGGTGATGTTGACATCCATGTCGGCGGTGCGCGAGTTCTCGCCGACGATCATGCCCTCGTACACCTGCGTCGCCGGGTCGATGAACATCTCACCGCGTTCCTGGAGGTTGAAGATGGCGTAGGCCGTCGCGATGCCGGCACGGTCGGCGATGAGGACGCCGTTCTGTCGCGAGGCAATCGCGCCGTGCCAGGGTTCCCACGTCGCGAAGATGTGGTTCATGATGCCGGTGCCCTTGGTATCGGTCATGAACTGCGACCGGAAGCCGATGAGGCCGCGCGCCGGGATGCGGAACTCGAGGCGCACGCGGCCGCTGCCGTTGTTCACCATCTTCGTCATCGTTCCCTTGCGCTCGCCGACCTGGGCGATGACGATGCCCTGATGATCCTCCGGGACGTCGATGACGAGTTCCTCGACCGGCTCGTGCTTCGCGCCATCGATCTCCCGGGTGACGATGTCTGGACGCGACACCTGCAACTCGAAGCCCTCGCGCCGCATCATCTCGATGAGGATCGAGAGCTGCAGTTCGCCGCGCCCCACCACCTTCATCTGCTCCGGCGTCTCGGTCGGCTCGACGCGGATCGAGACATTGCCCAGCAGCTCGCGATCGAGACGGTCCTTGATCTGCCGCGAGGTGACGTACTGGCCTTCGCGACCGGCGAGCGGCGAGGTATTGACGCCGAAAATCATCGACACCGTCGGCTCGTCGATGGCCACCGCCGGAATCGCCGAGGGATGTTCGGCATCGGCAATCGTCTCGCCGATGGTGATGTCCTCGATCCCCGCCAGACAGACGATGTCGCCGGCCGCGGCATCCTGGATGTCGATGCGCTTCAGGCCGTCGAAGGCGTACAGCTTGGTGACCCGGGTGAGGCGGACGCTGCCGTCCAGCTTGCAGACCGACACCGGGTCGCCGACCTTGACCCGCCCGTTGAAGATGCGGCCGATGGCGATGCGCCCGATGTAGTCACTCGAATCGAGGTTCGCCACCAGCAGCTGGAGCGATGCGTCGACACTGCCGCGCGGCGGCGGCACGTACTCGACCACCGCGTCGAACAGCGGCCGCAGGTCCTCGCCCCGGTTGTCGGCATCGAGGCTGGCGGTGCCGACCTTGGCATTGGTGTAGAGCACCGGGAATTCGAGCTGCTCCTCGCTGGCGTCGAGGTCGATGAACAGGTCGTAAATCTCGTTGAGCACTTCCTGCGGGCGGGCGTCCGGCCGGTCGATCTTGTTCATCACGACGATCGGCGTCAGGCGGCGCTCGAGCGCCTTGCGCAACACGAAGCGGGTCTGCGGCAGCGGTCCTTCCGAGGCATCGACCAGCAGGATGACGCCATCCACCATCGAGAGCGTCCGCTCGACCTCGCCGCCGAAGTCGGCATGGCCCGGCGTGTCGACGATATTGATGAGCAGATCCTTGTAGTGGACGGCGGTGTTCTTCGCCAGAATCGTGATCCCGCGCTCGCGCTCGAGGTCGGTGTTGTCCATCGCCCGCTCGGCGACCCGCTCGTTCGCGCGGAACGTCCCGCTCTGGTGCAGCAGGGCATCGACCAGGGTGGTCTTGCCATGGTCGACATGGGCGATGATCGCCACGTTCCGACGCAGCGGATTGGCGACATCATTTCCCCGGGAAATGGACGAACGGCTTTCAGCGGGCACAGACATCCTTTCAGTATAGCGGTCGGCGGGCGGATTGGCGCAGCCGCGGCCGCACGCGGGCGGCCGTCCACGAGGCGCCCGCGTGCCGAGCTGCTCGTGGACAGCGGCCGGCGACGCCTGCGACAATGAGGACCATGCCGCTCCATGAGTATGCGTGCCGCGACTGCGGTCGCCACTTCGAGTTCCTGACCCGCGAAGGACAGCGTCCGCAATGTCCGTCGTGCGCCAGCACCGCTCTCGAAAAGCAGTTGTCCGTGTTTGCGGTCGGCAGCCAGCCGGCCGCGATACCAGCGCCGGCCGAGCGCCGCCAGCTGCGGCACCGGCACCACCGCCCCGACCGGCACGCCGGTGGTCTCCGACCACGTCGCGATGTCCTCTTCCGACCGGAAGAGCCGGATCGTCGATCAGGTGAAGCCGATATCGTCCCACCACCGCGCTGCGGGAACGCCGACGTGCGCGACGACGCCGGGATCGGAATAGACCGTGCCATGACGCACGCCTGCGGTGATCACCGCCCCGGAACCCGGACAGGGGGTGGCGAACGACACGTCGGCCTCGAGCGCCGCGGCGACGCCGAACGCATCCCACGCGCAGTTGGCCCACACCGCCACGTCACCGGTGACGACGCGGAAGGGCGTCGGCACCGCCGAGAACGGCAGCGCCATCCACACCTCGCCGCTGTCCGCATCGAGCACGATGACGTGCGCCGCCGCCAGCCGCGCGTAGCTGGCCGAGACCTCGGCGTACTCGCAGCCGAGGGTCTGCATCACCGAGACGCGCGTCACCGCCACGTCGCGGGCGAGCGCGCGCAGGATCTCGCGCCGCACGGCGAGGTCTTGTGGGCTCAGCGGGTCGCGCATCGGCCGCGCTTCAGCCGTTGACGAGCTTCATGCCGCCGCCCGTGTCGCGGGCCCCGGTCACCTGCGGCGC
>CADEDC010000033.1:46262-59640 GCA_902825985.1 uncultured Acidobacteriota bacterium | reverse complement strand
GAGCGGAGGCTGGCTCCTCGGGCTGGATTCGAACCAGCAACCCTCCGGTTAACAGCCGGATGCTCTGCCGTTGAGCTACCGAGGAATGTAGGAAAGACCGAGCGGCTCCGCCGCGCACACGACCGCGCGACGAAACTTCATACTAGCGGAAAGCTGACGAGCCGGTCAACGGCCGATCACCCATCCGCGCGTTGCCCAACACTGCCGACCTTGACACCCAAGCTCCCCGGGCGTATGAACAGCATGTCCGTCGCAATCATGCGACCTGGAGGTGCACGTGGAGGACGGTCCGCCGGGCCAGCAAGTGGCATCGCTGACAGCACGACCGTCACCGATGCGCGTGACAATTCATCTCGTCGATCGGTCGATGTGATCCTGGGCTCCACCAGGACGCGTGTCATAGACACGCCGTGAAACGCCCGGCTGCGACCACCGGTCGCCTCGCCGGGCGTTTCCTTGTCGACGAGGCCGGCCCGGTCGCCGAGGTCCGCAGCCGCCCCGCCACCCGTCGCGTCCCGCCGCCCGCCGGCACGCGCATTGACGGAACAGGTGGCCGCCACGTACGATCTCCGGCTGCGAGCACCCATGCTCGCCACTCCTGCAGCCGGATCCCATGACGATTCTGAACAAGTACAGCTCGCGTATCACCCAGCCGAAATCGCAGGGCGCCTCCCAGGCCATGCTCTTCGCCACCGGCATGAGCCCGGATGACATGAACCGGCCGCAGGTCGGCATCGCCAGCGTCTGGTACGAAGGCAACCCCTGCAACATGCACCTGCTCGGCCTCGCCGAACAGGTGCGTGAGGGCGTACGTGCCGCCGGCATGGTCGGCATGCGCTTCAACACCATCGGCGTCAGCGACGGCATCTCGATGGGCACCGACGGCATGAGCTACTCGCTGCAGTCCCGCGACCTCATCGCCGACTCGATCGAGACGGTGATGGCGGCACAGTGGTACGACGCCAACATCTCGATCCCCGGCTGCGACAAGAACATGCCCGGCTGCCTCATCGCCATGGGCCGCCTGAACCGTCCGTCGCTGATGCTCTACGGCGGCACCATCCGCGCCGGCCACGGCTCGCAGAACGAAAAGCTGGACGTCATCTCGGCGTTCCAGAGCTATGGCGAGTTCCTCGCCGGCAGCATCGACGAAGCCAAACGCCAGGACATCGTCCGCCACTCCTGCCCGGGCGCCGGCGCCTGCGGCGGCATGTACACCGCCAACACGATGGCGGCGGCCGCCGAAGCCCTCGGCATGACCCTGCCGTACAGCTCGTCGACGCCGGCCGAAGACCCGCGCAAGCTGCAGGAGTGCCACGCCGCCGGCCTGGCGATGCACCGCATGCTCGAACTCGACCTCAAGCCGCGCGACATCATGACGCGGCCGGCGTTCGAGAACGCCCTCGTGCTGACCGTCGTCCTCGGCGGATCGACGAACGCGGTGCTCCACCTGATTGCCATCGCCCGCTCGGTCGGCGTGCCGCTGACGCTGGACGACGTCCAGAAGGTGAGCGACCGGATTCCGATGCTCGCCGACTTCAAGCCGAGCGGCCAGTACGTGATGGAAGACCTGCAGAATGTCGGCGGGACGCCGGCCGTGATGAAGATGCTGCTCGAGGCCGGACTGCTCGACGGCTCCTGCATGACCGTCACCGGGAAGACGATCGCGGAGAATCTGAAGGATCTCCCGGGGCTCGCTCCCGGACAGCCGATCGTCAAGCCGCTGAGCGATCCGATCAAGAAGAGCGGCCATATCCAGATCCTGACAGGGAACCTCGCGCCCGACGGCTCGGTTGCCAAGATCACCGGCAAGGAAGGGCTGCGCTTCTCCGGTCCGGCGCGTGTCTACGACTCCGAAGAGGACATGTTGCATGGCCTCGAGAAGGGCGAGATCAGCAAAGGGGATGTCATCGTCATCCGCTACGAAGGACCGAAGGGCGGTCCCGGCATGCCGGAGATGCTGACGCCGACCAGCGCCATCATGGGCGCCGGCCTCGGCAAGGACGTGGCGCTGCTGACCGACGGGCGATTCTCCGGCGGCTCGCACGGCTTCATCGTCGGCCATGTCACGCCCGAGGCGCAGGAAGGCGGGCCGATCGCGCTCGTCCGCGCCGGCGAGATCATCACGATCGACGCGGAGAAGAACCTCATCGAGTTCGATGTGCCGCAGGACGAGATCGAACGGCGGCGCGCCGCCTGGATGGCACCGCCGTTCAAGGTATCGCGCGGTACGCTGGCGAAGTACATCCGGCTCGTGAAGAGCGCCAGCGAAGGCTGTGTGACGGACGAACTCTAGGCCCGCCCACCGTCAGTCGGTCCGGCGGTCGTCCGGTCGTCCGCTCGGGCGGGGCTGGTTGGGCCGGAGCGGTGGCGGCTATTTCGCGGTCGCCGTCGGAAATGGATAGGCGACCGCCCACTCGCGGAACTCACGCACACGCGGCTCGTTCGCCTTCAGCCATTCCCGGACACCCGGCACCGGAGCGCGCTGCGTCGCCCAATAGACGAACGGCTCGACGTAGTTCTTCTGCTTGAGAGCGAGGACGAACGGGACGTACTGCTGGCCGACGAACGACGGCTGCTTCGGGTTGATCGGTTGCCTGGCAATCGCGTCGAGCAGCGCGTCCACCTGGCTGATCAGCGCCTCCACCTCCGTCGTGCCGTCGTCCATGCTGTCGAGCATGCCCTGGAACGTCGGCGCGAACTGGGCATCGACGGCGGCGAAGTCGCCCTCGTCGAATTTCGGCGGCTGCGGCTTCATGTTCTGCGTCGCCGAGCGCCGCATGTCGGGATCCTGCATGACGCCTTTCGCCATCGGGTTCTCGGGCCCCTTGAGGACGCGGCGCCATAGCGCGTACGCCTGCATCGACGGTTCGACTGCCATCACTGTCGTGAGTGCCAGGAACGCCTGCGTCCGATAGCCCTCCGCCTCGAACCACTGACCGAGCAGCACCGGAATGGCAGCGTAGTGCGGGTCGACCCGGGCGCCGTCCTTCAGCGTCTGGCGCGCCATCTTCGCGTCCTTGAGGCTTTCGCGATAGGTAATCGCCAGGTTGTAGTACAAGGCGCCGCTCATCGGCTGGACCTTGATCGCCTGCCGGTAGGTCTCGATCGCCTGCTTCGGATTGCCCTGCGCGTCGTGGTTGGACGCGATCAGGTCGTAGAACATCGGCAGGAGGTCGGACGTGTACTCGGTGCCGCGCCGCGCCAGCTCGAGCGACCGCGCGTGATCCTTCTTCTCGAGATACGAGTAGGCCATCTCGAACATCGCCGTGACGTTGTCGACGTTCGCTTTCAGTACCTCCTGGTACTTGGCGATGGCGGCGTCGTATTCCTTCTTGTCGTGGAGTTCGACGCCAGCGCGCAAGATCTCCTCCTGCGCCGGCGTCGAGGCGACGGCCGTGCGGGTCGGTGCCGCGAATTGTGCGGCTGCCGGCGCAGCGCACAGCAACAGGGCGGCGACGGCGATCGAACAGGGCTTGAGCATATCGGGCCCATCATGCCATAGGTGCCGGGCGCAGCCCATCCGCTGCGACGCCGGTTGACGAAGGGGTGGGGGGAACGCCGCTTGCTGCGTTGCCGGGCAGGAGATGTCATGTCGCGCACACCTGACCGTTCGGACGGGCTCCCGCACAGCGATCCGCCTCGACCGCATGGCGACCCCCTCGAGAAGGATCCGGCGGACGACGCCGGGAACGCCGGCACACGCGAGCGCGCCGGCAACCGGTCTGCGGCGCGCGACCAGCCGCCGGGGCCGACCGGCGACATGGATCAACCGGGCATGAACCCCGAGCCCGACGGGCAGGAGTAGGCCGCCGGTTTAGCGCAGCGCCAGGCGGCGGATGACGAACGGCGTCACGTCCGCCGCGTCCGGCGGCGCGGCCGTCAGGTAGTAGAGCTCGTTGTCGGACACGGCCAGGAACGCGCGCCCGGGCAGCGTCGGACCGTCAGCATCGATGACCGTTGCGGAGCGCACGCGACGGCTGCCGTTCAGCTCGAAACGGACGACGCGTGACGGTCCGCCGGCGGTCCGCTGCAGGCCGACCAGTGCCGCACGGTGGCCGCGGAGCTGATCGATGCCGCGCAGATCGACGCCGGCCGCGGCAGCGACCGGCGTCGTCGTATGGCTGCGCAGGTCGGCGCGGACGATGCCGTCGGCGTGTGTGACCAGGGCGGTGCCCTCGTCTTCGAGGACGAGGCTCGTCACGCCAGTGACCCCGAGCGGCATCGTCGCCTGCAGTTCCGACGCGTCACGGCCCAGCGACAGCAGCCGGTTCGACGCCGCGTCGAGCGCGACGACGGTCCCGGCCGGTCCGATGGCGAGATCGACGACACGGACGACCCCGGCCGCCGGCGACGTGTGATAGGTGCGCAGCGGTCGTCCCGAGACGAGCTGCAGGCGGTGCACGGCACCTGCCGCGCCGGCGACCCAGAGGTCGCCGCGCCGGTCGTCGATGGCGACTGCCGCGACGTCCTCGAATCCGGCGGACTCGGCTCTCACCATGTCGGTCGGCGTCGAGCGGCCGACGCCGACGACGAACAGCTTGCGCTCACGCGCATCACCGATCACGAAGCGCTGGGAGATCGTGTCGAAGGCGAGTCCACCGGCCACCAATCGCGGCGCTGCGAATCGTGCCGCATCGCTGCGAGCGGCCGGCTGCGTCGGCACGGCCAGGGCTGGTGCGCCGGGCACCAGGACAGGGGCCGGTCGCGACGGGGACGCGGCGGCCGCCGCAGCCGCTGCCGGCGCAACCGGACCCACGGCGGGCGCCGGGGGCGCCAGTGGGCGCGTGCCCGCGCGCGCGGCGGCGGGGGTCGGCGGCGGTGCGGCTGGCAATGGCGGAGCTGGCGCTGCGGCCGGGACCGTGGCGGCGGTAGCCGGCGCCGCGGCTGGCGCGCTCGCGCTGGTGCCCGGGACTGGATCGGGCTGCCGGTCCGTCGGCCGGCGGCCAGCGATCTGCCTTTCGACGTCTCGCCAGCCGGCCAGCGCCCGGGTTCGCTGGAACTCCTCACCGGAGGCATCAACGGCGACGCCCATCTCGGCGAGGCGCTGAATCATGACGAGGGCGTCGTGCGGCCGTCCGCTCAGTGCCTGCGCACGTGCCAGCAGCCACATCGACTCGGGGTTCCGGGGCGGCCCGGTCTGGACGGTGCGCCACGCGAGATCGTGGAAGCGTTCGAACTCCCGTTGCGCGGCGGCCTCCAGCGCCTGCCGTTGGCAGTCGCGCCACTCCCGACAGGGGAGCGGCGCTGCCGGTGCGCCGCCCTGCACCAACACGACAGGGACGAACGACGCGACGAGCAAGGCGACAACCGGCGGCACGTCCCCGAGTATAGCGGCGCCCGCGCCGGGCGCGTCACGGCTCAGCCGTTCGGGTTGAACCGGTAGCCGACCCAGGCCTCCGTCAGCAGGTAACGCGGACGGGCGGCATCCTGCTCCACCTTCTTGCGCAGCTGGCCGATGAATACCCGGAGGTACTCTGGGTGGTCCTGCGCCGGCTCACCCCAGACCGCCCGCAGCAGCCGTGCGTGCTCAATCACGCGATCGGGATGGCGGGCGAGATAGACGAGCAGGTTGAACTCCTTCGGAGTGAGGCGGACATCGCGACCGGCGACCTGGACGCGCCGGTCCGCAAAGTCGATGCGGAAGTCACCCAGTTCCAGGGCATCCTCCGACAGGTCGTCGGCGGAGCGGCGCAGCAGGGCCCGCGTTCGGGCGAGCAATTCGTTGGTGCCGTACGGCCTCGTCAGGTAGTCGTCGGCGCCCGAGTCGAAGGCCTCGACCAGATCGCGCTCTTCACCGTCGGTGGAGAGCACGACGACCGGCACCTTCGAGATGGCGCGGATCCGGCGACACAATTCGATCCCGTCGATCCGCGGCATGTGGCGGTCGGCGAAGACCAGGTGGGGGCGCCACTCGCCGAAGCTGGCGAGCACGGACTCGGGCTCCGACACGGTGCGCACCTGGTAGCCGCTGCTGGCGAGCATCCGTCCGAGATCCTGGGCCGGCATGGGCTCCGCGTCGACGACGAGCACGCGCGATTTCGCGATCATGCAATCCTCCGCTAACGAATCAATCGTGAAGACAAACGACGACCGTGCTGCGGTATCGGGTGAAACCGCAACCTGCGGGCGGTGATCCGATGACGGCAGCTATGCGAGACGGAGTGCGGCGGGCGGCGCGCGAGGCGTGGAACTGGAGAAGGTTCTGGAGCGCGGGGCGATTGGTGAGACGGCAGGCACCGCGCCGGCGTGCTGGGCGACGGAGGGCCCGGCTCGCGATTCGGTCCGCACGGATGGATCGCTGGAGTCCGAGTCGTCCGTGGGCGTCGGCTGCAGCGCCTGACGGAGCAGGTCCGGCTGAACCAGCCGGTCGGAAATCTGGAACAGCGCCAGCCCGTCGGTGTGTTCGTTCTCCCAGACCGTGCGGGTGCTGAGCGCGTGGTCGACGGCCAGCTGATCGATGTCGCCGTCGGCGTCGATGTCCATCGCGATGCGTCCGGGTGGATGCGTCGCCACGGTGCCGCCCAACCGCGCCCAGGCCGCCGCACTCCACACCCGGGCCGCGTCCGCCCGGCCGCAGAGGCTCAGGCAGGTGACGAGGACGAGGCCGCACGCGGGCAGGCGGCGGAGGAGGAACGGCAGCATCATGATCCGGATATCGATACGGTTCGCTTAGGACGTTTGGAAATCGTAACACCGATTTGCCGCCGGCGCCGGTACCGGCCTTCCGGGCGGGGCCGAATCGGCACGAGCGGCGCCTGAGGACGACAGGCTCATCCGGGTGCCGGCGGCTCCGGTGGCGTTACCGGAGCCGCCCCGTTGGCCTGGGGTCAGGCGGCGTGCTGCAGGCGCTGGCTCAGCACGGAGCGGCGGGTAAGCGCTGGCGACTCGGTGGGAGGTGCGGTTACCTCTGGCCCAGAACGGGGCGCCTGCCAGCGATGGGTCACGCGCGGCACGAGGCCGACGCCGGGTCACCGCGATCGGGCGCCGTTGCCCGGGTGTCCGTATCCCGGGCCGCGCCAGTGGCCGGCCGCGTGGACCGCGCGCGAGACGGCGCGGGCGGCCCGGTCGGCGGCGCGGCTGATCGCCACCCCCTCGTCGGCGTCGACGTCTTCGATGACAATGACGCGCCGCGGCCGCTCGAGGCGCACGGCGATCAGGCACTTCTTGTCGAGGCCGCCCCGCGGCCCGTTCAGGTCGCTCAGTCGGACGCTGAGGGACCGCACCCGCGGTGCGAAGCGTCCCAGCGCGAACTCGAGCCGCCGTTCGGCCAGTTCGCTGGCCTCCCGCGGCCAGCCGGCCGATGGGCGAATGAAGATGCGCATCACTCCCTCCCGCTGTCCCCGGCGCCGGCGGCCGAACGCCAGCGGCCGGCCGCCGCCGCGTCCACCCGATCTTGCCCCGGCGGGCGCCGGCGCCGCGGCACCCCAGACCGGCGAGGCACGACGGAGACGACGTGTCGGCTCACGGCCACGCCGCCGGGCCCGGTCCACGGTGGACAGCCTAGAAGGACGGGCCTGGCATCGGCAAATAGATACTTTGGTTCTGGTTTATGGTGATTGGCTATGGAGTGGCTCAACTACCACCACCTGCTCTACTTCTGGACGGTCGTCCACGAGGGTGGCGTGTCACGCGCCGCCGAGCGGCTGCGCCTGGCCCAGCCGACGGTGAGCGCCCAGGTCAAGCTGCTCGAAGACATGATTGGCGACAAGCTGTTCGAGCGCCAGGGCCGGCGGCTGGTGCTCACCGACGTCGGCCGTCTCGTCTATCGCTATGCCGACGAGATTTTCGGCATCGGCCGGGAACTGCTCGAAACCTTGAAGGGCCGTCCGGCGCAGGGACGGCCGCTGTCACTCACCGTCGGGGTCGCCAATGCCGTGCCCAAGCTGATCGTCCACCGGCTGCTGCAGCCGGCGACGGCCGGCGAACAGGCCATCCATCTGGTGTGCCGCGAGGACAGCACCGAGACCCTGCTCGGCGAGCTGGCGACCCACGCCCTCGACGTCGTGATTGCCGACGTGCCGGCGCCGCCGCACGTCCGCGTCAAGGTCTTCAGCCACCTGCTCGGCGAATCGGATACCTCCTTCTTCGCCGGCGGACCGCTGGCGGCGCGGTTGAGGCGGCGCTTCCCGCGCACCTTGAACGACACGCCGATGCTGCTGCCGACCGCCCAGACCGCGTTGCGCCGCGGCCTCGATCAATGGCTGGAAGCCGAGGACCTGCACCCGCGGATCATCGGCGAGTTCGACGATTCGGCGCTGATGAAGGCGTTCGGCCAGAGTGGTGCCGCGGTGTTCCCGGCGCCGGCGGCGATCGAAGCCGAGGTCACGCGGCAATACCGCGTCCAGGTGGTCGGACGGGTCAAGGCGGTGCGCGAGCGCTACTACGCGATCTCGGCCGAGCGACGCCTCAAGCACCCGGGCGTGCTCGCCATCACGAACGCGGCCAAACAGCAGTTGTTCGGTTAGCGCCGAACGTCGGCAGGCCGCCCGCTTCTTCGCCAGGCGGGCGGGCGGGCGCCGTTCCGCCGATTGCCGGCTCGCTGCCCGATTGCCCGGCCCGCCGCCCGATTGCCGCACGCCGCCCGCCTGGTCGGCGCGCGGCCACCACGCCGCGCGGTCTCACGCGCCAGACGCGTCGACCGCGGGCCCGGTGCACAGGTGCCGGCCGGGCGTCCCGCGAGTGTCTACAAATAGAGAAAACAGAAACATTACAGCAACACTATCTATTTGCCTATCGTGTGTCACGACGCTACGGTGGTCGGGGTCGAGCCTGAGCGACGCGCGATGCCCGCTACCACCGGCTGAAGGTCGAAGCGACCGCCGCCGACGGCCGGACGCTCGAGGTCCGGACCCGGGCGGGGTACCTGGCCGGTGGCCAGACCCGGTCGCGCGACGACGCCCGCTGACGCCTGATCGTGGCGGGCTGCCTCAGTGCAGCCGGTGCGGCGGCGTCTCGCGGAGCCGGGTGCCGAGTTCCTGGAAGTCGGCCGCCACCGTGAGAAACGCCTCGACGACCGTCGGATCGAACTGGGTGCCGCGGCCGGCCACGATGAGCTCGACCGCTTCTTCGTGGCGCAGGCGGCGCCGGTAGGGCCGCGGCTCGACGAGCGCGTCGTAGACGTCGACGACCGCGACGATCCGTCCGGCGACCGGGATGTCGACGCCGCGCAGCCCGCGCGGATAGCCGGTGCCGTCCCACCACTCGTGGTGCGTGTAGACGATGTCCTTGGCGAGCTGCAGCACGGCCGCGTCGCTGCCGGTGTCGATGCCCACCTGGCGCTGGGTCTTGGAAATCGTCTCGAATCCGTAGACGGGATGCAGCCGCATCTCCTGCAGTTCCTCCGGAGTCAGCGGCCCGGGTTTGTTCAGCACCGCGTCGCGGATGCCGATCTTGCCGATGTCGTGCAGCGGCGCGAGCAGCGCGATCGACTCGACCCGGTCGGCTGTCAGATAGCGCTGGAATTCCGGCATGTGCGCCAGGCGCTGGGCGAGCAGCCGCGAATAGCCCTGCGTGCGGCGCGAGTGCCGGCCGGTCGACGCATCGCGCATCTCCATCAGCGACGTCAGCGACTTCACCACGAACTCGTGCGCCTGCCGGCGGCGGCGCGCCTCTGCCTCGGCGCGGCGGCGCTCGAACGCCATCCCGGTGACGACCACGGTCGCGAAGCCAATCAGCACGCTGAGGCTCGGTACGACTGGTGACAGGTAGACACCGGCCTGCAGCAGCAGGCGCGATCCCGTCCAGCATCCCGCCAGCAGGCCGGCCGTCAGTAGACCGGCGCGGCGGTAGCCGACCCGGCTCACCGCCAGCGCGCCGAGTACGGCCAGGAGGATGGCGACGCCGGACTCCACGACCCGGCGGAAGGGCGGCGGGACCACGAACGTGCCGGCCAGCAGATTCTCGGCGGCCGTCGCATGGACGTCGATGCCCGGCTGTTGCACGTGCACCGGCGTCACCACCGTGTCGCGCACCCCGAGCGCCGTGGCGCCGATGAAGACGATGCGGTCGTCGAGCGCGCCAGGCACGACGCGGCCGTTCAGCACATCGACGGCCGGGATGTGCGCGAAGCCATCCGCGGCCGCTCGGAAACGCAACATCAGGGCGCCGCGTTCGTCGAGTCCGACCGTCCGTTCGCCAATCGTCAGCTCCAGCGGCCGTGCCGCCGGCGCAGCCAGCGTCATGGCCGGCGCGTCGAGCGCGAGACGTACCGCCGAGAGCGCCAGCGCCGGATACACCTGGCCGTGGCGCGCCATGACCAGGGGCAGGCGCCGCAGCGTGCCGTCGGTGTCGACGCCGACGTTCAGATAACCGGTGCTGTCGGCGGCGGCGGTCAGGGGCGGCAGCCCGCAGATCGCCCGCGCCGCCTGGAACAGGCGTTCGTCCGGCTGACGCTGACCCGGCCGCGTGACCAATGTCGCCGCCAGCGGCTCAGGCTCGCACGGCGCGGCCGGACTGCCCGGGGGATCGAACGCGAAGGCATAGCCGAGCACGACACGGCCCCGCGCGATGGCGGCGGCCAGCGTCTCGTCGGCCGAGCGCCCGGAGCCGGCCGGCTGCCCGGCGCGGTCCGGCTCGCCGAACAGCACGTCGACGGCAATCACCGCGGCGCCGGCGTCGTGCAGCCGATCGATGAGCCGGGCGATGACATCGCGCGGCCACGGCCACTGGCCGAGGGCGGCGATGCTGGCGTCATCGATCGCGACCACCGCAACGCGGCTCGGCGGCGCCGCCGCAGCCGTCGGCGGCAGCAGCAGATCGTAGGCGCGCAGGTCGACGGCGGCGGTGGCGTGCGAGAAGACCAGCGTGCCAGCGACCGTCGCCAGTGCGGCGAGCAGCGCGGCAAGCGGCAGACGGGGCTGGGTCATCACCGATTCAGCGGACGGTGATCTCGACGCGGCGGTTTCGCGCCTCGGAGACGCCGTCGGGCGTCGCGACCAGCAGATCCGCCTCGCCGTGTGACGTGGTGTCGATCTGCGTCGGCTGGACTCCGGCGGCGACGAGCTGCTCGCGGATGAGCGTGGCACGCCGCAGCCCGAGCGCCGCATTGGCGGCCGCGTCGCCGGTCGTGTCGGTGTGGCCGATCACCGACACGTCCGGAACCGGGCGGTCGCGGATCACGGTGACCACCCGCGTCAGCTCGACCTGCGATTCCGCCGTCAACGTGTCGCCGCCGGTCTCGAAGTACAGCAGGATCTGCAGCGGCTGCGGCGGCCGCGCGGCGAGGACACCGCCGAAACGCTGCTGGAACTCGTCGGCGGTCATGGTCACCGCCGCGGTCGGGGGCTGGCCGCTGGTGATGCGGGTCGCGGCCAGATCGGAGCTGAGGTCGAGACGCTGGCCTTGTGCTTCGACGGTGGCGCCTCCCAGGATGCGGGTCTCGGGATCGACGGTGAGGACGACCAGGTCGAAGGGCGGCGTCGGCGGCGCCGGCGGTGGTACGCCGCCACAGGCCGCCGCGCCCAGTCCGACAAGGGCGGCGATTCCAGGCAGCCGCCGTCTCATGGCAGGGCCGCTCCAATCAGCAGGTGCGTGCCACGCACGCCGATGATCGACGACGGGGTCTCGATGCGGATCGACTCGGGCGCGAGCTTGCTGAGCCGACCGGAAATGTACTCGAACAGCCCGCGAGCGACGCGCACGACCAGGCCGAATCGCTGATCGGCCGGGGCATAGGCGAATGTCGCGAGCGTGATCTCGGTGTTCGGCCCGAGTGACAGCCGGGTCTCGTCGCGAAGCGTGAGACCGAGCTGGCTGTCAGGTCCGGTGCGCACCGTATCGGATTCGAAGATCGCCGCGCCGGGAGCCAGCGGCCGGCGCTGGTCGCCCCGGCCGGCGGTGGCCGTGCCGGTCAGCACCTTGACCGTGCCGGCAACGGGTTCCTGAGCCGGCGCCGGTGTCGACCACCCCAGGAGGCACACGACAAACAGGTTGAGCGTGGTCCAGCCGAACAGGTGGGTTCGGGCCGCCGCCAGTGGCACCGGGTCATTATACGGATGAGATCGATCGCGTACAAGGCGATCGTGCGTCTGCTGCGCGTGCGACGGGCGCCGCGCGGCCCGTCGAAGCGGGCGCGCCCGCGCCGGTTGGCTGGGGAAGACATTGAGGAAATCGCCGGGGTGCCTATAATTGCTGACGCTGGCCGAGAGGCCGCCGGGAGTGGACGACGGGACACCGGGCCGCAATCCGTCTTCGAAGGTGTTGAGGAGGCATAGATGTCGCAAGCTAGTCGAGTAGGGATGACGCTGGGGGCTATCGCGACCGCGATGGTCATCGCCGGCGGTCACGTGTTCACACAGGCGGCCGACCAGCCGACCAACGATTTGCCGAACCCGTACGAGACGATTTCGGGCTGGGCGAAGCTGCCCGCCGGTCGTACGTGGGGCTCCACCAGCGCGGTGGACGTCGACAAGGATGGCAGGTCGATCTGGGTGGGTGAGCGGTGCGGCGCCAACTCGTGTCTCGATCGGGCCACCGGTCAGATGAAGCCGGAGAACACGATCCTGAAGTTCGACGCGAACGGCAACCTGGTCACCAGCTTCGGCGGCGGCATGCTGATCTTCCCGCACGGCATCCACGTCGACCGTGACGGCAACGTCTGGATCACCGACGGCCAGGACAACGCGCCGCTGCCGGCGCCGCCGCCGGCCGCCGCTGCGGGTGCCGCACGGACGCCGCCGCAGCCCCGCTTGGGGCCGCTGCCCGGCGCGACGAAAGGCCACCAGGTGTACAAATTCAGTCCGGATGGCAAGCTGCTGCTGACGCTCGGCAAGCCGGGTGGTGGCGCCGAACCCGACTACTTCTACCAGCCGAACGACGTCATCGTCGGGCCCGACGGCTCGATCTACGTGTCCGAGGGACACGGCGGCGCCAATTCACGCATCCTGAAGTTCAGCAGGGATGGCCAGAAAGTGGTGCAGGTGATCGGCAAGAAGGGCAAGGGGCCGGGCGAATTCGATCAGCCGCACGCGCTCGCCTTCGACTCGCAGGGCCGCCTGTTCGTCGGCGACCGTGGCAACAACCGGGTGCAGATCCTCGACCAGAACGGCAAGTTCATCGCCGACTGGCCGCAGTTCAGCCGCCCGTCGGGCATCTACATCGACAAGAACGACATCCTGTACGTGGCCGACTCGGAATCGGGTTCGGTGAATCCGGGCCACGCGGCCTGGAAGCGAGGCATCCGCATCGGCAGCGCGAAGACCGGCAAGGTGGACTACTTCATCCCCGATCCGGAAAGCCGCGTCGCCCCTGACTTCCGCGGTACGAGCGCCGCCGAAGGCGTCGTGATTGATGCGGCCGGCAACATCTACGGCGCCGAAGTCGGTCCGCGGGCGCTGAAGAAGTACACGAAGAGGTAGGCCTTTGGAGGGCGGGTAGG
>CADEDC010000033.1:0-46162 GCA_902825985.1 uncultured Acidobacteriota bacterium | reverse complement strand
GTCCGCGGGCGCTGAAGAAGTACACGAAGAGGTAGGCCTTTGGAGGGCGGGTAGGGCGGGTAGGGCGGGTAGGCCGGGTAGGGCGGGTAGGGGGTCTGGCCGGCCCGCCCGGTTCCGCGCGCCCGCTCTACGTCGGCCTGGGCGCCTTGCCCGGGACGCTGAGTTCGATGCAGGTGCCGTCGGCACCGGACGAGGCCACCGCGATGCTGCCGCGCATGGCGGCCAGCACCTCACGGCTGATGGCCAGCCCAAGTCCGGTGCCTCCCGTATGGCGGGCCCGCGACTGATCCACCCGATAGAATCGCTCGAAGATCCGTTCCTGCTCTTCCACCGGAATGCCGCTCCCCGTGTCACACACCGCGATGACGATGAGCGACGGCTGATCGCCATCGCGCTCGTCGAACCGCGCCGACACCGTCACCCGTCCGCCATCGCGGTTGTACTGCACCGCATTCGTCAGCACGTTGTCGAACACGCGCGCCAGCAGCCGGGGCTCGCCGTAGGCGGTGAACTCCGGTATGTGTCCGACGTCGACCGTGACGCGACGCGCCGCCGCCAGCGCCTGGAGCCGGCCGGCCGCCGTGAGCAGCAGAGGCCCGAGCGGCACTTCCTGGATGATCAGCTCCTGCCCGCCTTCCTGCGCGCGCACCAGGACCGTGAGGTCCTCGATGATCGAGACCATCAGGCCGAGCCGTTCCCGGACGAGGCCGAGCGCCTGCCGGTAGACCGCGGCGTCGCGCGGATGCTTCAGCGTGACGTCAATCTCACCGGCCATCGCGGTGACCGGTCCGCGCAGTTCGTGGCTCGCGTCGGCGGCAAACCGGCGGTTGGCGGCGACCGACGCATACAGCCGCTCGAGCACGTCGTTCAACGACCGCGTCATCAGCCCCACCTCGTCGTCGGATTGCGGCGGATCCAGGCGGACCGAGAAGTCACCGTGCGCGATGCGCGCCGCCCGCGTCGTGATCGCGGCAATTGGACGCAGCGCACGCGACGAGAGCACGTAGCCGAGGGCACCGGTGGCCAGCACACCGGCCACCCAGGCGAAGACGAGCAGCCGTTCGAGGGCCCGCAGGATGCGGTCGTTCTCTTCGGTGTACAGGCCGACGGCCACCGCGTAGGCGCGGTCGAGCGCGTTGGCGCGCACCACGGCGACGCGAACCGGCCGCAGACCGTCGAGCACCGTGACGAGCGGCATGCCGCCGTCGAATGCGGCGGCGATGGCCTGCGGCGGAATCAGGCCGCCGGTCGAGTGGAGTTCCGAGGACTGCAGCACCAGCCGGCCGCTGTCGTCGAAAATCTGGGCGAACTTCGGCGCGAGCTCGTCGTCGGTCAGCGTGCCGCGTGGCGGGTCGTGCAGGTGCACCCCATGCTCGCCGTCGGTGGCCGAGGCCGCCTCGGTCCTGGCCAGCGTGCGGACCTTGCGGTCGAGATCGACGCGCAAGAACGCCCGGGCACCGGCCGCGATGGCGAGGCCGGTGACCGCGAGCAGCAAGCCGAAGGCGAGCGTCCACTGCAGGGTGAGCCGGGCGCGGAACGACAGGGCGGCGCGGCGCGGCGTGGCGGTCACGCCGATTCCTCCTTCAGCATGTAGCCGAGTCCGCGGACCGTCTGGATCAACGCGTGCGGGTGTGCCGCGTGCAGCTTGCGCCGGACATAGCCGACGTAGACGTCGGCGACGTTCGACCCGCCCTCGGTGTCGCCGCCCCAGACGTGCTGCGCCAGCTGATCGCGCGTGACGATCGACTCGGCGCGCCGGACCAGGAATTCCAGGAGGCGGTACTCGGTGGCCGAGAGGGTGAGGCGGGTGCCAGCGACGGTTGCCGTGTGGGCGGCCGGGTCGATGGCGATCGGCCCGTAGCGCAACAGCCCGGACTGGTGGCGCGACCGGCCGCGGCGGCCGATCGCCCGCAGGCGGGCGAGCAGCTCATCGAATGCGAACGGCTTCACCAGGTAGTCGTCGGCGCCGCAATCGAGCGCGGCGACCCGATCGGCGACGCTGTCGCGCGCGCTGATGACCAGTACCGGCGTATCGACCCCCTGCTGGCGCAGCTGGCGGCACACCTGGAAGCCGTCGAGGGCGGGCAGCATGATGTCGAGCAGGATGGCGTCGTACTCCTCGACGCGCGCCAGCTCGCTCACCTGGGCTCCGCTGACGAGCAGATCGACGAGGTGCTGATCCTCGCGCAATCCCCGCATCAGGAAGCTGCTGATCTTCGGATCGTCCTCGACGAGCAGGAGGCGCATGCTCCCTCCGTGCCTCAGGCGCGCGCCGCCGCGCGCCGGTTGACCCACTCTTCCATCATCTCGTACAACGTCGGCAGGACGATCAGCGTCAGCAGCGTCGACGTGACGATCCCGCCGATGACCACGGTCGCCAGCGGTCGCTGCACCTCGGCGCCCGCCCCCTGCGACAGCGCCATCGGGAGGAAGCCGATCGACGCGACGAGGGCGGTCATCAGCACCGGTTTCAGCCGCGAGCTGGCACCGGTCAGCGTCGCGTCGTGCAGCGGCAGCCCGTCCTCGTCGCGCAGCGCCCGAATCGCCGCGATCATCACGACGCCGTTCAGCACCGCGACCCCGAAGAGCGCGATGAAGCCGACCGACGCGGACAGGTTCAGCGTCAGATCGCGCAGCCAGAGGGCCGCGACACCGCCGACCAGCGCGAACGGCACGTTGACCAGGATCAGGAACGCCCAGCGCACCTTGCCGAACGTGGTGAACAGCAGCAGGAAGATGATAGCCAGCGACAGCGGCAGCACGACGGCCAGCCGGGTCATCGCCCGCTGCTGGTTCTCGAACTGTCCTCCCCACGTGAGGTAGTAGCCGGCAGGCAGCGCCAGCGACCGGTCGAGCCGCTGCTGCGCCTCGGCGACGAAGCTGCCGACGTCGCGGCCGCGGACGTTGGACTGCACGACCAGGCGGCGTTCGCCGCTCTCGTGCGTCACCGCCTCGGGGGTCCGCGCCTCGCGGACGGCGGCGACGCGGTCCAGCGGAATCCGCTCGCCGCCGGGGGCCACCATCGTCAGCGCCGCCAGCCCCTCGGTGTCGTGGCGCAGATCGCCGGCCAGCCACAGCATCACCGGGAAGCGCTTGGCGCCATCGAGCAGTTCGGTGGTCTTGATGCCGCCGACCGCCGCTTCGACCGTCTCCTGGACGTCGGTGACGTTCAGGCCGTAGCGGGCGATCGCATCGCGGTCGATCACCACCTCGACCTGCGCGGCGCCCGACAGCACTTCCACCTGCAGGTCGGCGACGCCGGCGACCTGCTCCATCACCCGCCGCACCTGTTCGCCGAGCCGCTCCAACACCGCCATGTCGGGACCGAAGATCTTGACCGCGACGTCCGCCTTGATGCCGGACACCACCTCGTCGAGACGCATCGCCATCGGCTGCGTGAAGTTGTAGCTGAGCCCCGGCAGTCCGCTCAGCGCCTCGGACATCGCCTCGATCAGCTGGTCCTTGTCCCGCCCGGTCGTCCACGACTCGACCGGGTGCAGCTGGACGTAGACGTCACCCTGGTAGATGCCCATCGCCTCGGTCGCCAGGTCCGGGCGGCCCAGCTTGGTGACGATGTGGCTCACCTCGGGGAACCGCAGGACGATCCGCTCGACGCGGCTCGAGATCGCCACCGATTCCTCGAGCGACACCGACGGCAGCTTCCGCGTCTCGATCAGAATCGACCCCTCATCGAGCTTCGGCATGAACTCGGTGCCGAGGAACGGCACCGAGCCGATCGCGGCGATGACCACCGCGAGCGCCACGCCGATGGTCCGGAAGCGATGACGCATCTGGTAGGCGAGGTGCGTCGCGTAGAGCGCCCGCAGCCGGTCGAACCAGCGGTCCTCGTGCTGGCCGCCCATCCTGAGCAGGTACGACGACACGACCGGGACGGCGGTCAGCGACAGCAACAGCGAGCCGAGCAGCGCCGAGCAGACGGTGATGGCCATCGGCCGGAACATCTTCCCCTCGAGCCCTTCGAGCGTGAAGATCGGCAGGTAGACGGCGATGATGATCAGCACGCCGAACAGCACCGGTCGCGCGACCTCCGCCGCGGCGCTCTTGAAGAGCGCGAGCCGCCCCTCGGGACTGGCGATTGCCAGCGTATCGGCCGCGCTCGCGTGCGACCGGCGGCGCACGAAGTTCTCCATCATCACGACGGCGCCGTCGACGATGAGGCCGAAGTCGATGGCGCCGAGCGACATCAGATTGGCCGAGATGCCGAACAGCCGCATGCCGATGAAGCCGGCCAGCATCGAGACCGGAATCACGGCCGCCACGATGAGCGACGCCCGCAGATCGCGAAGGAACAGCACCAGGATCAGGATGACGAGGATGCAGCCCTCCGTCAGATTTCGCAGGACGGTCTCGGTCGTCCGGTCGATGACCTCGCTCTGATCGTAGAACGGCTGGATGCTCATGCCCGCCGGCAGCGTCGCGGCGATGTCGGCCAGCCGCTGCTTGACCCGGACGGCCAGGTTGCGGGCGTTCTCTCCCTTGAGCATGATGACCATGCCGGCCACCACTTCGCCGGTGCCGTCGCGCGTCACCGCACCGAACCGCGGCATCGACGCCACGCGGACGGTGGCGACGTCGCGCAGCATCACCGGCACGCCGTGCTCGGCTTTCAGGACCGTCCGCTCGAGGTCGGCGATGCCGCGGGCGAGCCCGAGTCCGCGCACCGTGTAGCGCTCCGCCCGGTGCTCGATGAAGCCGCCGCTGAAGGCGACGTTGTTCTCCGACAACGCCGCGTAGACCTGCCGCAGCGTCAGCCCGTACTTCTCCAGCAGCTGCGGATCGGCCATCACGTGGAACTGTTTGGTCAGGCCGCCCCACGAGTTGATCTCGCTGACGCCGGGGATCGACCGCAGCCGGGTCCGCAGATCCCAGTCGTGCAGCGTCTTGGTGTCGACCGCGTTCGCGCCGCCGTCGACGACGTACTGGTAGATCTCGCCGAACGCGGTGGCGACCGGTCCGAGGATCGGCGACAGGCCATCGGGAATGCGGCCGCGGACGTCGGCCAGCCGTTCGTTCACCAGCTGGCGTGCGAAATAGACCGCCACGTCGTCGGTGAAGACGACGGTGACGATCGACAGACCGAACTTCGAGATGGAGCGGACCTGCTCGGCCCCCGGCACGCCCATCAGGGCGGTCTCGATCGGATACGAGACGCGCTGCTCGACTTCGGTGACCGCGAGGCCCGGCGCCTCGGTGATGACGACGACCTGGTTGTTGGTCAGGTCGGGAAACGCCTCGACCGGCAGCCCCTGCAGCGCCGCGATGCCGGTGGCGACGAGCGCCACCAGACAGAGCAGCACGAAGAGCCGCTGCCCGAGCGCGGCACGCACGAACCGTTCGACCAGGCCCACGCTACTGCTCCTCGGACTGCGGCTTCATCATCTCCGACTTGATCAGGAACGCCCCCGCCGTCGCAATCACGTCGTCGTCGTCGGCGCCGCTGACGACCTCGGTGAGGCCGCTGACCGTCGCGCCGATGATGACCGGCCGGCGCTGGAAGCGACCCTGTGCGTCGCGCGCGAAGACGACCGTCTGGCCCTCCATCTCCTGGACGGCGCGCTCGGGGATGACCAGCATGCGGCGCGGCTTCTCGGACGCCAGCATCACCCGCGCGAACATCTGCGGCTTGAGCCGGCCGTCGGGATTGGCCAGTTCGCAGCGGATGGTGATGCGGCGGGTCGCCGGATTGATGACGTCGCCGACCGAGGTGATGGTGCCGCGGAAGATGTCGCCCGGATAGGCGTTGACCTGGACTTCGACCGGCAGGCCGACGGCCAGGCTGCCGACGTGGACCTCGTCGACCTCGGCCATCACCCACACCGACGTCAGATCGGACAGCACGAACAACGGCGTCCCGGGCGTGACCGCGGTGCCCTGCGACACCTGGCGCTCGATGACCGCGCCGGCGATCGGCGCCCGCACCGGCACGTCGTCCTCGGTCTGGGGGTTGCCCTCCGGGCGCGCGACGATGCCGTAGTGCGCCAGTTCCTGGGTCCCGCGCACTTCCTCGGCCTGCGCCGCGAGCAGACCCTGCTCGGCGGCGATGCGATCCGACCGCGCCCGATCGACCTCCTGCGGCGACAGCGCGCGGTCGGCGAGCAGGCGCGTCGCGCGCTCCTCCGCCACCTTGGCGTAGCGCACCTCGTTCTCGTAGCGGCGGCGTTCCGAGAGGGCCTTGAAGTAGCCGGCCCAGGCATCGTGCACGGCGTGACTGTGGATCGTCGCCAGCAGCGTCCCGGCCTTCACCCGGTCGCCGGGCTGGACGTCGATGTGAGAGACGACGCCCTCGGCGATGGCGCCCGGGCGGGCGGTCCGCCGTTCGTTCAAGGCGACGACGCCGGATGCCTCGATGCGATCGACACGTTCGATCCACGTCGGGACCTGCGAATCGATGCCCGAGTCTTTCTGGGCGGCGCTGCTCAGCGTCACGGCGTCGAGTGCCGGCAGGTCGGTCGCCGCCTCCGACGCCGGCGCCGCCCCACGGTGCCACGCGAACCAGGCGAGCAGCAGGACGGCGATCAGGCCGGGACCGACCAGCCAGAGCCGCGAGCCGCGGTGCACCGGCGCGGTCAGCCGCCGGGACGTGTCGGAAGAGGTGTCGCTCATGGAATCGCGTCCTCCGCGAGAGCGAGCCGCGCCTCGATGGTGGCGAGGACGGCCTCGATGGACAGATCGGCGACCGCGATGCGGGCGTCGGCGTAGACCCGCTCGGCGTCGACCAGCCGCAGCAGATCGCCGGCCCCGGACGCGAAGGCGGCACGCGCCGCCTGGCGCACCTGACCGGCCGGATCGACGAGCCGGGCCTCGGCATCGGCGCTGCGCCGCAGCAGTTCGGCGGCGGCCGCCAGCGACGCCCGGGCATCGCCCGCGGCCAGCCGCCGGGCCTGGTCGAGCTCGAGCTCCGCCGCGATGACGTTGCCGTTCGCCAACACGATGGACGCCCGGTTGTGCTCGAACAGCGGGATCGGCATCACCAGGGCAACCACGCCGGTGTCATAGCCGGCGGTACGCTTGTAGCCGCCGGTGAGGTTGAGATCGGGGATTCGCCTCGCCTGCTCGAAGCGCAGGTTCTGACGCAGGGCCTCGAGACGCGCCGCCGCGATCTGCACGTCCGGGCGCCGCTCGAGCGCCGCCGCCACGACGGCATCGCTGTCGCCCGCCGCCGGCAGCACCGCCAGCGGACGTTCGAGCGCGTCGAGCGGCGGTGACGCCGGCCAGCCGACCACCGCGGCGAGTACCGCGAGTTCACGGCCGGCGGCGATGCGGGCCAGTGCGGCGTCGGTGTCGACGCGGGCCCGTTCGGTCTCCATCTTGCGGAGGTCGGCTTCCGCGGTCACGCCCTCGGCGACGCGCCGTTGGAGGATGCGGACCAGCTCCGCCAGCCCTTCCGCCTGCTCGGCGAGCGTCCGGCCGCGGTCGCGTTCGCGGACGACGGCGAGGTAGCGACGGACGATCTCGTGATCGAGCGCCCGCTCGGTCGCCCACAGCGAGGCCCGGGCTCCGTCCAGCGTGGCGGCGGCGATGCCGCGGCGGGCCGCCCGCTCGCCGCCGAGTTCGATCGGCTGCGTGACGGTCGCGAAGATGTCCAGCGGCAACGTCGCCGGCAGGCCGGGCGCCAGGTTCTCCCACCGCAGTTCGGTCGATGGGTTCAGCAGCCGGCCGGCGTAGGTGCGCGACAGGTCGGCGGCGTCGACGCGTGCCACCGAGGCACGACGGGCCGGCGACTGCGCCCGCGCCAGCAGCACGGCCTCGCGCAGCGTCACCGGCCGGTCAGCGGTCTGCGCCGCCGCCGGCGGTGGCCCGAGCAGCACGGCTGCGACGACAGCCGCCACCCGTCCGGTGGGTCGGGTGCGGTGGAGAAGGCGCATCATGGGTACCCTCCTTCTAGCAGAGCCGGATGAGAGCCACATGAGAGTTGCGCTATGCTCTGGCAGGAGGGCTGGGAACCGTGCACAACCTGAATCCATCGAGAGGCATCGCGGCGATTGCAGCGTCGGCGGTCGCCTGCATCCTGGCCGGGGCGATCGCCACGGCCGCCGATCCGAAGAGTTACGGCAAGGGCGTCTCGATCAAGGAAGCCACGCCACTGGCCGACGTGCTCGCGTCGCCGTCGAAGTACGAAGGCAGAACGGTGCGCGTCGAAGGTTACGTGACGTCGGTCTGTGCGGAGATGGGGTGCTGGCTGGCGCTCGCGCCGACCCGGGCGAAGGCCGACAAGACCCTGCTGATCCAGGTGGAGCACGGCGTCGTCGTCTTCCCGATGAGTGCCCGCGGCTCGCGTGCCGTCGCCGAAGGCGTGGTGGAGCGGATCGGTGGGCATGGACATGGCGGGCACGAGGCCGCGGGCGGCCACGGCGCGGCGGCTGGCCATGGCCGCGAGGCGGCCGAGGAACACGCGAAGGCCGAAGGGAAGTCGGCCGCCGACGCCAGCCAGTGGCACCTTCTGGCGACCGGCGCACTCGTCGACAACTGATCCGGCCGCGGCGCGGCCGGCGACGCGACGGCCGTCGGCAGGGTCGCGGGGTGGGCCGGCCTATCGCGTCGCGGCGGCCGGCGGTGTCAGCTCGCGAACCAACGGTGCCGCGTCGTACACCTTGGCGAGCGCCTCGAGAACCGCGGCGCTGTGGATGGCAATCGCCCGGCTGCCCTCCGCTTCGTCGATGTAGAGATACCGATTCGCCAGCTTCTGCTGGTTGCTGTCGAAGTTCAGGCCGACCAGATCGCCGGCCCGGTTGACGATCGGGCTGCCGGAGTTGCCGCCGATGGTGTCGGCCGTATAGACGAAGTTCAGCGGCGTGCCGAGCGCCAGCCTGTCGCGGCGCGCCTTCCACCGTGCCGGCAACGTGAATGGCGGCTTCTCGGCGAAGCCCTCGGCGCGATCGTAGAGACCGTAGAACGTCGTCTTCCACGGCACCAGCGTCGTGTCCTCCTCGTAGCCGAGCACCCGGCCGTAACCGAGACGGAGCGTGAACGTCGCGTCGGGATACACCGACTTGCCCAACACGGCAAAGCGGGCGCCGGCGATCTGCTGGCCGGCGGACGCTTCGACACTGCGCAGCGTCGAGTCCTGCCACTCGCGCAGTTCGCGGCCGATCGGGTCGATGCGGCGCGCCAGTTCGATCAGCGGGTCGGCCGACGTCGAGACGCCCTCGTCGAGCAGCCGCCGGCGCGCGGCGACGTCGGCCAGCGTCGTCCCGGCGACGACCTCGCGTGCGACCAGCGGCGGCTCCCGGCCCTGCAGCGCCGCCCGGACGAACGGGTCGTCGGGTCCGAGCACGGCGCGCGCCTCGGCGAGCCAGCCGGTCAGCACCGCTTCTTCCATGTCCGGATAGACCGGCGCGGTCGACAACAGCGAGAAGCGGAGCGCCTCGAGCCGCGAATCGCGGAACTCGTCGAGCCGCTCGTCACTCGGCTTCTGCGCCTCCCGCTCGTAGCGCACCAGCGTCGTCGCATAGCCACCCAGGCGCGACGGCGCCAGCGTCGAGAACGCCAGACGGGGCGCCAGCGCCGGCACGTCGCGGTAGAGGGTATCGAGGCGCGTCCACGCCCCGCCGTACGCCGACTGCCAGGCCGGATTCGCCGCCACCGCACGCCGCAGCGACGCTTCGTCGTCGGCCTTGCGGCTGATGATCCGCGGATTCGCCAGCCCCTGCTGCTGGCCGACCAGCCGTTTGAGCGAGTTCTCGAGCGACCGGACCGTGCTCGCGGCACGCCGTGCCGCCTCCGGACTGTTCCGGCCGTACGCGAGCAACGTGTTCCGCCGCGCTTCCCACACCCGCTTCTGCAGGGGATTGCCGACATCGCGTTGATATGCGATCTGCGTCATCGTCAGCAGGCGATCGGTCGAACCGGGGAGTCCCGACAGCACGATGAATTCGCCGTCAACCGCGCCGGTCGGCGACCACCGCAGGTGATGGGCGGTCTTCACCGGCTGGCCGTTGTCGTAGGCGCGCAGGAACGTGATGTCGAGATCGTGGCGCGGAAAGGTGAAGTTGTCGTAGTCGCCGCCGAAGTAGGCGATCTGTTCCTCCGGCGCGAACACCAGCCGCAGGTCGGTGTACTTCTTGTAGCGATACAGCCAGTACTCGCCACCGGCGTACAGCGTGACGACGTCGGAGCGCAGGCCGGTACGGTCGAGCGAGTCCTTCTCTATCGTCGCGATGGTGGCGCGCCGTGCCGCGGCCGCCTCGGCATCGCTGGCGCCAGGTCTGACCGCCCCCTGGACGCGACCGGTCACGTCCTCGTAGGAGACCAGGACGTTCGCTTCGAGATCCGGCAGCTTCAATTCGGCGTCGCGGGTGGCGGCGTAGTAGCCGTCGCGCACCAGGTCGCGCGTCGCGGTGGAGAGCTTCTGCAACTGTCCGGCAGCGACGTGCTGGTTGGTCAGAATCAGGCCGTCGGGCGAGACGAAGGAGGCGCTGCCGCCGCTGCTGCCGTCGATCAGCCGGATCGACGACAGGCGGAGATGATCGAGCCAGGCGTCGGACGGCTCGAACTGGTAGCGTTCCCGCCACTGCTGCCGCGGCGGATTGTCGAAGGTCCACATGCCTTCGTCGGCCCGCAGGACCGCGAGCCCGAGCAGGGTGCCGACGCCGGCGGCGACGATCATGCGATTCCACGCCATCATGGCCAGGCACTCTCCATGAGTCGATGATACGCCGGCCCGCGACTGCCGCGATCAGGCGAAGCGCGCCGGACACCTCGGAGCGGCTCGGTGTCGACCGGGCATCGGCCTTGCTAAGGCCGGGGGGACGTGGCGCTTCCACCACCGCACGGTCATCCAGTACACAGTCATCGGCTGCGGCCCGCCGGCACCACCTGCATGTGGGACGTGGCGGTGGTTGGCGGCGGTCCCGCGGGAGCGGCCGCCGCCCGCCTGCTGGCGTCCTGGGGCCACTCGGTCCTCGTGTTGACGCGCGAGGTCGACCGGCGACGGGGCCTGGCCGAGTCGCTGCCGCCGAGCAGCCGCAAGCTGCTGGCCGCCATCGGCGCCCTCGCCGCCGTCGAGCAGGCCGGCTTCGGCCGTGGGATCGGCAACGCGGTCTGGTGGGGCGACCGCGAGGCGCAACTCGAACCCTACGGCGGCGGGGCGCGCGGGTTTCAGCTGTTCCGTCCCGAGCTCGACGCCCTGCTGCAGCAGCTGGCCGTCGACGCCGGCGCCACGGTGGTGCGTGGCGCCACCGTCACACGCGTCGCGCCCGACGGCGACGGTTCGCACCTCCACTACGGGACGGCGACCGGCGCCCGCACCGCGCGGGCCCGTTTCGTGCTCGACGCCTCGGGCCGCGCCGGCGTCGTCGGCCGTCCGGTCCGCCGCTACGAGAGCGCCTTTCGCATGCAGGCGCTCATCGGCGTCTGGCAGCGGCCGGGCGGCTGGCGGCTGCCCGACGAGAGCTACACGATCATCGAAACCTGCGAGGATGGCTGGGCGTGGTCGATCCCGGTCGCCGCCGACATCCGCCACCTCGTCGTCATGGTCGACGGCACCGTCTCGCAGGTGCCGCGCGGGCGGACGCTCGACGCCACTTATTTGACGGCGCTCGCCAGGTCGCGGCAGCTCGAAGGGCTGCGCGCCGGTGCGACGCTCCTGCACACGTGGGCGTGCGACGCCTCGGTGTACTCGTCGTCGGCCTACGCCGGACCGTCGCATCTGCTGGTCGGCGATGCCGGGGCCTGTATCGACCCGCTGTCGTCGTTCGGCGTCAAGAAGGCGCTGGCGTCGGCCTGGGTGGCGGCGATTGCGGTCCATACCGCGATGAGTGACGCGGCGCGCCGTGCCGCGTCCCTCGACTTCTTCGCCGCCCGCGAACGCGAGATGTTCCTGGCGCATCTGCGACAATCGCGCGACTACGCCCGCGAGGCGTTCGCCCGCCACGCGCATCCGTTCTGGGGCCAGCGGGCCGCCGTCGTCGTTCCGGACGGCCATGACACGCCGGACGAAGCCGGCCTGGCGCGCGCCGCCGACGTGCAGCAGGCGTTCGCCCGTCTGCGCGGCGCCGCGCCTGGCCCGCTGTCGGCCGGCAATCTGGCGTACGACACGATGCCGCTGATTCGCGGCCGTGAGATCGTGCTCGAACCGGCGCTGCGGATTCCCGGCGTGACGTCCCCGATGCGCTACTTCGCCGGCGTCGACCTGTTGCGCACCGCCGACATCGCCCGCGGCGGCCACGACGTCCCGGGACTCTACGAGGCCTACTCGCACGCCGTCGCGCCGGTGCCGCTGCCGGCCTTCCTGCACAGCGTGTCGCTGTTGGTCGCGCGTGGACTGTTGACGATGCAGCCGCGGCCGGCGACCCCGCACGTCTGAGCGCCGCCGCGCATCGCAACGGACAAACCTGTCGGTGTTGTGCCACGTGCCGGTGGCCCGCCTGCAAAGGCGATCTCTCCGATTCGCGCCATGCCTGCCCTCGGCCCCGACACAAATGTCGATCGGTTCCGGCGTTTTCCGACACGGCTGTGGCTTTTCAGCCGCTGCCGCCCGCCGCGAGCGCGGTCGCCCGACATGTGGCGATGAAAGCGCCGCGTTTTCCGCCGTGCGCAGTGGTGGTATGTCGCTTGCTCTTCCGTGAGTCGGGGGGAGTGGTCGATCTATCGCTCTATCTCCAGCCAACCGAACTCACGACGCGACCGAGGAGGATTTATGAGACGGGTGTGTGCCCTGGCGTTACTGGTGATCGCGATGGGCTGGGCGACGCCGGCTGCCGCGCAGCGGACGACTGGGGAGATCATCGGCAAGATCGTCGACGAGTCCGGCGGCGTGCTGCCCGGCGTGACCGTGACGCTTCGCGGTGCCGCGATCCAGGGTGATCAGACCGACGTGTCGTCCGAAGCCGGTGTGTTCCGCTTCCCGTTGCTGCCGCCCGGCAGCTACCAGCTGGAGTACGTGCTCGAAGGGTTCGCGACGATCAAGCAGGAGGCGGTCGCCATCGCCGTCGGCAGCATCGCGAACATCGCGACCGAGATGAAGTTGAGTGCGCTCAACGAATCGGTGACCGTCACCGGCGACGCGCCGGTCGTCAACGTCGTCACCGCGGAAGTCAGCACCAGCTACAACCGGGAATTCGTCGAGAACGCGCCGGTGCGCCGCTTCTCGTACTTCGATCTGATCAACTCGGCGCCCGGCGTGAGCTCGACGTCGAACGTCGGGACCAGCAGCTCGGCGCAGGCGCTGGGCAGCAGCACGAACGAGAATTCCTACCAGATCGACGGCACGGACATCAGCTCCACGCCGTGGCCCAACACCGACGTCATCGAAGAGGTCCAGGTGCTCCAGCTCGGAGCGTCGGCCGAGTACGGCAACGTCCAGGGGGCGGTGTTCAACATCATCACCCGCCAGGGCGGCAACCAGTTCCACGGCGACAGCAACTTCTACTATCAGAACAACGCACTGACCGGCCGCAACACGACCGACGCGGTCGATCGCGGACTGCCGTACAACCGCGAGCGGTGGCGCGACTGGACGATGCAGGCGGGCGGACCGTTCCTGACCGACAAGTTCTGGTTCTTCGGTTCGGTGCAGATCCAGCAGGACTACGACTCGCAGCCCGGCGTCAACCCGGCGTTCCCGACGAAGACCGACACCAAGCGGGTGTTCTGGAAGTTCAACTACTCGATCAACCCGAAGCACCGGATCATGCACGGCTGGCACGACGACTACTACACGACGCCCCAGGTCGCGTCGCTGTTCACGGCGCCGAGCACGCTCAGCTACGGCCATGGCGACAACCCGACGCCCAACATCGTCTACACCGGCGTGCTGACCGACAAGACGTTCCTCGAGGCGCGGTGGTCCGGCTTCTACCTCCAGAGCTCGACCGACCCGCTGCAGCCGGGCATCGCACGCGTGCAGACCCGCATCGAGGACCAGGACACCGGGCAGATCACCGGCGGCATCGAGAACTGGGCCGAGAACCGCAGCTGGCGCTGGGGCTACCAGACCAAGCTGACCCACTTCATCGAGAAGGCGATGGGCGCCAGTCACGACCTGAAGACCGGGTTTCAGTACGGCGGCCACGGCAGCGACAGCCTGACCGGCAACAACGACGTGCTGCAGGTCTACAGCGTCACCGGCCGTCAGACGACCGGGACGACCCAGGTGCCCTTCCATCAGGGCGCGAAGGTGCTGTGGACCGGCGCCTACGTCGACGACAACGTCCGCTTCGGCCGCGCCTCGCTGACGCTCGGCGTCCGCTACGACTACAGCCGCGCGATGTATCCGTCGCTGCCGTTCCTCGATGCGCTGGGCAATCCGACCGGCCAGATGTCGGCGGCGAACGACAGTCTCTACAGCTGGAACACCATCTCGCCGCGCCTCGGCTTCAACTACCAGGTGAGCGAGTCGGCCCGCACGGTGGTGAAGGCGCACTACGGCCGCTACTACCGGGCGATGGAGCAGGCGGAGTTCCGTCCTGCGGTGCCGTCGGTGTCGCCGTCGTTCAGCTTCACGCAGGACGCGAACGGCAACCGGTCGAACTTCGTGCAGGTGTCGAGCAACGCCAACCTGCGCATCGATCCGGACTTCAAGCCGGCGTTCAACGACCAGTACATCGTCCAGCTCGAACAGGAACTGGTGCAGAACCTCGGCCTGCAGGTGAACTACGTCCACAAGCGGGGGGAAGGCTACGGCGGCTGGGAGGACATCGCCGGCACCTATCAGCAGGTGCCGTACGTCGACAGCGTCGGCGTCGACGCCACCGGCGACACGCTGATGCTCTACCGGCTGACCAGCGGCGCCGCGTCGCGGGTGTTCCTGCAGACCAACCCGGACGACATGTACATGCGCTACAACGGCGTCGCCATGCAGCTGACGAAGCGGATGGCGAACAATTGGCAGGCGGTGTTCTCGACCGTGCTCTCGAAGTCGGAAGGCCGGATTGGGTCGAGCGCCCGGTCGACCGCGACCACGGCGCAGAGCAGTCAGGCGTTGACGTTCGGACGTGATGCCGCCGGTCCCAACGACTTCGTCAACACCGACGGCCGTCTGATCGGCGACCGGCCGGTCGTCATGAAGCTGCAGCTCACCTATCGGATGCCGTGGAACGTGCTGGTGGCGGCCAACCTGCAGCACCAGAGCGGCCGGCTCTATACGCGCCAGCTGCGCATCGCCGGCCTCGGCTTCCCGGTGGCGCCGACCATCAACATGGAACCGAACACCGGCGACCGCCGCGTCACGCCGACCCGCCTGTTCGACGTGCGCGTGCAGCGCACCTTCGAGCCGGCGGCCATCCCGATGAAGTTCGAGGTGTTCATCGACGCCCTGAACCTGACCAACAACGACGTCTACGAGGGGGTGGGTTCGACGCTCGGCTCGTCCACGGCGTTCGGCGTGCCGACCCGCTACGTGGCGCCGCGCCGGCTGCAGCTGGGCGCCAAGGTCCGCTGGTAACTGCTCGAATTCGTCCTGAGACGCGGAGAGACATATGAAGGCTATGAGAACCGGACTGGTGGCGTTCCTGATCGCGAGTCTCACGTCGCCGGCGTTCGCCGGCGACCTGCAGTCGAGTGCGGCGAAGGCGGTGGAGAGCCAGGTGGCGCCGGCCCCGCCGGCCCCGCCGGCCCTCGGCGGCGGCTCGAAGCCGCTCGTCCTGGCTGGCGCCGCGATCTTCGTCACCGGCTTCTCGGTCGGCGCCTATTCGTTCATCAACAACAAGAACGGCACCTATACCGAGTTCGGCGAAGCGACCGCCCGCAACGTCAAGCTCGGCTCGGCCGGCCTCGGCGCCGCGTTCGCCGGCGGCCTGCTCATGTTCATGGGCTCGCGCATGAAGCACGCGCCGAGCGTCACGGCTGGTGCCGGGTCGCTGCGCGTGACCAAGCGTCTGTCGTGGTGAGGAGCCGCTGATGTCACACTGGTTGCTCTCGTCGATGCTCGCTGCCGCACTGGTGCCCGTCGGGGCCGGTGCGGCAACCGCTGGTCAGGCCGCCGCGGCGGCCGATACCGGCATCCCGGTCGAGAGCGATCTCGTCCGTCAGAAGTGCGGCAGTTGTCACACGCCCGGGCCCGACCGGATGATGACGCGGATCTCGTATCGCCGCGCCTCGCCCGAGAACTGGGAGCTCACGATCAAGCGGATGGTCGGGATCCACAACGTCGCCCTCGCACCGGCCGATGCCCGCGCCATCCTCAAGTATTTGTCCGATCACCACGGCCTGGCGCCCGACGAGGTGAAGCCGGCCCGCTGGGAGGCCGAGCGGCGGCAGGACGACTTCACCTACACCGCCGATGCGACGACCACGCAGATCTGCACCGTCTGCCATTCACTCGGCCGGGTGCTGACCGAGCGCCGCACGAAACCGGAGTGGGATCTGCTGATCGCCATGCACCGCGGCTACTACCCGGGTGTCGACAATCAGCCGATGTACCAGGGCCAGGGGTTCCGCCGCACGCGCAAGGCCGACCCCGCCCCGGGGGCCGACAACCGCGATCCGGCGGTCAAGGCGGTCGCCCACCTGTCCACCGCCTTCCCGCTGGTCACGCCCGAATGGCGCGCCTGGTCCGCCGCCATGCAGCTGCCGGCGATGGCCGGCACCTGGATCGTCGCCGGCTACGAACGCGGCACCGGACCGGTGTTCGGCGAGTTCACGGTGACCGCCGATGCCGGCGCACCGGACGCCTTCACGACCCGGACCGACCTGACGATTGCCGGCAAGAAGGTCACGCGCGCCGGCCGGGCGACGGTCTATACCGGCTTCCAGTGGCGCGGTCGGGCGGCTGCCGACGGTGACAAGGGGACCTGGCGCGAGGTCATGATGATCGAGCGCGGCGGCCGCGAGATGTCGGGTCGCTGGTTCACCGGCGCGCACGACGAAATCGGCATCGACGTGACGCTCACGAAGGTCGGCGCCGATCCCATCGTCGTCGGCACCAGCGTCTTGTCGCTCAAGGCGGGCACGACGCAGACGGTGTCGATCTACGGCGCCAACCTGCCGGCCTCGCTGACTCCGGCGGTGGTGACGTTCGGCTCCGGCATCCAGGTCACCCGGGTGGCCGCCCTGTCGCCCGGTCGGCTCGACGCCGACGTGACGGTCGCCGCGGATGCCAGGGTCGGTCCGCGCGACGTGATGGTCGCCGGCGCCGCCAGGCCGCAGGCGCTCGTCGTCTACGCGAAGGTCGACGGCATCAGGGTGCTGCCGCAGTCCGGCATGGCCCGGGTCGGCGGCGTCGTCTTTCCGAAGCAGCTGGCGCAGTTCGAAGCGGTCGGCTTCACCAACGGGCCCGACGGCAAGCCGGGCACCGCTGACGACCTGATGCTCGGTCCGGTCGACGCGACGTGGAGCGTCGAGGAATATACCGCCACGTTCGGGGACGACGACCTACAGTTCGCCGGTGCGATCGACGCCAGCGGCATGTTCACGCCGGCGGTCGACGGCCCCAACCCTGAGCGTTCGGGCAACCGCAACAACGTCGGCGACCTGTGGGTCGTGGCGCAGCACACGCCGCCCGGAGCGACAGCGCCCCTGAAGGCGCGCAGCTACCTGCTGATCTCCGTGCCGGTCTACATGCGCTGGTACGGGCCGATGGTCGATGCCGGAGGTGAGAAGTGAGCACGATCGCGGCACGCGAGCACCATCGCATCGAGGCCGCCGGACATCCGTTCGTCTACCTGGTGCCGAGCGGCGCGCTGTTCGAGGTCGACGAGACGGCCGACGCGATTCTCCAGGCGCTGTCGGCCGGTCCGCGGCCGCGCGACGAGGTCGTCGGCGCGCTCGCCGCCCGCTTCGGCGATGCCGCCGTGTCGGAGACCATCGGCGAGCTCATGCAACTGCAGGCGCTGGGCGTCGTCGCCACGCAGCCGGCGGCGCCGCGGCCGGCGTTCATCCCGCTGAAGCCGATCCCGCTGCAGAGCATGGTGCTGAACGTCACCAATCAGTGCAATCTGAACTGCACCTACTGCTACGAGTACGGCGACGACAAGATCGTCGACACCAGCAACGGGACGAAGCCGAAGTTCATGAGCGAGGTCACGGCGCGCGAGGCCGTCGACTTCATGTTCACGGAGGCCGGCGACAGCCCGACGGCGCACATCACGTTCTTCGGCGGCGAGACGCTGCTGAACTTCCCGGTGCTCAAGAAGACGGTCGCGTATGCCCGTCGTCGCGCCACCGAGCTCGGCAAGCACCTCGACTTCAGCCTGACCACCAACGCGACGCTGCTGAAACCGGACGTCATCGATTTCCTGGTCGAGAACCGCATCGCCGTCACTGTGTCGATCGACGGCCCGCCGAAGCTGCAGGACAAGTTCCGCGTCTTCCACAACGGCAAGGGCAGCTACGACATCGTCGCGCCGAAAATCAAGGAGCTGATCGGCCGGCATCGGACGCGGCCGATCGGGGCGCGCGTCACGCTGACGAAGCAGACGCTCGACGTGAAATCGATCTACACGCATCTGACGGAGGAGATCGGCTTCCACGAGGTCGGCTTCGCGCCGGTCACCAACTCCGGCGAGCGTGACTTCGCGATCAGCGGCCAGGGGTTCGACGACATGCTCGGGCAGTTCACCGAACTGGCCTACGAGTTCCTCGAGGCGGCGTGCCAGAACAAGCACCATGGATTCTCGAACGTCCGCGAGACCATCGGTGAGCTGCACAAAGGCGTCAGCAAGGCCTATCCGTGCGGTGCCGGCGTCGGCCTCGTCGGCGTGGCCACCGACGGCGACGTGAACCTGTGCCACCGCTTCGCCGGGTCGGACGAACACAAGCTCGGGCACGTCCGCGACGGCATCGACCGGACGATCCAGGCCGAGTTCCTGCGGCGCCACCATATCGACAACAAGACCGACTGCGCCACCTGCTGGGCGCGCCCGGTCTGCTCGGGCGGCTGCTATCACGAGGCGCACCTGCGCTTCGGCGACACGACGTCGGCGACGTTGCACTACTGCGACTGGATCCGCGGCTGGACCGAGGTCTGCCTGAAGGTCTATGCCGAGCTGTCGGTCCGCAACCCCGACTACCTGCGCCGGTTCGACGACGAGCCGGCCGAACGGGTGGCCTGAGCCACCACGCACCGTCCCGAACGACCGGGACGCACACGCACCGGGAACCTGAGAACGCAGAACCGAGAACCGAGAACCCCATGAAGCATCTCAAGTCCATCAATCAGAAGGCCGCCCGTGTCGAGCGGCACGTGATGCACAACACGCCGGCGGCCGTGGCGACCGCGGCGGAGCACGACGTGGTCGCACTGCAGCGTGGCGGCCCGCCCCAGCAGCCGAGCGCGCCGCACATCCCGCTGGGATGTTCGCTGGTGTTCTCGCCCGGCTGGGAAGCCGATCGCACCGGCGGCACCGCCGGCCTGTGCCAGCCGGTGGAGCGCGACCTGTTCGACTGCCACATCGGCTGCTACTGGCCGGCGCAGGTGCCCGACCAGCTCAATCACGCACCCGACTGGACCAACAAGTGCGCCGCCGCCCAGAAGGACTGGCGCAAGATCGATCTGGTGTTCCCATGATGAGGTGGACCCTGCGCCTCGCCGTGCTGGCCGTCGCCGTGTGGGCGTTCCGCGCGCCGGTGGAGACCGCACCGGCCAAGCCGACCATCAACCCCGGCAAGGGCACGCTGATCGTCGGCACGTACCCCGACAAGTTCTGGGTGATTGACGAAGCGACCCAGAAGATCACCGGCTTCATCCCGTTTTCGTCGGGGCTGCCGCGCCGCACGACCCTGTCGCGCGATCGCACCCGTTTCTACACCGTCGACGCGACAATGGAGAAGGTCGAGATCATCGACATCAAGGCACGCAAGGCCGTCGACACCTTCACGATGAGCACGCCGGCCAAGCATGTCCGCATCCGCAGTCTCGACGTCGATCCGCTGCACCGCTTCGTCGTCATGGTGGTGCGCACGGCGGAGAAGCTGGTCGACCGCTACAGCATCGAGCCGTCGGCCATCCTCCAGTACGACCTGAAGGCGCACAAGGTAGTGCGCACCATCCCGTGGCCGAACGGCGAAGAGCGCGAGTCGGCGAACATCCAGTTCTCGCCGGACGGCAAGCTGATGTACATGTTCAGCGAGCAGGACGTCCTGATCTTCGAGACCGACACCTTCACGCAGGTCGACACCTGGGAGCTGTCGCAGCCGATCGAGAACGGTTTCGGTCGTCTCGACTTCGGATCGACGGACGTCGCCAACGACGAGCCGGGCTTCTACACGGCGGCGTTCACCGTCGAAGATCCGGTACAACACAAGCGCGTCCTCGGCATCGGTCGCGTCAACCTGGCGGCCAAGAGCGTCGACTTCTTCACGCTCGGACCGATCACCGGCAACGTGTCGTTCACGATGGCGCCCGGCCGCAAGCGGGCCTTCGGCCTGGTCCAGGAGATCGGCCGCTTCGAGTTCTGGAATTTCGACCTCGAGGCCCGCCGGCTGAGCAGCCGCGTCGAGTTCAAGGGCCGGCCGCGCATGTCGCTCAAGACCAGTTCGAACGGCCAGGTGCTCTACATCTACAACGCCGGTGAGACGATCGATCTCTACGACGCCACGTCGTACAAGTATCTGAGCACGATCTCGCTCACGGGCGACATGACCAGCGAGCTGTTCGTCTTCCCGCAGGGAACCCTGTAGGAAGCGGATCGCTGCACGGGCGGGAGACCCGGACGGACGACCGCCGCCGGCCGGCGGTCGCCGTCGACGCCACCGGCCGGCCGAACGACCGGACGCCGCGGCGGCGTTCGGTCCGGCCGGCGGCCGCACCGCCGCAGACGGCCGCGGAGCGGCCACCCGGAAACCACGGCCGACCACAGACCCGGCAGCCACCTATGGACAGAGATCTGCACCGCGCCGTCCAGCTGATGCTGCCGTACTGGCGGCGTCTCGCGCTGGTGTTCGCCATCAGCTTCGTCAGCACCGCGGTATCGCTCTACCTGCCGCTGCTGTCGCGCGACTTCGTCGACCGTGCGCTGCTCGGCCGCGACCTGGCGAGCCTGCAGACCATCGTGCTGCGCTTCGGCGCCATCACGCTGGCGAGCTTCGCGTTGAACATCATCAGCGGCATGCGCTACACGCGCGTCTCCGCCGAGATTCTGTTCGACATGCGGCTGGAGATGTACCGGCACCTGCAGCGGCTGTCGCCGCGCTTCTACGCCAAGACCCGGATCGGCGACATCATGTCGCGGATCAACAACGACATCGGCGAGATCCAGCGCGTCGCGGCGGAGACCGCTCTCGCCTGGGTGGGCAACGTGCTGTTCCTCGCCGGCACCGTGGGCATGCTGGCGTGGCTCGACCTCGGGATGTTCGTGCTGACCGCGGTGTCGACGCCGGTCAGCCTGTGGGCGCTGACGCGCTACCGGACCCGGCTCGAGACCCACGTCGCCGATGTCCGCCAGCGCAGCGCCGACATCGGCAGCTTCCTCATCGAAACCGTCCAGGCAGTCAGGCTGATCGTCAACGTCAACGCGCAGGAACGCGAAGTCGAGCGCTTCCGCGACCGCAACCAGGCCTTCATCGGCTCGCTGATGAAGATGCAGATGCTGACCTATCTGTCCGGCGGCCTGCCGGGGCTGATCCTGTCGGCCGGCACCGGGGTCGTGTTTCTCTACGGCGGCATCAGCGTGATCAACGGCACCCTGTCGATGGGGACGTTCGTCGCGTTCATGGCCTATCAGATGCGGTTCCTGTCGCCGCTGCAGGCGCTCATGGGCCTGTACACGAACTTCGCCACGGCTCGCGTCTCGTTCCGCCGGGTGGCCGCCATCCTCGACGTGCCGGTCGAGGTGCAGGAGGCCGGCGACGCGCTGGCGCTGCCGCTGGCGCACGGCAGCGTCGCCTTCCACAACGTCAGCCTGACGTTCGATCGCGGCGGCCCGGTGCTCGAGGACGTGTCGTTCACCGTCCGTCCGGGCGAGGTGGTCGCCATCGTCGGTCCCAGCGGCAGCGGCAAGTCGACCATCGCCGACGTCCTGCTCCGCAACCTCGACCCCGACGGCGGCTGCGTCACGCTGGATGGCCACGACCTGCGGACGCTGCGCCTGCGCGACGTCCGGACGCACGTCGCCGTCGTCGAGCAGGAGCCGGTGCTGCTGCACGCCAGCATCGCCGAGAACATCCGTTACGGCCGGCCGGGCGCGACCGACGCCGAGGTGAAGAAGGCGGCGAGGCTGGCGGCCATCGACCGGTTCATCGAGCGGCTGCCCGACGGCTACGCGACCATCGTCGGCGAACGGGGCACCGCCCTGTCGGCCGGCGAGCGGCAGCGGATTGCCACGGCGCGCGCCTTCCTGAGGAATCCCGCCGTGCTGGTGATGGACGAACCGACCGCGTCGCTCGATCCGCAGTCCGAGCGGCTGGTGATCGAGGGATACGAGTCGGTGATGCACGGACGAACGACGATCGTGATCACCCACCGCCTCGACCTGGCGAGCCGGGCCGACCGCGTCATCGTGCTGTCGGGAGCGCGCATCGTCGAGGACGGTCCGGCGCGCGACCTGAGCCTCGCCGGCGGCCGCTTCTCGGCCCTGTTTCCGGCGTCGGTGCCGGCCCGGGTGCAGTGAATGCCGAGTGTCTGGCCCGGTGACGCGGCGGCGGTCGGGTCCGCGGCACGCGAGGCAGCCCGGACGGGCCGCGGGGTGCGCGTGGCCATCGTCGACAGCGGCGTGCACCACCGCCACCCGCACGTCGGCGGCGTCGCCGGCGGCGTCGGCATCGACGCCGCCGGTCGGCTCGATCGTGACTTCGTCGATCGACTCGGCCACGGCACCGCAGTGGCCGCCGCCATCCGCGAGAAGGCGCCGGAGGCGCACCTCTACGCCGTACGCATCTTCGACACGGCGTTGACCACCAGCATCCAGGCGCTGGTCGCCGCGATTGCGTGGGCCGTCCGCTCGCAGATGCACGTCGTCAACCTGAGCCTGGGGACGGCGACCGCGGCGCACGAGGCGGCGCTCCGCGGCGCCGTGGACGCCGCCGTCGCCGCCGGTGTGCTCATCGTCGCCGCACGTGACGACGGCGGCACGCGCTGGCTGCCGGGCAGCCTGTCCGGCGTGGTGGCGGTGCGGGCCGATGCGGCGATCGCGCGCGACACGTTCACGATCGAAGGCGAGCGCGACGCCCTCGTGTTCCGCGCCTCGCCCTACCCGCGGCCGATTCCCGGGGTGCCACCCGAGCGGAACCTGAACGGGATCAGCTTCGCCGTCGCCAACATGACCGGGTTCCTGGCGCGCGCCCTCGAACCGAACGCCCGGTGTACGCTGAGCGGCGCCGTGCGGGCGCTGGCCGCCGCCCGCGGTTAGGCGGCGTCCGCCGCCGCCGTCGTCGCGCCGCCCCGTCAGCTGCGCGTCGCACGGTGCTCGATCGCCGGCGTGGCACGGGCGCAGCGCAGGCGCGCGAAGATGCCGCGCAGTTCGTCGAGGTTGACCGGCTTCCAGATGAAGGCGGCGGCTCCGAGCCGCTCGGCGTCCCACCGCGCCTCCGGCAGTCCGGACATCACCACCACCGGGATCCAGGCGAGCGAGCGATCCCGCAACTGCGCGGCGCGGAACTGCTGGCCGCTCATCACCGGCAGGTTGAGATCCAGCAGGATGGCGCACGTTTCGTCCCGGGAGCGCAGCAGCTGCAGTGCATCTCGGCCGTTGCCGCACGCCAGCACCTGATAGCCCTCGGACTGCAAGGTCACGCCGATGACCTCGTTCATCGTCGCGTCGTCGTCGACGACGAGAATGGTGCAGGTATGAGGTGGGCAGAGGGACTCCACTGCGGTCGGCGGCATGGGCAATCCGGGTGCCACGGACGTCAATGACCCTCAGCCGCGGCGGCCGGTGCAGCGGAGGTGCGCTGAGTCAGCCATACCACCGTCGCAGCGAGTTCCAGCGGGTCCACCGGCTTCGAGACGTGAGCCTGATAGCCGGCCTCGAGCGCGCGACGACGATCCTCGACGCGCGCCAGCGCGGTCACCGCGGCGGCCGGGATCTGCGAGTTCGTGTGGGGACCGGTGCGGACGCGACGGATGAGATCGAGACCGTCGGACTCCGGCATCCGGAGATCGCTGAGCAGCACGTCGGGCTGGCGCCGGTCGAGGCAATCGAGTGCCTCCGCCGCGGACGACGCCGTGACGACGTCGGCGCCGAACCGCTCGAGCGTCGCACGCATCAGCGACAGCGCCCCCGGATCGTCGTCGACCACGAGGACGTGGATGCCGCGCAGCGACACGGAAGGACCGGCCACCGGGTCGGGGCTGGCGGCGTCATGCGCCGGCCGCACCGGCAGGACGACGTCGAAGCGCGCGCCCCGGCCGGGCCCGGCACTACACGCCGTCACCACGCCGCCGTGCAGTTCCGCCAGGTGCCGCACCATCCCGAGACCGAGCCCCAACCCGCCGTACGGCCGCGTCGTGCTGCTGTCCCCCTGCCGAAAGCGCTCGAACAGATGTGTGGCGACGGTCGGTTCGAAGCCGATGCCGGTGTCGTCCACCCACAGACGCAGCTGCTGGCCGTCGAAGCGGGCGCCGACCTCGATGCGGCCCTGCGCCGGCGTGAACTTGATCGCGTTCGCAATCAGGTGCCAGAGCATCTGCCGCACCCGATCCGAGTCGACGTTGACGGCGGCCATGTGCGGGTCGACGGTGACGTCGATCTGCACCTGCTTGGCGTCGGAGCCGGCACTCAGCGACTGCACCACGCCGGCCAGCAGATGTGGCACCGCGGTGAGGCGCGGCGCCAGCTGGATGCGGCCGCCGGCGATGTGCGAGACGTCCAGCAGGTCCTCGATGATGCGGGCCTGCGCCCAGCCGGCCCGCTCGATGGCTTGAATCGCCTTGACGCTCTGCTCGGCGGACAGCTTGCCGCTGTCGAGCAAGCGGGCCCAGCCGAGCACCGCATTCAGCGGCGTCCGCAGTTCGTGGGACAGGGTGGCGAGGAACTCATCCTTCAGCCGGTTGGCCGTTTCGGCGCGGCGCGACTGCTCATCCGCCGTGCGGAGCGACGCCTCGACATGGTCGGACAGGCGCTGTAGAGCGGCGCGCGTCTGCGCGAACACGACCAGGCAGACGCCGATGCCGGCGGCAGCGATGACCAGCGTCAGCGCCGGCGAGCGCAGGTGCTCGAGTTGCCACACGAATACCGCTGAGAGCGCCCCGATGGCGACGGTGGACACGACGAACAACCGACTGAGCTTTTCTGAAAGGCGCTCCTCCACGTCTGGGCCGATCGTCGGTGCAAGATCGCCGCCGCTGGCGGCGGCGACCCGACCGGAGTGGATCAAGTCTTGAAACGGCTGGCGTCCATGGCCGTTGTCCGGGTGGCTGCCGTCGGCGATGTGCACTGCACGAAGGCGGCGCAGGGGACGCTGCACCCGCTGTTCGCGCGGGTGTCCGACTCGGCCGATGTGTTGCTGCTCGCCGGCGACGTCACCGACTACGGTCTTCCCGATGAGGCGCGCGTCCTGGCGCGCGAACTCGCGGCGATCCGGATTCCGGTGGTCGCGGTGCTCGGCAATCACGATGTCGAGTCGGGCAAGCAGGACGAGGTGTGCCGCATCCTGACCGACGCCGGCGTCACGATGCTCGATGGCGACGCCTGTGAAGTGCGTGGTATCGGCATTGCCGGCGTGAAGGGCTTTGGCGGCGGTTTCGGATCGCGCGCGCTCGGACCGTGGGGCGAGGCGATCATCAAGCAGTTCGTCCACGAGGCGGTCAACGAGGCGCTGAAGCTCGAAGCGGCGCTCGCCCGGCTCCGCACGCCGCAGAAGATCGCGCTGCTGCACTACTCGCCGGTGCAGGCGACGGTGGAAGGCGAGCCGCTCGAAATCTATCCGTTCGTCGGGTCGAGCCGCCTGGAAGAACCGCTGAGCCGTTTCCCGGTCTCGTTCGTCGTCCACGGCCACGCCCATCGCGGCCAGCTGGAAGGGCGGACGCGGTCCGGGGTGCCGGTCTACAACGTCTCGATGCCGCTGCTGGCAAGAGCATTTCCCGACGCTTCGCCGTTCCGACTGATCGACGTACCGATCACCGACGCCGCCGACGCGCCCCCGGCCGCGCCAGGCTCGCCGCCGCCTCCGCCTTCGGCGGCCGCGGATGCCGGTCCATCGTCGCGCGTCACTGCCATGTCAGCACATCGTCGCCGAGCCGGCGACGGCCAGGACACCTGAGGCCTTATGGAAACCTCCAGCGCGCGGGCGATCCACGACCCGGCGGCCGAGTTCTACATCGACGCCCTGCGCAAGCTGCAGGACTCGAACGTGCCGTTTCTCGTCGGCGGCGCGTTCGCCTTCTCACACCACGCGCACGTGCGGCGCGACACCAAGGACATCGACGTGTTCGTCAAGCCCGAGGACGTCTCGCGCGTCCTCGACTACTTCGCTGAACGCGGCTACGACACCGAGCGGCCGTTTCCGCACTGGCTGGCGAAGATCCACAGCGGTGGCTCCTTCATGGACATCATCTACAGTTCAGGCAACGGTGTCGCGCGGGTCGACGATCTGTGGTTCGACCATGCGCCGCGGACCAATGTCCTCGGGATCATCGTGCGCATCTCGCCGGTGGAGGAGATGATCTGGTCGAAGGCCTTCATCCAGGAACGCGAGCGCTTCGACGGTGCCGACGTCGCCCATCTGCTGCGCGAGACCGGTCCGTCGCTCGACTGGCCGCGTCTGCTGATGCGCTTCGGCGACCATTGGCGCGTGCTGCTCAGCCACCTGATCCTGTTCGGCTTCACCTATCCGGACAAGCGGCAGAACGTGCCGGCCTGGGTGATGGAGGAGCTGATTCGCCGCCTCACCGTGAGCCGGCCGAACCTGCAGAACGACGTCTGCTACGGAACCCTGCTGTCGCGCGAACAGTACCTGCACGACGTCGAACACCTGAAGTATCGCGACGCGCGGCTCGAGCCGCCGGGCAGCATGACCGACGCGCAGCTCGAGGCGTGGACGCGCGCCATCCCGAACCGCGCGACGACGGCGGAGTGACGATCGCGCCGCCGCCTACTGCTGGCGCTCGAGAATCCACGCGACGCCGCCGATCAGCTTCTCCCACAGGGGGCGCTGCTGCCAGGCGTCGAGCGTGACCTCCCGGCTGCAGGCGACGTCGCGCTCGACATCGGCGAGCACCCGGGCGGCAACCCCGGCATCGCGAAAGACGACATTGACCTCGTCGTTGTGCTCGAACGACCGGTTGTCGATGTTGGTGGTGCCGATGGCGCTCCACAGCCGGTCGACGACGAGGCTCTTGACGTGCGTCATGCCCGGCTCGTACTCGAAGATCCGGACGCCGGCGCGGAGCAGCGGGCCGAACATGCGGCGGCTGGCCAGCCGCACCCAGCGCTGGTCGGTGTGCGGGCCGGGCACGACGACGCGGATGGCGACGCCGCGTTGCGCCGTCCGGATGAACGCCTCGCGAAACGCCTTGTCCGGCAGGAAGTACGGCGTGCAGATCGCCACCGACTCGTTGGCCCCTTCCACCAGCGTCTGGAAGAGGACGCGCGACGCGGTCGACCGATCGGCGGGAGAGCTCTTGAGCGCGAAGCCGCTGACGCCGCCGCGCGCCTCGCGCGGCTTGAACGTATCCGGAGCGGTGAGAATCTCGCCGCAGCACTCCAGCCAGTTCTCGGCGACGATGCCCATGATGTCCGAGACGAGCGGGCCTTCGACGCGCGCCATCATGTCCCGCCACGCCGGCTTGCCGCGCTGTCCGGCGACCCACCAGTCGGCGACGCCGGCGCCGCCGACGAAGCCGACCCGTCCGTCGACGACCAGCAGCTCGCGATGCGTCCGGTTGTTCAGACGACCGAGTCGGTACCACGTGATCCGCTGATAGGGTTCGACCCGGCAGCCGGCATCCTGCAGCGGCCGGCTGACGCGGCGGAAGGTGCCGAAGCTGCCGATGGCATCCAGCACGATCGTCACGCGGACGCCGTGACGCGCCCGATCGCTCAGCGCCTCGATGAACTGGCGGGCGATGCCGCCGTCCTTGAAGATGTAGCACTCGAGATTGATCGACTCGCGGGCGCTGCGGATGTCGGCGAGCATGGCCGGATAGAACTGGTCGCCGTCGGTCAGCACCTCCACCCGGTTGCCGTGCGTCACCGTGGTCTGCAGCGTCGACTCGAGCACCTGGACGAAATGGCGGCTGCGCGCGTCGACGTCCGCCTCGATGTGATACGGGATGTGCGGCGCGAACAGCAGGACGAAGATCAGCCAGACGATGAAGGCGCCACCGATGATCGTCAGATACAGCATCGCCGACTCACCGTGCGACGAGCAGGGCGAAGGGCACGTCGGCGAACAGCGCGGCGACCGCGACGCCGGCGGTGCCGCCGTTGGTGGCGACGGTGCGTCCGGTGAAGGCGTCGGTCCAGGTCGTCGTGCCGGCGCCGAGGTGCGGGAACTCGACCGCGGTGTCGTGCCACGTGGCGGGTCCGGTCGGCACCAGGTCGGCGTCGTGACCCGGGCCGGCGGCGAGGCCGGCCACCAGACGCGGCACGCAGGTAATCGCCGCGCCGGCGCCGTGACGACGCGCGAAGGCGAAGACGTGCGCCGCCGCCGTGCCGGTCACCCGCAGCGGGACGTAGTCCCCCTCGTCGAACAGCGGGCGGGCCGCCCGGCGGGTTCGCAATCCGTGCGTCATCATGAAGAGTTTGATCCGTCCGTCGGTGCGGTCGTCGAACAGCGCCCGCGCCCGCTCGGCCGTCGGCGGGCCGATGGCGGCCAGCAAGGCGGCGCGGCGGTCGTAGTCCACCGGCCGTCGATTGTCCGGATCGACGAACGACAGGTCCCACAGTTCGCTGCCCTGGTAGAAGTCAGGCACCCCCGGCGCCGTGATCTTCACGAGCAGCTGCGCGAGGCCATTGTAGATCCCGAGCGCCGCCACCCGGCGCTGGAACGGCCGGAACGCCTCGAGGAACGGCTGCGCCGGGTCGAGCACGGCGTCGACGAATCGCAGCACGGCGCGCTCATACGCCTCGTCAGGCCGCAGCCAGCTCGTGTTGACCTTGGCCTCGCGCAGCGCCTTGACCAGATACGATCGCAGCCGCTCCGGGTACGGCGGTCCACCGTCGCCACCCGCTGACGGCAGCGGCCACGTGCCCACGAGCGTCTGGTAGATGAAGTACTCCTCGTTGGCGTCGGGCGCCTGGCGTCCGTGCACCTCGCGCTTGAGCCGGCGGTTCACCGCCCGCCAGCGGGTCGTCGCCGCCCGCCAGTCGCGGGCGAGCTCCGACAGCACGTTGAGACGGGCGCGGACATCCTCGCCCCGCTTGGTGTCGTGCGTGGCGGTCGTCGAGAGCGCCGCCGGCCACTGCCGCTGCCGTTCGCCGAGCCAGTGGTGCACGGCCGCCGGACTGGTGCCGAAGCGCGTCGGATCGGCGCCGACCTCGTTGAGCGAGAGCAGGCGGTTGTAGACGTAGAACGCGGTGTCCTCGATCCCCTTCGCCGCCACCGGCCCGGTGGTCTGCTGCAGCTTGCCGATGATTCTGGCGCGCTCGCCTTCGTCCTCGGCCCGCAGCGGCGGCACCGTCTGCAGCAGCAGCCGCTCGATGAAGTCGAAGACCAGCGTCGTGACCCCGGGCGCTCGCCGCTGCGCCGAGGCAATCGCCTCGAGGACATATCGGCGGTCCTCGCCGCCCACCGGCTGGCCGGCGACGATGTAGGTGCGATACACCGGGAAACTGGCGATGACGTCCTTGATCGTCGAAATCAGGCTGTAGAGCGTGAAGTCGCGGAAGTGGCGATTGCGCTCCGACAGCCGGTTGAGCTGATGGCCGATCGAGTTGATGTCACCCGACATCGTTTCGTGCAGGATCTGCCGCTTGGTCGCGTAGACCAGATCGCTGAACGCGAGGCGGCCGCCGCGCCGCCGGATGAATCGCGCGTAGGTGTCGTCCATCAGCCGCTCGGCGCGCTGATCGACGAACAGGCCGTTCACCGTCGCCGCGAATTCATAGCCGGTGGTGCCGTGGACCGGCCAGCCGCTCGCCAGCGGTTCGTCGCGGCCGAGTATCTTCTCGACCACGAGATAGAGGGCCGGACCCGGGGTGTCACCCCGGCCGAGCGCCTCGCCGGCCCGCGCCTGCAGCCGGTGCAGGTAATCGGCCGGCGCGTAGAGGCCGTCGACGTGATCGATGCGTAATCCGGTGGCGGCCCGGCGGCCGACGAGGTCGAACGCGAAGCGGTGCACCGTGTCGAAGACGCTTGGATCCTCCATGCGCAGGGCGGCCAGCTGGTTCACGTCGAAGAACCGCCGGTAGTTGATCTCCTCGGAGGCGACCCGCCAGTGCGCGAGGCGGTACGATTGCTGGTCGAGCAGCCCGTCCAGCAGATCGAACGACCGCGGTTCTCCGGGACGGCCGTTGAAGCAGGTCACCGCGTCCTCGATGAAGCGGCGGATGGCGGGCTGGCGGTCCGCCAGCGAGGCCAGTCGTCGCTTGATCACCTCCTTCTCGCGCGCCCGGACGGCGATGTCCTGCGGTTCACGCGAGGTGCGCGGCGGCAGGTGTTCCGCCGCCGTGACGATGCTGCGGAGTTCGTCCACGTCGTCGCTGGCGACGTCCGCGGTCTGGAGCACCCAGCGGTCGAGGCCGTGCGTGAGGATGCCGGCGTAGGTGTCGGGCGCGATCGGAAACCAGTCGTCGAAATAGGTGACGACGAATGCGCCGTCGCGGAAGGTGAGCGCGAGTTCCCGGCGTTCGAGCACCGCGCCGTATTGATCGCCGAGCTGCGGCAGCAGGACCTTCTCGGCCAGCTCGTGCTTCACCGGATGCCATTCGATGTCGAAGAAGTGCGCGAAGCGCGAGCTGGGACCGTTCTCCAGCACATCCATCCACCACGGGTTGGCGGAGCGTGCGATCCCCATGTGGTTGGGGACCAGGTCGAGGATGTGCCCCATGCCCCGTTCGGACAGCGCCGCGACCCAGCCATCGTAATCCTCCGGCGTGCCGATTTCGGGGTTGAGCTGCGTCGGGTCGGAGACGTCGTAGCCGTGCAGGCTGCCGGGCACCGCCTTCAGGTACGACGAGGCGTAGCAGTCGCTGATGCCGAGTGATGCGAGGTAGGGCGCGATGGTACGCGCCCGGTCGAACGTGAAGGCGGCGTTGAACTGAAGCCGGTAGGTCGCCACCGGGATGCGCGGGCCTGTGGGATCGATGCTCACGCACGGCGGGGTGCAATGCGGGTTCCACGCCGGGCCAGCCCGTCCGTGGCGGGGGCGGCCGGCGGCTGCGGCTCAGCGGCGCCGGGCCGGTCGACGGGTCAGCGGTAGTTGCCGAACTGCAGCGCGATGCCGAAATCGTGGTCGCGCAGCGCCCGGATGGCGTCCTGCAGGTCGTCCTTGGACGGTGAGGTGACCCGCACCTGGTCACCCTGAATCGACGCCTGCACCTTCCTCAGCTTCTTGTCCTTCAGGTACTTGACGATCTCACGCGCCGCTTCGATGGGAATGCCCTCCTGGATGCTGATGACGCGGCGCATGGCGCCGCCCGCCGCCGGCTCGGAGTCTGGCACCTTGAAGTTCTTCACCGGGACGCTGCGCCGGACCAGGCGGGTCTGCACCACTTCCCACAGGGCGTTCATCTTCATCTCGTCGTCGGCCAGCAGCGTCAGCGTCTTCTCGGCGGCATTCAGCGTGATGTCCACCTTGGCTCCCTTGAAGTCATAGCGCTGGATCACTTCCTTGCGGGCCTGGTTGAGGGCGTTGTCCACCTCCTGGAAATCCACCGGCGAGGTGACGTCGAACGAAGCAGTCGCGGCCATGCCCACATCTTACGATGGGAGATTGCCGATTGCGGATTTCCGGTGGCGGGCCGAGAATGGCGGTGGTGACCTGCGCATCCGCGATCGGCTGAACCTGCGACCCCGGCGAACCCGTGACCTCGAACCGCCGCGACGCTGTGAGCCCGCATTCCCGCGTTCCCGACGCCGACGCCCGGCCGCGCCTCGGTGTGTCTGCCTGCCTGATGGGCGAGCCGGTGCGCTTCGACGGCGGCCACAAGCGCGACCCGTTCCTCGTCGAGACCTTCGGCCAGCACGTGGACTGGGTGCGTGTCTGCCCGGAAGTCGAAGCCGGTCTGGGAACGCCGCGTGACACGATGCGGCTGGTGCGGCTCGGCGCCGCGGATCGTGGGAAGGGCGAAACCTACCCGAGCGACCGGGTGGCGCTGGTTCTGCACCGCAGCGGCACCGACGTGACGTCGATCGTACGCCGCTACGCGGCGGCCCGGGTGGCGGCGCTGGCCGATGAGGGGCTCAGCGGCTTCGTGCTGAAGAAGGATTCTCCGAGCTGCGGGATGGAGCGGGTGAAGGTGTACGGGCCCTCGGGACCGGCCGAGCGGGCCGGCCGCGGCCTTTTCGCCGAGGCGCTGCTGACGCGCTTTCCGACGCTGCCGGTCGAGGAAGAAGGACGGCTGGGCGATCCGCGGCTGCGCGACAACTTCGTCGAGCGCGTCTTCGCCTATCAACGCTTGCGGCGGTTGTTCGACGGCCGCTGGTCGGTCGGCGACCTCGTCGCCTTTCACACCGCCCACAAGCTGACCCTGATGGCGCACGCGCCGTCGGCCTATCGCGAGCTCGGGCGGCTGGTCGCCGGCGCCCGGCCGAGCGCCCGCCGCCAGGTGCAGGCCGACTACGAGGCCGGGTTCATGCGGGCTCTGGCCGTGATCGCGACGCCGAAACGTCAGGCCAACGTGCTGCAGCACATGCTCGGCTACTTCAAGACCTCGCTCGACGCGGACGCGCGAGCCGAACTGCTCCGCCTCATCGAGGAACACCGCGTCGGTCTGGTCCCGCTCATCGTCCCGATCACGCTGTTCAAGCACCACGTCCGCCGGCTGGGCGTCGCCTACCTTGCCGGCCAGGTTTATCTCGACCCGCACCCTCGCGAGTTGAGCCTGCGGAATCACGTCTAGCCGACAGGCGGTATCATGCTCCGCGTGGCGGGCGAGATCGCGCAGGTCCAGATGCTGCGGGTGCGGGACGGTCGCGGCACCGGCGTCGTCGACAGCGTCGCCGTGGAGGCGCCGCTCGAGGTCCGCATCGGCGGCACCGCATTCGCCACCATCATGCGGACGCCCGGCCGCGATTGCGAACTGGCGGCCGGGTTCCTGTTCGCCGAACGGGTGCTGTGCCATGGCGACGACCTCGGCGCCATCGCCCACTGCACCGCTGCCGATGCGCCGCATCCCGAGAACATCGTCGACGTCCGCCTGACCGGTGGGTCGGCGGCGGTCGCGCGTGCGGCGCTCGCCGACCGCCGCCCGGTGGTGGCGTCGTCGGCCTGCGGTGTCTGTGGCCGGCGATCGATCGAGGATCTGGCCGCCGGCTGCGGGCCGGTGCCGGCGCTGTCGGAACCGCTGGCCGCCGACGTCGTCCTGCAGCTGCCGCGCACCCTGCGCGAGGCGCAGGCGGCGTTCGAGCGGACGGGCGGCCTCCACGCGGCCGGACTGTTCCGTCTCGACGGCACCGCCGTCGACGTCGCCGAGGACGTTGGACGCCACAATGCGGTCGACAAGGTGATCGGTCGCCTGATCCTGCGCGACGAGTGGCCGATGCGGGACACCGTGCTCTGCGTCAGCGGCCGGACGTCGTTCGAGATCGTGCAGAAGGCGTGGGTCGCCGCGCTGCCGTGCGTCGTCTCCGTGTCGGCGCCGTCGAGCCTGGCGATCGAGCTGGCCGCGGCGGCCGGCATCACCTTGATCGGCTTCGTCCGCGACGGCAGCTACAACGTCTACACCGGCGCCGCAGCCGCGGCGGCGGATCGGCTCGGGTGAGCGCAGCCATGGCACTCTTCGGCATCGGCCAGCAGAAACCACATCACTACCTCGAGATGGCGCGCGTGGCGTGGGAGAACCGCGACCAGTTGCCGTTTGCGTGGCGCATCCTGTCCCAGGGGGTGTGCGATGGCTGTGCGCTCGGCACGTCCGGACTGTCGGACTGGACGGTGCCCGGCACCCATCTCTGCATGGTGCGGCTGGAGCTGATGCGCCTCAACACGGCGCCGGCGCTCGACCCGCGGGTGCTGTCCGACGCGGCGTCGCTGGGGCGCCAGTCCTCGGCGGCGCTGCGGGCGCTCGGCCGCCTGCCGGCGCCGCTGCTGCGCCGGTCGGGCGAGCCCGGATTCCTGGTCGCCAGCTGGGACGAGGCGCTCGACCGCATCGCGGCCGAGCTGCGGACCGTCGCACCGTCGCGTGCGGCGTTCTATCTGACGTCGCGCGGCATCACCAACGAGACCTACTACGCGGCGCAGAAGGCGGCGCGCTTTCTCGGTTCGCCCCACGTCGACAATTCGGCCCGCCTGTGCCACGCCGCGTCCACGGTGGCGATGACCGGGATGCTGGGCTACGGCGCGTCGACGTGCAGCTACAGCGACTGGCTGGGCGCCGACCTCATCGTTCTCTTCGGGTCCAACGTCGCGAACAACCAGCCGGTGGCGGTGAAGTACATCGCCGAGGCCAAGGCGCGCGGCGCCCGCGTCGTCGTCGTCAACCCATACTTCGAGCCCGGGCTCAAGCGCTATTGGATTCCCTCGCGTCCGGCGAGCGCCCTGTTCGGCACGGCGGTCGCCGATGACTGGATTGGCGTGCGGACGGGCGGCGACCTCGCGTTCCTCATCGGCACCCTGCGCAGCCTGATCGAGGCGGATGGAATCGACGAGGCCTTCGTCGCGGCCCGGACGGTCGGCTTCGAGGCGGCGCGCGCCGCCGTCCTGGCAACCGACTGGGCGACGCTCGAGCGCGAAAGCGGACTCGGCCGCGAGGTGATGGCCGGCTTCGCGCGTCAGCTGGTGACCCGGCCGAACGCCGTGTTCATCTGGTCGATGGGGCTCACCCAGCACCGGCACGGCGTCGACACCATCAGGGCACTGATCGACCTCGGGCTCGCCCGCGGACTGGTCGGCCGGCCCAACCGCGGGCTGGTCCCCATCCGCGGCCACTCCGGCGTCCAGGGTGGCGCCGAGGTCGGCTGCACGCCGGTCGTGAACGAGCGGACCGCCGGACGCTGGACCGACGTCTGGGGATTCCCGGTGCAGCCGGGCGCGGGATGGGCGGCGACCGAGATGATCGATCACGCGGCCGCCGGCGACATCGATCTCTTCTGGATGGTCGGCGGCAACTTCCTCGAAACGGTGGGGGACACCGACCTGTCGCTGCGGGCGCTGGCGCGACCGCGGCTGCGCATCCACCAGGACATCGTGCTGACGACGGCGATGCTGGCGCCGTCGGACGGCGACGTCCTGATCCTGCCGGCCACCACCCGGTACGAGTCGGTGGGCGGCGGCACCGAGACGTCGACCGAACGGCGCATCATCTTCTCGCCAGAGATCGCCGGCCGGCGGATCGGCGAGGCGCGGCCGGAGTGGGCCGTCTTCGGCGACGCCATGGCGCGCGCCTGGCCGGATCGCGCCGACCAGATCCGCTTCCCGTCGGCGCCCGAGATCCGCGCCGAGATTGCGCGCGCCGTGCCGCTCTACGAGGGCATCCAGCGGCTGGCGACGAAAGGCGACCAGGTGCAGTGGGGCGGCCCGACGCTCTACGCCGACGGCCGCTTCGCGACGCCGGACGGCAAGGCGCACTTCGTGCCAGTGCGGGTGCCCGACCGTGGCGGCGAGGCGACCGCCGGCCGCTTCCTCGTGTCGACGCGGCGCGGCAAGCAGTTCAACTCGATGGTGCAGCGGGCCGTCGACCCGTTGACCGGCGCGGCGCGCGACGCCGTCCTCATCAGCCCGGGCGACCTCACCCGCCTCGGGCTGCACGACGGCGCCACGGTCCGGCTGCAGTCGCCGCACGGCGGCTTCACGGGACGGCTCATGGCCGCCGCGATCGCCGACGGCAATCTCGAGGTCCACTGGCCGGAAGGGAATGTCCTGTTGTCGGCGGCCGCTCTCGATCCAGAATCACGTGAGCCCGATTACAACGCGCTCGTGACGCTCGCGGTCGCGGACACGGCCGGCTAGGCCGGCTCACGCCGGCCGGGCGGGCAGGGCAGCCACGATGAAACAGCTCACCACCCTGATCTTCGCCGTCGCCCTGGTCGTGACGACCGCTGCGGCACCCTCGGTCGACGACGCGTTCACCGCGTTCTGGGCTGCGACCACGATCGCGGAGGCGGCGGCGGCCACGGACGGTGTCATCCAGTCTGGCGTCGGGTTCGACGCGGCATACGCGCGGCTGAAGGCGGGGCGCACCTACGCGGCCGATGTGCCACGGGGCGTCGTCGCGCTGTCGCGCAAGAGCGGCACGGCCGAGTTCCCGTATACCGTCGACGTGCCGGCAGACTACACGCCGACCAAGAAGTATCAGGTCCGCGTGCAGCTGCACGGTGGCGTGCTACGCCCGGAGCCCGGCTCGCGCGGCGACGGGTCGATTGGCGCGCTCAGGGGCGCCGAGCAGATCTACGTGCTGCCGCAGTCGTGGGCGGAAGCCCAGTGGTGGGGGAATGCCCAGTTCGAGAACGTTCCGGCGATTCTCGACCGGGTCAAGCGGACCTACAACGTCGACGAGAACCGCGTCGTCCTGTCCGGCGTCTCCGACGGCGGCACCGCGACCTTCTTCTTCGCGATGCGGCACACGACGCCGTTTGCCGGCTTCCTGCCGCTCAACGGCTTCATTCTGGTGCTGCGCAACCGCGACCTGCCGCTGCGCGGCGCGCTCTTCCCCCACAACATGATGAACAAACCGTGGTTCGTCGTGAACGGCGGTCAGGATCCGCTGTACCCGACGACCCGCGTCGACCGCTTCATCAAGGGATTCCAGGCGGGTGGCCTGGCGGTGGACTACCGACCGCAGGAGAACGCCGGCCACAACACCGCATGGTGGCCGGAGTTGAAGGACGAGTACGAGGCGTTCGTCGCGCGGCATCCGCGCGACCCGCATCCGGCGAAGCTGACCTGGCAGACCGATGAGACGGCGACGCGCCACCGCGCGCACTGGCTGGTCATCGACAAGCTCGGGAATCCGCGGCCGAGCGAAGAGCTGCCCGACATCAACAACTTCGACGCCGGCCGCGAGCCGAACTTCGGCCTGCGATCCACCGGCATGCGCGTCGCCACCGTGCTGCCCGGTTCCAATGCGCTCGCGTTCGGCTTCCAGCCGGGCGACGTCGTCGTGTCGATCAACGAACGGACGCTGCCGCGCGGCGTCGAACTCGTCGACTTCCTGTCGCTCTACAAGCCCGGCGACGAGCTGACGTTCGTCGTCGCCCGCGACGACAAGCCGGTCGAGCTCGCCGGCACGTATGAGCCGACCATGATGCGGCGCGTGTCGCCGTTGTTCGTCACCGAGGCGCCGACCGGCCGCGTCGATATCACGCGCGACGGCAACACGGTGCGCGCCGTCACCCGCGGCGTCGCCGCCTTCACGGTGCTGCTGTCGCCGGACGTCATCGATTTCTCCCGGCCGGTGACCGTCATCGCCGACGGCCGGACGGTGTTCGACGGGCGGGTCGAGAAGCGCGTCGACACGCTGTTGAAATGGGCCGCCCGCGACAACGATCGCACCATGCTCTACGGCGCTGAAGTGCACGTGACCCTCAATCCATGATTGCGTTTTCCGGCATCAGCAAGCAGTACGGGCGTCAGATCCTGTTCGTCGACGCCGCCTTCCAGCTCAACCCCGGCGAGAAAGTCGGGCTCGTCGGTCCGAACGGCGCCGGCAAGACGACCATCTTCCGAATGATCACCGGCGAGGAACAGCCGGACGAAGGCGACGTGTCGGTGCCGCGCCGGATGTCGATCGGCTACTTTCGGCAGGACGTCGAGGAGATGTCGGGCCGCTCGGTCCTCGACGAGGCGATCGCCGGCAGCGGCCGGCTCGGCGCGCTGCACCACGAGCTCGAGGCGCTGCAGCAGGCGATGTCGGATCCCGACCGGGCCGGCGAGATGGAGACGATCCTGGCACGCTTCGGCGAGGTCCAGGAGGAGTACGATCACCTCGGCGGCTACGCGCTCGAGAGTCGGACGCGTGAGATCCTGCACGGCCTCGGCTTCGAAGACGACCGCATCGACGGCGACGTCGGTGCGTTGTCCGGCGGCTGGAAGATGCGCGTCGCCATGGCCCGCGTCCTGCTCGCCAATCCGGACGTCCTGCTCATGGACGAGCCGACCAACCACCTCGACATCGAGTCGATCATCTGGCTCGAGTCGTTTCTCAAGCAGCGCCAGGGCGCGCTGTTGATGACGTCGCACGACCGCGACTTCATGAACCGCATCGTCTCGAAGATCGCCGAGATCGACGGCGGCGAGATCACGATGTACTCGGGCAACTACGACTTCTACGAGCGCGAGCGGGCGATTCGCGAAGCCAATCGCGAAGCGGCGTATGCGCGCCAGCAGGCGATGCTGGCGAAGGAGCAGCGCTTCATCGAGCGCTTCGCCGCCCACGCCGCGAAGGCGGCCCAGGTGCAGAGCCGCGTGAAGGCGCTGGAGAAGATCGAGAAGATCGAGCTGCCGAAGAAGCGGCGGGTGGTGAAGTTCGAGTTCCGGCCGCCCGCCCGGTCGGGTGAGCAGGTGGTCACGCTCGAGGCGGTCACCAAGGCGTACGGCCGGCGCGTCGTCCACGACGGCCTGAACCTGCTCGTCCGCCGCGGCGAGCGCTGGGCCGTCATGGGCAAGAACGGGGCGGGCAAATCGACGCTGCTCAAGATGATTGCCGGCGCCGTGCCGCCCGACCACGGGGCAGTGAAGATGGGCGCGAGCCTGAAGATGGGCTATTTCGCGCAGCAGGCGCTCGACGTGCTCGACCCCGACCTCACCGTCGAAGAGCAGTTGAAGCAGGACTTTCCGCACGAGTCGATCGGCGTGCTGCGCAACCTCGCCGGCGCGTTCCAGTTCTCGGGCGACGACGTCGACAAGAAGATCCGCGCGCTGTCGGGCGGCGAGAAGACCAGGCTGGTGATGGCGCGCATGCTGCTCGACCCGCCGAACTTCCTCGTGCTCGACGAGCCGACGAACCATCTCGACCTGGCAACCAAGGAGATGCTGCTCGACTCGCTGAAGGACTTCGAGGGGACGATGATTTTCGTGTCACACGACCGCGCCTTCCTCCGCGGCCTGAGCAACCGGGTGCTCGAACTGGGCGGCGAGACCGGCACGGACACGCAGCCGCACCTGTATCCCGGCACCTACGACGAATACGTCGCCCGCACCGGTCACGAAGCCCCGGGCATCCACAACTGAGCGGGCGCGCCAGGGGCGGGCGGCGTCCGTCCCGCCGCTATCCGACGGCCGGGCGCGTCCGCGACACGCCCGGCTGGCAGCAGTCGCACCAGTAGGTGAGCCGCGCATCGGCGCCATCCTTCTCCAGCCGGACGGCGGTGCCGCAGATGCGGCACGGCTCGCCGGCCCGGCCGTAGACCCACAAGCCCTTCGACGGATGCAGGCTGCCGGTCGTCCGGCGCCCGGCGGCCGGCGCCAGCGTCCGATCCCGCGCGCCGACGTTCGCCCGCAGCTGTTGCGCCGCGATCGCCAGGATGCGCTCGACGGCGTCCGCCGTGATGTCGCGAACCCGGGTCCGCGGATGCACGCGCGCCATGAACAGGATCTCCGACTTGAAGACGTTGCCGATGCCGGCGAGCACACGCTGGTTGAGCAGGACGTCGGCAATCGTGTCATCGGGGCGGGCGCGCAGGCGCCGCGAGGCTTCGGCGCGGTCGAACGCCGCGGCGAGCAAATCGGGGCCGAGGGCCGCCAGCTGGCGGTGGCGCGCCAGCCCGGCGGCGTCGACGAACTCGGCCTCCGGAATGTTGAAGCCGACGGCCACGAACGCGGCGGTCGAGACGACGATCCGCATGTCACGGCGCGGCCGCTGCCAGCGTTCACCGGGGCGATAGAGATGCCAGCTGCCGTGCATGCGCATGTGCGTGCGCAGGATCAGATCGCCGGTGAACTCGATGAGCAGGTGCTTGCCGCGCGCCTGCACCGCAGCCACCTGTCGACCGGCGAGCGGCGTGTCGACGTCGACGCGGGTCAACGCCGGATAGACCGACTCGAATGCCGTGACGGTGCGGGTCGCCAGCGCGCGATGCAGGGTGCGCGCGGCGCGGAAGATCGTGTCGCCTTCCGGCATGTCAGCCTTCGTCGGCGCCGCGCCGGTCGGGCGGCCGCAGCGAGCGACGGGCGAACCGCGGGTGCGCGGCGGGCGCAGCCGGTCGGCGGTGGTTGCCGTCCGCCGCCGGCGGTTCGAACGCTGCCGGGTGAGCCGGCGGCTCGCCCGGTCCCGGCAGACGGCCGACGGGCGGCCGATGGGCGTAGGTGGCCTGGAAGCCCATCGCGCCGCCGGCGAATCCGGCCTCGGTCAGGAACGGCGCCATCGGGTGGGCCGCCGGCACGCCACCGTCGATTTCCTCGAGCAACATGCCACGCGGCGCCTCGTCGCCGCTGCGCGCCCGGTCGATCAGCACCCGCGCCAGGGCCCGCGCGGTACGGCTGCGCTCCGGCTCGGCCTCCGGCAGCCAGGTCAGGAGCAGGCGGTCGCCACGGGCGAGGAAGCCGCTCAACGCGCCGTCCACGATCACGACGGTCGCGCCGACCGTCCGCGTCGCACCACGGCCGCCGGCCGGGACGGCTGGCGGCCAGGGCAGCGTCGCGCCGTACGGATTGGCCGGGTCGACCGCCGACAACACCGCCACCTCCGGCGCCTGCTCATCGTCGCGCACCGACCGCAGCAGGTCGATGGCGCCGGGAACCGCGAATTGCGTCGCTCCCAGCCCGGCGACGAAGTAGCCGCGCCGCACCCGACCGCTGTCTTCGAGCGCCTTCAGAATTGGATACACCGCCGCGAATCCGCCCGGCACCAGCTCGGAGGCGACCGCCTCGCGCGTCAGCACGCCGTGGCGTGCGAGCAGTTGCTGCGCCGTCGCCGTCAGCCAGCGCGTGTGCGCGGCGGCGTCGCCGGCCGCCTGGCGGCCGCGGCGGGCCGCCGGTGTCAGCGGTGACGGCACGAGGCTCCAGCGCCCCTCGGCGGTGGCGGGCGCCTGGCGCCGCGAGCGGAAGGCGCCGACGTCGGCGCGGCGACCACGGCGTCTCGGGGCGCGCGATCGGCTGAACGCGCGCAGCGCGTGCATGGCGTCGTTGGTGACGCGGCCGCGCCAGACCAGGTCCCACAGCGCGGTGAGCGAATCGGCCGGATAGCCGCCGCCGGTGCCCTCGTGCAGCGGCTGGAAGAACGACGCGCCGTGCGTGGCGAGAAACGCCAGCATCGCCCGCGCCCGCGGATCGCCGTCCGGCGCCGCGTCCGGACGCGGCGGCAGGAGCTGGCGCAGGTGGTCGGCGAGGAACAGCGCCACCCGGCCGTCGCGTTCGCCGAGCGGCTCGATGCCCACCCACACGACCTCGCCGGCTGCCATCACCGCGTCCAGATCGCCGGCGTCGTACTGGTCGAGCCGCGCCGGCAGGATGTCGGTCTCCAGCACCGAGGCCGGCAGCGCGGTTCCCTGCAGCTGCTCGATGACGTCGAGCAGCGCGTCGGCACCGCGTCGCCGCTTCACGACCCCCTGCCAGCGGGTCACCAACCGGCCGAGGGCCGCCGGCTCGACCGGTTCGATCTCGCGGCGCAACCGCGCCAGCGACCGCCGTCGAAGCTGGCGCAGCACGCCGGCATCCGTCCACTCGCGCCGCGTGCCGCCCGGCCGGAACTCGCCCTCCAGCAGCCGGCCATCGGCCGTGAGGCGCAGCAGCACACGCTCGGCTTCCGGAATCGGCAGCGCGTGACGGCCGGCGAACTCCGCCGCGGTGAACGGTGCGTGGGTTCGTGCGAAGCGCAGGGCGAGGTCGCCGAGCGGGTCGGGAACGGCCGCGAGCAGCGCCTCGGGGATGCCCGGCGGCAGCGGCACGCCGAGCGCATCCCGATACCGCGCCGCGTCCTCGACGGCGATGTAGCGTTCCCGCCCGGCGACCCGGATGAGCAGCGCGCGGCGCTGCTGAACCAGCGTGTGAATCGTGCGTGCGACCTCGGCGCTCACCGTCCGGGCCTCGAGGTCGGCGGTGTCGAGGTCGCCGAGCGCCAGCAGCAGGTCGTGGACGCCGTCGGCGCTGCGGGCGTGATGGCGCGGGTCCAGCCGCTGCAGCTGCCGTTCGAGCGCCGTCGCCGCGTCGCCGTCGAGCAGCTCACGCAGTTCGGCGTCGCCGATCAGTTCGCGCAGCTGCGCCTGGTCGACGGCGAGCGCCTGGGCGCGGCGTTCCGCCAGCGGGGCGTCGCCGTCGTACAGGAAGCTCGCGACGTAGCTGAAGAGGAGTGACGCTGCGAACGGTGACGGCGTCGTCGCGTCGACCGTCACGACGCGCACCCTCCGGCTGCGCACGTCACGCAGCGTGTCGACGAGCGCCGGCATGTCGAAGAAGTCGCGCAGGCACTCGCGATAGGTCTCGAGCAGCACGGGAAACGAGCCGAACCGCGCCGCCACGGCGAGCAGGTCGGCGGCTCGCTTCCGCTGCTGCCATAGCGGCGCGCGCGTTCCCGGCCGGCGTTTCGGCAGCAGCAGCGAGCGGGCGGCGTTCTCGCGGAACCGGGCGGCAAAGAGCGCCGTCGCACCGAGCTGTCCGACGACCAGCGCCTGGACCTCGTCCGGGTCGGGCAGCACCAGCCGCGGGTCCGGCGGCGCGTCGACGTCCGGGAACCGGACGACGAATCCGTCGTCGCCCCACAGCGTCTCGACGTCGATGCCGGTCTCGGCGCGAATCTTGGCGACCGCCGCCATCGCCCACGGCGCATGGATGCGGCCGCCGCGCGGCGACAGCACGCAGATGCGCCAGTCGCCGAGGTCGTCGCGGACGCGTTCGACGACGATTGTGCCGGCATCCGGAATCGCGCTGCCGGCCGCCTGCTGATCGGCGAGGTACTGCAGCAGGTGCTCGGCGGCGCGGGCATCGAGGTCGTGCTGCGATGTCAGGCGGTCGACGGCGGCCGCCGGCGGCAGCCGCACCAGCGTGTGCATCAGGCGACCGATCGCCAGCCCGAGTTCGAGCGGCCGGCCGGCGCGGTCACCCTTCCAGAACGGCATCTTGCCGGGCTCGCCGGGCGCCGGCGTCACGAGCACCCGATCGTGCGTGATCTCCTCGATCCGCCACGACGAGGCGCCGAGGACGAACGTCTCGCCGGGGCGGCTCTCGAACACCATCTCCTCGTCGAGTTCGCCGACCCGCGCGGCGCCCGGACCGGCGCCAACGAGGTAGACGCCGTAGAGACCGCGGTCGGGAATCGTGCCGCCGTTGGCGATCGCCACGCGCCTGGCGCCGTCGCGGGCGACGACGGTGCCGCCGACGCGGTCCCAGGTGATGCGCGGCCGCAACTCGGCGAACTCGTCCGACGGATAGCGCCCCGACAGCATGTCGAGCAGCCCGTCGAAGGCGGTGCGTCCGAGTTCGGCGAACGGTGCGGCACCGCGGAGGGTCGCGAACAGGTCGTCGACACGCCACGTCTCCATCGCCGTCATCGCGACGATGTGCTGGGCGGCGACATCGAGCGGGTTGCGCGGATAGCGCGTCGCCTCGACGGCGCCGTCGTGCATCGCCCGAACCACCGCGGCGCAGGCGACCAGGTCGCCGCGGAACTTCGGGAAGATCACCCCCTCGGAGATCGCGTCGATCCGATGGCCGGCGCGGCCAATCCGCTGCAGTCCGCTGGCGACGGTCGGCGGCGCCTCGATCTGGACCACCAGGTCGATCGCGCCCATGTCGATGCCGAGTTCGAGCGACGACGTGGCGACCAGCGCCGCCAGCCGGCCCGACTTCAGCAGGTCCTCCACCTCGACCCGCTGCGGCCGGGCCAGCGAGCCGTGATGCGATCGTGCCAGCGTCTCGCCCGCCAGCTCGTTCACCGCGCCGGCGAGCCGTTCGGCCAGGCGCCGGCTGTTGACGAAGATCAACGTCGAGCGGTGGCTGCGAATCAGGGCGAGCAGACGCGGGTGGATGGCCGCCCAGATCGACGGCCGGCCGTCGGCGGCGGCCGCCGGTCCGCTGGCGATGTCCGGCTCCGGCGCCGGTCCCCGATCCGCGGCCGCCGGCTGCGCGGCGGCCGACGGTCGCGCCATGTCCTCGATCGGAACCTCGATGCGCAGCCGCAGGGCTTTCTGCTGGCCGGCATCGACGATGGTGACCGGCCGATAGCTGACCGCGCGGGCATCGCTGAACTCGCGGTCCACCTGCGCCTCGACCTCCGTCGCCGCGCCCCGACCCGGCCGGCCGGCGCGCGCCGGCGCCGGCCGCCGCGTCGCCGGGCGGGGCGCAGCGGCGCGGCCGGCGTGCACGGCGGCGCCGCCGAGGAAGCGCGCCACTTCCTCGAGCGGCCGCTGGGTGGCCGACAGACCGATGCGCAGCGGCGGCGCCGCGCAGCGCGCGGCCAGGCGCTCGAGGGAGACGGCGAGGTGGGCGCCGCGCTTGCTCGGCACCAGGGCGTGGATCTCGTCGACGATGATCGTCTCGACGCCGCGGAGTGCCTCGCGGGCATTCGAGGTGAGCAGCAGATACAGCGACTCGGGCGTCGTGATCAGGATGTCGGCCGGCGCGCGCTGGAAGCGGGCGCGCTCGGCCGCCGGCGTGTCGCCGGTGCGCAGCGCGATCGTCGGCGTGACGAACGGGTCGCCGCGCCGTTCCGCGGCACGGGCGATACCGGCCAGCGGGGCACGCAGGTTGCGCTCGACGTCGACGGCGAGCGCCTTGAGCGGCGAGACGTAGAGAACGCGACAGCGCCGCGCCCGCGGCGGCGCGGCGGAGAACATGACCTGATTCAGGGCCCAGAGGAAGGCGGCGAGGGTCTTGCCGCTGCCGGTTGGAGCCAGGATGAGGGTCGATTCGCCCCGCGCGATGGCCGGCCAGCCGATGATCTGCGGGCGGGTCGGCGCGGCGAAGGCCGCGGTGAACCACTCGCGCACCGCCGGATGGAAGAGGGTGATCGGATCGAGTTCGCCACGCGCCGGCACGTTGCGATCTTATAATGCTGGCCCCGGTTCATCTGGCGTGGGTGCCGTGACCGCGGGGTCGACATGGATCGGACAGGAAGGACACAGCGCAATGGGTGACGCCGGCGAAGGACTGATTGACGCAGATGCGCGCATTCAGGAGCGGATGGAAGAGCTCGAGCGGGAGCGGACAATCGCGCGTGGCAAGGCGGTCCGCAATCCCGAACAGGTGCGGGCCCTCGAGTCGTTGAAGCTGGCCAGGACCGACTATGGCCGACAGCTGGCGGCGACGGCGAACGAACGGCGTAAGGCCCAGATTACGCAGGCCATGGAAGAGCTCGAACGGCGTATCGCCGAGGTCACCGCTCTGCTGGCCTGACCCTGGTCGGCTCACTGCCGATTAGTCGTCATGAAGCCGACAAAGGCGCGACGAATTGTCGTCGCTGTTGTATGCTTGCAGCTAAGGGCCCAGTACTGGAGCGAGACGGTACTGGCCCTGGCGCTCGTGGTCGAGGCAGGGCGCCGTTTTATCGTCGAACACGCATGGTGGGAGTGGTTCCCGTGCGAGGAGGTCTCATGACGGGTCGCGGGTTAATGGGGTGGCGGGGAGTCTCGGCCAGCATGTTCATGCTTGCCGTCGCGGCGCCAGTGATGGCGCAGTCGCAGACAGTGACGCCGACGTTCTCGAAGGACGTGGCGCCGATCTTCCAGGAAAAGTGCCAGAAGTGCCATCAGCCGGGTTCCATCGCGCCGATGTCGCTCATCTCGTATCAGGAGTCGCGGCCCTGGGCCCGCTCCATCCGCGAGCGCGTGCAGACGCGCCAGATGCCGCCGTGGCATATCAATCCCTCGGTCGGCGTCCAGAAGTTCAAGAACGACATGTCGCTCACCCAGGAGCAGATCGACACGGTCGTCCGCTGGGTGGACGGCGGGGCGCCGCAGGGCGACCCGAAGGACATGCCGAAGGCCACACCGATTGTCACCAACAACGAGTGGCAGGGGGTGATGGACGGGTTTGGAGCTCCCGACCTCGTCATCAGGTCGGATGAGTACACGATGCCGGCGCAGCACCAGGACGTCTGGTTCCGCCCGATGAGCACCATCCCGATCACCGAGCCCCGCTGGGTGCGTATGGTCGAGATTCGTCCGACCAACCTGAAGGCCCGCAAGATTGTGCACCACTCGATCGCCTACCACGTGCTGAACCCGGACAACGTCTCCGCGGTCAACACCGGTATCGGCGGCGGCCCTGGCGGCGCGGTTGCCGACCCGGCAGACCTCGTCAACCGTCGTCCGCAGCTCATGGAATGGGCGATCGGCAAGGGCTACGACCGCTTCATGGACG
>CADEDC010000032.1:21099-61510 GCA_902825985.1 uncultured Acidobacteriota bacterium | reverse complement strand
GACACGGCGCGGGTGGTCCGCCACTGGGCCCTCGTCACCGAGTCGCTGACCGACGACGGCCGCAAGGTGCTCAACTTCACGCACGACGAGTCGCTCGAGGACTTCACCATTGCCGTGCCGGCCAACGACGCCGAGATTCGCTATGGCGTGTTCGCGAACCGCAGCGGTGGCGGTGACGTGATGGTGCTCACCTGGGGGCGCGAGGCGAAGTGCTACTGGGCCTATGTGGTCATCGGTCGCCGCTCGGGCCCCTCCCCGGCCGGGCGGTGACCGTCATCGTCGAATGCGGTACTCTGGGTCCGTGGCCGGACAACAGGGTCAGACGGGCGATGCGGTCCAGGAGCGGGTCCGCGAGAAACAGCAGACGCCTCGCCAGTACAACGTCATCCTGCTGAACGATGACTACTCGACCATGGAATTCGTCGTCCAGGTACTGGAAACGGTGTTCCAGAAGTCGCCGTCGGAAGCCTACGGCATCATGATGCAGGTGCATGTGAACGGCAAGGGGCTGGCCGGCGTCTACACCCACGAAATCGCCGAGACCAAGGTGGACACGGTGGCCACCATGGCTCGCGACGCCGGATTCCCGCTGCGCGCCATCATGGAAGAGGCCTGATCGATGTTCTCCGCGTCCCTCGAACTGGTGCTGACCGTCGCCTACCGCGAAGCGGTGTCGCGGCGTCACGCCTACCTGACCGTCGAACACCTGCTGTTCGCGTTGGCCCACGACCCCGAGGGTGAGCGGATTCTCGCGGCGTGCGGCGCCGATCTCGGCAAGCTCAGGCGCGACCTCGATCACTACCTGGACGAATCGGTCGAGCAGTTGCGCCGGGGCCACGACCACGACCCGCAGCAGACGGCGGCGTTCCGGCGCGTGCTGCAGACGGCGGTGCTCCACGTGCAGAGCGCCCAGCGCGATGAGGTCCACGCCGGCGACATCTGTGCCGCCATCCTGCAACAATCAGACACCGAAGCGGCACGGCTGCTCGCCGCCCAGGGCGTGACGCGGCTCGACGTCCTCGAGTACATCTCGCACGGGACCACCAAGACGCCGTTCGTCGACGCGACGCGGCCGCTGCCGCCGGGCGCCACCGCTGGCGATGGCGACGAGGGCAGCGGCACGTCGCGCGATCCGCTCGCCGCGTACTGCATCAACCTGACGGAGCGCGCCCGACAGGGCCGGCTCGACCCGCTCATCGGCCGCGCCGACGAGCTGCAGCGCACGACCGAGGTGCTGCTGCGACGGCGCAAGAACAACCCGGTGTTCGTCGGCGACCCCGGCGTCGGCAAGACCGCGCTCGCCGAAGGGCTGGCGCTCCGCCTGATCAGCGACGAGGCGCCGGAGGCCCTGAAGACCGCCGAGGTCTTCTCGCTCGACACCGCCGCCCTGCTGGCCGGCACGCGCTTCCGCGGCGACTTCGAGGAGCGATTCAAGGCGGTCATCGCCGCGCTGCGCGCCCGTCCCAGGGCCATCCTCTTCATCGACGAAATGCACTCCACCGTCGGCGCCGGCTCGGTCACCGGCGGCACGATGGATCTCGCGACGATGCTGAAGCCGATCCTGACGACGGGCGACCTCCGCGTCATCGGCTCGACCACCTTCGAGGAATACAAGCAGGTCGAGAAGGACCGGGCCCTGGCGCGGCGGCTCCAGAAGATTGCGGTCGACGAGCCGACGACGGAGGAAACGGTCCGCATCCTCGCCGGCTTGCGCAGCCGCTACGCCGAGCATCATCGGGTCGTCTACACCGATGCCGCCCTCGAGGCGGCGGCCAAGCTGGCGGCGCGCCACCTGCGCGACTCCCGGCTGCCGGACAGCGCCATCGATCTGATCGATGAGGCCGGCGCCGTGGCGCGGCTGGCGACCAGGACGGTCGCCGACGCGGCGCCGGATCAGCTGCCGCTACCAATCGTCGACGCGCCGGACATCGAGCGCATCGCCGCGCGGATCGCCCGCATACCGGCCAGGCAGGCGTCATCGTCGGACAAGGAGCGTCTGCGGACGCTCGAAGAGTCGCTGGGTCGCGTCGTGTTCGGCCAGCCGGATGCCGTCCACCTGGTCGCCCAGGCGATCAAGCGGTCGCGCGCCGGTCTCGCACAGCCAGAGCGTCCGGCCGGCTGTTTCCTGTTCACCGGTCCGACGGGCGTCGGCAAGACCGAGCTCGCCAAACAGCTCGCCTTACAGCTCGGCAGCGAGTTCATCCGCTTCGACATGACGGAATACATGGAGAAGCATGCGGTGGCGCGGCTCATCGGAGCCCCGCCGGGCTACGTCGGTTTCGAGCAGGGCGGACAGCTGGTCGATGCCGTACGGACCCACCCCTACAGCGTCGTCCTGCTCGACGAAATCGAGAAGGCGCACCCGGACATCTACAACATCCTGCTGCAGGTGATGGACCACGCGACGCTGACGGACAACAGCGGCCGCAAGGCCGACTTCCGCAACGTCGTGCTCATCCTCACTTCGAATGCCGGCTCGCGCGAAATGAGCGAGAAGGCGATCGGATTCGTCGAAGGCCTCCGCAGCGAGTCGCGCGACGACACCGCGCGCAAGACTGCCGCCACGAAGGCGCGGGCGGCGATCGAGCGGACCTTCACCCCGGAGTTCCGCAACCGGCTCGACGCCATCGTGATGTTCAGCCCGCTCACCGCCGCGGTGATGGAGACCATCGTCGAGAAGTTCATCCTGCAGCTCGAGTCGCAGCTGGCCGAACGACGCGTCGCGATCACGCTGACGCCGGCGGCGCGCGCCTGGCTGGCGGCGCGCGGCTACGACCCGATTTTCGGGGCGCGACCGCTCGGCCGCACGGTGCAGAAGGAAGTGCGCGATCCGCTGACCGACGAAATCCTCTTCGGCCAGCTCGAACACGGCGGCACGGTCACGATCAGCGTGGCCGATGACGCCCTCGCCTTCAGTTACGAACAGAAGGGCTGAGCCCGTCCCGGCCAGCGCGACGGCCCACCTCGTCGGCGGGCCCGATGCGACCGGACCGCCCCCGCACTCCCTGGGACACGGCGTCGATCTTGCGAGCTTCGCGGCATGCTCAACAGCGTGCTCGCACCGGAGGCCGAGGCCCTGCTCGCCGAAGCCCGACGCATCCTCGCCGAGGTGCGGGAAGCTCTCGTTCGCTTTGCCGCCACGCCCGACGATCATGCCACCCTCGTCCGGTCGATCGACCAGCTCGACGAGCTGTTTCTGCTCGTCGTCGTCGGCGAGTTCAATGCCGGCAAGAGCGCGTTCATCAACGCCCTGGCCGGTGCGGCGGTGGTGCGCGAGGGGGTGACACCGACCACCGCCAGCCTGCAGCTCCTGCGCTACGGCGACACGATCGGCGAGCAGCGCCGGGCCGACGGCACGCTCGTCGTCACGGCACCGGCGGCGCTGCTGCGCGACGTCCACATCGTCGACACACCGGGGACCAACGCCATCATCCGCGAACACGAGCGGCTGACGGCCGAATTCGTGCCACGCGCCGATCTCGTGCTGTTCATCACCTCCGCCGAGCGGCCGTTCACCGAGACGGAACGCGCGTTCATGGACGTCATCCGCGGCTGGGGCAAGAAGATCGTCGTGGTCGTGAACAAGATCGACATCTTCGATCGTGAGGATGAGGTGCGCGACGTCCTGACGTTCGTGGAGGAGGCAGCCAGCCGGCTGCTCGGCGCCCGGCCCGAGATTCTGCCGGTCAGCGCCAGGCTGGCGCAGCGCGCCAAGCGAGGCGAACCGGCGCTGTGGGCGGCCAGCCGTTTCGAGGCGCTCGAGTCGTTCATCCGCGACACGCTGGACGGCGAAGGGCGCTTCGCCCTGAAGCTCGCGAATCCGCTCGGCGTCGGCGAGACGCTGGCCAATCGCTACGGCGGGATCGCGGCCGAGCGGCTGGCACTGCTCGATCAGGATGTCGCAGCACTGGAACAGATCGAGCGCCAGCTCGCGACGTATCGCAGCGACCTGGAGCAGGGGTTCGAACTGCGCATGGTCGGAATCAAGAAGACGCTGCTCGACATGGAACTGCGCGGCCATCAGTATTTCGACGACATCCTGCGGCTGGTGCGGGTCGCCGACCTCCTGAACCGTGCCCGGGTCGAGCAGGAGTTCGAGCATCGGGTCGTCGCCGATGCGCCGCGACGCGTGGAACAGCAGGTGGGCGGGCTCATCGACTGGCTGGTCGATCAGGAGCTCGCGCAGTGGCAGGCCATCACGGCGACCCTGGCCGGTCACCCGGCACCGCCGGGGGTGGCCGCGGCGGGCCGCCCGGACGTCGGGACCTTCCACGCCGACCGCGCGCGTCTGATGACGTCGCTCGGCGGCGAGGCCCAGCGCATCGTCGAGACCTACGACCGGCACGCCGAAAGCGCCGCCATCGCCGACCAGGCACGGGTGGCGGTCGCGACGGCGGCGGCCGTCGGGGCCGGCGCCGTCGGGCTCGGCGCCCTGGTGACCGTCGTCGCGACCACCGCCGCGGCGGACATCACCGGTGTGTTGATGGCCGGCGTGCTGGCGGCCATCGGCCTGCTCGTCATCCCGGCCCGTCGCCGGCGCGCCAAGGCCGAGATGCGCGACAAGCTCACCGCGCTGACCGGGACGCTGCAGGAGGCGCTGCGACGCGAGTTCGTCGGCGTCCAGACCCGCAGCGGCGACCGGCTGCAGGCGACGCTGGCGCCGTACAGCCGGTTCGTGCGGACCGAGCAGAACCGCTGGCGAGAGGCTCGGCAGTCGCTGGCGGCGCTCGGCGACGCTTGCGCTAAGCTGAGGCTGCGGGCCGCCGGGCGAACGGCGGCGTCTGCGCCGTGATGCTCAAAGCTCCTCGTCGCTGGTGGGAGTGGATCGCCGTCGCGATTCTCGCGGTCGCCGTGACCGGTGCGACGGTGTCTGCCTGGTGGATGGTGCGATATGCGCGGGCCGTGCATCGGCTGACCCGTGGCGTCGGCGACACGGTGTTCTACTCGGCTGACGGCAAGCCGTGGTTCCGGCTCGACGAACAGCGGCACGACGTCGCGCTCTACGACATCTCGCCGCATCTGCAGCACGCCATCGTCGCCGTCGAGGACCGCCGCTTCTACCAGCATCCCGGCCTCGATCCGATTGGCATCGCCCGGGCGATCTACCGCGACGTCCGGAGCGGCTCGCGTGCCGAAGGCGGCAGCACCCTGACCCAGCAGCTGGCGCGGACGCTGTTCCTGTCGAACGCGCGAACCGTGGCGCGCAAGGCCAAGGAAGCCTCGATTGCCGTGCTGCTCGAGGTTCAGCTGACGAAGGACCAGATCCTCGAGCTGTATCTCAATCGCGTGTATCTGAGCGCCGGCGTCTACGGCGTCGAGGCGATGTCGGCGCACCTGTTCCGCAAGCCGGCGAAGTCGCTGACCCTGGCCGAGGCGGCGCTGATCGCCGGACTCGTGAAGGCACCGTCGACGCTGTCTCCATGGGCGAACTACCAGGGCGCCCTGCGGCGCAGCCACACGATTCTCGGGCTGATGCGGCAGCAGGGCTTCATCACCGCGGCGGAAGAACAGGCGGCACGGCTGGCGCGGCCGCGCATCCAGCCGTTTCGGTCGCCACGCGACCCGAAGGCCGGCTGGGCGAAGGACTGGTTGCGCCAGCAGTTCCGCAACCAGTTCGGCGGCGATCATCCACCCGACTGGCAGGTGCAGACCTCGTTCGTGCCGGCGGCACAGGAGGCGGCCGAACGCGCGGTCGCCGCCGGGTTGACGCGGCTCGGTGGCAACGGCCTCCAGGCGGCGCTCGTGGCCCTGGACCCGCTGACCGGCAACGTCGTCGCCATGGTCGGCGGTGCCGACTATCGCCGCAGCACGTTCAATCGGGCGACGCGCAGCCGCCGCCAGCCCGGGTCGGCGTTCAAACCGATCGTCTATACTGCGGCGCTCGCCACCGGGATGTCGCCGGTGTCGGTCCTGAAGAACCTGGATGCCGTCGGCGCTCCCGAGGATCCGGAGTGGCGGCCGCGCGATGTCGCGCACGCCACCGCCGATCCGTCGTCGCTGACGCTGCGGGTCGCGCTGTCCGACTCCAACAATGCGGCGGCGGTCGCGCTCCAGCAGCAGGTCGGCACGCGCCGCGTGCTCCGGCTGGCGACCGACGCCGGCCTGCGTGATCTGCCGGAAGTGGCGTCGCTGGCGCTCGGCAGCGGCCTGGTCTCGCCGATGGATCTGACGGCCGCCTATTCGATGTTCCCCGGCGCCGGCGAAGTGGTGGTGCCGCGCGGCGTCATCAACGTGTTCGACGCGAACGGCGATTCGACGTTCTACCGGGCCGTCGACCGCCAGCGCATCGTGTCAGACAAGGTGGCGTTCCAGATGACGTCGATGCTGCGTGACGTCGTCGACCACGGAACCGCGTCGCAGGTCCGGGCGCTCGGCGTGACCGGCGCCGTCGGCGGCAAGACCGGGACGACGAACGACTATCGCGACGCCTGGTTCGTCGGCTTCTCGAGCTCGCTGGTCGTCGGGGTCTGGGTGGGACGCGACCGGCCGGAACCGATCGGCAGGGAGGCGTATGCGGCCCGGGTCGCCCTGCCGATCTGGGCCGATTTCATGAAGCGGACCGCCCCGCTGTTCCGGGCCACGGCCTTCAACATTCCGGCCGGCCTGACGACGGAAGAGCTCTGCCGGGTGTCGCACCTTCAACCGGTCGATGGCTGTCCGGTCTACACCGAGTATTTCAAGGACGGCGACGACGTTCCGGCGCAGCTCTGCGGCGTGCACGACGGCAGCTTCAAGCAGGCAGCGACGCGCGTGTTCCAGCGCGCCATGCGCTCGCTCGGCAGCCGCATCGCCGGGATCTTCGGCCGACGCTAACGCGACCGACGGCCGGTCGACGGGCGGGTCGACGGCCGGGCGGGTGCCATTCCACACGACACCTGCAGGCTGAGATCGGGTACGCTCTCGCGCATGGATCCGCTCGCGCAATTCAAGGCCGGCCAGCGGGCCGGCTGGGCCCATTTCGCACCGCTGCAGGCCGGGACGACGGTGCCGGCGGCGCGGCTCGTGCAATTCGCCGGCCTCCAGTCGGGCCAGCGCGTGCTCGATGTGGCGTGCGGCACCGGCGTCGTCGCGGTGACCGCGGCGCGGCGTGGCGCCGCCGTCACCGGCCTCGATCTCACGCCCGAACTGCTCGCCGTCGCGCGTGAGAACGCCCGCATCGCGGCGGTCGACATCGACTGGCATGAGGGGGACGTGGAGGAGTTGCCGTTCGCCAGCGCCGCCTTCGATGCCGTCGTCAGCCAGTTCGGCCACATCTTCGCGCCACGCCCGGCGGTCGCGATTGGCGAGATGGTGCGGGTGTTGAAGCCGGGCGGCACCCTTGCGTTTTCGACCTGGCCGCCGGAGCTGCTGGTCGGCCGGATGTTCACGCTGACCGCCGGCTACATGCCACCGCCGCCGCTGCCGGTGCCGTCGCCGGTGCTGTGGGGCGACGTCGCGGTCGTCCGCGAGCGGCTCGGCGATGCGGTTCGCGACATCGTGTTCGAGCGACCGACGGCGCAGTTCGTCGCGCTCAGCATCGCGCACCAGCGCGAGGCGGTGGAGCACAACGCCGGGCCCATCCGCGCGCTGGTGGAGACGCTCTCGGCCGCGGACCCGGAGCGGCTGGCCCGCTATCGACGTGAACACGAGGCGCTGATCGCCGACTATTTCGCCGACAACATCGTGCACCAGGGGTATTTGATGACGCGCGCGGTCAAGCGCTAGCGTGCGAGGAGATCACCGATGAAAGCCACCACCCATGTCGCGGCGCTGGTACTGCTGCTCGCCGCCGGAATGATGTCGGCGTCCGGGCAGGCGCCGGCCGGCCAGCCGGCAGCCCAGCCGCCGGCGCGGCCGGCGCAGACGCCGAATGCCGATCCGTACTTCAACAATCCCGACGCCGGTGCGCTGAAGTTCCCGCTGGCGGCGCCGGCCGGCAGGGACAGCGGCGCCGCGGCGACGCCGCCGGCCGGCGCGGTCAACTCGGGCCCGTTCAATCCTGCCACCTGGAAGTACGGGCCAGCCTTCAATCCACCCGCGACCGCGCGGGTCTGGAATCCGGTCAGGTTGAAGATGCAGCAGGGCGGCAAGGTGACCGGCGGCACCGTCTTCGCGGCGACCGACCCGTCGACCTACTGCGCGATGGCCAATGCCGGCTACGACTTCATCTGGACCGAGATGCAGCACGACCAGCACGACTGGCAGGCGGTGGCGCGGATGTGGCGGACGTGCCCGCACGCCAAGGCGGTTCCCGGCGCACGCGTGGCCTACACCGATGAGCGCGAGATTCAGCATGCGCTCGATGCCGGCGCGCTGGTCATCGTCGTGCCGACCGTCGACACCGTCGAAGAGGCGATCCAGGCGCGCGACTGGACCTACTTCCCGCCGCTCGGCCGGCGCAGCAACGGCGGCGGTCAGGCGTTCGACGCGGCGATGTGGGGCGGCGTCCCCGGCGGCTACCGCCAGACGAGCAACGACAACATCGTCCTCATCCTCATGATCGAGACGCTCGAGGGGGTCAAGAACGTGGAGGCGATCGCGAAAGTGCCCGGCGTGTCGGCGGTCTTCGCCGCCAGCGGCGACCTCGGCAACTTCAGCGGCTATCCGCAGGGCTCACCGGACTACGAGCGTGTGATCAACGTCGTCCACGACGCGGCGATCAAGGCCGGCGTCCGCCTGTGCGGTCCGCTCGCCTGGCGCGATCGTCCCGACTTCACCTGCTTCCAGGCCGGAAGCGAGACGGCCGCCATCGCCCGTGGTGCCGCCGCCGAACTCGGTCCGCTCGCGAACACGCATCCGGTACCGGAGGCTGGACCGTTCGCGAAGCCGGCGGCACGCTGACGGTCGACACGGTGCCGGGGCCCGGGCGCGCCACTGTGGCGCGCCGGGATGCCCGGCGGCTTCGCGGTTCGCCGGGTCGCGGGTTCAGCTCGACGGGTTGAGCGTCAGCGAGTAGCCGTCCCCATGCACCGTGTGGATGTGGCGCGGCTGCCGCGGATCCGCCTCGATCTTCAGCCGCAGACGGCGGATGGCGTAGTCGACGGCCCGGGTCGACGGCTCTTCCGGGAACCCCCAGACCTCGCGCAACAGTTCGCTGCGCGGCACTACGCCGCCCTCGCGTTCCGCCAGGTAGAGCAGCAGGTCGAACTCGCGCCGCGACAGCTTCAGGTCACGTCCGTTGCGCGTCGCCTTGAACGACTCGAAGTCGATCTCGGCATCGCCCAGCGCAATCCGCACCACCATCCGGCGGGCGCGACGCAGCACCGCGCGGATGCGCGCCTGCAGCTCCTCGAAGTCGAACGGCTTGGTCACGTAGTCGTCGGCGCCGAGTTCCAGCCCCGCCAGCTTGTCTGGCTTCTGATCGCGCGCGGTGAGCATGATGACCGGCGTCCGCCCCCCCTGACGGATCAAGCCGAGGAGGCTGAAGCCATCCTTTCCCGGCAGCATCACATCGAGCAGCACCAGATCCGGCGCGAACGACCGGACCTTGCCCACCACTTCGGCGCCATCGTCGAGATGCGCCACCTCGTAGCCGGAGTAGCGCAGGTTGTCGGTCAGCACGCGCGCCAGCGCGCGGTCGTCCTCGACGACGAGAATGCGCTTCTTCACGACGCCGCTCCCGCCTGTATCGGCAGGGTGACGAGCGCCCGGGATCCGCGGCCCGGCTCGCTCGTCAGGCGGACGGAGCCCTGGTGATCGTCGACGATCCGGCGGACGATCGCGAGTCCGAGGCCGGCGCCGCGATGCCGCGTCCCCTTCCGTCGATAGAACTTCTCGAAGAGCCGCGGCAATTCGTCGGCGGGAATGCCCTCGCCGCGGTCGGCCACCTCGATGCACACCTGACCGCCGGTTGCCGACACCGTCACCCCGAGCCAGCCGCCCGCCGCGGCGTAGTTCAACGCGTTGTCGACGAGGTTGTCGAACACCTGGACGAGCATCAGGTGATCGGCTCTCACCAGCACCGGCTCCGATGGCGCCGCCAGCTGGAGTTCGACGCCGAGCTCGTTGAGCCGCGGCGTGAAGCGGTCGAGCGACTCCTGGACCAGCTCGACGACGTCCACCGGCTCGAAGTCGTAGCCGGACGACGTGTCGTTGATCCGGGCGTAGCAGAGGACGTTGTCGATCAACCGGGCAAGATGTTGCGACTCCGCCATGATCATCCGGCCGTACTCGGCAATCGCCCCGGGAGAATCGTAGCGGCCGCGCGCCAGGGTGTCGCTCGCCAGCTTGATGAGCGACAGCGGAGTCTTCATCTCGTGGCTGACCGCCGAGACGAACTCCGACTGGACGTCGGCGAGTTCTGCCGCCCGCCGCGCCGCCCGCACGGTGACGCCGAGGCCGACGATGGTGACCAGCGTCCCGACGCCGAGCAGCATCACGGTCCGCGACGAGCCGCGCGCAGCGGCGGACAGCGTCGCTTCGTTGCCCACCGCGACGCGCGTCGCCCACGTCGCCTCGCGGACCGGCTGCGGTGAATCGGCCAGCGTCTGCTCGGCGAACACCAGCGGGAAGTGCCGCACGTGGCCCGACCCGTCGCGCATCGGCGGTCCGACCGACGCCACCACCCGGCCGCCGTTGTCGAGGATCTGCAGGGTCAGCGACGGATCGCGGATGATCTCCTGCATCTGCGTCAGGAAGTCGCTGAAATAGTGCGCCTGGACCCACTCGAGGTTGACGAGATAGCCGACTGCCGACTTCAGCGTCGCGGTCTCGCCGACGCCGTCGTAAAGCAGGTGCGCGACGACCTGATAGCGAATCCCCTCGATCGACACTTCGAACATGCTCACGCGGGCGCCGAGGCGTTCCTGGGCGCGTGCCAGCAGCACGGCGTTGCGCAGCGCGTCGGGCCGGCGCCGGAAGACGACCGGAAACGGATCGTCGGCGATGACCTCGCGGTCCCAGGCGGGCTGGCGGTCGGCGCGGTTGAAGGCGTAGGTCGAACCGTCGCCGCCACCGGCCGTCCAGACGAAGAACGACTCCAGGTACGGAAACCGCGCAAACCCGCGCGCGAACCGATCGGCGAGTTCGTAGGGGGCCATCTGTGCCAGTTCCCGCTCGCGGACCTTGAGCAGCACGGCCAGTTGCCCGCCCTTCATGTCGCGGTCGAGGGCGGCGGTCAGCAACGTGACGACCTCGTTGCCGCGCCGATCGGCGGCCTCGCCGGTGCTGCGCTGCCACTCGCGCGTCGCGCGCAGCCCGAGGAAGAACGTCAGTCCGGTGGCAATCGCGAGGCCGGCGGCGAACAGCAGCGCGCCAGAAGCTCGCGTGCGGGTGGGATCGAACGGCATACCGAGCCGGGCTACCGCAGCAGCTCCCGCTCGCGGTAGTAGCGCGCCGCGCCGGGGTGCAGCGGAATTGCGGTCGCCGGACCGCGATCGGGATCGATGCCGGCGGCCGACGGGTGCGCCTGCCGGAGAACCGGCACCGCCTCGAACAGCGTCCGGGTCAGATTGTAGACGAGGGCATCCGGCAGCGTCTGGCGACAAAGCAGCAGGACGTCCATGCCGACGGTCAGGACGTCCTCCTCCTGGTTCCTGTAGGTGCCGCCCGGAATCGTCGTCGACTTCAGGAAGTGATGGCCGTCCTGAATCGGTCCGAGCGACGAACGCTGGATGGCGACCAAGCGGACGTCGTCGGCACCGGTCAAATTGGCGACCACCGGATTCTGGAACGGCGCGTAGATGAACGCCGCATCCAGCCGGCCCTCGCGAATCGCGGCGCTCGTGTCGGCGGTGGTCAGCGGCACCGGCGTGATCTGGTCGAGATCGAGGCCGTGGCCCTTCAGGATGAGCCGCGCCGCCCGTTCGGTGGAACTGCCTGGAGCCCCCATGCCGACGCGCTTGCCCTTGAAGTCGGCAACCGTCGCAATCCCGGTATTCGAGCGCGCGACGACATGCACGGCGGTCGAGAACAGCACGGCAATCGCCCGCAGCGCACGATGCGGATCGGCGAGCGCCGGCGTGCCGGTGCTGAACGCCACGTATGCCGTCTCGACGTCGTCGATGGCGAGCTGCAGCGTGTCGTGCTGCAGCTCGTCGATGGTCTTCTCGAGATCCTCGTTGGATGTGGCGACGACGCGGACGTCGGTCAGCTGCCGGGAGTAGACACCGGCGAGCGTCGTCCCGACCGCGTGCCACGACCCGGAGCCGAACACCGTGCCGATGCGCAGTTCCACGGCCGGGCCGGCGGCCGCCGCCGGTTCGCGCTTCTGGCACCCGCCGGCCGCCGCGAGGATGAGGAACACCAGCGGCGCGACGACCGTCCGCCCGACGCGGCGCCGCACGGCGTTCCGGCCCAGTGTCGTCACGTTCGGACGATACCGCTCATCGCCAGCCACGGTCAACGCGGCCGGCCGCCGCGCGCCCGGACGCGTGGTCAGGCCGGCGCCGAACCGGCGCTCACGTCGGCACGCTCGTTGTCCTCGCTGACCGGCAGCACGCTGACGGCGACCTTCAGCGTCTGCTGCTGGCCGCCGAGCACCACGCCGCGCAGCGGGCTGACATCGTCGTAGTCGCGACCCCAGGCGGTGGTGACGTGGCGGATGTCGGGCAGCACGTCGTTGGTCGGGTCGAGATCGACCCAGCCGAAACGCGGGTCGCGGATCGACACCCACGCGTGCGATGCATCGGCGCCGACCAGGCGCGGTTGACCGGCGGGCGGATCGGTGAGCAGATAGCCGCTGACGTAGCGCGCCGGGATGCCGAGCGCCCGCACACACCCGATCATCAGATGCGCGAAATCCTGACAGACGCCGTGCCGGTTGGCGAGCACCTTTGCGATCGGCGTCGCGACAGTGGTCGCCTCGGGATCGAAGCGGAACTCCGAGTGGATCCGGTGCATCAGGTCGATGGCACCGCCAATCACCGTCCGTCCGGCGGGGAAACTCGGTCGCGCGTAGGCCAGCACCTCGGCGCCGATGGCGACGAACGGCGACGGATACGCGAACTGCAGCTCGGGATCGCCGGGCGCACCCAGCCGGAAGCGCTCGCGTTCGTGGAGCTGGTCCCACGGCAGGCTGGCCTCCGGGTCGAGCGGGACGGCGCGCGGACGGACCTCGACGAGGCTGCGGCTGACGACCCGCAGCTCGCGATACTGGCTGAGAATCTCGAAATAGTGCGTCCGGTTGCCGAAGTAGTCGATGCGCTCCTCCACCGCATCCGGCGCCGGCTCGACGATCAGCTCGTGCCATCGGATCCGCTGGCGCTCGAGCGTCCGCGGCTTCAGGCAGGCGACGTGCTGCGACGTCGTCGCCCGATCGGCATGCGCGTAGAGCGTCTGGTGATCGACGTGATACAGCACGGCCGCCATCAGCCGACCCGCGTCGTCAGAGGGCGTTCGTAGATGTGGCTGAAGTAGCGGAGCGTCAGCGCGTCGGACAGCTGGAGGGCAATCTCCTTCGACGCCGTGAGCAGATCGCTCAGCGCCACCGCCGACCGGAACGGGTCGGCCCAGCTCTTCGAGTCGCCGCAGACGCCGAGCAGCTTCTGAATCGCGGCCACCGCCTCGGTCATCTCGCCGTGATCGGCGCCGGGCAGCTGCTGCACGTGCTTCTCCAGCTTGCCGATCTGGAAGAGGGCCGAGCGCGGATTGCGGGGGTCGAAGAAGAGCAGATCGACGACGCCCTGCCACTCCGGCGCGTGACGGTGGCGCGTGCGGTAGGTGATCAGGCTGTCGGACAGGTCGAGCAGCCACTCGAGGACGGACGGCTCGCCGTTGGCGCCGTCCGCCGCCACCTGGTCGAGCGAGGTCGCGACGAACGACAGCCGTTCCAGATGGCGACCCATGCTGAGGAAGCGCCAGCCGTGGTCGCGGGTCATGTGCGCCATCTCGAGGCCGCCGACCGCGACCAGCGAGATGATCGCCTGATCGACCAGCTCCAGCGACTCGTCGAGATCGATGCGATCGGCGGCCGGCAACGCGATCGACTGGAACAGCCGGTTGAGCACGCGCCAGTTGTCCGACGACAGCCGGTCGCGCACGGCGCCGGCCACCCGGACCGTCTGGGCGACGTTGAACGCCAGGCTGAGGCGGTCCTGGACGCTCAGCATGCCGTCGATCAGGGCACGCTCGATCACGACGTTCTCGCGGTCGAGGACGTGTTCCGGGATGAGCTCCTGCTCGCGACAGGCCTGCAGCGCGACGGCGCGCAACATGCCGGTGAAGTCGTCCGGATCGGTCAGCCGCGTCAGCACGGTGCGCAGGAGGCGGGCGCAGTTCTCGCTGCGCTCGGCGTAGCGTCCGAGCCAGAAGAGATGCTCGGCGGCGCGGCTCGGCGTCGCGCGCTCGACGGTGTGCGGCGTCTCGCGACCGCCCGGGCGCGCTTCGAACGGCAACAGCCCATCGACCGGCGCGTCCGACAGCACCCAGGCGTCCTTGCTGCCGCCGCCGCGCTGCGTCGACACGATCAGCCGATCCTCGCCGGCAATCCGCGCCAGGCCGCCCGGCATCACCCGGTAGTGACCGTGGCCATCGGCGACCAGGAACGCTCGCAGCATCATGGCGCGCGCCGACAGCAGGCCGTTGTCCCACACCGGCGTGTGCGACAGCGGCAGGAATTCCTCGACGACGCACGCCTCGGGGCTGGCGTCGACACGCTGCAGCCAGGAGGCGCGTGACTCGCCGCCGAGGTCGGCGAGAAACACCGGCTCGACGAACTCGCCGGGGAAGGCCGGCTTGATCACGCCCCGGCGCATGCCGGCCGGCGCCGCCGACAGGCCGTCGCGGTCGCCGCACCACACCGTGGCGAGCGACGGCGTCTCGAGCGGCTCGTCGAGCAGCCGCTCGCAGACGCCCGGCAGGTAGGCGTGCAGTCCGGGCGACTCGAGCACGCCGGTGCCGAGCGCGTTGGCGATGAGGATGGTGCCGGAGCGCCAGGCGTGCACGAGGCCGGGGACACCGAGCGTCGAATCGGCGCGCAGCTCCAGCGGATCGCAGAAGTCCTCGTCGGTGCGCCGCAGGATGCCATGGACGCGGCGCAGGCCGGACACCGTCTTCAGGAAGACGCGATTGTGCCGCACCGTGAGGTCGCCGGCTTCCACCAGCGGCACGGCGAGCTGCTTGGCGAGGTAGACGTGCTCGAAATAGGTTTCGTTGTACGGACCCGGCGTCAGCAGCACGACGAGCGGCACCTCGCCGTCGCTCGGGGCGCCGGCCAGCAGGGTCGCCTGCAACGTCTGGAAGAAGCCGGTGAGCGACTGCACCTTCAGCGCCCGCAGTGCGTTCGGAAAGAGACGCGACACCGTCGTCCGGTTCTCGTGCGCGTAGCCGGCCCCGGACGGCGCCTGGGTCCGCGTGCCGATGACGCGCCACGTGCCGTCCGGGCCACGTGCCAGGTCGAAGGCGACCAGATGCAGGAAGACGCCGCCGGGCGGCTGGACGCCGTGGCATTCGCGCAGGAACCCGGGATGGCGGTAGACGAGCGCGCCGGGCACGACGCCGTCGCGAATCAGCCGCTGCGGTCCGTAGACATCCGCCGCCAGGGCGTTCAACAGGCGGGCGCGCTGGCGCAGGCCGCGGGCCAGCGATTCCCACTCGACGCCCGGAATCAGCAGCGGCAGGACATCGACGGTCCACGGGCGGCCCGGGCCGTCCGACGCCGCGTAGACGTTGTAGGTGACGCCGTTCTCGTGAATCTGGCGGTCGACGCGCGCCTGGGCACGCGCCAGGTGCTCCTTCGAGAGGTCGCCGGCCTGCGCGGCGAACGCCTCCCACCACGGACGAAGCGCGCTGTCCTGGCGAAGCTCGTCGAAGTGCCCGGGCGGCACCTGATAGTCACGGAGCAGTGACGTCAACCGTCGATCGCCCAGCAGGCGGGCGCGGTCGCTTGGCTCGTTCGTCATCACGATCTACGCCATGTCGTCAGCTCGGCCCCGGTCAGGTCCGCAGATCCAGGGTGTAGGGGAACTCGCGCCGCCGCTCGACCCGGGCGACGGTGACTCGGCCCGGCGTGTGCGCCAGCCGGGAGAAGCGCGCCAGCCGCCGGCTTTCGGCCTCGTAGCCGTTCACCGGGAACTGGTCGTAGTTCCGCCCGCCAGGATGCATCACATGGTACTGGCAACCGGCCACCGCGCGTTCCATCCACGTATCGACAATATCGAAGGTGAGCGGTGTGTGCACGGGAATATCGGGGTGCAGGCACGACGCCGGCTGCCACGCCCGATAGCGGACACCGGCCAGGTACTCGCCGTTGGTGCCGGTCGGATGCAGCGGCACCGGCCGCCCGTTGCACGTGATGGCATGGCGCTCGCCAGTGATGCCCTGGACGAGGACCTGCAGACGCTCGACCGACGAATCGACGAACCGGCTGGTGCCACCGGCGGTGGACTCCTCGCCGAGGACGTGCCACGGCTCGAGCGCCTGCCGCAGCGTCAGCTGGATGGCGCTTACCGCGAGCTCGCCCATCAGCGGGAAGCGGAATTCGAGGTGGACGCGGAACCAGTCCGGTGAGAAGGCAAAGCCGGCGTCGCGCGTCTCCTGCAGCACGTCGCAGAAATCCAGCCACACGAAATGCGGCAGCATGAAACGGTCGTGCAGCTCGGTGCCCCAGCGCGCCAGCGGCGCGGCGTACGGCTGCTGCCAGAAGCGGGCGATGAGCGCGCGCAGCAACAGCTGCTGGGCGAGGCTGAGACGGGCGTGTGGCGGCATCTCGAACGCCCGCATCTCGACCAGCCCGCGACGGCCGGACACGGCCTCGGGCGTGTAGAGCTTGTCGATGCAGAACTCGGCCCGGTGCGTGTTGCCGGTGAGATCGACGAGCAGGTGGCGCAGCGCGCGATCGATCAGCCACGGCGGCACCTCTCGGCCCGGCGGCGGCAGCCGGTTCAAGGCGATCTCGAGTTCGTAGACGCTGTCGTGCCGCGCCTCGTCGACGCGCGGCGCCTGGCTGGTCGGCCCGATGAACAGCCCCGAGAACAGGTACGACAGCGACGGATGGTTGTGCCAGTAACCGACCAGGCTGCGCAGCAGATCGGGCCGCCGCAGGAACGGGCTGTCGGCCGGCGTCGGGCCGCCGAGCACGAAGTGATTGCCGCCCCCGGTGCCGGTGTGCCGGCCGTCGAGCATGAACTTCTCGCTGGCCAGCCGCGCCTGCCGCGCCTCGTCGTACAGCCGGGTCGTGTTCTCCGTGAGCTCGTCCCACGTCGACGCGGGGTGGATGTTCACTTCGATGACACCCGGGTCGGGGGTGATGGTGATGTGCTTCAGGCACGGGTCGAACGGCGGCGGGTAGCCTTCGAGCAGCACGCGGACGCGCCGGGCCGCGGCGGTCGCCTCGACGGCCGCGACGAGCGCCAGGTAATCGGCGGCGTCCGCCACCGGCGGCATGAAGACGTAGAGGACGCCGTTGCGCGGCTCGGCGCACATCGCCGTCCGCACGATCGACGCCGCCGACTGGAAGCGCGGCGCGGCCGGCGGCACCCGCGGCGAGGCGGGGCGCCGTCCGGTGCCGACCGGCGGCTCATCGTGGACGAACCCGGCCGCCGATTTCAGCGGCGGGCGCTGCAGTTGCGGTGCGCTGGCGGCGCGCCGCTCGTCGAACCCCGGCAGCGGGCGCGGCGGCGCCAGCGGATCGCGCTCGACGATCGGCGGGCGGTCGCCCTCCGCCGCCCACGGCAGCGAGTCGAGCGGCAGCCGGTATCCCATCGGCGAGTCGCCCGGAATCAGATACATCCGCTCGTCGCGGAAGAACCACGGTCCGGTGCGCCAGCGCCGCCCGTCGCCGAGGCCGGCGCGCTCGAGCGGCAGCACGAAACCGACCGGCGCATCGAGGCTGCGTGTGAAGACGCGGCGCAGACGCTCGCGCTCGAGCTCGTCGTCCAGGCGCGCGTCGAACGGGTCGACGTTCGCCGGCAGGCGACGTTCGCGCCACAGGAAGTAGAACACGTCCTCGAAGCCCGGCAGCACGTGATCCGACACCAGGCCGAGATGGTCCGCCACCCCTTCGAGGAACCGCCGCGCATCGTCGGCGGTGGCGCCGTCCGGGGTCGCTTCGTCGGCGAACAGCGCGTCATCCGTCCAGCACGGCGCGCCGTCGGCGCGCCAGTAGCAGGCGAGCGCCCAGCGCGGCAGCTGTTCCCCGGGGTACCACTTGCCCTGGCCGAAGTGGACGAACCCGGTGGCGCCGAAGTGCGCGCGCACGCGCCACAACAGATCGGCGGCGCGCAGCCGCTTGGTCGGACCGAGCGCGGCGATCGTCCATTCGGCGCCGTCGAAGTCGTCGATCGAGACGAACGTCGGCTCGCCGCCCATCGTCAGCCGCACGTCGCCGGCCGTCAGGGCCGCGTCGACGCCGTGCCCGAGATCGAGGATCGCCTGCCACTGCTCGTCCGTGTACGGCTTGGTCACCCGCGGCGACTCGACGATGCGGCGGATGGACATGTGATGGGTGAACTGCATCGTGCAGTCGTCCACCGAACCGGTCAGCGGCGCGGCACTCGCCGGCTCCGGCGTGCAGGCGAGCGGCAGGTGGCCCTCGCCGGCCAGCAGGCCGGACGTCGGGTCGAGGCCAATCCAGCCGGCGCCCGGCAGGTAGACCTCGCACCAGGCGTGGAGGTCGGTGAAATCGTCGGCCGCCCCGCTCGGCCCGTCGATTGCCTTCACATCGGGCCGCAGCTGAATGAGGTAGCCGGAGACGAAGCGGGCGGCCAGCCCGAGATGGCGCAGCAGCTGGACGAGCAGCCAGGCGGAGTCGCGACACGAGCCCGCCCGCGTCGTCAGGGTTTGCTCGGTGGTCTGCACGCCAGGCTCGAGACGGATGACGTACGACACGTGCTCGTGCAGCAGCCGGTTGATCCCGACGAGCAGATCGATCGTGCGCTGCGGCGCCCGCGGCACCGCGGCGAGGTAGCGGCTGAACGCCGGCGTCGGCGGCTCGAGCCGCAGGAACGGCTGCAGTTCGTGCTGTTGCCACGGCTCGTAGACGAACGGGAACGTCTCGGCGTGCGGCTCGAGGAAGAAGTCGAACGGATTGTAGATCGACAGCTCGGCAACCAGATCGATGTCGACCCGCAGCTCGCGCACCGGGTCCGGGAACGTGACGCGCGCGATGTAGTTGCTCTGCGGATCCTGCTGCCAGTTGACGAAATGCCCCGCCGGCGTGATGCGCTGCGAGTACGACAGGATGGGCGTCCGGCAATGCGGGGCCGGCCGCAGCCGGACGAGTTGCGGCGACAGGCGAACGTCACGGTCGTAGGTGTAGTGCGTGGAGTGCGTCAGGGCGACGTGGATGCTCACGGCAAGGCCTTGTTTGGAGTGGTGATACGGCATTATGCCGCGGGCCTGCGACGCCGTGGGGACATTGGACATTAATGTCGCCGCGCCGGGCCGGCGCACAAGAATGTCCGATTCTGCGATACTGGCGGCCATGTCACGGACACTGGCGCACGTGGTGTGTGGCGCCCTGGCTGCCCTGGCCGCGTGCAGCGCCCCGCCGCCGCCAGCCGGGCGTGTCCCGTCGGACGCGACACCGTCGGCCACGGCGGCCCCCGCCGCCGCCGTCGCCGTCCCTGAGCTGCTGGCCGGGATGGGCACGCACCACCATCCAATCCGGACCACCTCCCGTGAGGCGCAGGCGTGGTTCGATCAGGGCATGACGCTGGCCTTCGGCTTCAACCACGAGGAGGCCGTGCGCTCGTTCGCGCGCGCGGCTCAGTTGGATCCGAGCGCCGCCATGCCGCACTGGGGCATCGCCTGGGCACTCGGACCGAACTACAACCTCGATGTCGACGACCCGCGGGCGACCCAGGCGAACGCCGCGGTGCTCACCGCGCAGGCGCTCGCAGCCGACGGTCCGCCGTCCGAGCGCGACTACGTGGCGACGCTGGCCGGGCGCTATGCGGTCGGCCCGCCGGCCGACCGCGCCGCGATCGCTCGCCGCTACAGCGGGACGATGCGCCGGCTCGCCGCGCGCTACCCTGACGATCTCGACGCCGCGACGCTCTACGCCGAGAGCCTGATGAACCTGCGGCCATGGAAGCTGTGGTCCCTGGACGGCCGGCCGGCGGCCGACACGCTGCAGATCATGAGCGTCCTCGAGTCGGTGCTGCGCCGCGATCCCAATCACGTCGGGGCGAACCACTACTACATCCACACCGTCGAAGCGTCACCGAAGCCGGACCTCGGTCTCGCCAGCGCCCAGCGGCTGGAACGGCTCGTGCCGGCCGCCGGGCACCTGGTTCACATGCCGGCCCACATCTACGCCCGCACCGGCGATCATGCGGGCGCGGCGCGCGCCAACCAGGCCGGCGCCGATGCCGACCGCGCGTATCTGGCGAGGGCACCCCGCGGTGGCTTCTACGAGATGGCCTACTACGCGCACAACCTGCACTTCCTCGCCGATTCGCACATGATGCAGGGACGGCTCGCGGAGGCCCGGTCCGCCGCGGCGGCGGTCGCCGACGCGCTCGCGCCGCATCTCGACATGATGCCGATGGCCGAGTCGATGGCAGCAACGCCGCTGTCGGTGCTGCTGCGCTTCGGCCGGCATGATGAACTGCTGGCCGTGCCGGCGCCGTCCCCGACCCGCCCGGTGCTGACCGCCTGGTGGCATTTCGCCCGCGGCGTCGCACTCGCCCGGACGGGCGACGCCGACGCGGCGGCGGCGGCACGAGAGGCCCTGAGCACGGCGGCCGCAGCGGTGCCGGACGCAGCGCTGTTCGGCGGCACCGGCCTCACGACGGCGCGCGACATCCTCGCCCTCGCCACCACCGTGCTCGACGCACGCATCGCCGCGGCGCGCGGACGCCAGCAGGACGCCGTGGCCCTGTGGCGGCAGGCGGTTGCGCATGGCGATCGCGTCCCTTACGATGAACCGCCGATCTGGTTCTATCCGCTGCGCGAGTCGCTCGGTGCCGCACTGCTCGCCGCTGGCGACGCCGCGGCGGCGGAACGCGTGTTCCGCGACGACCTGAGCCGTGTTCCACGCAATCCGCGGTCGCTGCTCGGGCTGCGCGAGAGCCTGATCCACCAGCAGAAGGACACCGGCTGGGTGCAGCGGGCGTTCGACGCCGCCGCCGCCAACGCCGATCCGCCCATCAGCCTGGACGGTTTCTGACCGACGGATACCCTCGAGCTGACGACCCTGGCTCATGCCGGCGCCCGGCACTGGCACCGCGCTTGCTCTGATGAGAGCAGCTTCGCTCGGTCGCCACTCTGGCGGACCGACATGAGCCACGGGCTCCCCATCACACCGGCGGGAGGCGGGCACGACAGCCTCCCGACACGTCACCTACCGTCCACTGGGCAGGCGACGACCCTCTCACGGCGCCAGCACCACCTTGAGGCACCCATCTTCCTTGTGCGAGAAGATGTCGTACCCGTGTGGGGCCTCGGCCAGCGTCATCCGATGGGTGATGACGAAGCTCGGGTCGATCTCGCCCCGTTCGATCCGGTCGAGCAGCGGACGGGTGTAGCGGTGGACGTGCGTCTGACCCGACTTGATGGTCAGCGAGCGGTTGACGATGGCCCCCATCGGGAACGAATCGAGGAAGCCGCCGTAGACGCCGGCGACCGACACCGTACCGCCGCTCCGGCACTCCATGATCGCCTGGCGCAGCGCCGCCGGGCGGTCGGTCTCCAGCATCAGCGCGGTCTTCACCCGGTCGTAGGCGCCGTGCAGTCCCGGAGCGTGCCCTTCGAGGCCGACGGCGTCGATCGTCGAATCGGGTCCGCGTCCGCCGGTCAGCTCCATCAGGGACTCATGGAGATCCTCCTCCTCGTAGTTGATCGTCGCCCAGGCCCCGGCCCGTTCGCGGGCGGTCCGCAGGCGATAGGGGAAACGGTCGATGCCGATCACGCGCTCGGCGCCCAGCAGGTAGGCGCTCGCGATCGCCAGCTGTCCCACCGGTCCGCAGCCCCAGACGGCGATCGTGTCGCCGGGCTGGATGTTGCACGCTTCCGCCGCCATGTAGCCGGTCGGGAAGATGTCGGAGAGGAACAGCACCTGCTCATCGCTGAGGTGCGCTGGTACCTTGATCGGGCCGACGTCGGCAAACGGCACGCGTGCGTACTCCGCCTGCCCGCCGGCAAATCCCCCGAGCAGGTGCGAATACCCGAAGATGCCGGCCGGTGAATAGCCCCACAGCTTCTCGGCCATCACCGCGTTCGGATTGGAGTTCTCGCAGAGCGAGTACATCTCGCGCTCGCACTGCGAGCAGTTGCCGCAGGCAATCGGGAACGGCACGACCACGCGGTCGCCGCTCTTCAGAGTGCGCACCGCCGAGCCGACCTCGACGACTTCGCCCATGAACTCGTGGCCGAGCACGTCACCCCGCCGCATGCCGGGAATGAAGCCGTTGTAGAGATGCAGGTCCGACCCGCAGATCGCCGTCGCGGTGATGCGGACGATGGCGTCGCGCGGATTGAGGATCTGCGGATCGGGAACATCGACGACCTGCACCTGCTGCGTGCCCATCCAACAGGTCGCCTTCATGACCGCACCCCCGCCAGCGAGCGGACGTCCTCGGGATTGGCCACCGGTTGTCCCGGCCGCCACAGCATGAAGCCCTCCGAAAGCGGAATCTCGCCGGATTCGACCAGCTGCTTGAATCGCCGCAGGTCCTCGTGGAGCTGCTGGTCCGGGTCTTTGCGGAACAGCCACGCGATGCTGCGGCCGAGCCGCCCGGCCGGTGGTGCGAAGTCGAGCGCCACGCGCACTTCGGTGCCACGCGCCCCGGGCGCCGGCGTGAAACGCACCGTTCCGCTGTGCTCGACGTCGGCATTCGGCAGCGTCCGCCAGGCGATGAGCTCGGAGTCGCGCTGTTCGACGATCTCGGCGTCCCATTGGACGGTCATGCCGGCCGGTGCCGAGACCCGCCAGTGCGAGCGGTTGCCGCCGAGCAGTTCCACCGACTCGACGTGGCGCATGAAACGCGGGAAGTTGCGGAAGTCGGCCCAATAGCGATAGACGTCCTCGACCGATCGATTGAGCGTCGTCACCCGTTCGACGTGCACGCGGCGTGACACCGGCGGCGCCCCGGCAGCCTGATCCTGCAACTGCCGGGCGCAGACCAGGTCGAGCACTCCGACACCGGCGACCGCGGCGGTCGCGACGCCGAGGCGCTGCCGATCCGAGTCGGCATCGGCGCTCCACCCCAGGAGCGTCGCGGTGTCCACCGCGTCGCCGGCGACCCGCGACCAGAGGGGGGCCGCGGCGCGCGGCGCGGCAAAGATGGCGAGGCCGGCCGCGATCTCGCGGGCGCCGTAGGCACGAAGCAGGTTCAGGGTGCGTCTCTGCGGACGCACCCCGATGACGGCGGCTACCCGCTCGGGAGCCAGCAGTTCAGCGGCGCCGAGCGCCAGGCTGAACCAGCCCAGGCCACGGGCCAGCGCCTCGACTTGACGATCTCGTGGATATGCTCGACTGTTCACGGGTCACTCTCCTCCACTGGTTGGCGGACACCTGAGGGGCCGCGTGCAACCGGTGCAAGCGGGGATCCGCGATCAGCGCCGCCCACCTGGAGCGCGACGCACGTATCGAATCGCCAGCGAAGCAGACAGCGTATGGTCGGCCCGCTTGAAGCCGGGGACCGGCTCGTTCGCGAAGCGGGTCGCGTAGGCGATGCGGGCGGACCACATGGAGTTCAGGCTTGCGGTCAGCGACAGGTCGCTGAGGAGCCGGTGGTTCTGCAGCCGCTCGAGGTCGGCGATGGCCTGCGCATCCGCCGTGAGCTCGGCGGTCGGCGAGAGCCGCGCCCGCAACGACACGCCCAATGTCGCGTTGAGCACCGACTGATCGTCGTCGACGGTCCGGTTCTCGCGCGTCGCACCGAGGCCGAAATCGAACTTCAAGGCGCGCGGCACCGGCTGGCGGACGACGTAGCTCAGGCCGGCGTCGGCATTCATCCGGTGCTGGATGCCGGCAAAATTGTCTCGCAGATACCCGCCACGGGCGAACGCTTCGACCCGGTCGGACAGGCGGACGCTGTGGCGTACCAGCGCCGTCAGCACCCGCGCATTCTCGATGTCGTCGGTGGCCGAACGGAGAAACGACGCCCGGCCATTCGTCGTCGTGCGCGCGTGGCGACGGATCAGCTCCGTGGAAAAGCCGAGCGTCTGCGTCGAGGCGTTGCCGCCGGTCGAGACGAACGACAGTTCGCCGCGGCCCTCGAACGGCGGCGGCGGTGGCGGCACCGGGCTGTACTGCCCCCGCGGCCCGGATTCACCCACCGGGCCGGAGTGGCGGAGCCACAGCTTCCATCCGGAGTCACGACGGACCCACACGTCGGTGATCAGACTCTGCAGTATCGCCGGGCGGCAGGTCAGCGGATCGCGATAGAAGTTCAGGATGAACGACGCGACCTGCGTGTCCCCTTCCGCCCGCACCGAGACCTGCTGCACGTCCCAGCTCGGACCCCAGCAGAGCGTGACGGCACTGGTGAGCCAGACCTCGCGCGTCATGTCGGGTGACCCGCGCAGCACGAAGTCATCGCTCAGCAGGCTGTCGAGCGCCGAGCGGTCCTTTTCCTCGATGGCCCGGAAGAGCTGCTGTTCGAGCGCAACGATATCGGGCTCATCCGTCGGGACGGCAGGTTGGAGGAAGAGTGCACCGACGAGGAACAGCGCCAGCAATCCAGGAAGCCAACGGGGGAACGTCCTCAGACTACAACAGGCGGCTGCCGGCACCACCAACGGCCGGGCCGCTAGGGCGTGCGCGTGATCCCCAGGAACGGCTGGTGAAGGTAGTGCACGTCGATGCCGCTCGACGGAAAGTGCCGCAGCACGGCCGCCGCCGGATCGAGAAACCACTCACCGAGAGGACGGTCAGGCTCGGTCATGTCGAACCATCCCCATGGCGGACGCGCCTTGTTCGCGGCGCCCTGCACGCCCCGAAACGACGAACCGAGGCGCCCCAGTTCGGTCGTGCGCACCGCCGGCGTCCCCGCGGCAGCCGTCACCGAACGGCGGCCGTAGTCCTGGGCCTCGCCATAGGTCTCGTTCGGCACGCGCTGCGCCCGCGCCCACATCGTCTCGAACGTCGGCAGCAGGTCGTAGCCAATCTCGCCGTCCGTCAGTTCGGGGTCGACTGCCGATCCCGTGAAGCGGTACACGCGGATGAATTCCGGTTGCTCGCCATTGATCGTGCGCCGCGCGTCGTCGACCCGAGTGACCAGCCCCGCGAGCCGCTCGACCAAACCGCCGCCCGCCGCCGGATCATCGCCGCCGCCGGCCGCCGCCGCATCGCCGCCGACGGTCGCCGGGTCCGCCGCGACCGGGTGCGGCTGATCCGAAAACGCCGCCATGCCGTGCCCCTTCGGCTCGACGTAGATCAACGGATGCTGCCCGTCGACGCGGATCGTACCGACCGTGCCGGCAAGCGTCACGTCGCGCTGGTACTTCAGGTAGCGGTTGTGGGCCAGCGTCTCGACAATCACGACTTCGGACGCCGCGAGGGTCGCACCCTTCCGCACCACCACCAGGCAGCCCTCGAGATCGTTTTCGTGCGCGAGGACGACGTCGTTCGCGATGCCGGTCTGTTGGATCCGCGTCGAGGCGCCAACGCCGCGGCGCAACACCTGGCTGAGCATCGCACCGGTCAGCTCGCCGCCCTTGTAGTCGCGCGGATGAAACGCCGCGTAATGGATGAAGTAATGCGTCGGCGTCTCGCTGACCGCGTAGTAGACATAGCCGCGCTGCGGAAACTCCGGCTTCGCGGCATTGTCCCAGTTGTTGTCACCCACCCAGTCGCCGTCGAAGTCGAAGCTGGTGATGAAGTCGTAGCGCGAGCCGACCATCCCCTGGTGGAAGACCGGCGCGAAGGCTTCGGCAATCGCCCGGTCGAACGACGCACGGTCCGGCGACTGGGCGATGGGCACCCGCGTCAACTGCGTCACGATGGCCAGTGCCAGCAGCATCGATCGCATGATCGTGGCTCTCCGTCCCCGCTGCCTCAGACGCTCAGCAACCCCAGCACGACCAGCAGCGGAATAATCACCGCGACGAGCGCCTCGCCGGCAATGAAGCCAGACGCCGTCGGCGCCAGATATACTTCATACGTCCGCGGCGACGTCCTGCGCCAGACATGCTCGACGATACCGCCGACCACCATCACGAGGATCACGGCGGCGGGCACCATCATGCCGATGCCGATGCCGGTGGGCGACGGCACCCAGCCCAGCTTGCGCGATTCGAGCACCGCCAGCACGATGCCGAGCACCGCACCAATGACCAGCGCTGGCACCGCACCGGCCGGCAGGGCGCCGAAGCCCTGCACCAGGATTTCGCCGAAGCCGGCCATCCGGCGCGAGATCGGCGAACTGAGCTGGGCGTTGTCGCCGACGATGCCGTAGGTACTGCGGAGCAGCGGATACATCCACGATACGGCGGCAGCGCCGACCGGTGTCGCCAGGATCTGCATGATGGTCAGGTACTTCGGCGACGAGCCGATCATGTGGCCGGCCTTGTAGTCCTGCATGAGCGCCTCGGACTCGACGGCGATCGTCCCGGTGGTCCCGCTCGCCAGCATGTTGACCGTCAGATTCCCGGGCACGATGGCGCCGAAGATGGCCTGCATCGTATTCGACAGCTGGCTGATCGGGCCCCAGTTCGTCTCGCCGAGGACGCGAAGGCCCACGAGCATCAGCGGTACCGACAGCAATATGGCCACCACCGTCACCCAGACGGGCAGACCGAGGCTCGTCTTCTGCACGATGATGAGCGCCACGCTCGACAACCCGATGCCGACGGCCGTCCAGCGCAGCGGAAAGCTCGCGCCGTCGGCACGCGCCGAGAGGTTCGTGAACGTCCGCTTCAGCACGTCCCATTTCAGCACCAGGGCCGTGAGGCCGCTGGCAATCAGCATCCCGGTGCCCGGCCACATCGACCACAGCAGGACGTCATTGCGATTGAACGTGGGGCTGAGGATGCCGCGATCGAGCAGCAGGTAGGGGACGGCGATCCAGCCGACCACCACGCCGATGAGCATGCTCAGGTTGATTCGCAGGCCGACGAGCATGCCGGAGCCGAGCGACAGCAGGCTCCAATTGACGCCGACGCCGGACGCCATCATGACCGTGGTGCCAATCGCGGTCACCGAGCCGAACCAGTTGAGGACGTGCGCGTCTTCGGTCATCAGCATCACGGCTGCGGACGCCAGGCCGGCCACCGCCAGCGCGCGCGCGGCCTTCTTCGCCTCCGGCCCCTCACCGTCGAGCGCGATGATGGTTTCGCCTGCCGCCACGCCATCGGGAAACGCCAGCTTCTCGTCGACGACGAAGTGCTGCCGCATCGGGACGGCCATCAGCACGCCGAGGATGCCGGCGGTGCTCAGCCAGGCAAAGGACTTCATCGGCGTCAGTGTCACCGCCAGCGTCGTCCCGGGCCGGGCGGCCAGCATGTCGAAGGCGGCGAGCAGGACACACATGAAGGCGGTCTGTGCCGCCGCCGTGCCCGCGGTCTGGACGATGTTGTTCTCCCAGCGGTTGAAGTTCTTGAAGGCGATGCCGAGGACGAGGTAGCCGAAGAACGCGGCGACCACCGACACGTTGGGGCCGAATCCGAGTTTCAGCACGACGTAGGGGTAGGAGGCGCCCATCACGACGGCGACGAGCAGGCCGCAGATCACGGCGCGCGGGGTGAACTCGCGGATGCCGGGCGGCTTCACCCCGACGCGGTCGGCGGCGGTCCTGACGTCGTCACGGTCGGCGTGGCTCATGATGAGTCGGACGTTACCGCGTCACCCCCCGCGGTGTAAACAGCGCGCCGGGTCAAGGATCCGCCGAACCTGCGAACCTGCGAACCTGCGAACCTGGGAACCTGGGAACCCGCAAAACCTGCGATAATGCGCCCGGAGATGGACATCATGCGTGCCACCACGACCGGTTTGCTCGTCGCGCTCGCCCTATCGGCCGCTGCACCTGCATCACTGCAGGCCCAGACGGCGCCGGCCACCGCGACCGATGTGACCGCCGAAGAGATCGCCACGGTGCTGAAGAACCTCAAGGGCGGCGACGAAGAGATCCGCATCGTCGACGTCGGCCGGGAGAACCTCGGCGTCGCCGTGCTCCGCCGGGGGGCGCTGAAGCCCGGCCCGGCGGTGACCGCGCTCAACCATGTGCAGTTGACCGAGGTCTACTATGTCATCTCCGGCTCCGGCACGCTGATGACCGGCGGCGACGTCACCAACATCAAGCCGCTACCGCCCACCCACAACCTGGTGACGACCGTGGTGGGTCCCACCAATACCGCGGTGTTCACGAAGCCGGCGCAGACCCGACTCGTGAAACAGGGGGATGTCGTCGTCATTCCGGCGGGCGTCTATCACGGCTGGAGCGACGTGCCCGACCATGTCGAGTACGTCTCGATTCGCCCCGACCCGGTGCGGGTGCTGCCGGCCGGCTACATCAATCCGAGCATCCGGAAGTAGTGGAGCAGCGGATGCCGGCGATGGACCGCCGACGCTTCGTCCGTGGCGTCCTGGCCCTTGGTGGAGTGCTGGCGGCCGGCAGCCGCGGGCCGGCCGGCCGCGCCGCCCAACGCGCGGAGCGATATCCGTCCGCTGGTCCCGGCCACTTCATCAAGGAAACCCGCGAGGGCGGCCGGTACGTCGTGCTCGAAGACCGGTCGCTGTGGGAAATTGCCGAAGCCAATCGCTATACGACGGCCGAATGGCAGGAACTCGAAGGGATTGCCGTACGCTTCGCCAACGGCGACCCGCCGTACGACTACGAACTTTCGAACATCGATCGCGATCAGGGTGTCGCGGCGCGCTGGGTCAGGCCCGAGCGCTGACGGGCGGCGGCGCCGGGGTGGGCTTCCTCAGGCGCACACCCGGTTGCGTCCCGAGTGCTTCGCGCGGTACAGCGCCCGATCGGCGTGCTCGATGAGCGATGGCACGGTGACCGGCTCACCCGGATCCGCCGTCGCCACGCCGATCGAGACGGTCACCCGGCGATCCGCGTCGCACCGCGGGTCGGCAATCGGCGGCGCCGATGTCGCGACCGCGATGCGCAGCCGCTCCGCCACCGTCTGCGCCGCCTCGGAACCGACGCCCGGCAACAGCACGGCGAACTCCTCACCCCCGAACCGCGCCAGCAGATCCTGCGGGCGCAGGCACGTCGCCAGTCTCCGGCCGATGTGCACGAGCACGCCGTCGCCGACCAGATGGCCGTGCTCGTCGTTGATGCGCTTGAAGTGATCGGCGTCGATCATCAGCAGCGACAGCGGACGGCCGGTTCGCGTCGTCCGCTCCAGCTGGCGCGCGAACGCATCATCGAGCCAGCGACGGTTCCTGAGGCCGGTCAGGGTGTCGACCGTGGCCGCTTCCTCGTACTGACGCTGCAATCGATCGCTCTCGCCGAGCACCCGGTCGTCGTGTCGAACGCGTCCGGCAAGGATGCGCAGCAGGTTGCGCGCGACCTGCGACGTCGCCTCGACGAGCCGCCACAGCTGCTCGCGCTCGACGACGACGACCGTCGAGTCCTGTTCGGCGATGACGTCGGCCGACACCTGGAAGCCATCGATGAGCGACAGCTCGCCGACGCACTCGCCGTGGCCGACGCTGACGTGCGCCCGGCCGGTGCCCGGCACATGGACGCTCAAGGAACCGCTCAACACCACGTACAGCGCATCGTTCGTCGCGCCGGATGTCAGCAGCCGCTCGCCGCGCGCCAGATCGCGTGTCTCACAGCCCGAGAACATCGACAGCAGCAGCGGCTCCGGCGCACCGGCGAACAGCGGCGAGCCGATGAGCGTGGCGAACGCCGGCGCTGTGTCGCCCGTCGGTTCCGGCATCATCGCTCCACGTAATCGACCGTTCCCCGCCCGGACTGCAGCGCGGAACGCCAGGTGGCCTCAGGGCGGGCCGATGAGCTGCGAGACGGCGGCGCGCAGTTCGGCGGGACCAAACGGCTTGTTGAGGCGGGCGTCGGCCGGATCGTCGGTCAGTTCCAGTTCGTCACCCAGACCGGTGAGCAGCAACACCTTGGCCCGCGGGTGCAGGGCACGAACCCGGCACGCCAGTTCGGCGCCGTCCATGCCTGGCATCAGGTAGTCGGTGACCAGCAGGTCGCAGATCGGCAGTGACGAGGCCTGCGCCAGCGCCTCGGGCCCGTCGTGCGTCACCGTGACCGCGTAGGTGCCGATGAGACACGCGGCCAGCGCGTGGGCGAGCGACACGCTGTCGTCCGCAATCAGGATGTGTTTCATGCTGCGCACTGCTGCCTGGAACGGCTCGGGATCTCCAGACTACCGCACCGGCACGCGGTGCCGATTATGCCAGTGGCACGGGGATCGCCCTTATCACGATGGTGAACACGCTCGAAGCAAGCGTCCAGCAGATACTCAAGGACATCGAGTTTCCTGCTTTCTCGCAGCAAATCCAGAACCTGATGACGGTGGACCACCAGGATCAGTCCGCCCAGGAACTGGCCGAGCTGGTGCTGCAGGACTTCGGCCTGACCCTGAAGGTGCTGCAGGTGGCGAACTCGTTCCAGTACAACCGATCGAGCCGGTCGATCGACAGCGTGTCGCGCGCCATCATGGTCATGGGCGTCAAGACCGTTCAGTCACTGGCCAGCACCCTGCTCTTCTTCGACCACTACCAGAAGCGGTCCATCGCCTTGAAGCGGCTGATGTTGCTGTCGATGCTGAGCGCCCATCATGCCGACGGCGCGGCGACGGCGATGCACTTCAAGGAGAAGGAGGAGGCGCAGCTCGCCGGCATGTTCCGCAACCTCGGCGAGGTGCTGGTGGCGTGCCACTTTCCTTCGCACTACGCGCGGATCAGCGTCGAGACCCAGAGCGGCGCCAACCCGCCGGCACGCGCCTGCCTGCGAACGCTCGGCTTCACCTACGAAGGGCTGGCCAAGGCGATCGGGAAACATTGGAAGCTACCGACCAAGATCACGCAGATGTGGACGCCGGCGGAGAACGGCCGCCTCGACGACCTGAGCGCGCTCGCTCAGTTCGGGCATGACACCACGACGGTGATGTACCGCCGGACGAGCGGCGACTTCCCCGCCCGTCTGCAGCTGTTGTCGATGCAGCACGGTCACCGGCTCGGCCTCACCGATGAAGCGATCGAGCAGATCATCGACAAGGCGGTCGACGACACCAAGCCGCTGTTCACGATGCTCGGCATGACCGTGGCCGGCGTCCGCGTCGGCCCGGCCCCGGCCGGTCGCGCACCGACGGACGGCAAACCGGCGGACGGCAAACCGGCGACGGCACCGGTTCACGGCACCGTCAGATAGAGGCGACCGTCTCGCGCGGCGATCGGATACGTCGCGATCGCCGCCTCGGCCGGCCCACGGACGACCGCGCCGGACGTGACGTCGAACTGCGATCCATGCCACGGGCACTGCACCCGTCCGGCGACCAGCGCCCCATCCGACAGCGGCCCGCCCTTGTGCGTGCAGCGATCGTCGCACGCCGCCCAGCCATCGGCGGTGCGCGCCACGACGATCCGGCGGTCGCCGACATGGACGAGTCGCATCTGGTCGACCTCCAGTCCGTCGCTCGGACCGACGTCGACCGTCCCGGTCTCGATCGACGAGGCGGCGCGCTCCACCTGCCACTTGCCGGCGTTCGCGTAGCGATGGTCGACGCCGATCTGGTTGCGATACACCAGGGTGCCGCCAAGCCAGCCGGCATAACCGAGCAGGCCGGCGCCACACACCTCGGCGGCGACGGCCCACGCCGACGCCGGTGCATCCGGCCCGCGCCGACCGGTCCGCGCCGCGGCGAACAGCGACAGCGCGGTCACGTTGGCGACCGCGTGACGCGTCGCGCGATCGTGGGCCGAGCTCTTCGGCGGCACGGCGAACAGATAGTCGACGATGCCGGGAACGGCCGCGAGGAGGCCGGACGCCAGCCCCATCGCATTCAGGTGCGAGGCGGTGCGGTGCAGCCGGGTTCGTCCGGTGGCCGAGGCCAGCAGGTTCATACCAGCGCTGCCGAGGAGGTAGGCGAATGGAAACGGGATGAGCGTCGGATGGATCGGGTGGCCATGCAGATGAGCAGTGCTTCGCATGCTGCTCTGCCCAGCAAAGCAGGCGCCAGCCCCGACCGGCCCGGGGTCTCCCGCGGTCGCGCCGCAACGCCGCCGCGACGTCGGCCGCACGCGGGCCGGCGGCGCGCTCGACGCGCCGCCTACGAATTGCCTTCGTCGGCCGACGGACCGTAGATCGATGGCACCGCCACGTCATTCATCCGCAGGTAGACGCCGAGCTGCGCGCGGTGATGGATCATGTGGTTCATCACGAAGCCGCGAAAGACTGCGATGCGCGGCATCGCCAGCACCACCTGGTCACCGGACCGCAGCGTCCAGGTCGTCATCATGTCGCCGTCGCTGATGCCGGCGAGCGCCGCCCGCGCCTTCGCCAGATCGGCATCGAACCGGTCCAGCACGGCCTGACGCGTCGTCATCGTCGCGCCGCTGCCGCCGCCGGCGAGATCGAGTTCGTCCTGGCCGAGGGTCATCAACGCCCAGGCCGGGAGCTCGCCCAGGTGACCGGCGAGGCGGGCCAGCGTCATCGACTTCGCATGCGGACGGAAGTCCCCGCGTCCGTCGGGCACCCGTGCCAGCGTCCTGCGGGTGCTGGCCATCTCCATGTCGAACTCCGGCAGCAGTGACTGACTGATTGCGTTGGGCATGCCTCTCCTCCTGTTATGTCATCGTCGCGCCCGCCCGGCGCGCGGTGACTGCCCGGCATTATGCCGAAGCGGAGGCCCGGCCGTACCCATCAGTCGGTCGCCGCCACCGGCTTGTGGCGCATCTGGACGCGCACCGTGCGTCCGGCGTTGATGGCGCGGGTCGTCTCGTAGGTGTCGTCCGCCGACTCCCAGGTATCGTGCCCCCGGGCGTAGTCGCGGATCCGCATGCCACCGGCCGCCTCGAGGACGTGTTCCAGTTCGTGCGGAATCCATTCCGACCAGTGCGTCTCGCGGCCGATGCGGACGACGGCGATGAGCGGTCCGGCGGCGGTGCGCTGGATGAACGACTTGGCGCAGAACTGGCTCGTCAGCTCGCCGACCGGCGCCAGTTGCAGGCGCACGTACACGTGCGGGTGCGCCGCAAGCTCCCGACACTGCCGGCGGAAGTGCGCCGACCGCTGCAGCATCATCTGCACGTGCGGGACGATCGGTTCGTCGACCTGCACGGTGGCTGGCAGGCGGCCATCCACTGCACCGCACAGCACGCCAGGCAGGCGATCGACGGCCGCCGTCGCGCTGACGTCGGACCTTCCACACAGCAGCAGGCACACACCTATCCACACCACGCCTCGGATGGCCATTGTCATCGGACGCTCCAGGGTTATGGCCGGGGTCTGGAGCAAGATTGCCGCCGAAGCCGTGGATCGACGAATTCAGGCCAGACTGACGAGAAGTCGCCGAGGCGCCTGCCGGACACTACCGCCGGAAGCGACAGTCCTGTCGGAACTCAGCGGTGAAAGACCCACGATTGTCGGTGGAGCCGATGGCATAATCACTCGCATGACTCGCGCCCTGTCGTGCCTCTCGATCATCGCCATCGTCATCGGCTTGGCCGCCCCGTCAGCCGCCGCCGAAGTGGATCTCGCGGGTGAATGGGTCGTGACCTTCACCGGACCGACCGGGCCGGCGGAGTACACCATGTTCGTCGCCCAGGAAGGGACGCGCGTCACCGGGCGGATGACATCGGCGAGCGGCGAGTTCCCGCTGCGGGGGTCGATCGACGGGGAGCAGTTCCGGATTGTCTGGGCGCTGCCCGATCAAGGGCGGATGATGGAGATCGTCTTCACCGGGACGGTCGACGGCGACACGCTGGAAGGAAAGGCGCTGCTCGGCAAGAGCGGCGAGGGACCGGTGCACGGCGATCGGGTCGGCCGGTGACCGGACGACCGCCGGACCCGCGGATACCGGGGACGCGTCGTGGCCGGACGAACCGACGCCCCCGGCTCCGCTGCCGCCGCTAGGCTTTCTCGACCGACTTCTTCAGATCCTCGAGGTCGTGCCCGAGCACCTCGCGGACCTTGCCGGCAATGGCCCAGCTGACCGGCGTCAGCAGTCCTGGCGGCAGTCCCTGGCTGTCGAGACCGAACTCAATCGACACCTTCGTCCCGCTCGCCGACGGCTCGAACGTGAACACCGTGTCGACGCGGGTGCCGGCCTTGTGGTGGGTGATCGTGTAGGTTCTGTTCTTCTCGAACGCCGTCACTTCCATTTCGGCGGAGTCGAGACGGCCGAGCACGTCGCGGGTCTCGCGCCAACGGGTACCCAGTGAGAAGCCGCCCGGCGTCAACATCTCGATTTCCTTGATGGCGTCGACATGCTCCGTGGCGTGGTCGAGATCCGTGAACATGGCGAAGGTCTTTTCCACCGGCGCCTCAATCTGACTCGTGACCGTTACCGTCGTCATAGTCCGTCTCTCCTCGACCGGTTGGGGCCGCCCGCAGGTGTTGGCCCGGTTTCATCCGAGAGGTGGGCACCGGCGATCTCCGAGCGCCCTGTGATGGTCCTGGGCTGTTGAAGATCTGTGCCAGGCCCGCGGCAGGGCGGGGATCGAGAAACCGGCCGAAATCGCCGCATTCCACGCCGCTTGTCGACTGACTGGCCGAGAACGCGCCGCTGGGCGGTTCGACCGCTGCCGGGTTTTCGTCAACGCGACGATGCCAGGCCGTCGTCGGGAGGGGTGCCGACCGTGACGGTGCGGATGATGGTCGCGCGCTCACCCTGTGAGCCGAACAGCACCGCCTTCACGCGATACGACCCGGCCGGCACGTTCTCGAAGTACACCTCGCTGAAGCGTGGCGCCTTGCTGCCCTCGAGCGGTATGCGGCTGCTGGTGAAGAAGTCGTCGCCCTCGGCGCTGATCTCCAGCGACCGGTTGTCCTCGTGGACTTCGACGTCGGCGCGGACGGTGATGAACGCCGGCGGCTGGGCCATCATCGGGGAGACGCGGACCACGAGCGGCTCGCGTGCGGTGACGACGGAGGACCCGGTCACCTGCCAGAGCGCCGACATCGCCGCCAGGACGACGAGTGATGCCGTCGAGCGCCTCACCTGCATGGTCCCTCCCTGCCTGCCCGAGCCGCCGCCCCGGTCCAGCCCAGCCTAGAATGGACCGCATGGCCCTCCTGCTGATCGTCCTGGGCGTCCTCGTCACGGTGGTGCTGTACGACGTCACCCAGCGGCAACACGCCATCCTCAGGAACTTCCCGATTATCGGTCATTTCCGCTACTGGCTGGAGGCGGTCGGCCCCGAACTGCGCCAGTACATCGTCACCGACAACGACGAGGAGCGGCCGTTCAGCCGCGACCAGCGGCGCTGGGTCTACGCGTCCTCGAAGCATGACAACAACTACTTCGGCTTCGGTTCCGACAACGACATGGAGCTGCACCCGAATTACCTGATCATCAAGCACAGCGCGTTTCCGCTGCCGACCCTGTACGCCGGCGACGCCGGTTACGACCCGACCCATCCGCTGCCGGCGGCGAAGGTCCTCGGCGCAGCGCGCGGACGGGCGAAGGCGTTCAGGCCCGCGTCGGTCGTGAACCTGTCAGGAATGAGCTTCGGGTCGCTCAGCGGCCCAGCGGTCGAGGCATTGAATCGCGGCTGCCGCATCGCGGGCTGCCTGCAGAGCACCGGCGAGGGTGGCGTGTCGACGTATCACCTCTCCGGCGGCGAGCTGGTCTGGCAGATCGGGACCGGCTACTTCGGCTGCCGTGACGCCGACGGCCGCTTCAGCATGGACCGGCTGAAAGCGACCATCGCGCGCTGCCCGCAGATCAGGGCCATCGAAGTAAAGATGAGCCAGGGCGCCAAGCCCGGCCTCGGCGGGTTGCTGCCTCGGGCCAAGATCACCCAGGAGATCGCCGACATCCGCGGCATCGTCCGCGACCGCGACTGCATCAGCCCCTCCGGCCACACCGCGTTCCACGACGTCGATGGTCTGCTCGACTTCGTCGAGGCGCTGGCGGCGGAAACCGGACTGCCGGTCGGGATCAAGTCGGCGGTCGGCGAGTCGGCGTTCTGGCAGGATCTCGCCCGCCTGATGTCCGGCGGCAGCCGCGGCGTCGACTTCATCACGATCGACGGCGGCGAAGGCGGCACCGGTGCCGGGCCGCTGGCCTTCACCGATCATGTCGCGCTGCCGTTCAAGGTCGGCTTCAGTCGGGTCCGCGCGATCTTCCACGAACACGGCCTCGGCGAACGCGTGCTGTTCGTCGGATCGGGCAAGCTCGGATTCCCGGAGCAGGCGGTCTTCGCCTTCGCCCTCGGCTGCGACATGGTGAACGTCGCGCGCGAGGCGTTGCTGGCGATCGGCTGCATCCAGGCGCAGCGCTGCCATACCAATCACTGCCCGACCGGCATCGCCACCCAGCACCCGTGGCTGATTCGTGGCGTCGATCCGACGCTGAAGGCCGCGCGCCTCGCCAATTACGTCGTCGCCCTGCGCAAGGAGCTCACGCAGATCAGCCGCGCGTGCGGCGTACCGCACCCTTCGCTCATCACGGCGGACCGTCTGGAACTGCTGGACGACCGATTCGGCGCCCGGACGGTCGCCGAGCTGTTCGGCGGCGCGCGCGGGCCGGGCCGTCCGGCCGCCAGCGGCGAAGCGGCAGGGTCCCGCCTGATGGCCCTCTGACGGGCCGCGTGCACCGCCCGCGCCATCGGCGCTACAATCCGGCCACCGTTGCGGCAACACGCCCGGCGCGTCCGGGCGGCCTGTTACGGTTCAGGAGGAGTGCATGTTGAGACGAGCCGTACCCGGAGCGGTTGCCACCGCGTGGCTGACACTGGCGATGGCGGCAAGCGCGCACGCGCAGCTGTCGTCGACGGCGGAGTGGGCGACCAAGGCGCAGAACCAGTATCAGGTCCAGGCCAACGTCACGTATCTGTCGGCATCCGGCATGGACGTGAAGCTCGATGTCTACCGTCGGCGCGACGTCAACGCGCCGCAGCCGACGCTGATCTTCTACCACGGCGGCGGCTGGATCGCGGGGACGAAGGAATCGTCCTTCATGTCGATCATGCCGTGGCTCGAGATGGGGTGGAACGTCGTCAACGTCGAGTACCGGATGGCGCGCGTCGCGCAGGCACCGGCGGCCGCCGAGGATGCGCAGTGTGCGCTTCGCTACGTCGTCAGCCAGGCCAAGGCCTACAACGTCGACACGGCGCGCATCGTGCTGAGCGGCGAATCGGCCGGTGGGCACCTCGCGCTGCTGGCCGGCATGGCACCGTCCGGCGCCGGTTTCACCAGCCCCTGCGCGGCCGGCGGGTTCGCCGGCAACGACGTCGCGGTGCCGAAGGTGGCCGGCATCATCAACTGGTACGGCATCACCGACGTCGCCGAGATGCTCAACGGTCCGAACGCGCGATCCTATGCGGTGCAGTGGGTGGGCGCGATCAGCGGCCGCGAACCGGTGGCCCGCGTCGTGTCACCCTTGACGCACGTCCGCGCCGACGCGCCGCCGGTACTCAGCATCCAGGGCGACGCCGACCCGATCGTGCCCTACTCGCAGAACGTCCGCTTCCGGGATGCCATGGTCAAGGCCGGCGCGAAGGCCGAGCTCTTCACCGTGCCGGGCGGCGGCCACGGCAACTTCAGTCCGGACGAACGGGTGAAGATCTACACGAAGATCCGCGACTTCCTGGCGGCGAACGGCCTCGCGGCCAGGCCAGGCACCGCCCAGTAGCGCGCCCGACTGCCGCTGCTCGGCGCGCGTCGTGCGCGGGAGACGATGGTGTCTGGACCGCTGCCAGCGGCCATCGTCTCCCTTGCCGGAGTCGCGGCGCGCCCCGGCGCTATCCGCGCAGGTTCTTGTTGAAGAAGTCGATCGTCCGCTGCCACGCGAGCTTCGCCGCTGAGTCGTCGTACCGCGGCGTCGTGTCGTTGTGGAAGCCGTGCTGCGTGCCAGGGTAGACGAAGGCCTGATAGGTCTTGCCGTTCGCTTTCAGGGCCGCCTCGAACGCCGGCCAGCCCGAATTCACGCCCTGATCGTTCTCGGCGTAGTGCAGCAGCAGCGGTGCCTTGATCTTCGCGGCGTCCTCGGCGCTCGGCTGGCGACCGTAGAAGGGCGCCGCGGCGCCGAGGTCCGGCATCCGCACCGCGAGATTGTTCGACACGCCGCCGCCGAAGCAGAAGCCGACCACACCGAACCGGCCGGAGGACTCGGCGCGCGTCTTCAGCCAGTTGGCGGACGCCACGAAGTCAGCCAGCATCTTCATGCCGTCCACCTGCCGGAACATCGCGCCGCCCTTTTCGTCGTCGCCCGGATAGCCGCCGAGGGACGTCAGCCCATCCGGTGCAAAAGCGATGAAGTTCGCAACGGCGAACCGGCGGGCGACGTCTTCGATGTAGGGGTTCAGGCCGCGATTCTCGTGGACGACCAGGACCGCCGGCAACTTGCCCGACGGATTCGACGGGCGCGCGAACAGCCCCTTGATCGATCCGTTTCCGTCCGGCGAGGTGACGGTCTCGTAGGTGGCGCGGATGCGCGGATCGTCCTTCGGCACCTGCTGGGCCCACGCGTAGTTGGGCTTGAGGCTCTCGAAGATCGTCGCAACCGTCAGGCCGCCCACCGCGAACTTGCCGGCGCGATCGAGAAACGTCCGCCGCGTGATGTCGCCGTGCTGGTACTCGTGAAACAGATCCAGGAGTTCCTGCGGAAAATCAGAGGCCTTCTTGCGCTCCATGACGGTCCTCCCCTGTCCTTTCTCGTGTCGCGGCTGCGACTAGTTGAGTTCGGCCTTGCCGTCGATGATGTCGTAGATGCGCTGCACGGCCGGCAGCGTCGGGGTCACACTCTGGCCGTACACCGGGGCGTGCTTGGACAGACTCAGCTGCTTGAGGGCGGCGTCGGGGCTCAGACCCGCCTTCTTTGCCGCGGCCACCTGGGTGAACTCGTCACGCACGTAGGCCTGCATGCTGGAGATCGCCTGCGCGATGGCGGCGGTGCCCTGGACGTGCTCGCCATGTCCGGGCAGCAGGAGATCGAGGTTGAGCGGCCGCAGGGTCTCGAGCGTCTCCGCCTGTTCGTTCGGGAAGGCATCGCCCTGCCAGCCGACCGTCGCCTTGAACACGATATCTCCGGTCGCCGCCGCACGCTCGGACGGCACGTAGACCACGAGGTCGCCGGCCGTGTGGGCGCGCCCGGGCCAGAAGATGCGGAACTCCTTCGTCCCGGACCACACCGACATCGTCCGGGCGACGGTCACGTTCGGCGCCTGCAGCGGAAAGTCGCCGGAATAGACGGCCAGCGTGGCTTCGGCGGCCGCCGCCTGGGCCTCGAGCGTGGTCTTCTTTGCCGGATCGGCCTCCGCCGCCGCCTGCTTCTTCAGACCGGCAATCCGGTCCGGCATCGGCGTCGTGAACCACTTGATCGTCGTCCCCTCACGCGCTTCACGGCCGAGGAGCGCCTTGCGCGTGAAGTCGTGACCGATGATCTGGACATCGGCCGGCAACGCCGCGTTGCCGTAGGCATGGTCGAGATGGAAATGGGTGTCGACGAGGTACTTGACCGGCTTGTTGGTAATCGTCTTGATGCCTTCGAGCAGCGAGCGCGCCGACGCGGGTGACCCTTCGGAATCGGTCACCAGCACGTCGGTCTCGTTGACGAAGACCCATGACGTCGAGTTGATGCCGGGAGTGCCGGGCGCATCGGCACGGTAGATGGTGTCGGTGATCCGCGTCATCCGGTGACGGGCCAGCGAACCACCGTTCTGCGCCGCGGCTTCGAACGCCGGCGCCCACCACAGCGAGGCGCCGCCGGCCAGTACGACCAGCGCCAGCAGCGAGAGACGGCGGCTGCCCTGCCGTCGAGCGAGTCGACCGATCATCTGCCCGTCCTTTCGTGCGAACGTGTTCCGCCTCCGGTGCACGGATGGCGATGGCGGGCGGCGCCGTGCGGCTCCCGGCAGCGCGCACCGGCGGACCCACCCATCGAGGCCGGATGATAGTCGAAAGGCGGGCCTGAAGGCGAACGCAACGTCGGCCGCATCGCCGGGAACGGTGGGCGGTCGCCTCAGACGGCGACGATACCTTGGCGAATCGCGCGGCGCACGGCCTCGGTCCGGTTGGCGACGCCGAGCTTCGCGATGATCTGGGCGACGTGGAACTTGACCGTCTGGTCGCTGATCCCGAGCCGATCGGCAATCGCCTTGTTCGGCAGACCGTCAGCCAGCAGCCCCAGCACCTCGAGTTCGCGGCGCGTCAGCGGTTCGACGCCCTCGAGTTCGGTGCCTGGATGCGATCGCGGCGCCAACGCCGAAGCGGGAACGGTCATCGGCCCGGCACGCGGCAGCCGCCCGCGATCCGCAGCGTCCCCAATCGCCCCTGGGGCGACGACGAACGCGTCGGTGTCGACCGCCGAGTCACGGGCCGCGGCCACCGTCACGAACTCGCCGACGACGATGACGCCGGTGCCCTGCAGCTGCCACCGGAGGCGGTCGCGGTCGCGGTCAGACCCGATCAGAATGGCGCGCATGCATCCACGCCTTCATCATCTCGCGTTCATC
>CADEDC010000032.1:0-20999 GCA_902825985.1 uncultured Acidobacteriota bacterium | reverse complement strand
AGACCCGATCAGAATGGCGCGCATGCATCCACGCCTTCATCATCTCGCGTTCATCTTCTCGCGGTCATCTTCTCGCGGTCATCACTCGCGGCGATCATCGCGCCGCCGTCATCATTCGTGGCAATGCGTCCGCCGGTGTCGCGTCAGCGCGTCGGCCGTTCACCGACCTGGACGGTGACATCCACCGCCGCCCCGCCGCGCAACACGCGCACCGTCGCCGGGCGTCCGACGATGTCGCCGACGAGCAGGTCCAGCAGGTCATCCGGCGACGTCAATACGTGACCGTCCAGCGCCAGCAGGAGATCGCCGACCAGCAGCCCGGCGGCGGCCGCCGGACTCCCGTCCGTGACGTTCACGATGAGCAACGCCTGCGCGGCGCCGCCGGCGTCCAGCTGCTGGCGGGGTGCCAGGGCCACCGGCTGGCCGGCGACGCCCAGGAATCCGCGCCGGACGCGGCCGTGCTCGATGACGGTGGCGGCCGTCGCCCAGGCGGCGGCCGCCGGGATCGCGACCTGGAGGCCGCGAATCGTCATCGCCGTCGTGACGCCGACGAGGGCACCGCTCGTATCGACGAGTGCCCCGCCGGCGAATCCGTCGTGCATCGGCGCCGTCGTGCGGATCACCTGCGCGATCGATCGGCGGCGACCGGTCGGCAGCGGTCCGCCGATCACCGAGACGATGCCGGCACTTGCCGTCGCGGCGTTGCTCCACGAGCGTGCCAGCGCCAGCACCACGTGGCCGACGCGAACCGGCGCCTCGGCGACCCGCGCGGCCGGTGCCGTGAGGCCCGGCACGGCGAGCACCGCCAGGCCGCTCGCCGGATCCCAGCCGGTCAGCGTTGCCGGCCACACGGTCCCGTCATCACCGCGCACCTGCAGCCCGTCCTCGCGGCCTACCGCTCTCAACGTCGTGACGACGACATCCGGAGCACACACCAGGCCGCTCGCCGGACGACGCCGTCCGTACACCTGGACCACCGACGGCGCCGCCGCGGCCACGGCGTCGGCCAGCGCGTTCGAGAATTCAGTCAACATGAAGCGATTCTGGCGGACGCCGCGCCGCCGCGCATCACCCGGATGGGGGACGGGTGGTGCCGTGCGACCGGCGGCATGGCGCGCCGGCACACCAGGCCGGCCGCGTCGGGACGTGCGGTCGCTGACCGCCCGGCGCGCGGTCGTCCAGCGGGAATCCGGCCTCGCGAATCTGCAATATCATTGAGCCGTGCCCAACATTCTTCAGAGTCTTCCCGCCGGCCGGAAGGTCGGGATCGCGTTCTCCGGCGGCCTCGACACCAGCGCCGCCCTGCACTGGATGCGCGAGAAGGGCGCCGTGCCCTATGCCTACACGGCGAATCTCGGGCAGCCCGATGAGCAGGACTACGACGACATCCCGCGCCGCGCCCTGCAGTACGGCGCCGAGAAGGCACGCCTGATCGACTGCCGCCTCCAGCTGGTGTCCGAAGGGCTTGCGGCGCTGCAAAGCGGCGCCTTCCACATCTCCACCGCCGGCGTGCCGTACTTCAACACCACCCCGCTCGGCCGCGCCGTGACCGGCACGATGCTGGTCATCGCGATGCAGGAGGACGACGTCCACATCTGGGGCGACGGCAGCACCTTCAAGGGCAACGACATCGAGCGGTTCTACCGCTACGGCCTGCTCGCCAACCCGAACCTGCAGATCTACAAGCCGTGGCTGGACCAGCAGTTCATCGACGAACTCGGCGGCCGCAAGGAAATGTCCGAGTACATGCAGCGGGCCGGCCTCGCCTATCGCATGAGCGTGGAGAAGGCCTACTCGACCGATTCGAACATCCTGGGCGCGACCCACGAAGCCAAGGACCTCGAACTGCTCGACAAGGGCATCAAGATCGTCCAGCCGATCATGGGCGTCGCCTCGTGGCGCGACGACGTCGCCGTGACGCCGGAAACGGTCACCATCGGCTTCGCGGAGGGGCGCCCGGTGTCGCTCAACAACCGTTCCTTCGACGACCCGGTGTCGCTGATGCTCGAGGCCAATGCCATCGGCGGACGCCACGGCCTCGGCATGTCCGATCAGATCGAGAACCGGATCATCGAGGCGAAGAGCCGCGGTATCTACGAAGCGCCAGGCATGGCCCTGTTGTTCATCGCCTACGAACGGCTGCTCACCGGCATCCACAACGAGGACACCATCGAGCAGTACCGCGAGAACGGCCGCCGCCTCGGCCGCCTGCTGTACCAGGGGCGCTGGTTCGACCCGCAGGCGATGATGCTCCGCGACACGGCGCAGCGCTGGGTGGCGCGCGCCATCACCGGCACGGTGTCGGTGGAGTTGCGGCGCGGCAACGACTACTCGATCCTCGACACGCGCAGCGCGAACCTCACCTACAAGCCGGAACGGCTGACGATGGAGCGCGGCGAGGTCTTCTTCACCCCGCAGGACCGCATCGGCCAGCTGACGATGCGGAACCTCGACCTCGCCGACACGCGCGAGAAGTTGTTGACCTACGCCAAGGCCGGACTCATCTCGCCGTCGAGCACCTCGGCGCTGCCGCTGCTGCCGGGACAGGCAGACGAGAAGTAGACGCGCGGCCAACCGAACCGACGGGCGGGTGACTAGTGCGTCATGCGATAAAGGGCGATGCCATCCTCGTCCGCGACCCGTTCCAGTCCGCGCCGGTCCAGCTCGTCGAGCACCGTCGGAGGGTAGTGCATTCGGTGGACGAAGATGTGCGTCACGCCGCGCGTCCGCAGGAACTCGAACCACGGTCCGTCGGGAAAGGCATAGAGCGCATCTGACGCGGCGTGGAAACTGAGCGGCTGGAATCCGCTGTAGCCGTTGATCATCGGCTGCCAGTGGCGCGTCGAGTTCAGCATGTAGGCCGCGTGGTGGAACTCCGCCCCCTGGCGATAGAACGGCAGCTCGGCGACCACGGCCGCCGGCTCGTCGCGCAACCGATCGTAGATGGCCGGAATGCCGTCGAATCGTGTGTAGCCGATTGGCGCCGGCGACAGTTCGAGTGCGGCGACGAGCGGACAGAGCGCAAGCGCCCGGCGCAGCGGCGGCGACGCCGTCCGCCGCATCAGGTCGGCGAGCCCGAACGCCGCGAGCGCCGCGCACGCGACAATCACGAGATAGCCGAAGCGCGACACGGCCCTGACGGCATGCAGCAACGGCAGGGCGGCATACAGCGTCGCGTATCCGGGCGCGTGCGGGCCGAACGAAAGATAGAGTCCGGCCAGCCCGACGGCCAGACACATCCGGGCCCGCGGATCGCGGAACGCGATGCCGCGCGCAACGGCGATGCCGGTCAGCAGCAGCGCCAGGGCGCCGGGGAACAGCGCCGTCCCCTCGAAGAACCGTGCGCTCCACGCGGCGAAGTGCAGCCGCGCCGGCGTCGCGAGATAGGCGTTCCACGTCACGGCGAACCGCCCGGCGTCAGCCAGCGTCCGGGTCAGTCCGGACTCGGCAGAGGCCCGCCAGTAGGGCAGCAGGTAGGGCGCCAGGAGGACGGCCGCCAGGCCGGCCGCGGCCGCCGTCCAGCCGGCGACCTGCCGCAGACGCGGCCCGCGCCAGTCCGCCGGCCGCGACAACGCCGCCATCGTCAACGCCGCGGCCGTGAACACGAGCAGGTAGATCGACGTCAGCGCCTGCAGGACGAACCAGCCGGCCAGCCGCAGTGCCGGGCGCGGGCCGGGCCGGGTCAGGAGTGCGTCGAGTGCCAGGAGCGCGAGCGGCAGGAACTCCGCGTGCTGCGCCTGCAGATGCGGCAGACGGGTGAACGAGTGCGCGTTGAAGGCGAAGATGACGCCGCCGGTGATCGCCGCGACCCAGCTGCCGGTCCACCGGGCCAGCACCAGCGTCATCGCCCAGCCACTCAGGGCAAACCCGGCCAGCAGCACGAGGTTGTAGGCCAGCACGGGCGATCCGCCGAGCCACAGGATCGGCGCCGCCAGCGCGGACTGCACGAGCATCGCTTCCGAGTACGCGAGGGTGCGCGGCTCCGGATGGAAGATGTTGGCGTCGAAGAGCTGCGCCGGCGCCCGCACCGCCTGATGCGCCACCCAGCTGATCGCCCACTCGTTCAGCACCGTATCGCTGTTGTCGTTTCGCGACAGTCGGCCCGGGCTCGCGGCGAGCGGCCAGGTCTGTCCGATGGTCAGTGCGACGAACAGCACCAACGAGGCGAGGCCGGGCCACGTCGCGAGGTGGGAGGCGATCGGCCGGCGATCGCGCCATGCCCACCAGGCGGCCAGCACGGCCGCCAGCAGGCTGCTTCCCCACATGAGCAGATCCAGCAGGCGGGCGGCGCGGATGCGTCCGGCCCCGACGCGCCTCGGCGACAGCGCCCACGCCGGCACCGGACCGAGCGCCTCGTCGCCGCGCGCCCACTGCCAGCGCAGCAGATAGCCGCCTCCCGCCTGTTCGTATTCGATCAACACCGCGTGGACGCCGGCGTCGAGGTCGACCGTCCCGGTCGCGTTGATGGGTCCGTGCACGCCGCCGTTGTCGATGACGATCTGCCCGTCGAGGCTCAGCGTCGCACCGTCGTCCGACTCGACGGCGAAAGTGTGGAGGCCGCCGTCGCCGACCGTCAGATAGCCGAACCAGCGGACGCGGAACACCTGCGGTGGTTCCGACAGCCAGTTCGATGCGATGGTCGCCGTCGAGATGTCGCGATCGACCACTGAGATGATCGGCGAGGACGTGGAGGAGCGCGCGCCCGCGAAGTAGTCGCCGCGGAGGCCGAACGGCACGGCAATGGCGAGACGCGCGGCGACGCTCGCTGCGAGGACCAGCAGGAGCGCACGCAGCAGACGGCGGAGACGGTGCAGCGACACGGATCGCCGAGTATCATAAGCCCGCCCGATGCCCCGCCGTCTGCTCCCTGCCGTGCTGCTGGTGGCCTTCGCCATCCGGGTGTGGGGCATCCAGTTCGGACTGCCGTTCGCCTACGCACGACCGGACGAGACCGAGGTGGCCGGCCCGGCGGTGGCCTATCTCTCGGGCGATCTCCGGCCGCACTTCTTCCAGTGGCCGAGCCTGTTCGGTTACGCCGTCGCCGCCTTGTATGCGTTGTACGGTGGCGCGTTCGGATTCCTGACGGGCCACGCCTCGCTGGCCGACTTCGCGCAGAGCCGCTACCTGGCCTTTGCGCCGTTTCTGCTGATTCCGCGCACGCTGTCCGTGGCGATGGGCGTCGCCACCGTGGGGGCGGTGTTCGCGCTGGCCCGGCGCGCCTTCGACGAGACCGTCGCCGTGGTCGCAGCGCTGTTTCTGGCGCTGGCGTTCCTGCACGTCCGCGACTCGCATTTCGGCATGAGCGACGTCACGATGACGGCACTGGTCGTCGTCGCCGCGTGGGCCACGCTCGGGTGGTACCAACGCGGCGGCCTCTGGCGGGCCGGCGCTGCCGGTCTCCTCGTCGGCCTCGCCGGCTCGACGAAGTACAACGGACTGTTGGTCGGCGTATCATTCGCGGTCGCTGCCCTGTTGCGCCTGACGGCGGCGCCGCCGGCGCAGCACGCCGGGGACCGGCGGCCAGACGAAGCGCCGACCGGCGTGACGGCGGTGGTGACGGCGGTGGCCGTCTTCGCCGTCGCGACCGCGGCCGGTTTCTTCGGCGGCTCGCCGTTCATCCTCGTCGACTGGCCGCGCTTCGTCGCCGACATCGCCACCGTGCAGAGCACGATGTCGACCGGCCACGGCGGGCTGCGGGTGGGACGTGGCTGGTGGTACTTCGGCCTCGTCGTCCTTCCTGCCGGGCTGGGCTGGCCGGTCTTCATCGCCGGCGTCGCCGGCGTCGTCGCGCTGCCGGTCACGCGAGTGAAGCTCGCGTCCGTGCTGCTGGCGTTCCCGCTGGCCTACTACGCCTACGCCGGCCAGAGCTACTCGGTGTTCGCCCGCTACATCCTGCCCGTGATCCCGTTTCTGTGCGTCACGGCGGCCTGGACCACGGTCACGGCGCTGCGGACGGCCCTGGTTCGCGTCTCCGGCCGAACCAGCGGCCTCGTGATGGCCGGCACCGCCGCGGCGCTCATCGCTCCCAGCGCGTGGAGCGCGGTGCAACTGGACCGGCTGCTGGCCGCGCCCGACAACCGTGTCGTCGCGGCGCGCGCCCTGGCGGACATCCTGCGCGCCGAGGATCGGTTGTACCAGTCAGGCGCGTCGTACGGCCGGGTCCCCGTGGGCCTCAACGGCGTCGGAGCGGAACCGCGCGAGGTGACCTTCGACGCCGACGCCGGCACGTTCGCGCCGGCCGAACCGACCTGGATTCTCGTGCAGCGGTCGCCGCTGACGATCTACAGCCGCGTGCCCGACACGTTGACGGCGGTGCTGCAGGCCCGCTTCACGCTCGTGGCCCGGTTCCCGGTCGACGCCGCGCCCGGCACCGCGCGCGTCTACGATCAGCAGGACGCGTTCTACGTGCCGCTCTCCGGCTTGACCGGCCTGCGCCGGCCGGGGCCGGCGTTCGAGCTGTACAGACGCCGCTGAGCCGCGTTGACGGCGTTCTGGGTCATTTGCTAGCCTCGCCGCTCCGACGTCATTTCCCACTACGAGGAGTTCCATGCACATTCGACAGTTCGCGACGGGTTCGGCGATGGCGCTGGCACTGAGTGCGGTCGCTTCCGCGCAGTCGCTGACGATCAGCAGCCCGACGTTCCAGCAGGGCGGCAACATTCCGTCGAAATTCACCTGCGATGCGGGGCCGGCGGCGGTGAACCCGCAGCTGGTGTTCGGCAACGTTCCGGCCAAGAGCCAGTCGCTCGTCCTCATCATGGACGACCCCGACGTGCCGAAGACGATGATCCCGTCCGGTGAGTTCGTGCACTGGCTCAAGTGGGACATTGCGCCTTCCAGCAATGGCATCGCCGAAGGCGCAGGCAAGGACGGCATCAACGGGATGGGCAAGCCGGGCTACATGGGTCCCTGCCCGCCGGATCGTTCACACCGCTATTTCTTCAAGCTGTTCGCGCTCGACACCAGGCTGACCGGGGACTACAAGAACAAGGCCGAGCTCGAGAAAGCCATGGAAGGGCACGTGCTCCAGAAGGCCGAGCTGATGGCGAACTACGAGAGAGTGAAGAAATAGAGGCTAAAAAGGGCGGGTAGGCCGGGTGGGCCAGGTAGGCCGGGTGGGCCAAGTAGGCCGGGTAAGCCGGGTGGGCCGGGTAGGGGCAAGCGTCGTCGCCTTTCCGGCCCCTACCTGCCCTACCCGCCCTACCCGGCCTACCAGGCCTACCCGGCCTACCCGCCCTACCCGGCCTACCCGGCCTACCCGGCCTGCCCCGCCTCCTATCGTCCTTGCGAATAGGCCGACCGCCAGCCCTGCAGCAGCATCATGTAGTTCGCCCGCTCGTACGCCGCCGGATCCGGTACCTTCTGCAGGCTCATGTTGCCGCGCATCCGATCGAGCGACTCCCATTCGTGTTCGTCCATCCACTTTCGCAGGTCCGCCAGCAGCCGCGTCACGTAGGCCGGTCCGTGCACCAGCAGCGCCGAGACCATCTGGGTCACGTGGGCGCCGGCCATCGTCGCCTTGACGATGTCGTGCGCGGTGTGCACGCCGCCGGTGACCGCCAGTGAGGCGGCGACGCGCCCCGACAGAATCGCCATCCAGTGGAGCCGCGGCAGCAGTTCGGACGAGTCCGACAGGTGGATCGAGCGGGTCACCGCGAGTTCGCGCACGTCGATATCCGGCTGGTAGAAGCGGTTGAAGAGCACGACGCCGTCCGCGCCCGCCCGGTCGAGCTCCCAGACGACGTTGGCGATCGAGGTGTAGCTCGACGACAGCTTCACGGCCACCGGAATCCGGAGCGACTGCTTCAGTTCGCACACGAGGGCGACGACCTGCCGTTCGAGGTCGCTCCCCTTCGTGAAGAGATCGGTGGCAATACGGTAGACATTCAGCTCGAGCGCATCGGCGCCCGCCTGTTCGATCTGACGTCCGTACTCGAGCCAGCCGCCGGGCGTCGTCCCGTTGAGCGAGCCGATGACCGGTATGCCAACGGCTGCCTTCACCGCCCGCAGATGCTCGAGATACTGATCGCCGCGCAGGACGAACGACGCCGCCGACGGAAAGTAGCTCGCAGCTTCGCCGAACGACTCGCCATGGGCGTCGAGGCTGTGGTGTTCGTCCATCGCCTCGAGCGTGAGCTGCTCCTCGAACAGCGAGCGCAGGACGATCGCCGGGGCGCCGGCGTCCTCGAGCCGGCGGACCATGTCGAGATCGTCGGCGAGCGGCGAGGCTCCCGGCACGATCGGGTTGGCGAGCCGCAGCCCCAGGTAGGTGGTGGTCAGATCCATGCGCGTCTCCTCGGACTATGGCGTCCCGGCTCGCTACTCGTCGCTGTCGGCCGTCGCCGGCGGTGCGACATCGGGCGCCGGCTCGGCGTTCGGCACCATGATGCCGGCCATCTGGCGGTACACGGCGTAGCGCTGATCCGCCGCCTTCTGCGAATCGCGGACGAAGCGCGTGAACCGCGCCGGGTCGGTCCGTTCGATGACGCGGAAGCGCGCCTCGTTCCGCATGTAGTCGCCGACCCGCGCCTTCGGCGGTCCGTAGTCCAGGTGCATCGGCGGTTCACCTTTCTCGACCCGTCGCGGATCGAATCGGTACAGCGGCCACACGCCGGAGTCGACAGCCAGCTTCTGCTGATCGACGCCATGCGCCATGTCGTAGCCATGCGCGATGCAGTGACTGTAGGCAATGACGAGCGACGGGCCCGGGTACGCTTCCGCTTCGAGCAGCGCCTGAACCGCCTGCGGCATCCGGGCGCCCATCGCGATCCGGGCGACATAGACGTGGCCGTACATGTTGGCCAGCAGACCGAGGTCCTTCTTCGCCACTGTCTTGCCGGCCGCCGCGAACTTCGCCGCGGCGCCGAGCGGCGTCGCCTTCGACGCCTGCCCGCCGGTGTTGGAGTAGACCTCGGTGTCGAGCACGAGGATGTTGACGTCGCGCTGGCTGGCGATGACATGGTCGAGACCGCCGTAGCCGATGTCGTAGGCCCAGCCGTCGCCACCAACCATCCACACGCTCTTCTTCACCAGGTAGTCGGCGGCCGCCGTCAGCCGCACCGTGTCCGGCAGATTCAGCGTGCCGACGACCCGCTTGAGTTCCGCCACGCGCTCGCGCTGCGCGCCCAGACCCGCCTCCGTCGACTGATCGGCGTTGAGCAGGTCATGCGCCAACGTGCCCGGCAACCGATCGGCCAGGATCGTCACGAGGTGACGGGCCGCCAGCGCCCGACTGTCGACGGCGAGCCGCAGGCCGAGCCCGAACTCGGCGTTGTCTTCGAACAGTGAGTTCGCCCACGCCGGACCGCGGCCGGCGGCGTTCGTGATGTACGGCGTGGTCGGCAGATTGCCGCCGTAGATGGAGGAGCAACCGGTGGCATTGGCAATCAGCAGGCGGTCGCCGAAGAGCTGCGTCAGCAGCTTGATGTACGGCGTCTCCCCGCAACCCGAGCAGGCACCCGAGAACTCGAACAGCGGTTCGAGGAACTGCGAGAACTTGTGATCGACCTTGATCAAGTCGCCCGCCGCGATCTCCGGCAGCTGCAGGAAGAAATCGAAGTTGGCGCGTTCGCCGTCACGCAGCGCCGCCTGCGGCGCCATCTCGAGCGCCTTGTGCCGCGGGTTCGTCCGATCCTTGGCCGGGCAGACATTCACGCACAGGTTGCAGCCGGTGCAGTCTTCGGGCGCCACCTGCAGCGAGTACAGGCGCGGGCCGCCGAACTCCTTGCCCTTGTAGGCGGTGCGCTTGAACGTGTCCGGCGCGCCGGCCAGCCGGTCGCTCTGATAGACCTTCGCGCGAATCGCGGCATGCGGGCAGACCAGCGCACACTGGTTGCACTGGATGCAGATCTGCATGTCCCACACCGGGATGCTCTGCGCGATGTTCCGCTTCTCCCACTTCGTCGTGCCGACCGGCCACGTGCCATCGACCGGGAAGGCGCTGACCGGCAGCAGGTCGCCTCTGCCCGCCATCAGCACCGCCGTGACCCGCTGCACGAAATCCGGCGCCGCCGCGGCGACGATCGGCGGCCGCGACCGTGACGCCGTGACGATGGCCGGCACCGGCATCTCGTGCAGGTGCGCCAGCGTCTGATCGACGGCGTCGAAGTTCCGTTTCACGACTTCCGGGCCGCGCTTCGCGTAGGTCTTCTCGATGGCATGCTTGATCTGCGCAATCGCCTCGTCACGGGGCAGGACGCCGGAGATGGCGAAGTAGCAGGTCTGCATCACGGTGTTGATGCGGCCGCCCATCCCGGCCTGCTGCGCCACCGCGACCGCGTCGATGGTGTAGACCTTCAGTGCGCGCTCGATGATCTGCTGTTGCACCTCGCGCGGCAGGCGTGTCCAGACGGTGTCGGGAGGGCCGGGTGCGTTCAGCAGGAACACCGCGCCGTGGGCGGCGCGTTCGAGGACGTCGATTCTGTCGAGGAACTCGAACTGGTGGCACGCGACGAAGCGCGCATCGCTCACCAGGTAGGCCGACCGGATCGGCCGCGGACTGGTCCGCAGGTGCGACACGGTCATGGCTCCCGACTTCTTCGAGTCGTAGACGAAGTACCCCTGGACCTGGAGGTCGGTCTCGTCGCCGATGATCTTGATCGAGTTCTTGTTCGCGCCGACCGTGCCGTCGGCGCCGAGACCGTAGAAGACGGCCGTCGTCACGCCGGGGGCCGGCGTCGAGAAGCCGTCGGCGTCGTAGTCCAGCGACCGGTACGTCACGTCGTCGACGATGCCGACCGTGAAGTGATTGCGCGGCCGCGCTTCGGCAAGATTGTCGAACACCGCCTTGACCATCGCCGGCGTGAACTCCTTGGACGACAGCCCGAAGCGGCCACCGACGATGCGCGGCATGGCGGCACACGGCAGGCGGCCGTCGGCGGCCGCCTCAGCGAGCGTCGTCACCACGTCCTGGTACAGCGGCTCACCCGAAGCGCCCGGCTCCTTGGTGCGATCGAGGACGGAAATCGAACGGACCGTCGCCGGCAGGGCGGCGAGCAGCGCGTCGCCGGGGAATGGCCTGAACAGCCGGACCTTGAGCAGCCCCACCTTGTCGCCGCCGGCGACCAGCGCCTCCACCGTTTCGTGCACGGTTTCGGCCCCCGACCCCATGATGACGACGACCCGCTCGGCATCCGGGTGCCCGACGAAGTCGACCAGTCCGTAGTTCCGGCCGGTCAGCGCCGCAAACCGTCGCATCACCTGTTCGACGAGCCGCGGACAGGCGTCGTAGAAGCGGTTGCCGGCTTCCCGCGCCTGGAAGAAGGCGTCGGGGTTCTGCGCCGTGCCGCGGACGACCGGACGATCCGGCGTCAGGCAGCGGGCCCGATGCGCCGCAATCGTCGACTCGTCCAGCAGGCGCAGGAGGTCGTCGTCCGACAGGACGACGATCTTGGCGACCTCGTGCGAGGTCCGGAAACCGTCGAAGAAGTGGAGGAACGGCACGCGGGTGTCGAGGGTGGCGACGTGGGCGACGGCGGCCATGTCGTGCGCCTCCTGCACCGAGGAGGAGCACAGCATCGCGAAACCGGTCTGCCGGCACGCCATGACGTCCGAGTGATCGCCGAAGATCGACAGCGCGTGCGTCGCGACGGCCCGCGCCGCAACGTGCATGGTGAACGGCGTCAGCTCGCCGGCGATCTTGTACATGTTCGGGATCATCAGCAGCAGGCCCTGCGACGCCGTGAAGGTCGTCGCCAGGGCGCCGCCCTGGAGGGCGCCGTGCACGGCGCCCGCCGCCCCCGCCTCGGACTGCATCTCGACGACGTCGGGGACGTTCCCCCAGATGTTCCGCTGTCCCTGGCTGGACCATTCGTCCGCGAGTTCGCCCATCGCCGACGAGGGCGTGATCGGGTAGATGGCGATCACTTCGCTGAGGCGATGGGCCACCAATGCCGCGGCCTCGTTTCCGTCGACCGTACGCGTGCGCCCAGAGGGCATGGAACCTCCCGCAATGTCTGCGCGGGCGGAAGCGAAGAGCGATCCAGCGCAGAATGCAGGCAATTCCGCGTGGTTCGTGGCGGAACGCCAGTTCGGGCAGACCGTCATGCCGGGATTCCGGCGGTGGGAACGGATCAGGCGGAGCGCACGACGCGGCTGCCGGCATCGTCGAGTGCCGGTCCGGCCAGGGAGGCGATGGCACTGACGAGCACCTGGCGGTGGACCGGCTTGGGCAGGTGCAGCTGGAACCCGGCGGCAAAGGCTTGCGCCGCGTCCTCGCGGCGGGCGTAGGCGGTGAGGGCGATCGCCGGGACGTTGATGTCGGCGGCGCGCACCGAGCGGAGGAACGCGTAGCCGTCTTCGTCGGGCATCGCGATGTCGGAGATCAACACGGCCGGACGCACCGACAACAGCGCCCGCCGCCCCTCCTCGGCGGAGCCGGCAGTGACGACCGTCGCCCCGGCGTCCTCGAGCATCGCCCGGACGACCGATCGGGTCTCTTCGTCGTCCTCGACCAGCAGCAGCGACAGTCCATCGATGCGGGCCACGGCCGCCGGCTTGTCGGCCGCCGGCCGGATGATCGACGCCGCGGCGTCGGCCAGCGGCAGCTGGACGACGAACGTGGCACCCTTGCCGTGCCCGCCGCTCAATGCCTGCACCGTGCCGCCGTGCAGACGCACGAGATGACGCACGATGGCGAGGCCGAGACCGAGCCCGCCGTGCGGCCGCGTCGGGCCGCTGTCGGCCTGCCGGAAGCGATCGAACACGAACGGCAGGAACTCGGAGGAGATGCCGACGCCGGTGTCGGTGACCGCAATCTCCGCGGTGCCATCGTCGGCGCGCGCCAGGCGGACGAGCACCCGCCCGCCGCTGGCGGTGAACTTGATGGCGTTGGTCAGCAGGTTCGAAATGACCTGCTGCAGACGCAGCGCGTCTCCGCGCACGTGGACGTCGGTCGCCAGCTTCACCTCGAGGGTCACCCCCTTGCGGTCGGCGGCCGTCCGGACCTCTTCGACGCCGGCGTGCACGGCATCGGCGAGCAGGATGACCTGGCGCTCGAGCTGCAGACGCCCGGCGATGATGCGCGAGATGTCGAGCAGATCGTTGACCAGGCGCGTCTGTGTCATCGCGCTGCGTTCGATGGCCTCGACGGCGCGGACCGAGCGGGGCGCGTCGAGATGGCCGGTGCGAAGCAGACGGGTCCAGCCGAGCGTTGCGGTCAGCGGCGTGCGCAATTCGTGCGACAGCACGGCCAGGAATTCGTCTTTCGCGCGATTCGCCGTTTCGGCGTCCTGGCGGGCCCGCCGTTCGCGGCCGACCATCTCGCCCAGCGCGCGGGCCATCGTTGCCAGGGAGCGGCCGAGGGCCCTGACCTCGGAGGGTCCATCGATGGGAATCGGGCGTTCGAAGTCACCATCCTGCAGGGCCCGGGCCGACGCGGCCAGGCGGAACACCGGTGCGGCGAGCCAGCGTGACGCCATCAGGCCGAGCAACAGGCCAAGCACGACGAAGACGCCGGCCCGCTGGACCAGCACGGTCAGCAGCGCGTCGGCGGGTGCCAGCGATTCGGAGACGGGCAGGTGGGCGTCGACGCAGACGCCGCCCATGAAACCGTGTACGGGGTACAGGCCATGAATGGTCTCGACGCCGCGATAGTCGATGTCGCGCCACTCGGACCCGCCGTCGAAACAGGTATGGGCGGCCTCGGTGAGGGCCATGCCGGGCGGCGTCTCGCCCGGCGCGTAGCGGGCCGCGGTGATGACCGAGCCGGCGCTGGTCCGCAGGAACGCCTCTCCCTCGCCGAAGCTCGATCGATCGCCGAAGAAGGGTTGGAAGTCGGCCACCGGAAAGGCCAGCAGGAGCGAGGCCCGTCCGATGCCGGCCCGGATGACGTACTGCAAGCGGCCGTCCGCGGCATGTTCGAACGTGGCCAGGCCGGTCGGGCGCGCCACGTCGATCTTGGGCGCCCGCCCCGTGCCGACGACGCGACGCGCACCGGACATCAACGTGGCGCCGGTGGCATGCTCGGTGATGCGAAATTCCTGCAGGGCCGATCGGGTACAGGTGATCTCCCAGGCCGTGACGCCGGTCGGCTTCTGTTCGCCGCAGAGCGCCGCCGTACTCGTGATGAAGCGCTGGGCCCGCTGCATCTGGCCGGAGACCAGGCGCGTCACGGCGTCGGCCCGGCTCTGCGCGGCGATCCGGACGCGGCTGCGCGCCTCACGCTCGAGGTTGTCGCGGACCGTCTGATAGGCGACGGTGGTCAGTGCAACGGCCGTCGCGACAATCGAGCCGACGACGGTCAGCAGGAGCTGAGCTTTGAACGAGGTTGAGCGGGGTATCCAGTCCAGGAGATGACGCACAAGGTTCTCGAGCGGAGCGTGGATTGCCCCCGCGATGTGCGTATCGGCCGGACGCTCACGGCACATTACTGCTCAGCCGGATGCGAAACGCATCACGCTGTCGCGTCACGACACGGATATAATCCGCCGTCACTGGAGGCCCGCAGGTGGTGTTGTGGTTGCTGGTCGGTCTGCTGGCGGCGTCGCCAGCCGCGGCACAGTCCCAACGTGGGGCAGATACCCGCACGTGGTATCAGGCTTATCAGGATGGGCGGCAGCAGTTGCAGCGGCAGGAGTGGCAGGCGGCCATTGCCAGCCTCGAAGCCGCCAAACGCACCGGACCTCGACCGGGTCGTCGGATCCCGTTCTACGGCGACGTGTTCGACGACTTCCTGCCGGACTACTACCTGGGCGTCGCGTATCTGAACGCCGGACGGCTCCAGGATGCCGTGACCGCCTTCAACGCGGTGCGGGAGGCCAAGTTGATCGCCCAGCGCGATCGCGAGTACGCCGACTTCACCAGGCAATCCACCGCCGCGGATGAGCGTGCGCGGGCCGCCGCGACGGTCCAGGTCGCGCAGGCCCCTCCTGACTCTTCGCCAGCCGCGGTCGCCGCCGCTGGATCCCCGACGCCGTCACAGTCCCCGGTTGGTCAGCAGGCAGCGCGGTCGCCGGACCCGCCGGCGACCGCCGCCGGCAGTGCAGCCGTCCCGGCGCCGGCCCCGCCCACGGCAGAGCCAGCGGCGGCCTCAACAACCGCCGCGCCGAACAGTCCCACGGGTCCACCGGTCAGGCCAGCGTCCGCCGCGGCCGCTGTCGCCTCGAAGCGACCGCCCGCGCCGGGGCCATCGCCGAACCTGGCGGCCGGCCCGGCCGGTCGGGCCCAAGCCGAGCTCGAGGGGCTGACGGCCTTCTTTTCGGGCGACTACCAGCGCGCGGCCAACCTGCTGTCGGCCCTCGCCCTGAACCGGGCTTCTCCGCGCGTCGAGTTCTACCTGGCGTGCAGCCGCGCCGCGCTCGTGCTGACCGGCGGCGCCGACCCGGCGACGTTGACCGAAGCGCGGGACCGTTTCTCCACCGTGCGCGCCGACCAATTCGCCAGCGATCGGCGTTACGTGTCTCCGCGCGTCCTCGAGCTGCTGCAGAATCCCTCCCGGCAATGAGGACTCGCCTGTTCGTCGCGCTGCTGGCGCCCGCTCTCCTGGTCACCGCGACCCCGAAGGCGGCGGCACAGACCAGTCTGCAGGTGCCGTTGCAGTTCGATTTCATCAATCCCGGCGCCAAGAATCTCGGCCTCGGCGGTGCGTTCGCCGGCCTGGCCGACGACGCGACGGCGACCTTTGCCAATCCGGGCGGCCTCACTCAGCTCGGCGCGTCGGAGGTGTCGGCTGAACTGCGCGGTTTCGCCCTGCGCACGCCATTCCTCCAGGGCGGCCGACTGTCCGGCCCGGTGACGAACCAGGGCTTCGACACGGTGCAGGGGCCGTCATTCGGGCGCAGCGACTCGTCGGCCGCCGGCCTCGGTTTCGTTGCCGGCGCCTACGTGGCGCCGTCCCGGCGCTGGGTCGTGGCCGGCTACCGCCACGAACTGATTCGCATCGACCAGGCATTCCAGTCACTCGGCGTGTTCCAGAAGTCGCCCGACGAACTCACCTCGCGACGCCAGTCACCGCAGTCGCTCGATCGCGAGATGACGGTGACGACGTACGGCGGCAGCGTCGCATATGCTGTGCGCCGCGCGGTATCGATCGGCGCCTCGCTCGCCGTCCACGATTTCTCGTTCGCGACACTGGCGCGACGATTCGATACCGATGGGTTCCTGGGCGGTCCGCGCTACGACATCGAGTTCGGCCGATCCACGCAGGCCGGCGACGATGTGGCGGTCACCCCGACGGTCGGCTTGATGATTGGCGAGGGGGTGCCGGACGCCAGCGCACCGCTGCGGCGGCGGGTGAAGGTCGGCCTCGTCTACCGCCACGGCCCATCCTTTCAGTACACGACCGTGGACGGCGGCGACCCGGCGCGCGAACAGCGCTTCCGCGTCCCGCACACGCTCGCCGCCGGGGCGTCGCTGCGGCTGTCGCCGCAATTCGTGTTGAGCGCCGAGGTCACTCACGTCCGCTACTCACGCATCCGCGAAGACTACGTCGTCGACCAGGCCCGCGCGTCGGGGCGCGAGGCCGACTTCACCATCGAAGACGGCACCGAGCTCCATGTCGGCGGCCAGTATGCGATGCCGGGGCGCCGGCTCATCCCCCGATTGCGGGCCGGTCTCTGGATCGATCCGGACCACACGGTGCAGTTCCGGCCCTCGCGCGCAGGTCCGGATGTCTTCGGACGGCTGTTCGACGAGGCGATGACGGCGTCCACGTCGCAGGGCGCGACGCAGGTACACGGCGCCGCCGGCATCGGCCTGACACTGCATCGTCGGTTCGAGCTGAACGCCGGTGCCGACATCTCGCGCGATCAGGTGCGCGTCTCGACGTCATTGATCGTCCGCTGAAGCATCGTGAAGAGAGGAGGGTCCCATGACTGAGGCAACACGCGTTGGCAGAATGACGGTCGCAGCGGTGTTCGCCGGGCTGCTGGGTCTGACGGGCGGCTGCGGCGGTGATCCGGTACCGACACCGACGCCGGTCACCCGCGCCAACTTCGCCGTCACGTCGAGAAACGCCATCACCCTGATCAACGGCACGGCGGTCGCCGCCAATACGGCCGACGCATGCCCGCTGGCGTCGGTCGGCGGATCGCCGCAGCTCGATTGCACCTTCAACGGCGCGTCGTCGACCGGCAGCCCGACCCTGTACGAATGGACCTATTCGTTCGGCGCACGGACGGCGACGGAGACCTCGACCTCGGCGACCTACCAGCCGCAGGCCCGCGACTGTGGGTTCTTCGGCGGCCAGGCGGCGAGCACGTCGGGGGCGGTGAGCTTCATCCAGATGACGGTGTCGCTGCGGGTCAGGGATGCGCAGGGAACCTTCAGTGCGGCGCAGACCAACCAGAACGTCCGCATCTATCCACAGCGCAGCTGCGGCTATGCCTTTTGATCGACGCGCGCTGCGCGCCATCCGTCAGCGTGCCGTCGGTCCGGTGACACCGGGCGCCAGCAGGGTGGCCAGGCTCGCCGGGTCGAAGCCCGGCATCGTGAAGCGGTAGGTCCGGCTCGTCGCATCGACGGTGATCGCCTGCTCCATGGCCGGCGTCACGTCGCCGTTCTCGAAACGCAGGCGATACGATCCCGGCTTCAGGCCGATCGCGAAGGGCGTCGTGAACGGCTGTCCGGTGCCGGCGTAGCCGTCGATCGACACGCGCGCCCACGGCAGCGCATCGATCACCACCACGGTCGCCAGGTCGGGCACCCAGACGGCATCGCTCACCGCCAGGTTGCCGTCGGGCAGCGTCGAGCGGATGCGATAGTGCCGGCCGAGATCGGTGTCCGCGAGTCGAACCGAGGTCGCGCCAGCGCCGAGATCAACTCCGGATCGGAAGACCGCGTCTCCGGCATACAGGTCGACCCGGGTCGGCACCGGCATTCCCGGATTCGGGGCGAGTTGCAGCTGCAGTTCCGGCGTCCCCGGGGTTGCGCCGGGTGCGTACGACAGGCGATACGCGTCGCTCACGTGCTGGACGGCGCGCACCGGGAAGGCGCCGCCGAGCCAGCCGCCGATCACCAGGAGCAGCGTCAGCGCCGCTGCCGGCACCAGTTCGCGGATCCCCGGCCAGATCCATGGTGCCGGTCCTGCGGTGGGCGGCTGGCCGGCCGGCACGTCGCCAGCAGGCGTGGCACTGCCGTCGCGAAGGTCCGGCATCGTCGTCGTGGCGGCGGCGCGGCTCAGGGCCGGCACCGCCGGCGTCAGACGGGTGATCTTTCGGACTTCTTCCCACAGCGGACCGCGACCGAGCGTCTCGACTGCCGCCAGCGCCGCCGGGCGGCTTCCCGCCCCCAGATCCGCGAGCGCCAGGCGATGCACGGCGGTGGCAATCTCCCAGCGGAGATGTGCCGCAGAACCGGGCGCCGGCTCGGACTCCTGCAGGACGTCGAGCAGCACCGCGCGGACCTGCTGTTCGAGTGTCGGCGTCTCGAAACGGACCGCCGCCGACCGTTCGCGGATGTCGGCGTCGCTCATCCGCAGAACCGCGGCGGCCGGACGTCCCGTCTGCTGCAGCAGGTGGACGATGACCGCGTCCGGCACGTCGGGTGCGAAGCGGCGGCGCAACAGTTCGAGCAGGTCGGTGGTCGGATACGGCACGAGGCTGGCCAGCCTCTGCATGCGCTCGATCCCGTCGAGCGACACCCGTCCTTCGTCGAGGATCCGGCCGCGCAGGCGGTCGGGCGGACGGACGTCGACCCCTGCGAGATCGCGCGCCGCCTGCGCCAGGCCACGCCGCGTCATCGGCCACACCTGCATCGGCAGCTGGTCGAACTCGTCGGGCCAGAGGCGTGCGTCGGACACCGGCGTCAGCCACGTCTTGCGGTCGCGGCCGCGCACCGTCCGCAGCCACGCCGCGACCCCGCTGCCGGCGCCGGCCGGTCCACCTGCCGCGCCGGACCCGCCTGGTCCGGCGGCGGCGAGCGCCTCGGCGCCCAACGACACGAGCCCACCGCCGGCGCTGACGATCAACAACGGCGCTGCCGGTCGTCGTCGCAGCACGCGATCGAGATCGTGAACGGTGCCGCCATGCGGCGCATCGGAGACGCGTCGCGGATCGGCATCGAAGTAGTAGCGCTCGAGCGGCACGCCCTGGCGGCGCAGGTCGGTCAGAAAGAGCTCGACCTTTCCGCGCCAGACGCGCATCTCCTCCGCCACGTCCTGGACGACGAGGATCGTCGGCATCATGCGGCGCGAGCGGAATACGAAGGACGGCAGCATGCCGCGGCGCACGGTGAGCTGCACCGAGCGGCGGACGTCCAGTTCCCGGGCCTGGGCTTCGTTGGTCAGGGCCCGCCCGAGAATGGTTGCCGCGTCCTCGATGTCGATGCGCGGCAACCGCGCGACCGGATCGCGGAGGACGAAAGGAAAGTGGAACGGTCCGGGCAGGAGATCGGCAGCGGCCGTCCACGCACGCCGCAGCCACAGCCGCCGCTCGTCGCGGGCCTTCTGTGCCCACGAACCGGCGAGGGCGAGCAGAAACAGGCCGGCCCCCACCGGAATCGCGACGCGCCGGTTGATGCGACGCGGCGGCTCCGGCAGTTCAGGCGCCGCGGGCACCGGCGGCGTAATCGGCTCGACACCGGTTGCCGGGGCGCTCGGCGTCGTCACGATGGCGGCGGGCGGCGACTCCGGGATGACGGGCGCCGGCCGCAGAGACCACCACAGCCCGGTCGCCAGGGCCAGCGCCGCCGCCGCAGCCGCCAGCCCCCAGGTGCGTGAGCGGAGTGCGGCCCAGCGGTCGATCGGCGGCACGGCCAGGTTCGGCGCCGGCGGTGCCGGCCCGTACAGCTCGTCGAACAGCCGGCGAACCGACGCGACCTCGTCCTCGGTGCGGCCGATCAGTGCGGCGACGGCATCGCCGAACTGTGGACCGTTCGTCCCCTGCCAGCGCTGCAGCAGGGTGGCCAGCGCCAGGTGCTCGTGCAGACCGACGGCGAACCCGCGCGCTCGCAGGAGCGTCAGGAAGCCGTCGAATGGCAACACGAGCGCCGGCGGCGTGTCAGTCACGGGCCCGGGCAATCAGGAGCGCATCCTGTTCCGACTTCGCCAGCGCTCCCATGAACGGCAGGTCGGCAATCGCCGCGTTGGACAACGTCGACACGTCGACGCCGGCGGCGTGAAGCACCTTCACCCACGCGATCAACTCCGCCGTCGACGGCTTCTTCTCGAGCCCCGGCACCTGACGGATCTGCTCGAACCGGTTCGTCGCCACCTCGACGAGCCGACCGGCGAGGTTCAGGTGCCCGAGACGCTCGCGCAGGATGTGCTGCAGCCCGTCGCCAGCCGGAAACGCGATCCGGTGGAAGACACAGCGCCGCAGGAACGGGTCGGGCAGCTGCCGTTCGCTGTTGCTCGTCACGATGACGATCGGGCGGCGGACGGCGGCGAAAGTCAGCTCGACTTCAGGGATCGAGAACTGCATCTTGTCCATCTCGTCGAGCATGTCGTTCGGAAAGTCGCGCGGCGCCTTGTCGATTTCGTCGATGAGCACCACCCGCTGGACGGCCGACCGTATCGCTTCGCCCAGGGCGCCGAACCGCAGATAGGTCTGCGGCTCGGCCGCGCGCGGGTCGCCGGTTTGTGCGTGGTAGAAGCGCAGGAGGTGGTCGAAGTCGTACAACGTATCGCGCGCCTGATGGTCGCTCCGCGTGTGGAACTCGAGCACCGGTCCGAGCCCGAGCTCTCCGGCAATCGACCAGGCGAGCATCGTCTTGCCGGTGCCCGGTTCACCGGTGACGAGCAGCGGCTGCTCGACCGTGATGGCGGTGTTCACGGCGGTGACGAGTCGTGTGTCGGCCAGATAGCGCCCGTGTTCGCCGCGCGTCTCGGCCGCGTGACCTTGCGGCGTGTTGCCATCGCCGCGATATCGCATCCAGCTCGCTGTCGTTCCGGCCGTCATGTCAGGCTCCTCGCGTCAGGAAGACAGGCATCGATGCTCTCGAGCACGTCTTCCGAATTCCTCGGTGTCCGCGCTTTGATCTTGGCGAGCAACCACGCTTTCTGTGCGTCGGTCAGCCGCTCGATCTGGCAGAACTCATCGAGGTCGGTATCGGTGATGTCGGAG
>CADEDC010000031.1:55755-63123 GCA_902825985.1 uncultured Acidobacteriota bacterium | reverse complement strand
CCCCGCTTTGCCGTGTGGGGAGGTCGATGAACCTGCGTAAGCAGGTGGAACCGCTCTGAAAGCCGCGCTTCAGGCTTCCTCGAACCGAGGCATGCACACCACGCGGCGTCGCGACTCACTTGGATGAAACGTTGGCTCAAACGAGCCTACCGCCATCACGCGCAAAGCAGGAAGTCAAACTACCTGGTCGAATCTTAGCACACGCATCCTGGGGTGGGTTCCCCAGCAATGCACAGAACCGGCGGGCGTACGGGCCTCGAAGGGCGCGCTCCTCGCCTCCTAGTGGGCCATCAGCACACGATCGACGATCCGTTCGAGCTCTTCGGTCCGCTCGGCGACGGCGCCCGAACGCGTGCGACTGGCCTCGCGGCAGCGGAACAGTTCGTCGGCGATGTTCAGCGCCGCGAGCACCGAAAGGCGCACCGAGTCACCCGACGGCGAGGCCTCGCCGGCAATCCGGATCCGCTCGTCGACGTACGCCGCCAGCCGGGCGATGTACTCCTGATCGAGCGCGCTGCGGATCGGATAGCGCTGTCCCTGGATCAGGACGGTGACGACGCGATCGGAGTCACTCATGACGCGGCCTTTACAGGCTCAGCGACTCGAGCTGTTCCAGCATGTCGCCGACGCGCGCGCGGATGATGTCGCGCTCTTCACGCATCGCCGAAATTTCCGACGACAGCCCCTCACTCGACGCGACCTGGGTCGACAGGCGCTCGACTTCGCGCGACAGCCGCTGGTTCTCGGCCGCGGCCGTCGCCTGTTCCGTCTTCAGCCGTTCGACCAGGCCGACGAGCTGCTTGAGTTTCTCTTCGAGCCGATCGATCGATTCGAGCTCGGTCGTGCGAATCGCCGTCTTCACCATGACAGATCAATCCTTGTTGCTGAAAAGGCGCGCGGGGGGGCGCGCGCCGGGCGATGCGCCGCTCACCGCTGTAGGGCGCCGTGCTCCCGCACCAGCGCGGCGACAATCATGTCGAAACTCTGCTGCGCTTCGACATCCGTCAGCGTCCGCCCCGGCGCCTGGAAGGTCAACCGGACGGACAGGCTGACGGAGTCGTCTGCGACCCCTTTGCCCTTGTAGCGATCGAAGAACACCATCGACACGAGCGGCGCCGGTGCCGCAGCGGCAGCCGCCTGAATGGTGCCACGGATGCTCTCGGCAGACAAGCGTTCGGCGACGACGAACGACAGGTCGCGGACCGAGGATGGAAAGCGTGGCAGCGGCTGCACGGACTCGCCGGCCGGGTTCGCCAGTTGGGCTGCCGCCAGCGACTCGAGGTCGAGTTCGGCGACGTAGACCTTGTCCTGCTTCGGCGCGCCGCGCCCGTCGACGATCTTCGGCAGCACGAGGCCGGCGACGCCAATCGCCGAGGGGCCGCAGAAGACGGCGGCGCTCTGGCCCGGCGTGAGATAGGGTGCGGTCGTCGGATGCCACTGCACCGGTACGTGCAGCACGTCGCACAGGCGCTCGATGACCCCCTTGAGGTCGAAGAAGTCGACGTCGCGCCCGCTCCCGGACCAGTGCGGTGCGATCGCCCCCGTCCAGGCGATCCCGACGCCGCGCCGTTCTCCCGCCGCGGCGCCGAAACGCGCGCCGATTTCGAACAACGCCACATCGCGGCGGCCGTGACGGCGGTTGTGCGCAAGTGCGTCGAGCAGCCCCGGCACGAGCGACGGCCGCAGGACGTCGAACAGCGCCGTCAGGGGATTCGCGATGGCGACGATCTGGGAGGCGTCGGCGTCGGTCACGAACTGGCGCGCCGTCGCGCCTTCGATGAATCCGAACGTCACCGCCTCGGTCAATCCGGCGGCCGCCAGGGTCGTGCGGATCGCACGGTCGCGCGGAATCCGCACGTCGGCGGCGGCGGCGGCCAGGGTCATCGCCGGGAACGACGGCTCGAGCTTCTCGAAGCCGTAGTGCCGGCCGACCTCCTCGATGAGATCGATTTCGCGGAGCAGATCGACACGGAACGTCGGTACCTCCACCAGCCAGCCATCGGCGGCGGCAGCGACGGTCAACCCCAGGCGCCGCAGAATCCGCTCGACCTCGGCATCCGGTACGGTGAGTCCGAGGATCAGCCCGATGCGGGCCCGCCGCAGCGTCATCGCCAGCGGTCCGCGCGGCACCGGGTAGCGATCGATGACGGCACCGCGTCGGCCGGCGCCGATCGCCTCCATCAACGCCAGCGCCCGATTGATCGCGACCACCGGGGCGTTGACGTCGGTGCCACGTTCGAAGCGCGCCGACGCTTCCGTCTTCAACTGCAGGCGCTTGCTCGTGCGGCGGACCGAGGACGGCTGGAAGTAGGCACTCTCGAATGCCACGACCTGCGTCGTGCTCGACACCTCCGACCGGCCGCCGCCCATCACACCGGCGACCGCCTGTGCCTGGCCGGCGTCGGCGATGACGAGCATCTCGGGGTCCAGCGTCCGCGTTACGCCGTCGAGCGTCGTGATCGCCTCGCCGGCGGTGGCGCGCCTGATCCGCAACTGACCGCCGCCGAGCCGCGAGAAGTCGAAGGCGTGCATCGGATGGCCAAGTTCCAGCAGCACGTAGTTCGTGATGTCGACCACCGGGCTGATCGGACGCACGCCGGCGGCTTCGAGGCGGGCGGTCATCCAGCGCGGTGACGTGGTCGGCGTGACCGACGCCATCGCCGCCGCATAGCGCGGACAGCGTTCGGGATCGTCGAGCCGCACGTCGACGACCGGCAGCGACGAATCGGGTGCCGCCGCCGCCGCCGCCGTCCCGGCGGGCATCGGCCACGCGTGGAGCGGCACGTCGTACAGGGTGGACAGTTCGCGGGCGAAGCCGATGACACTGAGGCAGTCGGGACGGTTGGCGGTGACCTCGAAGTCGATCACCGCGTCGGCGCCCGCGGCCGCCTGTTGCCACGGGGGCAGCACGCCGTCCGGGGCCGGCTCGATCGACGCGACCTCGAACCCGCGCAGGCCGAGCCGTTCGGCGATCTCTTCCGGTGACGCGGTGACGGCGACGAAATCACGAACCCATGAGACGAGAAGACGCATGTCAGTACGGGAACTGCTCGAGGAAACGCAGGTCGTTCTCGAAGAACAGCCGGATATCCTGGACCCGGTGCCGCAGAATGGTCACGCGCTCGATGCCGATGCCGAACGCGAAGCCGGTGTACCGCTCCGGGTCGTAGCCGACGGCCTCGAAGACCGCCGGATGGACCATGCCGCATCCGCCGATCTCGATCCAGCCGGTGCGCTTGCACATCGGGCAGCCGCCGCCATCGCACTGCCAGCAGCTGATGTCGATTTCGGCGCTCGGCTCCGTGTACGGGAAGAAGCTCGGACGGAAGCGGACGCGGGCGCTGGGCGAGAACATCTCGCGGGCAAAGGCCGTGAGCGTGCCTTTCAGGTCGGCCAGTGAAATCCCCTCGCCGACGGCCAGCCCTTCCATCTGCGAGAACATCGGCGTGTGCGTCAGGTCGAGGTCGTCGCGACGGTAGACGCGGCCCGGGGCGACAATCCGGATCGGCGGCTCGTGCGCCTGCATGTAGCGCACCTGGATCGACGACGTATGGGTGCGCAGCATCGTCCGGGTGTCGTCGGGTCGGCCGGATTCGCCGACGACCGGCGCCGCCAGATACAGCGTGTCCTGCATGTCGCGCGCTGGATGCTCGGCCGGCATGTTCAGCGCGTCGAAGCAGTGCCACTCGTCCTCGACCTCAGGGCCCTCGACGATGGCGAAGCCCATCCGGGTGAAGATTGCCTCCATCCGATCCCGCACGAGCGTGAGCGGATGACGACGGCCGAGCGGCGGCACGCGGCCCGGCAGCGTCACGTCGATGGCGCCGGCTGGACGGCTGTTCTGCTCGGCCCGTGCCTGGTACTCGCTCCACAGCGCTTCGATGGCCTGTTTCAGCTCGTTGGCGCGCTGCCCGATGGCCTTCTTGTCCGCCGGCGGGGCGCCGCCGATCATGGCCATCCAGGAGGCGACGACGCTGTTCTTGCGGCCGAGGAAGCGATCGCGGACCGCCTGCGCGTCGCGCAGCGACCCTGCCTGGGCCAGATCGGCCGTGAACGCGGCGAGTTGGGCGGTGACGGAGGCCTGATCGGGAAGGCTCATCGGCTGGTCAGTACATCACGAAAACGCGAAGGGCACGAAGGATTTCATCCGTTCGTGCCCCCGACGGTGCGCTAACGTGCGGAAAATGGCTTATGCGGTTGCCGCCGTCTTTGCTGCCGCCTTGGCTTGCTGGGCGACGCTGGCAAAGGCGGCCGGACTCGAGACGGCGAGGTCCGCGAGGCTCTTGCGGTCGAGCGTGATTCCGGCGTTCTTCAGCCCGTTGATCAGCTGTCCGTACGTGAGTCCGTTCTCGCGGGCCGCGGCATTGATGCGGACAATCCACAGACGACGGAAGTCGCGCTTCTTGGTGCGCCGGCCCACGAAGGCGTACTTGAGCGCCGTGTCGACCGACTCTTTCGCGGCCCGATACAGCTTGCTCTTGTTGGCGAAATAGCCCTTCGCCAGTCCAAGCAGCTTCTTGCGTTTGGCGCGGCGAACGGTTCCTCTTTTTACACGCGGCATTGCAGACTCCTGTCTCTACTTGTACGGCAACATCCGCTCGAGCTTCGCCGAGTCGCCCTCGGAGACGGTAGTCGAGCCGCGGAGCTGGCGCTTCCGCTTGGTGGTCTTGCTGCTCAGAATGTGGCGCTTGAACGCCTTCGCACGCAGGAACTTGCCGGTCTTCGTCTTCTTGAAGCGCTTGGCCGCGCCCTTGTGCGTCTTGATCTTGAGTTTCTTCGCCATAACAGTGTCGTTTCCCCGATTACCGAGCCGGTGCCGACGGCGGCGGCGGTGGTGCCGCGGCTCTCGACTTGCCCCCGCCCTGAGGCTTGCGGCTCAGGATGGTGTGCATCTGGTTGCCTTCCAATCGCGGCGACGATTCCGCGACCGCCACTTCCGATAGTTCCTGCATCAGCCGTTCGAGAATGCGGCGCCCGATTTCCGGGTGCGCCATCTCGCGTCCGCGGAAGAAGATGGTCGCCTTGACCTTGTCGCCTTCTTCGAGGAAGCGCTCGATGTGCTTCTTCTTGAACTGGTAGTCGTGTTCGTCGACCTTGGGCCGGAACTTGATTTCCTTGACCTCGATAACCTTCTGGTGCTTCCGGGCCTCGCGCGTCCGCTTCTGTTCCTGGTACTGATACTTGCCGAAATCCATGATTCGGCACACCGGCGGGACGGCCGTCGGTGAGATCTCGACCAGATCGAGCCCCTTCTGCTTGGCGATGGCCAGCGCCTGGGGCGGCGGCATGATTCCGAGCTGCTGCCCGGTATCGTCGATGACCCGGATCTCACGAACGCGGATGCGTTCGTTCACGCGTACACGGTCGTCGCGGCGTGGTCCTCTATCGAAAGCGATATAGCCCTCTCAATTCTGCACTGGCCATGGGAACCACACCCCATGGCGACCTCACGCTGACCCGTCCGCTCGGTGTCACCGCAGCCCGCGCGACGATGCCGATTCGACAGTACTCCGGACGAGCCCGAGCGTGTCGGGAGCGAGTCTGTTCGTTCCTACCCGGGCCGCCCCGGCCGCCCGACCCACGATCACCACCTCACACGCCGGCGGCCGTGACCTGCACCGGAAGTGCCCGCGTGCGTATCTCTTCGCCGGCGCGGGCGAGGAACGCCGCCACCGGGCTGGCTCCCTGGTCCCCACCGGTCCGGGTGCGGACCGAAACCGCCGCTTCGGCCGCTTCGCGGTCGCCGACGACCAGCATATACGGGACCTTCTGAAGCTGAGCCTCCCGGATCTTATATCCAATTTTCTCCTGGCGCTCGTCCAGAGCGACCCGAAGCCCGGCATTCTGCAGTTGAGCCAGGACCGACCGGCAGTACTCGAGATGCCGATCGGCGATCGGCAGCACCATCGCCTGAACCGGTGCCAGCCAGAGAGGGAAGGCACCGGCGTAGTGCTCGACGAGGATGGCGATGAACCGCTCGAAGCTGCCGAAGATGGCGCGGTGGATCACCACCGGCATGTGCTCGGCGTTGTCGGCGCCAATGTACTTCAGGCCGAAACGGGCCGGCAGCTGGTAGTCCAGCTGGATGGTGGCGCACTGCCACTTGCGGCCGATGGCGTCGGTCACATCGAAGTCGATTTTCGGTCCGTAGAAGGCGCCGTCGCCGGCGTTCACCGTATATGGCTGGCCGGCGCGGTCGAGCGCCGCCTCGAGCTGCGCCTCGGCCGAGTCCCAGGTCGAGATGTCGCCGAGGAACTCGTCTGGCCGGGTCGACAACTTGGCCTCGAAGGCGAGGCCGAAATCGCCGTACACCCGCTGGACGAGCCCGAGCAGCTGCTCGACCTCGGAGCCGATCTGCTCCTGCGTGACGAAGCAGTGGGCGTCGTCCTGCGAGAACTGCCGCACCCGGGTGAGACCGGAAAGCACGCCGGACGCTTCATTGCGGTGCAGTGGCGTCTGCTCGTGCAGGCGAAGCGGCAGGTCGCGATAGCTGCGGACCTCACTTCCGAACACCAACATGTGGCCGGGGCAGTTCATCGCCTTCACGCCCAACATCTCGTGGTCGTGGTCGTGGTCGTGATCGCGGCTGTCCGGCGCCGGGCTGGCGGCGCTGGCGCCGGCGTCGGCGGCGCCGGCCGCGTCCGATAGCGCGCTTGCCGCCGTGTCGATGACGAACATGTTCTTGCGGTAGTGCGACCAGTGACCGGAGGTCTGCCAGAGCGCCTTGTTGAAGATGAGGGGTGTCCGCACCTCGACGTAGCCGGCCGGGAACAACACCTCGCGCATGTAGCTGGCGAGCGTGTGGTACAGCGTGGTGCCACGATCGAGCCAGAAGGCGGCGCCGGGGGCCCACGGGTGGAACATGAACAGCCCGAGATCCTTGCCCAGCTTCCGATGGTCCCGCTTCCTGGCTTCTTCGATGCGCGTGAGGTAATCCTTCAGCTCCTTGTCGGAGAAGAAGGCCGTGCCGTAGATCCGCTGCATCGGCTGGTTCTGCGCGTCGCCCTTCCAGTAGGCGTTCGAGGTGTGCAGCAGTTTGAACGCCTTCAACCGGCCGGTGGACGGCACGTGCGGACCGACGCAGAAATCGACGAACGTGTCCCTGTCCTTGATCGTGTAACAGGACACCTCGCGCTGCCCCTCGGTCTTCTCCTCGATCAGTTGAACCTTCAGCGGCTCGCCGCGGCCAGCGAAGAACGACTTCGCTTCGTCGCGCGGCCACATCTGGCGTTCGTAGACCAGATCCTGCGCCGCCAGCTCCTTCATCTTCTTCTCGATCGCCTCGAGATCCTCGGGCACGAACGGCCGCGGGACGACGAAGTCGTAGAAGAAGCCTTCATCGGTGGCCGGACCGATGCCGCACTGCAC
>CADEDC010000031.1:33732-55655 GCA_902825985.1 uncultured Acidobacteriota bacterium | reverse complement strand
TGGTAGGCACGGGTGGATTCGAACCACCGACCTCCTGCGTGTCAAGCAGGCGCTCTAACCCCTGAGCTACGCGCCTACGTCTTGAAAAATCAGGCGTTAGACGAACCGACAGTATAGCAAAGGCCAGCCGGACTTGAAAACGCGAAAGTCGCGCGAGAGGCGGGGCTAGGCGGCCTTCTTGAGGGACGAGCCGGCGAGTTCGAGAGCCTTTTCGAGTACCGGGTCGGTTGCCGGTGGCAGCTGGCCGAACTCGACGTCGGGCTGGTCGATCGCGACATGCGGCTCGATCCCTTTTTCGTGCAGGGGCGTGCCGTCGGGCTTCAGGTAGCGGGTCGTCGTGAGATACAGCCCGGTCCCGTTGGGCAGCTTGATCAGCTTCTGGATGGCGGCGCGGCCGATCGTGTGCTCGCCGACGATCTCTGCGCGCTTGTTGCCGACGAGCGCCGAGGCGAAGAGCTCCGCGGCACTCGACGTGCCGATGTCGGCGAGCAGCTGGACCGGCTGCGTGACGGCGCCATCGCCGGCCCTGGTCGCAAGCGGCTCCTTCGTGCCACCCTTGGTTTCACGCATGGCGAGCGTGCCCGAGCTGACGAACAGCCGGGCAACCGCCAACCCAGCGTCGAGCGAGCCGCCGGAGGTCCGCCGCACGTCGACGATGAAACGCGACGCGCCGGCCTTCCCCAGCTCCGTCGTCTGCGCCTTCACCTGATCGGCGGTCTTCGCACCAAACGCGGCGATGCGGATGTACCCCACGCCAGGCGCCGCGATCCGACCGGTGACGTCGGCTGCCGTGCCGACGTCGCGCGTCAGCTCGATTTCGTGCGGGTCGTTGGCGCTGCCACGGAACACGGTCAATTTGACCCGGGTGCCGGGCGTGCCGCGCAGCGCGCGCATCCCTTCCCAGACGGACATCTCGCGCGTCGGCTTGCCATCGATGACGCGAACGAAGTCGCCGGTCTGCAGGCCGGCGCGAGCCGCGGGTGAGCCGTCGCGGGCGGCAATGACCCGCAGGTAATACTGCCGCGTGAGGTCCAGGCCGACGTCGCCGGCCGGCGGCGTCACACCGCTCTCGAGCTGCTTGACCTGTTCGGCCGAGAGGAACGCGCTGTCCGGGTCGAGGCTGTCCGCCAGACCGTCCATCGCGCCGTGCATCACCTTGTCGATGTCGACCTTCTCGACGTAATTGCTCGAGATCAGGTTGAACACGTCGTTGAAAATCTTGAGGTCCTGGTAGACGCCCTGGCCCGAGGTGACCTTGCTGAGCAGCCCGCCGGCGAGGACGAAGGCGACCACCGGCGCCGACACCCACAGGACGAATCGACGTGTCTGAGCAGACATGAGGACAGTCTACAGGCGTGCCGAGCCGCTGACACGCGGAATTTTCTAGCGGGAACGCTCCAGCCAGGGCATCGGATCGACCGCCTTGCCATGCACCCGCAGCTCGAAATACAGGGACGGTGTGCCGACGGCGGACGCCCCCAGCCGGCCGACCTCCTGGCGGGCCGTCACGGTCGTCCCGCGTCCGACGGCGAATTCGAGCAGGTGACCGTACAGCGTGAAGGTCTGCTCACCGTGATCGATGATGACGAGATTGCCGAGCCCGTCAAAACTGCCCGCGAAAGCTACGGTGCCATCGTGTACCGCCTGCACCGCCGCGCCCTCGGCGCCGGCAATCTCGATTCCCGGACGGTGGGCGCCGGCCGCGGCTGCCCGGGGCTGCGGGGTGCCAACGGCCGGCCAGGGCAGGGCGCCGCGGAACGGGCCGATCGGAAGCGCCGTGAACGCGAGCGTGCCGACGGTGGTGAGGGTGGCGTCGAGTTTCTGCTGAGCCGCCTGCAGCTCACCGACGAGCTGAGCGTTGAGGTCCCGACGCTGATCGATCTCGCGCACCCGGGCATTCTGCGCCGTGATGGCGCGCGCCGCCGATGCCTGCGCACGGCGGGCGCCTTCGTGCCGGGAGTTCAGCGTCGCCTGGCGCGTGCGCACCACCGCCTTGGCCTCCGTCAGCGCCACCAGGCGTGCTTCGTAGGCGCGGACACGCGCCTGGTCGCGTGCCGCGACCGCAGCCACGGTCCGACCGGCCTGACTGACGACCCGCATGTCACGCGCCGACAGCAACATCCGCATGTAGCGTCCACGGCCGAGTTTGTACAGTTCGGCGAAGCGTGCCCGTAGCCGCGGGCCTTCGGCGTCGCGGGCCTGTTCGAGCCCGGCGACCTCGGTGGTGATGTCGTCCAGGTCACGTGTGGCGTCGGCCAGCGCGGCGTCCGCCTGGCGCAGCTCCTCATTGGCAATCTGACGTGCCAACTCGAGTCTGCGCAGCTCGCCGAGCAGTCCGCTTGCCTGTCTGGCGAGGCGGTCGGCCTCGGTCTGCAGCGTCAGCAGCCGGTCGTGGGCCTGCCGTCGGAGTGCGTCAGCCGCGACAGTGCCGGTCTGTTCCTGGGCATGCAGAGGCATGCCGGGCAGGGGGGGTCGCACGACGGCGGCGACCAGCAGGGCGCAGGCGGCGGTCCGTCGCCAGATTGCTGCAGGAGACATCTGTCCGCTGTATCGGTTTCGCCGGCCCGACCGTCCAGCACGCACCTTCTGATACGCTGTGCGTCGTGGTGCCAGGCCGTGCCGGCGTGCGAAGGGAAACTGATGCGAGCGCTCGGCGTTGATGTCGGCACGCGACGGGTCGGACTCGCGGTCAGCGACGTCTCCGGCACCCTGGCTCGTCCGTTCAAGACGCTGCTCGTCTCGGCGCCGACGGCGCTCGATCGCCTGGTCGAGGAAATCGAGGAGTTGGCTGCGGCTGACGATGGCCTGGAGGTCATCGTGGTCGGCATCCCGGTCCGGCTGGACGGTAGCGCGTCCGCGGCGACGTTGACGGCCCGTGGCCTGATCGATGCACTCCGCACACGGACGTCGATTGCCGTGGTCGGCGAGGACGAGCGGCTGTCCAGCCGGGAAGCGGAGCAGCGGCTGGCGCTGCGCGAGAAGGATTGGCGGAAACGCAAGGCACGGCTGGATGCCGCCGCCGCGGCCGTCTTTCTCCAGGATTTCCTGGACCGCCGATCCGCCTCGCCGCCTTCTGGAGGCGCCGCCGACCCGCTCGCGCCAACCGCCGAGACGATTGGTGAACCGGGGCCTGACGACTGAGCGATGAAGCGAATCTCCGTCATCTCACTGCTTTTCGTGATCCTCGCGGGTGGCGTCGCCGGGATGGTCGGCTACCGCTACTACAAGGCGGCCGAAGCACCCTACCGCAGTCCGGCCGCCGCCGGCTCCGTATTGATCGAGATCCCGTCCGGGCTCGGGCCGCAGGCCATCGGCCAGAAGCTGATCGCCGCCGGCGTCGTCCGTGACGAGTGGACCTATCGCGTCGCCGTGTGGCGCAGCGGACAGGCCCGCCGCCTGCAGGCGGGCGAGTACCGGTTCGATGCGCCGATGAGCGCGCTCGACGTCATCCGGAAGATCGCCCGCGGCGAGGTGGATCTGGTGCCGCTGACCTTCCCCGAGGGGCTGACGGTGCGTGAGATGTCGCGCCTCTTCGAGGCCGCCGGATTCGGTGCGGCTGCCGACTTCCTGGCCGCGGCGGCGAATCCGGCGCTCGTTCGCGACCTCGATCCGGCGGCGACCGATCTCGAAGGCTATCTGTTCCCCGACACCTACGCGATCTCGCGCCGCACCGATGCGGCAACCCTGGTGCGCACCATGGTCGACCGGTTCACCCGGACGCTGACGCCCGAGATTCGCGATGCCGCGCGGGCGCGCGGCCTGTCGGTGCGCCAGCTGGTGACGCTCGCGTCAATCGTCGAGAAGGAAACCGGCAAGCCGGAAGAACGTCCGGTGGTCGCCAGCGTCTACGCCAATCGCCTGCGCATCAACATGCCGCTGCAGTGCGACCCGACCGTGATCTACGCGCTGCTGCGCGCCGGTCGCTACGACGGCAACCTCAGTCGCGACGACCTGCAGTTCGACTCGCCCTACAACACCTATCGCTATCCGGGCCTGCCGCCCGGTCCGGTCGCGGCGCCGGGAGACGCGTCGCTGCGTGCGGCCGCACAGCCGGCGGAATCCGAGTTCCTCTACTTCGTGAGCCGCAATGACGGCTCGCACGTCTTCTCGAGAACACTGGCCGAGCACAACCGCAACGTGCAGAAGTTCCAGATCGAGTATTTCCGGCAGCGTCGCCTGGCGGCCCGCCGCCCGGCGCCGTAGGCCCGTCCGGCCGCGGCCTACCGTTCGCCCCACTTCAACTTCGTCCGCAGCACCTGGTAATAGCTGCGGGTCGTCGCTCGCAGCAGCCGCAGTCGTGCCGCGGCTTTGCGGACGACGATTTCGTCGCCCGGCTGCAGCTGGTAGGCCGTCTGCCCGTCGAAGGTGACGTACACCTCGTCGCGCCCGTCCATCATCGGCTGCACGCGGACCGTGACGGTCGCCGGAATCACCACCGGTCGATTCGTGAGCGTGTGCGGCGCGATTGGCGTCAGCACCAGCGCCTCGACGTTCGGTTGGACGATCGGTCCGCCGGCGGCGAGGTTGTAGGCGGTCGACCCGGTCGGGGTGGCGACGATCAGGCCGTCGGCCTTGACCCGGGTGACGAAGTCGTCGTCAATCCACACCGACAGGTCCACCATGCGCGACCGGGCGGCCTTGGTGACGACGATGTCGTTCAGCGCGACGTGCTGGGCGAAGGTCTGGCCGGCGCGGCGAACCGCCGAGTGCAGCATCACCCGCGCTTCGATGCGCCCGCGGCCGGAGAGTGCGGTCTCGAGCGCCGGATAGAGCTCCTGGAGGGTGACTTCGGTAAGGAACCCGAGGTTGCCGAAGTTCACGCCGAGCAACGGGATGTCCGAGCCGGATTCGGCAATGCAGTCGGCCATGCCCAGCAGCGTGCCGTCGCCGCCCAGAATGAGCACCATGTCGACGCTGCTGGCGAGGGCGGACTTCGACGCCGTCTGCCGGTCGGCGAGCGCCGGCAACAGCGTCGCGGTGACCGATTCGAAGACGGGCAGCACTCCCCGCTGCTCCAGCCACATCGCGATGTCCACGAGATGGCTGGCGGCGGCGTGCAGCCCGGATTTGGCCACGATCCCGACGCGCGTGATCGGTGGCGGCGGCGACGCGGACATCGCCGCCCATGCTATTGCAGATCGGCGGTCGCCGCCAGCGGCGTCACACCTTCAGATGCACCAGGAACTCCTGGTTGCCGGTGGCGCCGGTGATCGGCGACGGCGTCTGGCCGTGGCAGCTCAGGCCCAGGCGGCCGGCGGCGGCGATCACCTGCGCGACGACCGCCGCATGCACCGCCGGATCGTCCACCAGTCCGCCCTTGCCCACCTGCTCGCGCCCGGCCTCGAACTGCGGTTTCACCAGGGTCACGAGGTCGGCGCCCGGGAGCAGGAACGGCGGCAGCGCCGGCAGGATGTGCCGCAGTGAGATGAACGAGACGTCGATGGTCACGATGCCGACGTCGTGGGGGACGTCCGTGCGTGTCAGCGCCCGGGCGTTCACGTGCTCGCGAACGATGACACGCGGGTCGCTGCGGATCCGCCAGTCCAGCTGTCCATGCCCGACGTCGAGCGCGATGACGCTCTCGGCGCCACGCCGGAGCAGGACGTCGGTGAAGCCGCCGGTGGAGGCGCCCACGTCGAGGCCACGCCGGCCTCGCACATCCAGACCGAAGACCTCGAGGGCGTGCGCCAGTTTCACGCCGCCGCGGCTGACGTACGGATGGTCGGGGGTGTCGAGCGTGATCGCCGCCGCCGGGCGCACGAGCGTGCCGGCCTTCGACTCCACCTGGCCGTCGATGCGCACGTGTCCGGCGAGAATCAGCGCCCGGGCCCGTTCGCGTGAGGGGGCGAGGCCGCGTTCGACGACGAGGAGGTCCAGACGTTGACGCTTCATGCGGCCCCTCGAGCTGCGGTGTGGCGCGCGCCGCGCGGGAGCGGGACGCCGAGCCGACCACCTGCCTTCCGCATCCGTGGCCCGGCACCCGGGACGGGCGTCAGCTCTTCCTGTCCAGCATCCACTGCGCGATCGGCCACAGCCAGCTGTCGGAAAGTCCGGCCTCGTGGACGGTCGTGCGGCACCGTTCGATGCACTCGGCGGCGAGCGCCCGCGACCGGTCGAGGCCGAACAGCGCCGGATAGGTCGGCTTCGCATCAGCGGCGTCCTTGCCGGCCGTCTTGCCGAGCGTCGCCGCGTCACCCTCGACGTCCAGGATGTCGTCGATGATCTGGAAGGCGAGGCCGAGTTCGGCGGCGTAGCGATCGGCCGCCGCCACGGTGGCGTCGTCGGCGCCCGCCATGATGGCGCCGCAACTGGCCGAGGCGCGGATCATGGCGCCGGTCTTGCGGCCGTGCATGCCGCGCAGCGCCTCGCCGTCGAGCGTCAGCGGGCGGCCCATGGCCCGTCCGGCCGCCTGGAGATCGATCGCCTGTCCACCGACCATTCCGGCTGGTCCGGCGGCGTCGGCGACCGTCGCGATGACCCGGAGCTGGCGTCCCGACACGGCGGCATCCGGGTGCGGCGGCTGGCGGGCCAGCAACTCGAACGCCGCGGCCTGGAGGCCGTCGCCGGCGAGGATGGCGATGCCGTCCCCGTAGACGACGTGCGCGGTCGGACGGCCGCGTCGCAGCGTATCGTTGTCCATCGCCGGCAGGTCGTCGTGGATCAGTGAATAGGTGTGGATCAGTTCGATGGCGCACGCCGCCGGCAGGGCGGCATCGCGGGCTGCCGCATGGGCGCGTTCGTCGGCGGCGGATCCACGGCGCGCCACCGCATCGGCAGCGGCGAGGGTGAGCACCGGACGCAGGCGTTTGCCGCCGGCGAACAGGCTGTAGCGCATCGACTCGCTCACCAGCGCCGGCACGCGCGGCGGCCGCGGCAGCCAGGCGTCGAGGGCCTGCTCGACGCGCGTCCGCGTGCTCTCCAGGAAAGCCGCCAGCGTCGCGTGCGGCACGTCAGCGGTCCACGTCGTCGGACTGCAGGGCCGCCGGGGCCGGCTTCAGCTCCCCGCGGTCGGTGAGGATCTCGATGCGCCGTTCCGCGTCTTCGAGACGGGCGTGACAGAAGCGCGACAGATGGACGCCGCGCTCGTACAGCGCGAGTGACTGTTCGAGTGGCAGGTCGCCCTCTTCCAGCCTCTTCACGATGCCGTCCAGCTCGGCGATCGCGGCCTCGAAATCTTTGATCGATGGGTCGGACATGGAGACGCCCTACGATAGCGCAGTCACGGCGCCGGCGGGGAATCACGCTCGTCGCGCGCGGCGCGAACGTCGCAGTCGATCTCGCCGCGGCCGAGGGTGACCGTGACCCGATCACCGGGCGCCGTCTGACTGGCGGTCCGCACGACCTGGGTGCGGTCGGCGTTCCAGCAGACTGCGTAGCCGCGACCCAGGACGGCGAGCGGGCTCAGGCTGTCGAGCCGGGCGGCGCAGTCGCGCAGCACAGCATCGGCGCGGTGCAGGCGACGGGTGAGGGCCGCGGTGACGCGGCTGTCGGCGCTGACCAGCCGCGCCCGCACACTGCCGAGCCGCCGCCGCAGATCGCAGGTGTCGAGCCGCCGCTGCAGCAGCTGCAGCCGTCGCTCGCGGACGAGGATCGTCGCGCGGCCCGAGCGGGCCAGTGCATGCGTGAGCTCGGCGGCATGACGGCCGCGGTTCGCGAGGCGGCCGGGATAGCCGGCAAACGACGGCCGACCGGTCGCCGTGTGCAGCCGCCGGCTGAGGGCATGGACACGCCCGGAGGCGGCGCCGCGGAGCCGGTCGGTGAGCCGATCGATACGCGTGCGGAAGTCGATCTTGGCGGCGATCACGAGTTCGGCGGCTGCCGAGGGGGTGGGCGCGCGCAGATCCGCAACGAAGTCGGCAATCGTGACATCGGTCTCATGGCCGACCGCGGAGATGACCGGCACGGGACAGAGGGCGATGGCGCGCGCCACGATCTCCTCGTTGAACGCCCACAGGTCCTCGATCGATCCGCCACCGCGCCCGACGATGATGACGTCGACGCCGGCGACGCCGCCGAGTGCCTTCAGGCCGCGCGCAATCTCGAGCGAGGCGCCGTCGCCCTGGACGCGAGCCGGCCGGATCACGATGTGGGCCGTCGAGTGCCGACGGCCCAGCACCTTCAGGATGTCGCGAATGGCCGCGCCGTCGAGTGACGTCACGACGCCGATCTTGCGAGGCAGCGCCGGCAGCGGCCGCTTGCGCCCGGCGTCGAACAGCCCTTCCTCCTGCAGCCGCGCCTTGAGCTGTTCGAACGCGAGTTGCAGCGCCCCGAGCCCCTGCGGTTCCAGGTGCTCGCACACCAGCTGATATTCGCCCTTCGGGTCGTAGACGGAGACCCGTCCGCGGGCCACGACCTTCTGCCCGTCCTCGGGCTTGAAACGGAGATAGCGCAGCGACGACCGGAAGATCACGCCCTTGATCTGGGCCGACCCGTCCTTCAAGGTGAAGTAGAGGTGCCCGGTATTCCACAGGCGGCAGTTCGACAGCTCGCCTTCGACCCACACCTCGACGAACGTGCTCTCGAGCAGATTGCGGATCTGGGCGGTGAGTTGGCCGACGGTCAGCGCCCGCGTCGCCGCGGATCCGGGCCGCCCGGCCGGCGTGGCCTGCGGACGCGCACCGGCGGGCCGCGCCGCCGACGAGGATGGCGACGCGGAGATGCTGCTGCGCTGCCGTTCACCGCCCGGTGGCGGCGCCAGCGTCGGCGGGGTGGGCCGTCGGCCGGGATTCGGGCCGCCGGGCCCCTGGCGCGTGGCGGGCGGACCGGAGGACGGCGCGTCGGGCACGACGATCTCGGTCTCGAGACCGGCGTCTTCCTCGTCGTCGAACGGCAGATCGAAGAGGTCAGCCATGCGAGTTGCCGCTCATCGCCAGCAGTTCGTCGAGGCTGTAACTGAGCCGCTCGATGTCGGTGGCCTTGCCGGTGTCGTCGGCGGCTTCGATGACCACGGCGTTGAGCCGGGGATTGCCGGTGGCGGTCTCGAAGCGGGCCGGCATCGCATTGAGGAAGCGGCCAAGGGCCGCCGCCGTCTCGACGCCGATGACCGAGTCGTGCGGTCCGGTCATGCCGACGTCGGTGAGATACGCGGTGCCCTTCGGCAGGATGCGCTCGTCGGCCGTCTGGACATGGGTGTGCGTGCCGACAACTGCCGTGACCTTGCCGTCGAGGTGCCAGCCCATCGCAATCTTCTCGGACGTCGCCTCGGCGTGGAAGTCGACGAAGATCACCCGCGTACGGTGGCGCAGCGCCTCGATTTCCCGCTGGACCACCGCAAACGGATCGTCGAGCTGATTCATGAACACGCGACCCATGACGTTGATGACGCCGACCGGCTGTCCGCTGTCACGGGTGCGTGCGAGATAGCTGCCGTTGCCCGGCACGCCGGCCGGGAAGTTCGCCGGCCGCAACAGGCGTGGCTCGGCGCCGATGTAGTCGATCGCCTCGCGCTTGTCCCAGATGTGATTGCCCGACGTCATCACGTCGACGCCCCACTCCATCAGCTGATCGCCGATTTCGCGGGTGATGCCGAATCCCGCCGCGGCGTTCTCGGCGTTCGCAATCACCAGGTCGATCTCGTGCTGTTCGACGAGCCAGGCGAGTCCGCGGCGGACCAGTTCACGGCCGGGCTTTCCGACGATGTCGCCGATGAAGAGGAGCCGCATCAGGCGACCGGTCGACCGGCGGTGATCGGGATCTGCATCGTCTGGCCCCGACGGTCGACGATTTTCGGCAGCGTGACCCGCAGCTCGCCGGCGGCGAGCACCGCCCGTGCGCGGCCGGCATCGCAGGCGGTGGTCAGTCGAACGAGACGGGCGAAGCGGCCGAATCCACGTTCGACGAGGTGAAAGCTGGAATCGCCGCGTCCGCGCCGTGGAATCTTCTCGCCGGCAATGAGAATCGCACCACCCTTGACCACGACGCGGACGCTTTGCGGATCGACACCCGGTAGATCGATGGCGACTTCGAGCGACTCGTCGGTTTCGTAGACGTCGACCGGCGGCACGCATTCACCGGCAAGGGCGTCCGCACCGGACGAGCGGCCGAGCTCGAGAAAAATCCGCCGAACTTCTTCAGCGAACTCTCCGACCTCTGACGGCAGTACGACAGCCTGCATTCGCGAGCGCATGGACCGGATGATCTCACAGATCGAGGAGCGGGACTTCGATGCCGGGCCCGCGGGGTTGTCGGGGCGGCGTCTCAGGGCTGGCGCTCGAGCTTTGGGCGTGCGGTGGGAACGGTGGCTGAGGAATATATGAGTGTTAAACACTAATATAAAATGCTTGACACGCACTCATGTAGAACCTATACTCCCTGCAGAACTATTGAAACGGGGGTTCATGAACATGGCAGGAAAAGTCATCGGCATCGACCTTGGAACCACCAACTCGGTCGTCGCCGTCATGGAAGGCGGGCAGCCGGCAGTCATCGTCAATCAGGAAGGCGCTCGCATCACGCCGTCGGTCGTGGCGATCTCCAAGGACGGCGAGCGGCTCGTCGGTCAGGTGGCGAAGCGGCAGGCGGTCACCAACCCCGAGAACACCATTTTCTCGATCAAACGCTTCATGGGACGGAAGCACGACGAGGTGTCGAGCGAGTCGACCCGTGTCCCCTACACCGTGACGCGCGCCCAGAATGGCGACGCGCGCGTGAACGCTCGCGGCAAGAGCTACTCGCCGCCGGAGATCTCGGCGATGGTCCTGCAGAAGCTGAAACAGGCGGCGGAGGACTACCTGGGCGCCACGGTCACCGACGCGGTGATCACCGTGCCGGCATACTTCAACGACGCCCAGCGTCAGGCGACGAAGGATGCCGGCCAGATTGCCGGCCTCAACGTCCTGCGCATCATCAATGAACCGACGGCGGCGGCGCTCGCCTACGGCCTCGACAAGAAGAAGGACGAGACCATCGCCGTCTACGACTTCGGCGGCGGCACCTTCGACATCTCGGTCCTCGAGGTCGGCGAAGGCGTGGTCGAAGTCAAGGCGACCAACGGCGACACGCACCTCGGCGGCGACGACCTCGACGACCGCATCATCGAATGGCTGGCGGCGGAGTTCAAGAAGAACGAGGGGGTCGACCTCACGAAGGATCGCATGGCCCTCCAGCGGCTGAAGGAGGCGGCGGAGAAGGCGAAGATCGAGCTGTCGTCGTCGCTCGAGACCGAGGTCAATCTGCCCTTCATCACCGCCGATGCGACCGGGCCGAAGCACCTCCAGGTCAAGCTGACGCGCGCCAAGCTCGAAGCGCTCGTCGATGACCTGCTGCAGCGGACGATGGGGCCGGTGCGGCAGGCGCTCACCGACGCCGGCGTCGACCCGGCGTCGATTGACGAGGTCGTGCTGGTCGGTGGTTCCACCCGGATGCCGAAGGTCCAGCAGCTGGTGAAGGAATTCTTCAGGAAGGATCCGCACAAGGGGGTCAACCCCGACGAGGTCGTCGCGATTGGCGCGGCGGTGCAGGGTGGTGTCCTGGCCGGTGAGGTCAAGGACGTCCTGCTGCTCGACGTCACGCCGCTCTCGCTCGGTATCGAGACGCTTGGCGGCGTGATGACGACGCTCATCCCGCGGAACACGACGATTCCGACCCGGAAGAGCGAAACGTTCTCGACCGCGACCGACAGCCAGACGAGCGTCGAGGTACACGTGCTGCAGGGCGAGCGACCGATGGCGCGCGACAACCGGACGCTCGGGCGCTTCCACCTGATCGGCCTGCCGCCGGCGCCGCGCGGCGTGCCGCAAATCGAAGTCGCGTTCGACATCGACGCCAACGGCATCGTCAACGTCACGGCGAAGGACATGGCGACCGGGAAGGAGCAGAAGATCACCGTCAGCGGCTCGAGTGGGCTGGCGAAGGACGACGTCGACCGGATGGTGAGGGATGCGCAGAGCCACGCGGCCGAGGATCAGGCGCGCAAGGCGCTGATCGACGCGCGCAACCAGTCCGACGCCCTGGCCTACCAGGTCGAGAAGACGCTTCGCGACAACCCCGCCACCATCGCCGCCGGCGACCGCTCGAAGGCGGAGGCGGCCGTCGCGGATGTGCGCGCGGCCAACGAGAGCGACGATCTGGCACGCATCACGTCGGCGGCGGAGGCCTTGCAACACGCATCGCACGCCATCGCCGAGTCGCTCTACAAGTCGGCGTCGTCCACGCCGGGCGCCCCGGCCGGCGGCGCCGCATCCGGCACCGAGCACGCCGGGGTGCGTGACGCCGAAGTGGTCGACGCCGAGTACGCCGAAACCCGCTGAAGACCCGCAGCGGCCGGTCCGCTGCGCCGGCGGCTGCGGGAGGCAGGTCCTCCCGGGCCGCCGGCGAGCCGCACCGGGCCGCCCGTTCGCAGCCATCAACAGGAAGGAGAACAGCAATGGCTATGGTTCGTTGGAGTGACCCGTTTCGTGAGTTCGCCCAGCTGCAGGATCGCGTCAACCGCGCATTCAGCGACGCCTACGGTCGCAGCGATGAAGGGCTGCTGACCTCGGGGGCCTGGGTCCCGCCGGTCGACATCTTCCAGAACGGCGAGCACGAGCTCGTGCTCAAGGCCGAACTGCCCGACATCAAGCGCGAGGACATCGACATCACGGTCGACAACGGCACGCTCACCATCAAGGGCGAGAAGAAGCTGTCCAGCGAGGTGAAGGAAGAGCAGTTCCATCGCATCGAGCGCCGTTACGGCAGCTTCAGCCGGACCTTCTCGCTGCCGCCGGCGATCGACGCCACCAAGGTGTCGGCCGACTACCGCGACGGCGTGCTGACGGTCAAGCTGCCGATGCGCGACGAAGCCAAGCCGCGCCAGGTGAAGGTCGAAGTCGCCGCCTGACCATGCAGCGGCGGGCAGGGCGGGGCAGGCCCCCGACCCGTCGGATGGGGTCGGCCCGCCCGTCCCGCCGCGCCGGTGTGCTATCGTGTAGGCCCGAGATGGAAGAATCGATCATTCCTCAGTCCGAACAGACCGAGAGTCCGGTGCCGGTCGACACGCCGATCGAGCCGCAGGAGCCCGCGGTCCCGATTACCAGCCGCTTTCTGTTCGTCGACGTCGCGGCCATGCGCGCCAAACAGCTGCGTCGCGGCGCGCGTGTCCGCTTCGGCAACGATCAGGGACCGATGCCGATCAAGCCCGAGCGCGTGGCGATGGAAGAAGTGCGCCGCCGGCTCGTGCAATACACCGTGCCGCTCTGGGTGCGCGGCGCCCGCGTCGTCGAGAACACCACCAACGCCTGACGTCCGGGCCGGTGCCGAAGCCGGCCGGATCGTCGCCGCGGGCCCGCCGGATCCACCATGTCGGACGCGCTGGAGATCGGCATCGGCTTCCTCGTGGGGCTGGCAACGAGCGCGACATTCATCCTCGCGCTGGTCATCGGGTTCTGCACCCTCATCGGCTTGGTGAAACTCAAGAAGACGGCGGGTGGGCGGTCGCCGATCGTCAAGAGCCTCGACGAAGTCGTCAGCCGCGAACCCTTCGTCTACCTCTCGCCGACCGATCCCCGCGGCCCGGCCGACCAGCTCCACACTCCGGAACTCATCGACGCGGCCGATCGTCAATCCTGAAGAGCCCGGGGCGCTGTGTCCGGGTCGAGGGGGGGCGATGTTCTGGCTGTTGACGCTTCCGTTCCGGCTCGTGTTCGCACTGCTCGGCTTCGTCGTTACCCTGGTCGGCGGAGTCCTTGCGCTGGTGGTGGGCCTGCTGGCTCTTGTGCTGCTCCCGCTCGCGATCCTGGTCTGGCTGCTGGCGATGGCGCTGCGCGGGGGCGCACACGTCGTCGGCTGGCTGTTGCTCGCGCTGCTCGCCGGCGCTGCCGCGGTTGCCGTCCTGACGCTGGCGCTCCTGCCGGTGCTTCCGCTGGTGCTGCTGCTCGCCGTGGTCTGGCTGGTCCGCCGCCGCGCGGCAACGCCGGCCATGGCCGGATCGCGCTGAAGGCGGCGGTGGCCGCGGCGCCGGCCGGTGTCATGGTCCCGCGGGAGGCGATCAGGCGAAGCTCTCCGGTTGCCAGCGCATCCCGAGGTTGAGGATGCGCTGCAGCAGCGCGTCATAGGCGACGCCCGCCTTCTCGGCCGACGCCGCGAAGTCCTCGCCGCGTGCGATCTGCGGGTTCGGGTTCGCCTCGAGCACCCACACCCGCCCGTCGTTGTCGAGACGCAGATCGATGCGCGCGTAGCCGCTCAACTCGAGCGCCCGGTAGGCGCGCTTGCAGGTGTGCTGGATCCGGTCGCCGACCGCATCCGGCAGATCCTTCGCCGGTCCACTCTCGATGCCGTACTTCTGCTGGTACTTGACGCTCCACTTCACGCGATCGGTGGCGATGCGTTTTGCCTCGGCCGGCATGTTCGTGAAGAAGAGCTCCCACACCGGAAACGACTGCAGCGCCTGATTCCCCAGGATGCCGACGTACAACTCCCGCCCCTCGATGTACTGCTCGACGATGGCGGCATTGCCGATGCTCTGGTGGACGAAGGCGACGCGTTCCTTGAGCTTCTCGTCGGTGTCGACCACCGACGCCTGCGAGATCCCGACCGACGCCTCCTGCGTCAGCGGCTTCACGATGAGCGGAAACGCCAGGCGCTTGGGCCGGCGGACCGGCCGGCCGACCCGGAAGACCTCGAACTCCGGCACCGGAATCCGGTGGTAGGCGAGCAGCTTCTTCGACAGCGACTTGTCGCGGGACAACAGGAGCCCGCGCGGATTGCAGCCGGTGTAGGCGAGCTTCAGCAGCTCGAGGTGGCTGACGACGTTCTGATCGAAGATCGTCACGTCATCGAACCCCTCGAGCAGGTTGAAGGCGATGTTCGGCTTGAACTCGAAGTTCGCCCGTCGCAGCTCCCCGAGGTCGTCGTGCACGCCGAGCGTCATGACTTCGTGGCCGAGGCCGCGCAGCGTCGAAATGACGTCGTACTCGGTGCGCCAGGGGGCCGACACGAGATCGGTGCCCTCGGGCAACGTATCGGGCGGAACGAGATGCCGGTGGACGAGGGCGAGAACGCGCAGTCGGGCTCCGCTCATAGCGCCACTCGGTGCCGCCCTCCGTGCAGGTAGTTCATCGTCTGCACGGTGAGGAACACCATGAAGTCAATCTTGGCCGTCTGCTCGTCGTCGGTCAGCCGCAGGTTGAGTTCGCGGCACCGCTCGATGATCTTCTCGAGCAGCTGATCGATGGTGTATTGGTAACTGTCGGTGAAGCTGGCGACGGTCGTCCGCACCTCGCGCCGGATCGAGCGGACGAACGTCGCGGCGGACTTGTGTTTGGCGTATTCCGGCGCGTCCGAGAACAGCTTGCGCAGGTCGGTTTCCCAGAAGTCGGGATGATCGAGGCCGTAGTGCTCCCGCTTCTTCCGGTAGTGCTCGCGCAACGACCGTTTGAGGCGTGCGAGGGGATCCACCTGACGGGCGCTGGCGATACGCGGCGAGGTGCCCCTGAGGCTGTGCATCAGCCGGTCCATGTATTCCAGCTTGCGCTGCGCGCCCCAGCCGGCGTAGCGCAGTCCCCAGAGCGATGCCGGGTCGAGCCAGACCGCGAACGTCTCGGCGAAGTCCTCGTCCGGATGGCTCTGCGCGTACCAGTGGTCGAGATGCTGGACGAAGTTGGTGCTGTACGGCTTCGGCGTGTAGTACTCCGGATAGGCGATGTCCGGGCTGCCGAACAGGCGGCGGCGGCGCGGATGCTTGCGCAACTCATAGGCGTTGTCGATGGCGTGACCCGCCTCGTGGCGCAGGATCCGCAGGCAGGTCTCCTCGTCGCCGCCCTCCACCTCGAGCATCTGTGACAGTTCGAGCCGGGCCAGCCGCGGGTGCGCGAGGTAGAACGGCACCGCGATGCCGGGCACCCCATCCGGCGTGAACCATTCGTCGGACAGGTAGTAGTGCGGCCGCACCAACCCCCGGTCATCGAGTTCGCCGTTGATCTGATCGATGAGCGGTTCGACGGTGCTGCCGGCGAGCGAGACGTGCAGGTCGCACAGCCGCAGCGAGAGCAGCTGCTCGTCCGGCCAGCCGACCCACTCGGGCTCGGTCATGCGGGCTCCGCCGCCGTCGTCACGCGGGCCGGCCGGTGTTCCGGCCATCCGGCGTCGCGTTCGTAGGCATCGGCGGCGCGCAGCAGCGTCGCCTCATCGAGGTGACGCCCGGTGAGCTGCAGGCCGACCGGCAGGCCGGCGGCGGTGAAGCCGCACGGCACGCTGATGGCGGGCAGGCCGGCGAGATTGGCGCTGACGGTGAAGATGTCGGCCAGGTACATCTGCATCGGGTCGGCGACACGCTCGCCGAGGCGGAACGCCGGCGTCGGGCTCGTCGGCATGGCGACGACGTCGGCGTGTGCGAACGCCTCGTCGTAGTCGCGGCGGATCAGGGTGCGGACCTGCTGGGCCTTCAGGTAGTAGGCATCGTAGTAGCCGGCGCTCAGGACGTAGGTGCCGAGCATGATGCGGCGCTTCACCTCGGCTCCGAAACCCTGCTCGCGCGAGCGCCGATACATGGTGCGCAGATCGTCGCGGCCGTCCGCCGGCGCGCGATACCCGTAACGGACTCCGTCGTAACGCGCCAGGTTCGAGCTCGCCTCGGCGGTGGCGACGAGGTAGTAGGTGGGAATCGCCGCCGCCGCGTTCGGCAGGGCGATGTCGACCAGTCTGGCGCCGCGGGCGACCAGCGTCTGCAACGCGGCGCCGAACTTCGACGCGACATCCGGATCGACGCCGGCGTGGTGGCCGTCGATGAGCGCGGTCGGCACACCGATGCGCAGCCCCCGCACGTCGCCGGTCAGGGCGGCGAGGTAGTCGGCGACCGGTTGCGGCGCGCTGGTCGCGTCGGCCGGATCGCCGCCGGCGATGACCGACAGCGCCAGCGCCGCGTCCCGCACGGTCCATGTCAACGGTCCGATCTGGTCGAGCGACGACGCGAAGGCGAGCAGACCGTAGCGCGAGACGCGGCCGTAGGTCGGCTTGAGGCCGACGATGCCGCAGAGGGCGGCCGGCTGGCGGATGGAGCCGCCGGTGTCCGAGCCGAGCGCCAGCGTCGTCATGCCGGCGGCCACGGCGACCGCCGAGCCGCCGCTCGAGCCACCGGGGATGCGGTCGGTCGCCCACGGATTGCGCGCCGGCCGGAACGCCGAGTTCTCGTTCGACGAGCCCATCGCGAACTCGTCACAATTGGTCTTTCCGACAATCACGGCGCCGGCGGCCTGCAGCTTCGCCACGGCCGTCGCGTCGTACGGCGGCACGAACGCCTCGAGGATGCGCGACGACGCCGTCGTCCGGATCCCCCGGGTGCAGAGGTTGTCCTTGATGGCGACCGGCACCCCGGCCAGCGGGCGGCCGGCCCACGTGGCGCGGTCACGATCGATCGAGGCGGCGCGCGCCAGCGCCGCCTCGCCGATCACGGTATTGAACGCGCCGAGCACGGCATCCTGCTGGGCGATGGCGGTCAGCGCCTCCTCGCACAACTCGACCGCCGAACGCCGGCCGGACTGCCAGGCGTCGCGCAGGTCAACGAGAGTCGGTGTGGTCATCCGCGATGATCCCCGGTGGGCGCTCAGCCGATCACGCGCGGCACGCGGAAGAAACCGGCGTCCGCGGCGCCGTCCGGGGCGTTCGCGAGGGCCGCATCGCGATCGAGGCTGGCGACCGCCAGGTCCGCGCGTTCTCCCTCGTCGCCGATGAGGACGCTGGCGGTCGGCGGGACGCCGGTGGTGTCGATCTGCTGCAGCTGGTTGGCGTAGTCGAGGATGTCGCCAAGTTGACGCGCGAAAAGGTCGAGCTCGTCGTCACCCAGCTCGAGATGAGCCAGTGCGGCGATGCGTTCGATTTCCGCGCGCGAGAATCCTGCGGGCATGGCAGATGCTAACACCTTTCAGTCGGGCGACCGGGCGCCGGCCGCCGGCGGTTGAACGTGCGACAGGCGGCGGGTTGCCAGGCCGTCGCGCCGAGGAGTCGGCAGTGGATTGCCGCGGCGTCGGCAGTAGATTGTAGATCGCCTGATGACTGTGATTCGCCGCGCCGCTGTCGCCGGACAGTGGTATCCCGCTGCTGCCGCCGCCCTGGCCGGTGAGGTCGACGGCTATCTCGACGCCGCCGAGCGCCGCGTCGGCCGTCGTGCCCGGTGGCCGCACGTCGACGCCCTGGTGGCGCCGCATGCCGGGCTGATGTACTCGGGCGCGGTTGCGGCCTGTGCCTACGTCCAGTTGCGCGACCGCGCCTGCGACCTGCTCGTCCTGGTCGGACCGTCGCACTTCGCCGACTTCGACGGCGTGGCGGTCTGCCCGGTCGACGGGTTCGAGACGCCGCTCGGCGTGGTGCCGGTCGACCGTGACTGTTGCGCCGACCTGCTGGCGGCGACGCCGATCGTGCACGCCGACCCGCGGCCGCATGCGCGCGAGCACGCCCTCGAGATGCAGCTGCCGTTCGCGCGCCGGGTGTGCCCTCGGGCGTCGATCGTCCCGCTGCTCATCGGCCGACAGACCGCGGCCACCGCGACGGCGCTCGCCATCGCGCTCGCGGAGGTGCTCGCCGGGCGCGCCGCCGTCCTGGTCGCCAGCTCCGACCTCTCCCACTACCACGACGCCGGCACGGCGACGGCGCTCGACCGGGTGATTGTCGGCGAACTCGAGCGGTTCGCACCGGATGCGCTGCAGGCGGCGTTGACCGCCCGGCCCGCGCACGCCTGCGGCGGTGGTGCGCTCGTCGCCGTCATGCGAGCGGCGCAGCGGCGCGGCGCCCGTGACGCCGTCGTCCTGGACTATGCCGACTCCGGAGACATTTCTGGCGACAAGTCATCGGTCGTCGGCTACGTGGCGGCCGCCTTCGGCCGGACCGGTGACGCAGATGCCAGGTGATCGACGGCATCGCCAACGGCTGCTGTCGATTGCGCGGGCCGCCGTCGTCGCCCGCGTCCGCGGCCTGCCCGACCGGCCGCCAGACCCGCCGCCCGACCCGCCGCCCGACCCGTCGGACCCGCCGCCCGCCCCGCACAGCGGCGTGTTCGTGTCCCTGCATCGCCACGGCGAACTGCGCGGCTGCATCGGGACGCTCGATGCCAGCCTGCCGCTCGATGACGCGGTGGCCGATGCAGCGGTGGCGGCGTGCAGCGCCGACCCGCGGTTTCCGCCGCTGACGGAAGCCGAACTCGGCGACGTCGTGATCGAGATCTCGGTACTCGGACCGAGTGAACCGGTTCGCGATTTCGAGGAGATCGACGTCGGGCGTCACGGTCTCATCGTCGAGCAGGGACCCAAACGCGGGCTGCTGCTGCCGCAGGTCGCCAGCCAATCGGGCTGGACGCGGCACCAGTTCGTCGCCCAGGCTTGTCGCAAGGCCGGCCTGCGCGAAGACGCGTGGCGGCACGGAGCGCTGGTGTGCTGCTTCGAAGCCGACGTCTTTGGCGAACCGTGAGCGTCAGCGGTGTGACGAACCGCAACCGGGTCACCCGTGTGACGCACCGTGAAACCTCACCGTGAGGGCAGGAGGCTGCGCAGCAGCGCCAGGTTGGCGACGTCGAACGGATCGGGCTGGATCGGTCCGCTGGGCTTACCGGCCCCCTTCGGGGTTTCGAGCAGCATCGGCAGGCCGGAAAGCCGCGGGTCGTTCACGAGGCGGCGAAATGTCTCGACGCCGAGGAACCCCTTGCCGATGTGCTCGTGGCGATCGACGCGGCTGCCCAGCGGCCGCTTCGAATCGTTCAGATGCAGCACCCGGAGCCGGTCGAATCCGACGACGCGTGCGAACCGTGCAAACGTCTCCTCGTACGCCCGGTCGGAGGTCAGGTCGTATCCGGCGGCCAGCAGGTGGCAGCTGTCCAGGCAGACCCCCAGCCGGGCATGTCCGCCGGTCCGCGCGATGATCGCCGCGAGGTCTTCGAACGTCGCTCCAAGGGCGGTGCCCTGGCCGGCCGTGTGTTCCAGCAACACCATCGTCGTGCCGCTCCGGCGCTGGCGCAGCAGATCCAGCAGCGCATCGCCGATCGCCGCCAGGCCGGCCGCCGGCGTCCCCGATGTGCATGAGCCAGGATGGAGCACGACGCCCAGCAGCCCCAGCATCTCGGCGCGGTCCAACTCGTCGGCCATCGCCTCGCGTGACTGCGCGCGGAGCGTCGGGTCCATCGTCGCCAGATTGATCAGATAACTGGCGTGCGACACCACCGGCCGGATGCCGGTCGCGTCGACCAGGCGGCGGAACTCGGCGACCTCGGCCGTCGACAACGGTCGACCTCGCCACTGGCTGGCATTCCTGGTGAACAGCTGCAGCGCCTGGCACCCGTGCACCCGGGCACGCTCGACGGCGCGAGGGAGCCCGCCGGCGACAGACATGTGGGCGCCGAGAAGGGGACCGATTTGCACCTGTGTTAGCCCATTTTGCTACCCAATACTGGGTAGTTGACTTGATAGTCCCACAACCGCAACATGCGCTCTGCTTCGTTCCACCCCGGGTGTCTTGCGGTCTTCTCGAGAGTTGAGGAGGGTCCGATGCGTTTGTCCCTGGGTTCCCACGTATTCCTCGCCGGTGGCGTCGCCCTGGTGTGGGCAGCGGTGGCCACACCGGTGTTCGCACAGTCGCCGGTCGCCACGGCCGTCACCTTCACGAAAGACGTCGCTCCCATTCTGCAGAAGGCGTGTCAGAACTGTCATCGGCCCGGATCGGTGGCGCCGATGTCGTTGCTGACCTACCAGGATGCGCGGCCGTGGGCGCGCTCAATCAAGGCCAAGGTGTCGGCGCGCGAGATGCCGCCATGGCACATCGATCGGAATGTCGGCATCACCAGGTTCAAGGACGACCCGTCGTTGAGCGACGAGGAAATCGCGACCATCGTCAGCTGGGTGGACGGTGGGGCGCCCCAGGGCAATCCGTCCGACATGCCGCCGGCCAGGCAGTTCTCCGACCTCGATTCCTGGTATATCGGGAAGCCCGACATCGTCGTGAAGATGGACAAGCCGTACGTGCTGCCACCGACCGGCCCGGACAACATCGTCGACGTCCTGGTCGATCCGGGCTTCACCGAAGACATGTACGTCATGGCCATCGAGAGCAAGCCGGCCGACCCGCGCAGCTTCAAGGTGGTGCACCACTTCACGACCAACCTCGTCGAGGACGAGGAAGAAGACCCGACGGGACTCTTCCTCAACGAGTATGCCCTTGGAAAGAACGGCGACGTGTTCCCGCCGAACTCGGGACGCCTGATCAAGGCGGGGACGAAGATCAACTTCAACCTGCACCTGAACCCGCGAGGGGAAGAGACGCCGGTGAGCGTGCAGCTCGGTTTGAAGGTGTTCCCGAAGGGGCAGACGCCGAAATACGTCGCGTTCACGCAGCACATGGGCGATGCGCCGGACCTCGACATCCCGTCCGGCCAGATCGCGCGGCACGACGGCTATTTCCGGCTGCCGCGGCCGGCACTCGTCGCGTCGTTCCAGCCGCACATGCACAACCGTGGCAAGGCGATGTGCATGGAGGCAATCTATCCCGACGTCCGCGCCGATTCGGCGCGGCCGGGGCCGTCTCGGGTCGAGACGCTGAGCTGTGTCAGCAACTACCAGTTCGGCTGGCACATCACCTACCCGTACGCCGATGACGTCGCGCCGCTGCTGCCGGCCGGCACGATCGTCCACATCACGGCGTGGCACGACAACACTGCCAACAATCGCTGGAATCCGAACCCGAAGAACTGGGTCGGCGGCGGCGCCCGGTCGATCGACGAGATGAGCTTTGCCTGGGTGACCATCACCTATCTCGACGACGACGACTTCAACCAGCGTGTCACCGACCGCGCCCGGGCGGCGCAGCGCAGCACCAGCCAGCAGCAGCCCTGACGCGCCGGCGGATGGCAGAGGTCGATGCGCGGGACGCCCGTACCGGCGTCCCGCTCTCATTGCTGGGAGACGGGTCATGGCAAATCGCGGGCATGGTGTGCGGCACTGGATGATCGCGAGCGTATGCCTGCTGGCGGCGGC